>CAJUKJ010000034.1 GCA_910587365.1 uncultured Christensenellaceae bacterium | reverse complement strand
TTGTAGGACAGTATTTTCGTCCTACAAAGATGGTGGACGAGTCGGGACTTGCACCTTCATTTTTAAACAACAAACACAATATATTGTATTTATTTAATTTATATATACTCTATATTGTATAAAAATTTATTACCCCCAAACACCCCACAACCCGTAAAGTTCGTTAATTTTTAAAGCCCCTTTCAATATAGAAAGGAGCTTTATTTTTAATTATAACATTTTACCAATCTTCTAACCACTTGTCTAAAAATTCCCCCTGCTCTTCTGCTTCTAACATATTCTTTGCAAGCAGTTCTTTCCTACGCTCCATAATAAGACGTTTTAAATTACTTTTAGATATGTACTTACAGTAAACCGAACGTTCTATTATATCGTCTAAACTTTCAATCTTGAAAGACGGCTTTTCAAAATCATTTAACGCAGAAATCATTTTTTCATACATTTCAGTTAATTCATTTTCTAATATCTCGCCGTCCAAATCTTCAAAATTATATAACTTACCGTAACCCTGTATCATCCGACGATTATTTAAAGCTTCGTATAAAGTCCAGAAAGTCAGTTCTTTATAAAGAAACGCACCTTTATCTTCGTCAAATGCTCCCTTACAGGCATATTTAAATACTTCGTGATAATGCCCCTCACTATCAGTCATCTGAACGTCATAACCAAGCTTTAATTCCTCTAATGTTTTTGCCGTAACACGTTCATCGTTCATAAGCAAATACCAAAGTTTTTGAAGTAAAATTTCAAGCTCCGTAAACTTATGAACTAAAACCCCATCGTCATAACTATATTTATTTATATATTTTTCTTCAAGGTTTAAATCTTTTTTCAAAAGTACCATACAATGGAAATGCGGATGGAATTGTTTCGTTACTTGATTTTGCGTTACTTCCAATGCACGAACCGCACCAACGTATCCATACTTTAAAAAGTCTATTCCTTTAACCTTTGCTTGACCTTTAAAATATCTGGTCAAATTCTGGAACTTTTTAAACATTCTTTTCAATAACGGAAGCAATTCTTCGCCCTCGCAATTCGGCACAGTTAGAACCAGATGATATACGTCATAAGTTTTTCGGAATGTATCAAGGATAGGGCCGAATTGCAATTGGCGGCGAATTGCAAGCATTGACTGACAATTAAAACAAAACTTGTCTTTACAAAGATTTACCCGCTTAATATTTTTAATCTTCAATTGTTCAAAAAAATCAACGTCCCACCATTTACAACAAGTATCTATTGCCTTACTCTTATTTAAAAATTTAGCTTCCTTTGTTTGCTCATATTTATCTAAATAAAAATCCGCTATCTGATAATTATGAGAAGTACGACATTTTAAATCTTGAAAATATCCTCTATCAATAATTCTTTCTGCAAAACTCATAACCACCAACTTATATACGTATTAACTTATTTCAGCATTGCGTTACAACTTGTTTCTAATATATCAAGGTATTGCCCTACCCGCGCGCCTACGGCGCGCGGGTAGGGCAATACAACCGACATTTTCCCAACGCACTTACGTGCGTAATGCGGTCGCATTATGCGCCACCCCCGAAGTTGTGCAAGCACAACACCCCCTGCAAGGGGGTAATTTTTGAACTAATAAGCCGAGTCCGAGCTTTAAACCGTCTACAAGGTCGTTCCGCCCGCAAATTTCACGCCTTTTATACAAACTTTGCGTGCGCCTCTCCCGAGGCTTCGTAAGGTATGCTACCGCAGACACCTGCGTTTAGAACGGCTTTTATCGGCAACCTTGCCGCTAACCTAACAACTGCTTTACAAGTTCGTTTATCTGCTTCTTGGACATTTTATCAACGTCCTGCACTTGATTATTTTGAGAACTGACAAGCGGATGCGCTTCGCAATACGCTTTTATTCCGTCTACCGACAAATCGCCCTCGTTATGTTCTCGGTAAATATAACCAACCTTTTCAATACCCTGTAAAAAGTACGGCACAGCACTATATGAATTATAGCAGCCGAAAACATTTCCGAAAATACGAAACTTTCCCCACTCAACAAGCGGGACTTTTATTTGCTTTTGGATATCTATTCCGTACTGTGAAAACTCTTTTACAAAATTGACACGCTGAGTATACACATACAAAAACTGCCATTGCTGTATCTTCCAGAAAAGCAAAAAACGCTTTATCCCCGAAAGAAACACGTAATACGTTCCCATATTCAGATTGCGCAATGCCTTTGCCAAGTCCCCGCCCACCTGCATATCGAATATTATCGTCAGCTTCTGATGACGGCAGTATTTAATCAAATTACGAAGATAATCACTAAGTTTCTGCCAATTATGGCAATATGCCAAAATATCGGCTTCCATTATGAAGATGACAGAACCGCACGGAAGATACTGCACCTCATAATCTGGGTTAGGAAGTCCCAATCGCTCCAAATCGATTTCGTGGGTTGTTATCCCCCGACGGCTGTCAAGCACGATTTCCGTACTGCTGAAATATAACGTTTTATCTATATTAAGCCGTATACCGTTGGCTTCATAATATTCTTGCGCCTGTTCACAAGCCAGCCCATAACGGTACTTACGCCAACGCTTATAATCTGTACGCAACAATGCAGTTGCAAGCGAGGTTTTGCCCGCTCCTTGCTCTCCGCATATATTATAAAAGCCAACTGCTAACGGCTCCTTTTTTAACAATCTTGTTAAATTCAAAACTTCTTACCCTTTACCTGCTCGCTTTCAAAACGCTTTTCAAACGCTTTATACTCAGACTGCAACGCCTTTAATGCAGTGTCTATACCCTTATTAAAAGCTTTAACGCGCTTTGCCTTTTGCCTTAATTTCGGCTTATCAGAATAAACAAAATCGTCCTCATCCGCCAATATTGTTTTTTCTTCCTGCTTCGAGTCGGCTTGGTCACTCGGCAAACACTTTTGTTTTTTCAGATACTTTATGTGTTTGCAACGTATCTTACTTTCAACGGTTTTATAGAATAATTCAATTTCAATCATTCAAACAACCCCCGATAAGCCCATTTAATAAACTTTACCAAAAGCACAACCACAGCGATAGCAAGAATTATTATTACAACAACAATAGCAATCTGCCACCACGTGCCAGAACCGGTAAAAGTCTTTGCAAAG
>CAJUKJ010000033.1 GCA_910587365.1 uncultured Christensenellaceae bacterium | reverse complement strand
TATGGCCCGATAGCTCAGTTGGTTAGAGCGCCAGCCTGTCACGCTGGAGGTCGACGGTTCGAGCCCGTTTTGGGTCGCCAAATTTTTTTCGGCGCCGAAAGGCGCTTATGCCTTGGTAGCTCAGACGGTAGAGCGGTGGACTGAAAATCCATATGTCGGCGGTTCGATTCCACCCCAAGGCACCAATTTAATTGCAGCGGTGTGCTGGTGTAGCTCAACTGGCAGAGCAGCTGATTTGTAATCAGCAGGTTGTGGGTTCGATTCCAATCACCAGCTCCAAACATTACCCCGCATTGACGGGGTAAAAAACTAAATACGGGCGGATTGCAGAGTGGCCAAATGCATCAGACTGTAAATCTGACGTCTCCGACTTCGGTGGTTCGAATCCACCTCCTCCCACCAGAAAAATAGCGGTAATTTGTTAAATTTACCGCTATTTTTTGCGTTTTTAAGTTGTTTTTTGGCGGGAAGAAGTAATCAAACCCGCGGGAAATTGGGACTAAATTGGGACTAACCTTTTAATCTACTATAATAATTTACCTTTTTCGCTTCCGAAAGCATAAACTCTTCCGAAAAATGCGTATAAACATTTGTCGTCATAGTGTGGTCGGCTGCGTGACCTGCCCAGACGGAAACAACTTCGCGGGCAACCCCGCATTCCTGACAGCGCGTGATGTATGTATGCCGTAGCTCGTGCAGGTGGTGCGAAGGGCAAAGCTGTTTAAAATTTCGGCTCAGCGTGTCGCCGCGGTACCCGATAGCTTTTTTAAATTCCTCTGGCGAAACGTTTTGCAAATAACGGGCAAGCATAGGGGTAATAGGAATTTTGCGTTCGGTTTCTATTTCCGACAATCGTTTTTTAGAGTTTTTTACTATAACGTAATTTCCTTTGATTCTGGCGGAAGCAAGCTCAGAGCGGCGCATTCCGCAGTAAAGCAATAAAACGAATGTCAATTCGTATTCGCTTGTTTTAAGCTTTAACAAAAATGCAAATTCCTCAGCGTAGGTTAAAGCCGTGCTGCCCTTGCTATGGTGCTTTAAAAGCTGTACCCCGTCCATAGGGTTTAAAGTAATTATCCGTTCGGCAATGGCAGCTTTGAAAACCGGGTTTAAAATAAGCTTTATAATTTCGGCGGTTTTCGTTTGTCCCTTTTTATAGAGGTTTGAAAAAATAGGCTGAATACCCATTGCGGTAAGCTGCTTAATTTCCTTGCCTTGCATAAACGGATTTATGTGTGTACGGTATACTTCCAAATAAGAGCGGTAAGTATTAGCTTTGACCGTAGGCTTTTTTACCAGCTCGAACCATTTTTCGGCAAAATCGTTAAACAGAACCCGCTGCAAAGCGGGTTTTTTGTTTTTTACGCCTCTGTCTTCCTCAACGAGGTTTTCTAAAAATCTTTTAACGGCGGTGTCAAGGTCTTTGCTTGAACCTGAAATAGGCACTTTATTTATGCTGCACCTTATTTCGTAAACTCCGTTCGGTTTAAGTCTGGTATGTTCTTTAAACCACTGTTCGGTAAGTAAAGGTCTGTATTTTCTTGGCATTTGTTTTCTCCTTGCAGATAAAATAATTTCAAATGCCCTGTCATTTTTTAAGCCCTTAGTAATTTTATCAAATTCGCGTTCGTGTTCCTCCTCGATTTCGGACGCCACAGCGTGAGCAATAATTTTTGAAATTATCATCTGCGCTTGACGAAGTCCTTCAAAATCTTCATTTGTTAATATCAAAGTTTAAGCCCCCTTAAAGTGTAGTGAAGGGTAGTTTAAACTTTTTTATCTTTTTTGGGAAGTAATTCATTTGATTCGCTGTAAACTTCAAGGTTATCGCGAACCATTTTTTTTAATTTTTCTGGAAGAGTTCTGTATTTAAGTATGATTTCACGTTCTTCGGAAGAGTAGGAGCTGTCGCCCATCGGCGCGACGGTCTGCATACTCTGTATTAGTTTGTCTGGGTAATAAAAGTTTGAGCGCGATAAAAGGTAGTCAGTAGAAACATCAAAAAAATCCGCTAACTTAATCAGCGTAGCTGTATCTGGTAATGCCTTTCCTAATTCCCATTTTGAAACTGTCGTTTGGTCTATACCAAGAAGTTTAGATAATTCAATTTGGGTTAGTTTTCTTTCTTTTCTAAGCTCTCTAAATGAGTTCATAATATGCTCCTTAGTCGTAATTATAGCGAGGAGTGTAAATTTTTTTCAAGCAAATAGGAATTTTATTCATAAATAGGCTTGACAGTCGTAAAATAGTTGTGTATAATTTGATAAAATAAAAATAGGAATTTAATTCCTATTTACTTGCCGCAAGGCAGGGAAGAAGGTAAGGTAAGTTATGAAAGGTTTTATAGAGGTAACAGAACATTATCAACAAAAGAAGTTTTTATTACCTGTTAACAGAATTTGTTATATAAAGGAACGTAATGACAGTTGCGCTGTTATTAATTTTGTAATGTCTGTCGAAAATGATGGGCAATTTCATTTCTTTGAAAAAATTTCAGACATAGTAACCGTTGAAACTTACATCAAAGTTATTGCAAAAATAAAAAGAGCTTTATGAGGTTTTCATAAAGCTCAGAATGATAGAAATTTAAATTAAGTTTTTATTCTAACGGCAATTTATATTTTAAAGCAATTTCGCCGCATTTAACAGCCCGCACGAATTCTTCTTGCTTTTCTGTTCTCGCCCAATTTTCACGTTTCCGCTTTTCTAACAAGCTGCTAATATCTTTATCAAAGCATTTCTTTACGTCCATTGAATAGTAAAGGTGGTTGTAGATAAACCAAAAATTACAGTCTTCTTGGAAATGCATAAAATATGCGTCCGGTGCGATAATTTCGACTTCATTTCTCCCTTTGATATTAACTAAGCTTTGATACCAATAATTATTATCTTCATCATAGAAGTATAAATCCAATCCCTCTTCTTTTAATTGCGGCACAGTTTTAGGAAAGTAAACTATTACTTTGATTTTTTCATTAGGTTGGATATAAGACGGTAACGCATAAACATCTCTGTAATAATTTTTGTTATATGCGCTTCGCCAATTCATTAGTACTAATTTACTATAAATATTAAAACTGCTTTTATAAGGGACTTGCAGAAAAGCCGAAGTTATTTCGCGCTTGCCGGTGTTTTGCAATATGAATTCGTATTTGTCCCAATATTCTTCATTGTAAATATCTTCGGGATAATCAAAGTATATTTCCTTTTCATCAAATAGTTTCGGTTTAATATACGGCAATAAGCAAACCTCTTCAACTTTTTTTATTGAACCACCGGCTTTTGAAATTGTCATTTCCGGTCTGGTACGAATTATTCGTTTATTGCGTTCAAAGGTTTTTTCTATTTCTTTTTTGTGTTGTTCTTCTTGTTTAATTTTTAAGTCGGTTTCGTGTGCTTTTTTCTCGTGTGATATCGTCATTTTAACACCCAAAAATGTAAACAATCCAGCGATTAAACCACCTAATAAAGACGTAACAATTGGGACTACAAGATTATAAACAATGTCCATTACTATATATCAACCTTTGTTTTATTTTAATTAATTAAATTTTATTACAAAAAGGTTGTTAAGTCAATATAACAGACGGTTTAAGCGAAACAAAAAAGCCACTTAGACAAAAACCTAATAAAGCAGTAGGTAGCGCACTGGTGCAGGTAGTACTATTAAAGGCTTTCCGTCTTACACGTCGGCGGGTGGGTAATTCGTCCGTCCGTTGGCAAAATATTTTACCTTACTGCCCCGCTTCGGCGGGGTTAAGGTAAGGACAAAAAGCGAGGTAAGGTAAAAATGAGCAAAGAATTATACGAGGAGTTACTCGGCAAGCTTGCCGAGGTATCGGAAGAAATACAGGCGTTGCCGGAGAGTTCGGCAAACGGTCAATTGATAGACGCGGCAATGCACGCAACAAACTGTGCCGAGCATTTGAAAAGATATTTTGCAAAGACGGGCGCAAAGCAATGAGTAAATACGGTTGCCCTTACAGGATAGACGATTATTGCAATGACCGCTGTCCGATTATAAAAAAGTCGGTTGAGGGCTTTGTGATGTGTGAGGTGGACTGGGAAAGCTGTCCGGAATACCAAACGCAACACGCTTCGGAAGCCGCGGAATATGCAGAGTACATAAAACAGCTTAAAGCGAATGGCTTTACCGAAGTATAAGCGCGGTCAAGAACCGGGGCGGACGTTCTGAGCCGCAGAGCTGCGCCGCAAGCGGAATTAAACAGGGTATCTAACGGCTGGAAAGCTGTTGATATAAAAAATTTATTAAATGGGGGCGGACAAGCCCCCGAAGGAGTTTAAGAAATGGCAAAATACAAAACAAGAAACAGTGGCGGAACGGCAGGCAAAGTAGTAGCGGGAATACTGGCGGGCATATTAGCTTGTACAGCGGCGTTTGGTTTAGGTTGGGGAATCACGGGAACACCCGACTTGACGAAGTGGGGCAAGCACGAAGTAAAACCGCCCATAGACGGGGATAATAACGGAGTAACGGCAGATAAATCAGGCGGCGTAGATTTAACGA
>CAJUKJ010000032.1 GCA_910587365.1 uncultured Christensenellaceae bacterium | reverse complement strand
CCGCAACCTTAAACCCTTTATAAGCAAGATATTTCGGATCTGACAAAAACGGCATTTTCTTCGGGGACGAAATTACGGTTAAGCCGCATTTGCCTTGCTCTTTTGCATCGGCTATACAGGCGTTTAATAAATCGTTGGCATAGCCGTGTCCTTTGAATGAACCTGAAACCCAAAAGCAATTTATGTGCATATAGCCGGTTGCTTCGATAGGACACCAAGCGTTTTCGGCGGGTATGTATTCGATAAAACATTTTCCGCGCTCAGTAGATTTCAAAAATACTAATCCGTCTTTTATCCTTTCTTTAAGCCACGCTTTCTTGCTTGCTACTTGTATATCTTTATTGTTTGATATGGCGCAACAAATATGTTCCTTTTCCAAATTGTCGAGTGTGAGTTTAATATATTCCATATTTTTTATCCTCCGCTAAATTACTGTTCATCGTACCCTGCCGTAAATCCGACGTTGTTTTTCACTTCGTTGATAAACTCATTTAATTTTTCTTCCGAAACGGTTGCGGTGTCGCCGTTTTCATCGACAAATAATACGCTTTTTAAAACGTTTGCCGAATATCTTTTATTATTTTCAGTAACTTCAATTACGGCGCATCCTATGTTTTTTCCGTCTTCTTTAACTATTATTTTGACAAATTCGTATTCAAATTCAAATATGCTGTTATATCTCCAATAAGTCGTTTCGCCAGACAACATTTCTATTTGTTCACAATACTTTTTATCTGCCTTGTTGAATACTTCGCCATTTTCCGGCAAACATATAAAAACCGTGTTTTCATTATCTGATTTTACGGTAATTGCATTTTCGGGTACTCCCGAAGTAAAAACCCAATAACTTAAAGACACCATTTCCGGCGCGTCGACTTCATAAACAATTTTGTCTTTGGGGTCAGGTTGATTGCCTATATCGGTTTTATTATCCGCTTGCGTTTTACAGCTTGCCGCAAAAAATACAGTAAAAGCAAATATAAAAGCACTTACTATAATTACAAACTTTTTCATAATACACCGCCTTAAACACAGTCTATCATTTTTTATAGTGAAAGTCAATGTGATATATTAAATGTACGCGCCCCGAAATTTGAAATTTCGGGGCGCATGTCTATGCATAAGCCGATTAATTTGTTTTAGGTCTGTAAATAAGTATTCTTTCCTTGCCCGACAGGGGGAAATTCAAATCGGGGTTGGTTGACTGGATTTGTTCGGGGGATTGCAAAAGTTTTTTGGCTGTTT
Organism: uncultured Christensenellaceae bacterium; assembly: GCA_910587365.1. Classification (GTDB taxonomy): domain Bacteria; phylum Bacillota; class Clostridia; order Christensenellales; family Borkfalkiaceae; genus Coproplasma. The sequence continues at coordinate 5,974 of CAJUKJ010000032.1, read as the reverse complement.
CCCAAAGCCCGTCGCCAGAAGCTGGTATGTAGACGCTAAGCGCGCAGTCGTTGGTTTTTAACGGTTCGCCGTCGACCGCGTCCGAAAGGTACCTTACCGAGCTTTGTTCGCAGTCGGCTGCGGAAATTTTGAGTACCGCCTCCGCTTCGCACTCGCCCTCGGCACGCTGTCTTATATTGACGCCGCACACCGCTACTGTTACATCCTCGCAGCATTTATTAAGACCTGTAAGCGTTACCGCAAACGGTAAATTGACCTCGGTTGAGTGCATTTCGCCGTTGCTTTCATACAGAAGGGTTGCCGAAACGCTGCCCTCTATTCCGTCCGAAGAGCGGGCAAATTCCACCTTGGGAAGCGCGGCTGCAAGGAAAGCGCAGGAATAGTCGAGCTTGGCTTTGGTTGCGCAAAGTCCGCTTACCTTTTCGGTGTAAACCTTGATTTCCGTACAGGGATTACAGCTTTCCTCCGCAAAGGTCAACTGCAAGCTGTTTTCGCACGAGAACGCGTCGGTAATTACCGAAACCTCTTCCTCCTCGTAATACATACCCGCAAACCCCATCTGCGCGACGAGGTCAACGCCGCATTTACCCTTTTCCTCATTGACGCGGGCGTTCACGCTTATTTCCTTAATTTCCGCACGGCAGACGGCTTTTCTTGAAAGCAAAGCTTCCTCGCACGCAATTTCGCTTTTGAAAGGAATTATCCTGTCAAGGCAAACGGGCTTACCGTCGCGCACCGCAAGAAGGGAAAGATATATTTCCCCGTTTATTTCAATCGCGCCGGCACGGCAGTTACAGTCGGTAACGATAGCCTCTGCGGCGGGAATAAGTACGTCCTCGGCGTTGCAGTCGAAGTCGTCCTCGACCTCGCTTTCGCCCGAAAAAGTTACTGCGGAATAGAGCTTTGCGTTTTCGCGCAGGCAGACCGCGCCGTCTGCCTGCGACAGAGTATTTCTCTGCGACGAAGCGAATACGGAAATACTTGCCCCGATAACTACCGCAACAACATACGACGAACCATCCCTTTTGACCTGCGCTCTTTCGCAAGTAAGCGTGCAAAGCGTGTTCTGGGCGGGCGCAAGCCTGTCGTCGTCGGCAAAGTGCGAAAATTCCGCACCTTTCTGGATACGGCAAAGCTTGCCGTTTTCATCTGCATATACAAGCGTGCAGACGAGCCTTCCGCCGTAGGTTACCCTGCCGGACGCCGCCTCGCACGAAGACAGCGAAACCTGGGGATAGACGGCGGCAGCCTCGCCTATATCATGACTTGAAAAGCGTATTTCCACAATGGACTGCGATTTTATTACGGCTATGCGCCCAAGATAATTCCCCGTTGAATATTGCGTTGATAAAGACATAAAAACCTCCCTCGGCACAGCCGATTATACAAGGTTATATTATGCCCGCACCGTCGGGAATATTCATAAATTTTAAAAGGGCGGTTATTCAGCCGCCCTTTCCGAAATTTTAACCCTTCCGCAGAGGATTTCAGAATAGGAGTACGCCGTTTTGCCAAGGAAATTTTTGTCGTCGGGATTGACAGTGAAAAGCGACGGATAAATTCCGCTTAGCGTAGCCGTAAAGGTAACAAACTTGTTCCTGCCGAGGTTTAACTTTACCGTCACGGGTTTTTGGTTTAGGCTTGTAATCATATCCTTTATTGATTTAATTGTTGTGTTTACCTTAATCATAAAATTATTTTTACCAATTTTCGGTAAAATTATGCACCCGACTTATACCGTCGGGTGCATTGAAAATTTTATTAATAGTTCACGTTGCCGACAAAAACCGCGCTTTTTGTCAGGCAGACTGCATTTGCGGCTTCGCCGCCTCAGCAGAATGAATTTGTGTGATTATATTATTAAGTTTGCCCTTAATATCACACAAAGAAAGGCAAAGCCTTTCAAATCACGGAAAATTTACTTCGCAGAATAGAAGTAAATTTTCGTGACCCATTTAGAAGTCATCGTCGTCTTCATCATCATCGTCATCGTCGTCGTACTCGTCGTCTTCAAGCTCGGAAAGCGAATCAAGCTCGTCGTCAAAGAAATCGTCTTCGGATTCGCTCTGTTCTTCCTCTTCTTCAAACTCCGCGTCAAGCTCTTCCTGCAAGGTTTCGTCGTCTATGGTAAGGTCGCCGTCGTCCTCGTCGTCGATATAGTTCTTCCAGACCTCGTCCTTTTCTATATCAATCTCTTCCTCTTCGCTGTACTCGCTCTCCTTCTTGCACGCTTCGCACATCTTTTCGCCGTAGCGCATAGTGTTAACGCCGCAGACAGGGCAAACTTCGGACTGCTCGATTTCTTCAAGCTCTTCATAAACCTCGTCGTCAAGGTCGGCGAACTGTAATTTATTTCCCTTTAATTCCGCAATGCAGACGTCGCAATATTCCTGTTTTTCTTCGTCGATGTAGTTCAATTCGCATCTGGGACATTTAACGTATTTAACCATAATTCATCTCTCCAAATTCCCGTATAATATAGCCTATGCCGTACTATGCTTTTTTGTGGTAACATTATATTAATATTTAAAGCATTTGTAAACTGTTTTTACAAGCAAATTTACGCTTATTTTGAAAAATTTTGGGTCTTTCAGCGATTAATATGCGTAACCCCCCTGCGCTTATGCACAAGGGGGCAAATTTTTATTGAATTTTAATTGTCCGAGGAATCGGGAGCGCGCTCCTCATCGGAATATACGTCGATATTCTTATCGTCAGTGGTATCGACCTTGATACGCTTTTTATTGTAAACAGGCATCTTCTTTTTGCGTTTTTTGATAATTATGAGGGTAATTATAACCGCAGCGGCTATGACGATAAGCCCACCTGCAACTACGCCGATTATAAAGCCGACTTTTGCCCCCGTTGAAAGATTTTCAAACCAGGTGCCTTCCTTTTCGGGCCAGCCCTGCAAATAAGTCGTTTTTAAAAGAGTATCGTAAGCTTCCGCGTCCGCTTCGTTCATTTTGCCGAGAAGCGAATAGTAGAAATCAAGCTTGTTTGCGGCAACGTCTTTACCGTTTACTTTTACCGTATCGGAATATTCGCTCCATTCCCCGCTTTCGGAGGCTGCAACAAATTCCTTATACTTTGCAACTGACTGCTTAGACCAGAAATGCTCTTCATCGTAGTCGAGGATATCGGCGTAAGCTTTGTTGAGCGTATCTATATAGTCGGCGTCGTTAGTGTACAGCGCGTAACGCAATGCGTTTTGCAGGTTTTCATAGACAGTTTCGTCTACTTCCCCGATTTTTTCGCTTATACCCTCATATCTTTCGTTAAGAAGCTTATCTACATCGGGGTTGTTCATAACCTCCGCACTTGCCTTATCCTTGCGCAAGTCGCAAGCCATAACGTAGACGTATTCAGTCATATTGTTCGTCTGTGTGGGGAACAAAAGCTGACCTTCTATCAATTCGGGTTTATACCAGTCGCTTGCCGCGTCGAGGTCGAGAATGCGTATGGGCGTATAATCGTTTACAACTGTTTCCACGGGCAAACCGTTATAGTTGCCGTAGCTACCGTCATAGCATAAACGGTTAACGGTGTAGCCGTTGCCGCCCGAAAGCGAATAATATATATAGTGGGACTGTTCGTCAAGGAATAGAAGCGTTGCCTGTCCGTCGTCAGTCATATTGAACGACTTGTCGAACGTTCCGTTGTTGTCTTTTGAAGTTAATAGCTTTCCGTTTTCGACTTTGGACTTGATTATTCCCGTACTGTCAAGGATAAGAACCTCGTCCAGCTCGCCGTCGTTGAAAAGATAGGTATACGAGCTTGCCGAAGAGCTGTCCCTGATAAGGCAGTCTGTATAAGAGGGATTGCCGGCAACGGGCTTCCAATCGCTTTTAAGGATATCGTCCTGTTTTGCCGTAAACAACATAGCGGTGTCGTTTTCGGTACTGGTGCGGGTGTAGAAAAGCGTATCGTTCTGATAGTTTGAAAGGGTATACTTATACGCGCTTCTGTCAACGCTGCCCGCACCCTCTTCCTTGCTGTTGAACTGGGTTACGCTTTCGGTCATTCCTTCAACCTTGCCTATACCGTCGAAAACAAGCGTTCCGCAGTTGACGTAAAGGGGATTTTCTTCTGCGTCGTAGTCCTCTATATCGGAGAAATCGTATTCGTTGGGGGTGGTATCGTCCGCCTCTACCGTCCATATCTGGTTGTAGTTAGACGAGGTTGTGCCGAGAACGAAGTCGGTAACCTTCATAGTATAGTAGACGCGCGTGTTCGTAACGTCGGTACTGTCGAACATAACGCTGTCAACGTTATATGCAAGCAGGGTGTTTTCGCCCGTTTCAACGTTGTACGAGTGAAGGTTGGTACAGCTTGTACCGTAAAGATTTTCATTCGTTGCAACGTACATAAGATATACTTTACCCTCTTCGTTTGAAACATAGCGGTACTGAATGCTGTTATCGGGATACTGTACAAAGTAGTTCTTCGTAGTATCGGTGCCGTCAAGCTTAGTGCGCTTGAAAGCAAGAACGGAATTCTGAACCTCGCCGTCGCTGTTTTTGTCGGTCGAAGGGGTTGCATAATAAACATAATCGCCGTAAATAAACAGACCGGCGTTGTAATTGCCTGAATATGCTATCTGGGGAACGACGGTGTCGACTTCCGAGTAATTGCGGTTTGAAAGGTTATCCTTGGAAATGCGCATAACCGCGCCCTTTACGACGTTGCCGAAAGTGTTGTCCGCGGTGTTTACCTCTTTACCGTTGATAAAGTAAACGTAATCGTCCTTTTCGACGGCAAAGCCGCCGTTTGAAACGGCTTCATTGTTTGATGAAACGTAATCGGGCAACTTGCCTTTATTCTGGTTACTGCACGCCGAAGCGGAAAAAATACCCAGCGTTGCAACAGAAACTGCCGTAAAGCATATAATTTTATTAAAAATCTTACGCATATTAAAAACTCCAAAAGAGGTTATCGACCGTAAATCTTGCGTTTTACAGCCGAAAAGCCGAACTACGGCTTTTTAGCTCTATTTATTATATACTAATCGAAAAGTTTAAGCAATAAATTTCGGCTTGATTTTAACGAAAATTTATTAAAAGGAGGTTTTTATTACGGAAAAATTTGCACTTTTGAATATATTGAAGGCTTTGGAAGGATTTTCCAACAAAACCGAAGCCGCCAATACCCCCTCCGCGGAACCAGAAATCCAGAAGCAGCCGCCGCCCCCTGCGCCAGAAAATTATGGCGGCAACGTTATGGCAAGCGTAATCGAGCGGCACGAACGTATTTCAAACAGAGTTCGCGCAAGCGGCAAAAATTAAACATCCCGCGGCATTACCGAAGTTCCTATATGGAGTTTTTCCACATAAGTCTATATAAGTATAGCGTACCCTACCTTGCAAGCAAGGCAGTGCGCTTTTGCTTTACTTGTTCATTTAATTATTGTATAATAACATAGCTATAAACAGTAATTTAACAGGGAGCATTCACAATGCTAATAGAGAAGCCACTTATTTCTTCAAGAATAACTGTACGGAATTATAAAAAAAAAGACCTGCCATATCTTACTGAAATGTGGTTTGACGAAGTGAATGGCAAATATATGAGCGACCCGACGGTGGAATATGTTGATAGCGATTTCCAAAAAGCACTTGATGGTCTTGAAAATAATCCCGACGGATATTATTTAACAGTTGTGCTAAACGGTTCTAATGAGATAATAGGTTCTGCTTGCATTTTCCCTGACGAAAAAAAGGAAATATTTGATATAGGATATTGTATTCATAAGAACTATTGGAGAAAAAGATTTGGTTCAGAACTGTTGACGTTAATCGTTACTTGGATACGCAACAATGGTGGCATTGAAATAACTGCGGAAGTTGCACAAGATAATATTGCATCAAATAGATTACTTACAAATAATGGCTTTAAGATAAAAAAGAAATCGCAATTCAAAAAATATAAAATGAATATTAGTTTTGATAGTTACATTTATACTTTCAGTTGTGCA
>CAJUKJ010000031.1 GCA_910587365.1 uncultured Christensenellaceae bacterium | reverse complement strand
TAAGGAATTCGAATCCCTAGCCTTTGGTTCCGTAGACCAACGCTCTATCCAGTTGAGCTAATGGCGCAAATAAAGCTGCATTTCAAACAGCCTATTTATTATATTAAATAACTTATTTTTTGTCAATCGATTTATGCTAATTATTTCCACAGTTTTTCGGGGTCGAAGCCGAAAACCTGTACTACTTCCATATACGGCGAATTAGCCAAATCGCGCGGAGTCACGATAAGTCCGCCGTTGCAGTCAAGGTCAATACCGAACTGTTTATATGCGTACCATACCAAATGGGCGCATTGCGTTTTGTTCGCCTTGTTTTTGCTTGTCAGAACCCCTGCGGGCGCAAAATAACTTTTGCCTACAAGATTACCCAAAGCATAGCTTACAACCTTATCCTTAATTTCCTGTTCAACCTTTGGCGAAAGTATCATAAAATTTACCCTGTCGGTAAATTCGCTGACATAGCCTATGTCGCTTAATTCGCCCAATGCGCCCGATTGCAAGACTTCGTAGTTATATGAATTTGTCACAAGTCCTGCATGACCTATCCGCCAGCCCGAAAAGTGGGTGGAGGAGGTAACGAGGATGTCCCCGTTTTCCAAAAACGCGTGGGTTATCGTCCTGTCGATATGGTCGGTACAGAGGAAGGGACCGAACTTATCGTTTTCAACTTCGTAATTCCCGAAATAGTCTGTCTGGATACTCAGTATCCTGTTTTTTCCGGACGTTCCGTATTTCAAAAGTCTGTCGACGCCGAATTTCGTAAGCCCCGTCTGTTCATATAAAACGCCGTAATCCTCGTCGGTAAGGGTTTGCTTTTCAAGTACGGGGCGTATGTTAATCTTTTCATAATCGGGCGTCCAGCACTCGATTTTTTCGGCAAGCGCGAAAGCTATCTCCAAGCCTAAAACGGCGGTTAAAATAGCCAATATAACCGCCCCGCAGACTATTAAGGTTATTAATTTTTTAGACAGCCTTTTTGCTTTTTTCATTGGTTTAACCGCAAAGCCTCTCTATTGCAAGCTTGTAAATTTTCAGGCACTTTTCAATCTTTTCAAATGTTATGTATTCGTTTGCCTGATGAATGGTGTTTTCTTCGCCGTATTCCTCGGGTCCGAACGCCGCACCGCATTTTAGGGCGCGTGCATACGTTCCGCCGCCTATGGCAATCGGCTTTAAGCTTTTACCCGTTACCTCGTTATATACCCCGCAGAGCGTTGAAATAAGCTTACATTCCGCGTCATTATAAAGGGGGGACTGGCAGTGTAAAATTTCATAAGGTACGCCCTTTGCCGCAACAGCTTCAAGCACCTGTTCTTTCGTATAGGTTGCAGGGTAGCGGATATCGCAGGTTACGTAAATTCCTTTTTCGTCGCTTTCAATGACGTCGGGCGAAAAGGTAAGCTTACCCGTAACGTCTTCAAGGCCGGACAGATTGAAGCCGTCTTCAAACAGTAGCGAGTGCATTCCGTCAAGTCCGAGATATTTGAGTATGGGAGATATTGCGTTAATTCCCTCGTCGGGGGTAGAGCCGTGCGCCGACTTCCCGCGGGAAACAATTTTGCCGTTTTCTGCCGAAAGGTTAAGGGCTTGCAGCTTTAATTTATCTACGGGTGCTTCAACCCCGCACAAGTCGCAAACCATATTGGCGCGTTCTCCGCCCGTAAGGTTTTTAAAGCCCTTTGCTGCGGGAAATTTCAGCTTCAACTGCAAAATACCTTTCTCCGCGTATATTACGGGAAAATCCGCGTCGGGGGAAAAGCCCGTTTCGGGCATTTTAGCCTTTTCGTTGTAATGCTTAATGCACTCCCAACCGTTTTCCTCGTTACAGCCTACAATAAGCTTAACCGTTTTTTTAGGTTTAAAGCCTTCGTCTTTAAGTGCTTTCATACAATAAAGGGCAATTACGGCGGGACCTTTGTCGTCCATTGTCCCTCTGCCCCAAATTTTTTTGTTGACGTAATCTATTTCCCCGCCGAAAGGGTCGTGCGTCCAGCCGCTGCCTGCGGGAACCACGTCCAGATGCGCGAGTATTGCAAAATCTTCGCCGCTGCCGAATATCACTTCGCCTGCGTAGTTGTCGTAATTTTTCGTTTCAAACCCGAACGATGCGGCAAGCTTTAAAAACGCTTCAAGGCATTCCGCCGCACCATTGCCGAAGGGCGCGCCGTCCTCGGGGGCTTTCTGCGAGGAATTTATTTTAACTATTTGAGAAATACTTTTTGCAACGTCGTCAAATATTTTGTCCATAATATAATCCTTTTTTAAATTTAGCTTAAAATTATTATACACTTTTTATTTTTTATGGTAAAATGAATTTAGCATAAAATTTTACAAGAGGGAAAAATTTTGCACGAGGGACACAGACAAAGAATGCTTGCCAAGCTTTCAAACGACGATGATTTGTACGACCACGAATTGTTGGAAATTTTGCTTTTCTTTGTGTGTCCGAGGAAAAATACCAACCCGCTTGCGCACGAGCTTTTGGACAGGTTCGGCTCTTTGAAAGAGGTTTTTAATGCGACCGACGAAGAGATAAAAAGCGTTTTCGGTGCGGGAAGCAGTGTGGCAAACTATTTAAAAGCTTTGGGACGTTGCTATGAACGCATAGGCAACGTTGAGGGCGTAGCGGTTTTAAAGACATTCGGCGACTGTAAAAAATTCGTTTCGATGCGCTTTAAAAACGTTTCGGAGGAAAAGCTTGAGCTTTACTTTCTCGACAGGGGAGGAAAGGTAAAAAGGCAGTTCAGCTATACTTCGTTCGACAGAAACAAGGCTTCTGTTACCAGTGACGAGGTAATTAAAAAAATCGCGCTTGTAAAGCCGTATTCCATAATTGTCGCGCACAATCATTTAAACGGGTCTGTCAATCCTTCCGCCAACGATGATAAGTTTACAGGCCGTATGCAGATAATATGCAATTTGAACAACGTCGTTTTGCTCGACCATCTGATATATTCGGACGGTAATTTTTATAGCTATAAGGACGCGGGCAGGCTTAATGAAATTAAAAGCCGATGCACGCTTGATAATTTTTTTAATGGATAAGGAATTCCGATTGAATTTAAATGACAAACAGATTGTACAATACGTAAAGCTTATACTTACGGTGCTTTTGCTAGTAATTATAGTAATCATTTGCGCCCAGTATATTACGAAGTATATTGAAGACGGCGGGCTGGCAAAGCTCATCATCGTAATTGCAAGCTGCGGGCTTCTTGCCGTAGCGGAAATTTCAGACTCCTTCGTTATTAAAAACTTTACTGCCAAAATGGTTTTTTACGGGGTAGACTCGGTTCTGCTTTTTATTATTTGTCTTACTACCGGCAACTCTTATCTTTCCGCGTTATACTGCATAGTGCTTACCCAATTTTATATTTCGGTTAACGATTTAAAGAAGAACAGTATCCTTTTCGGGGTAAGCTGCGGACTGTACGCAGTTTCGTTCGTATGCGGCTGGATAGTTTCGTACAGCGGCGATTCGCCTTATCAGGTCATTGTTCAGGTTTTCGGCGACTGTGTAACGGGCGTAGTGCTTATTGCAATCGACTTTATGGTAATCAACTTCATTTTAAGGTTTTACGTCAAACACGTGCAGCTACGCCAAGCATTGCAGGAAGCCGACGAAAGCAAAGCCAGACTTAAAGATGTGTACGAAAAATTTTCACAGACGGCAGTTTACGAGGAGAGAAACCGTATCGCAAAGGATATTCACGACAACGCGGGTCATTCTATGACGACGGTAATTATGCAGACGGAAGCGGCAAAGCTTTTGATAGACAGCAATCCCGAAGAGGCGAAAAACAGAATTATATCCGCAAACATACAGGCGAAAAACGCGTTGGAGCAAATGCGCCAAAGCGTTCATCTGCTTGCGGGAAGAGCGCAGGCGCGCACGCTCCGTGAGGAAATAGAAGAAATAATAGCCCAGACCATCGACGGTACCGAGCTTAAAATCCGCTACGATTTAGACGACGTATCTTTGGGCAGCGAGGAGTACCGCTTCGTAATTAACACCGTTAAAGAGTGTCTTGCAAACGGAATAAGACACGGCAAGGCTACGGCTTTTTATCTTGAAATGAAAAAATCCTTTTCCGACGTTTGTCTGTTGGTTTCCGATAACGGATGCGGAATCGATGGCGGGCTTAACGAAGGCTTCGGTTTGAAAGGAATGCGTGAAAAGGCGGAAGCTTTGGGCGGAAAGTGTTGTTTTTCAAGCGAGTCGGGCGAAGGGTTCGAGGTGGAAATTACGTTGCCTTTGAAAGAAGACGAAAAGGAGAAAGCATAAAGTGATTAAAATACTTATTGTTGACGACCAGATGATATTGGCGGAAGGCATTAAAAGCGTGCTTGAAACCTGCCCCGATTTCAAGGTTTTGGGTATCGCGTCGGACGGGGCGGAAGCCGTCGCGTTCACTGGCAAGCATAAGCCCGACGTAGTGCTTATAGATATCCGTATGCCGAATATGAACGGCGTAGTCGCAACCAAGCGAATAAAAGAGATTGACGATAAAATAAAGATAATTATTTTAACAACCTTTGACGACAGCGACTATATACTAAGCGCGATTAATAACGGCGCAAGCGGTTATCTTTTAAAGGATATCGGGTCAACCGCGCTTATAGACGCAATTAAAAACGCTTATGCGGGCGACACTATTCTCCCTTCCAAGATAGCTAAAAAGATTACGGACGCGGCGATGATGGTTTCTTCCGATAAGGAAATCAAGCTTAAAAGAAATTACAACCTTTCCGACAGGGAGGTGGAAATCGCGCTTATGCTTAACGACGGCTTTACCAACAGGCAGATAGCTTCCGCAATGAAGCTTTCCGACGGTACTGCGCGCAATTATATCAGTTCGATATATTCCAAGCTCGGCGTTGAAGGCCGCTCTGCCGCAATGCAGAAAATAAAAGAATTGGTTTAAGTTCACGAAATTTCTTGTCTATTCTGCGACAAGAAATTTCCGTGATTTGAAAGGCGTTTCTCTCGCACTGCAATGAAAACAGTGCGTTCGGTCATCGCTTGCGCCTTGCATTATGCGCAAGCTTACCTCGGACAACAAAACAGCGCACTGTGCTGTTTTGAGAAATTTGTCCTCGCCCTTTCTTGCCGCAATCATAAGGGCAAACTTATTATATAATTTGCACAATAATAATCTGAAACTTTTTAAAATAAGGTGTGCAAAGCGTCGCTATGCTCGCGTGCGGCAATTCAATCTACTGCGCGAACGCAGTGAAGCTTTGCGCACTTTATTATTATTCAGATGATATGGCGCAAAGGCGAAAGTTTTCGCAAATTGAGTGCGCGGGCAAAAAATGTGATTTTTGCCCGCGCCGTAATTTATTTAATAATAATTTTTACTTTTATTCGTCGTTTTTGAGTATCTGGTATATTTCATCGAGCCGTTTTGCCATTTCTTCTAAATTAAAGCCTTCCCCCTTAAAAAAGGGGGAAGGTGGCTTATTCGTAGCGTAGCGAGAATAAGACGGATGAGGGTTGTGTTGAAATATGCATTATTATTTGGTAGGATTACACAACCCTCAACCCTACCCTTCCCCCTTTTTTAAGGGGGAAGGCAAGATGTGCAAAATTTTAAAAGACGGAACTTGAATTCAAGTTCCGTCTTTTTTATTAAAAAATCAAAAAAATTAAAAAAATTGAATAAAAAAGCAAAGCACGCTTCGTCTTATTATTGATAGATTATGTTTCTTTGAAATTACGTTTTTTAAAGGAGGTTTTTATGAGAAAGAAACTATTAATCACATTTTTGACGCTTGTTTGCGTAATTACCTGCACGTTCGCGCTTGCTGCTTGCGTAAGGGTAAGGGATGATACGGTACACGTAACAGACGTTACGCTAAGCACTGACAACTTAGATATCGAAGTGGGCGAAGAAGTAACTCTGACGGCAACCGTTTTCCCCGATAACGCAACTAATAAAACCGTTGTCTGGACGGTTGACGACGAAAGCATTGCTACCGTAGACAATAACGGCAAGGTAACCGCACTTTCGGAAGGTACCGCGATTGTGAGGGCCACGGCGGACAACACCTTTCACGAGTGTCGGGTTTTTGTAAGGGCAAAAACTCTTGTCGAACACATTTCTATGGACACTTCGGTTACGCTTTTAAAGAACGGCGAAACGACGCTTACGGCTACCGTTCATCCCGAAAATGCAAAATCGCCAATTGTTTGGGCGGTCGAGCCGGAGGGAATAGTGTCGGTAGACGGCGGAAAGCTTACCGCATTGGCACAGGGCGAGGCAATCGTTACGGCGTCGGCGGACGACGTTACCGCACAGTGCAATGTTACAGTTACTTACGACGGCTTAAAGTATGTATTAAACGATGACGGGCAAAGTTATTCGGTCATGCAGAATTACAGCGGTATGTTCACGGGCGAAAACGAATTGACCGAAATTACCGTTGCGTCTGAATATAACGAAAAGCCCGTAACTGCTATCGGCAGATGGGCTTTCGGTCAAGGTATAGACTGCCTTAAAAGATTGGTAATACCTGCAAGTATTACGGATATAGACACTAATTCACTAATATATTGTGACGCGCTTACAAGCATCGAAGTCGATAAAGACAATACTCAATACGCAAGCGTTGACGGCATTTTGTACAATAAAGCCGTAACCGAAAGCGTTTTCGTACCCTACGGCATAACGGGCGTTGTGGAAATACCCGAAGCTATGACTAAAATTTCGGACTATATGTTTCAGAACCGCAAAAACCTGACGGGCGTTAAAATGCACGACGGAGTAACGGCTATCGGTAAATATGCGTTCAGTAACTGTCTTGGTATTAACAGCTTTACCGTTACAAAAAACATAACCGAAATAGAAAGTGATGCTTTTCACGGTTGCTACAAGCTGTGGGAAATTTATAATTTATCGGGTCTGGAAATAGAAAAAGGCGGCGACATCTATACCGCGCCTTACGGCGGAATAGGTCTGTACGCACTTCTTGTTATGACTTCCGCAACGCTTCCTGGCGGAATGCACAAGACTGACGAGGGTTTTACGTTCTACACGGCAAGCGGTAAAACGTATCTTGTCGATTATACGGGTACCGAAAGCCAAATCACTTTACCGGAAAAGTTTGAACGCCATTCATATATCATCAATACGTTTGCATTTTTTGATAACAATAATATTACAAGCATAAGCATACCGGAAGGTGCCGTAATTGAAATACGACGCGAAGCTTTTTCAAATTGCTCTAATCTTAAAAAATTAACACTGTCGACAGGTTTACAAAATATCGGTATGACGGCGTTCGGTTTTTGCGGAATTGATGATATAATATTCAACGGCACTCTCGAGCAATGGAACGCAATTGAAAAAAATGAGTATTGGGATAGATACATGTATAGTTATAATGTTGTCTGCACCGACGGTAAGCTGGATGAAGACGGTAACGTAATAACCGAATATTATTATAACGCAACGAAAAACCGTTGCGTTATTTTTGTATAAAGAATACCACGCGATAGTCGCGTGGTTCAAAATAGGCTTAGCCG
>CAJUKJ010000030.1 GCA_910587365.1 uncultured Christensenellaceae bacterium | reverse complement strand
ATCACTGATTTAAGTATTTATCGATAAACGATTTTGCATTTTTAAGCGCTCTTTTCGCTTCGGGCAATACAGGTATTACCTGAAAAGCGTGCATCTTTTTGTGATAAACGTCAAATTGACTTGTAACGTTTAACGTTTGCAGTTTTTTATAAAACTCCAACGAATCATCGTACAGGTATTCGCTATCCGATACGGCGATATAAATCGGCGGGAAACCCGTAAAATCACCATAAAGCGGAGCAGCGTACGGATTGGTTTCGTTTTCCAATGTTTTGAGATACGTCGTTTTTACTTCTTCCAAAAACGTAATGTCTAACATACAATCCGTTTTTGCATTGTTTTTGTAAGAAGGAAATATTCGGGTATATTGCAGCGTAGGCGAAAACACAACGATACAAGTAGGAAGCTCTATTCCTTGCGCTTTTGCTTGCAAAGCTACGGACAGCACGAGATTGCCGCCTGCGCTTTCGCCTATCAGACAAATATTTCTTGCTCCGTATTTTTCAACAAGCATTTTATAAGCTTTCAGGCAGTCTTCCGCACCAAAAGGAAAAGCGTATTCCGGCGCAAGACGGTAATCTATACTATAAACGTTGTAACCGAGCTTCTTTGCCGTATATCCCGTAAAAGCCCTTCTTGCCGCAGGCGATCCTCCTACAAAACCGCCTCCGTGAATATACATTAAAACCTTATCTTCGGGATTATTTCCTTTTGAAAGATACTCTCCGTTAACCCCGTCGTTTGCGATTTGCTCTACTTTTACGTTTTTCGGAGCACGGGACTGTATTTCCTGCTCGCGTCTTAAAACATAATCGGGCGGATTGTTTTTATCGAATTCTTTTTTACCCTTTTTTATTATGTTATAGACAATGAAATGTATCAAACTCATATCTCGTAAGTCCCTGCGCCAACGGTTTGAGTACCGCTCGGCAAAACGATTTGCGCCGTAGTATTGGAAGGAACGATTATCGTATATTCAATCTTGTTCCCATTTCTTTTCCACTTGCTTACGATCTTGCCGTATATGCTGTCGTACTCACATTCGGCGTGAGTTATGCTGCCGCCGACTTTCGGTGCAATAATAAATTTTCTCTCTTCGGCGACTTTAATTCCGCACATACTGTCAAACAGCCATTCGCAGACGGCACCCTTACTGTAATGGTCGAGCGACGCTACGCCTCCTTGCGCTTCCGTTCCTTCCCAACTTTCCCAAATAGTGTTTGCCCCCATTTTCGGCATAAATAACCAACCGGGCATTTCCTCGTTTTCAAGAAGCCTGTAAGCATACTCAATATTTATATCTGCCAGAACGTAGAGTATAAACGGAGTTGACAAAAAGCCCGTACCCAAACGCCAGCCGTAGTTATCAAGCGCCTTTATCAAACGCTTTTTTGCATATTCCGTTTGCTTGTCGTTCAAAAGTTTAAGATACAGCGGACGCACGAGTTTCGCCTGTCTGTCCGTATCCATACCGTGTTTCTTTGTCTCTACAAGTTTTTGGTAGCCTATTCTTGTTCTGTCGGCATACTTTTTGAAGTATTGCGCGTCTTCCACTTTACCGAGTAAGTCGGCGATTTTTTTCATATGTTCAAGCATATAAACGATATACGCCGTAGTTTCTTCAGGATGAGGACTTACAAAGTCGGATATAGCAAACGCCTTGACATCAACGGGTTCAGCCCATTCGCCGTAAGACTGACCGTAATTGGATATCATTTTACGGTATTTACGCTTTAATCCCGTAGGCGCACTCGTAAAATAATGCTTGCCGAGCGTCTTTATCTTGTACATTGCAAATCGGCGCATAGCATCGTAGTTATTTTCCAAAATACGTTTATCGCCGTACTTTTCGTAAATGCGGTAAGGTATCAGTACGCCCGCATCCGACCAACCGGGAGAACCATCCATTACGTTCATATAAAAGTCGATACCGCCCATAGGCGTAATCTGACGGAAATTACCGTTCTTTCTCTGCCCGTCGCACATATCCGCAACATATTTTCTTGCCATAGCGGCATAATCGACGAAATAGCTTGCCGTATTACAAAAAATCTGCGCATCGCCCGACCAACCATGACGTTCCCTCGTAGGACAGTCGGTTGGAACGTCGGCGTGATTGTTTCTCGTTGACCACCGTGTACACTCGACTAATTTATTAATCAGTTCATGCGAACAGTTAAATTTAATCGTGTCTTGCATATCCGAATAAACGGCAATCGCAGTAAAATCTTCGGGTTGCCAAGCAATATCCGTTTCAATTAATACGTACTGAAAACCAAAAATTGCGAACTTCGTTTTATACTCGTTTACGCCCTCTTCTGCCGTATAAACAACCTGCTGTAAAGGCGTAACCTTCGTGCGCTTTTTATTGGCGCATTGAATATTCTTTTGGGTAAATTCGCCTTCTTTGTCGAACATTTCCCCAAAGCGAAGTTTAATTATTTGCCCCTTTCGAGCTTTTAACGAAAATGCAATATAACCCGCAATATTCTGTCCGAAATTGAGAACGGTTGCTCCCTTCGGGGTTTTAATAACCGTAGGCTTAAACGTTTCGTGTTCGGTTAAAGGCACGTTGTTGGAAGCGGAAGGAATCACTTCTTGCTTCGTTAATTTAGCCTTCCGATTGTAAGAAGGCGTACGGTAAGCCTCCACGACCTCACCGTCTTTATTGTCGGCAAAGCGAATCGCGCCGTCATTGCTCCAATCCCAAGTTTCATCAGATATAATACGGCTAATATTCCCGTCGTGCCCCGTAATCTCTAACTGTGCCAAAAACTTCGTTTGTTTACCGTATTGGTTTTTCCGTCCCCAAGCGCCGCAACTGCCTCTATACCAACCGTCGGCAAGCTCAACCGTAAAATCGTTCATGCCGCTTACAACGGCTTCTGTTACGTCATAAACCTGAAGTTGTATGCGCTTTCTATAATCGGTATGTCCCGGGGCAAGACAAAACTCTCCTATTTTCTTACCATTGAGTTTTGCCTCGTATAAGCCGCAAGCCGTTATGTATAATCTTGCTTTTTGGACACAAAAAGCGTTAAACGTTTTTCTGAAACAGTCCACGGGATAACGTTTTTTCTTATTTACGCCGTAATTTCCGCATATCCATTTCGCTTTGAAATCGGAACTACTCAACAAACCCATTTCAAAAAATGCGTCTGCTTTTTCACCCTCTTCGTCGTGTTCGTTCCATACCGTAACAGCCCATTCCACACGCTGACGGGAAACAAGTTTCGGCAGATAGTCCGCATACATTTCATCCGACAAAACCTTGCCGCTGTCCCAAACGGGTTTTCCGTCGGTTACGGCGATAATACGGTATGCACTTTGCCTTTTATCGCCCTCGCACGTCCACATTAGACGCGGATTTTGTATATCTATCCCGATAGGATTAATTAAATATTCCGTTTTTAGATTGATTGCCTTCATATCGCCCTCCAATAAAGTTTTTTATAACAATACTATGAGTTCAGCTTTTTGCACAAATTCAAAATCCTACTCGCACACTTTTGTACCGAAGTTTTTGCAACTTTCCCCGATTTAACTGCTTTTAACAACTCTTTATGCTGAAACTTATCTCCTGCCATAATTAAATCGTTTTCGGCGCAAATAGTTTCTCCCGCTACCGCTTGATCTTTTGCGACGCTTTGCCAATCGGTCATTACAACTCCGTCAAACCCGAATTCGCAACGTAGTATGTTAGTAATAAGATCATACGAACTGTTAACGTATGTACCGTTTACTTTATTGTAACTTGACATAACGCATTTCGGCTTTGCTTTTCTTACCGTTAATTTGAACGCTTTAAGATAAATCTCTCTTAACGCACGCTCATTGACTTCGCTGGACGATTTCATACGATTATCTTCCTGATTGTTACAGCAAAAATGTTTAATAGTGACTGCGCAACGTTCATTACTCTGAACGCCCAACGTCAATGCGCTTGCCATTTCTGCGGTAAGCATAGGATCTTCGGAATAATATTCGTAATTTCTTCCGCAAAGAGGATGCCGTTGTATATTCATACCGGGCGCCAACCATATCCCTACTTTATATTGTTGCATTTCGCACGAGACGGCTATTCCGATTTTCCTAATTAATTCGGGCGAAAACGTTTGCGCTTGCACCGTTGCGCTCGGCCATGCCGTACAAAACTGATAAACAAGCTGTGCCTTTTTACTTGTTTTACTCCATAAGCGGTCTAAAAATCTAAACAGTTTTTTAGCTTTCACTAAGTCCTGTGGCAATTTGCCGCCTGTTTTAAGCTTACCGTTGGGTTCAACGGCGTATTTCATCGAAATTCTTATTCCTGCAGGACCGTCCGCCATAACGGTGGGATAATATCCGTATTTTTTACAAACCTTTGTGTCTATTTGTCCGCTTGCGCCGACAACGCCGGGTATTCCGCCGCTCATCAAAGTTGGATCTCCAACGCACAGACAAGTTAATTCTTTGGCGTTCATTTTTTTCGTTTCGGGCAAAATATTCACTTTGGGAGCATCGTAATTATTTTGAACAAACTGTATCGCATTTTCGTCCAAATGCAGAATATCGCCTACGGGTTCTTCTTCCACATACCGAACGGGCGCAGCAATTTCTTCAACTCTGCATTGTGCAAATTCAATCGGTTTGCATTTTTCTACAATAAATTCCCTATCGACCACAATAGTTGCGACCGGCGTTGTATTACGGGAAGAGTTACCGACTCTGACGATATAATTACCTTTTTCTAAAATGAAACAGGAACGCGTTTCGTCGTACGCTGCAAAATCTTTTAATTCAAATCCCGACGTTACCGTTCCGCATTCTCCAACCGCTATCAAATCGGTTTTTGCAAAGGCGGCTAACTGCTGATATTCGCGTTTGATTTTCCCTGACGGGCAAGATAAATATATTTGGACGACCTCTTTACCCGCTGTTTTTCCTATATTTTCAACTTGCGCTTTTACCGTAACTTCCCCGCCCGATAATTCCGCCTTTGCTTTTATTTCAAATTCGGTATAGGAAAGCCCGTATCCGAAAGCATATTTAGGCTTGATATCGAATGTGTCAAAATATCTGTATCCGACGTAAATACCGTCTTTATAAAGCTCTCTGTCTGTGTTTCCGTCCAAATAACTGAACGAATCAGAGCAAGGAAGGTCTTGCAAATTTTTAGCCCAAGTTGCAGCAAGCTTTCCGCAAAAATTTTGTTTTCCCAATAACAAATGTGCTAAAGCCAAACCTCCGTTTTGCCCTGCCTGCCCCATAAAAACGACTGCGCCGAGCTTCATTTCGAGCAAAGGATTTACATCAATACATGCACCCGTATTGAGAACAAGTATGGTGTTTTTATAGTGCTCCGAAATGAATTTAAGGTCGCGGATTTCTTTATCGTCAAAATTATACTCGCCTTTCTTAACACGCCTATCCATACCTTCGCCCGCCTGTCGTGTCAAAACGTAAAGTGCGGTATCCGTATCGGAATCTGCAACGTCGCGCTCGGTTATATCGCGTCCTGTGGGATAAACGATAGGAAGCGCAATCGCATTCATCAAATCCCAAAATTGAAAAACGTTATATTTTTTTGCTATTTGCTTAATTTTGGCATCGCGCTCCTCTTCACCGCGGTGCATTTGTTCGTCGCAAGCGTCCAACCACATCTTTGTCGTAACCTGTAATCCGCACGCCTCCAATCCTTCTTCGACAGAAACACTGTGACGGTTATTCACCTCTCCGCTTCCTGTACCGCATTTTGCCGTATGCCTTGCACCCGCACCGTACAATGCTATTTTTTTACATTGCAGCGGCAACACGCCGTTATTTTCAAGCAATACGATTCCTTCACAGGCGACTTCCAACGATAATTCCGAATTTCGTTGTTCCAGCTCGGAAACTGCTTCATCAAACTTAACGGTCATTAATGTTTCTCCTTCTTTTCAGCGTACTTTTTAAGTAAATCCTGCATTTTTTGATAAGTTGCGTTGCCTTTTTCAAGCTCAATTGCCCAAGCGGCGTCAATACGTTCCCGACGCCTTCTTGCTTTCTCTTCACGAGCGACAAGCTGCTGTGACGTCAGTTTGGCAAGTTTGGCTGTCTGCTTTTCTTCCGCTGCTTTTAATTTTGCAGCTTGCTTTTCTTCCGCCAAACGTTTCTTTTCGGCTTCTTTTGCATTCTTTTCGGAAATTTGTCTGATATGCTTTTCAAGTTCCTCTTCGTAGTTTAATCCCTTCTTTTCACATTTGGATTTTAATTCCGAACGGAAAATTTCCTCTGCTTCTTCATCAGCCAACCGCTGATCCATTTCCAGCTGCACTTCGGGTTCTACCCAGACTTTACCGCTTTTTTCACAAGCCTCTTTTTGACGTTCGCGTATTATCTTTTGCTTTCTTTCCAACGTCTTTTCGACGCCGATAAACGCCAACAATATCGCACTCAGTATTCCCGTAATAACTTCAAGTCCTACAAACAAAAACGATATGGCGTTCAAAGTGCTTCCGGGCTGTTGTATACCTACGGTAAACGTACCGTCAATCGCCATTTTGTAAGAGCTTAAATCTAATTGAGAAAGCCAACCGTTTTGTGCAAGGATAGCTTCTGCCTCGCCCAAATCCGTTACGTTGAGCGGTGGTATATATCCGCTTGCATTCAGAGCCGCATTCAGAATAGCAAGTCCAACCCCCATTAATACAATTGTTATCATAGAATAAATCGACATTGCCAAGCTATCGCTTCTGAATCCCGTCTTCCATTCCAAATGGTCAAATGAATCGGAAAATAGCGACATAAAGATATAAGCGCACGGCAGTCCGCCGATATTCTTGATAAACTGTCCTATTATAACCACAATCAAATTTGTAGGAACCATCCAACAAATCGCGCTACCGACGGCATAAAAAACAAATCCCGCAACAGTCACGTTTTTCTTACCGAATTTTTTAGCAAGCGGCCATACGGCAAAGATACCGATACCCATTGGAATACCGCCGATTACGGAAATTAAAGTTTGCGTTATACCGTCGTTATATGTACCCAAAACATAGTTGCAATAATATATTAAAGCGCTGTTTTTCAAAGTTCCACCCAATGTATAAATCAAGCTATACACTAAAAGAAAAACAATATATTTATCTGAAAACACAGCTTTTATTTGCATTTTATAAGGAATTTTAACGGTTTCTACTTTTCCTAATTCTTCGGTAACTCTCTCTTTTGTAAAGTAATACTCCAACAGCATAACCGGCAACATAATGATACATAAAACCGACATTACGCTTATCCACAACGTTTGGCTGGATCCTATCATCGGTAAAATTACCATAGGGAAAATTAATGCCGCTAATATGCCCGTAACCATAATCGTAGCCACTTGATTGAAAACTGCCAAAACACCCCTCTGTGACGAGTTACGGGTAGAAAGAGGAACCATCATATTGTGGCTCATATTATAAATCGTATAGGCAAATGAAAAGAAAAGATTATACGAAATTATTACCCATACAGCTTTCCAACTTATTGACATATTAGGCACGAGATAAAGCAACATACCCGTAATTGGAACTAAAAATGCGGATAACAACAAATACGGACGGGCTTTCCCCTGTTTATTTTTTGTCCGATCAATAATCCAACCCATAATAAAATTAGTTATGGCGTCTAAAATTTTAGAAAAAATAGGAAATACTATGAGGAATGCTCCGCCCCACAAACCGCCGAGTTTCAAAACGTCAGTCCAATACTGATTTAAAAACGATCCCCCTAAAACAGCATTAATTAACAATGCACCGCACGGACCGAGTAAATAGCCAAGCCATTTTTCTTTCCCCGTTATGTTTCTTGAGCGTATGCGACTGTCAAAGATACGACCATTCAACATTTTACCTGTTGCCATTTATTTTTCCTCCTTTTCTTTTGGCAATTTTGGAACTTTTATTTTTGTGCAAAAGCACTTGATCCCTTTGAATAAATGTCCGTTTGCCATATTGACAAACCCTTGTGCAAAGTTATACGGACAATTTGTACCCGCTGACATCGACATTGTAATAAT
>CAJUKJ010000029.1 GCA_910587365.1 uncultured Christensenellaceae bacterium | reverse complement strand
GCCGACCTGCCGGGTATGAACCGGCCGCTATAGACCAACTAAGCTACGTCGCCATAAACTGAAACGCCCGTAAACTTGCAACACTTTGTCGCATTGCTTGCATATCACGTTTCAAGAGGGGCGGTTTATACCCTTTCCCCCTTTAAATATTTTGGTTGCGGGGGCGGGATTCGAACCTCGCGACCTCCGGGTTATGAGCCCGACGAGCTACCTGGCTGCTCTACCCCGCGATATAAGCCTTGACACAAGGCTTTATTATTCTATTAAATTAAAAAAAATTTGTCAACTGTTTTTACGCGATAAAATAATTTTATTTCATTTTCTGTTGTTTTACTTTTTTATCCACGACGTGCCGCACCTTCAATTCGTCGATAACGTCGGAAATTTTAATATCCTCTTCCGCCATAAGCACAAGCAAATGATAAACCAAATCGGCAATTTCAAAGACCGTTTCCGCCCTGTCGCCGCCCTTGCCCGCTATTATGACTTCGGTACACTCCTCGCCCACCTTTTTTAAAATTTTATCTATACCCTGTTCAAAGAGATACGTTGTATACGAGCCTTCCTTTTTATCCGTCTTGCGTCCTTTAATAAGCGCGTACAGCCATTGCAAGGAAAATTCTTCCATCTCTTCGGAGCGGTACACGTATTCGTTAAAGCAACTGTCGGTGCCAAGGTGGCAGGCAGGTCCGTCCTTAATTACTTCAACCGTAAGCGCGTCCCTGTCGCAGTCGGCTTTAATTGAAACAACGTGCTGGAAATTGCCGGAAGTTTCGCCCTTGCGCCAAAGCTTTCCGCGAGAACGGGAAAAAAAGCAGGTTTTACCCTCCTTTAACGTAATTTCAAGACTTTCGGCGTTCATATATGCAACGGTAAGCACCTGTTTGGTGTAAAAGTCCGTAACTACTGCGGGAATTAAACCCCTTTCGTCAAATTTAAGCTGAGATATATCAATCATAATCTAACCTCTATTCCGTTATTTTTTAATTGGTTTTTAAGGTCGCGGATAGTAAATTCATCAAAGTGGAACACCGAAGCACCAAGCCCCGCGTCAACGTTAACGCTTTTGAACAATGTGACGAAGTCGTCTTTACTCCCCGCTCCGCCGCTTGCGACGACGGGAATTTTTACCGTTTGGGTAACCGCTGTAAGCATTTCTATATCGAACCCTTTTTTAACCCCGTCGGTATCTATACTGTTTACGACTATTTCGCCTGCGCCGCTGCCTTCGGCCCTTTTTGCCCACTCCAACGCGTCTATACCCGTATTTACTCTGCCGCCCTGTGCAAACACGGTAAACCGACCGTCTGCACGCTTTACGTCCATTGAAAGCACCACGCACTGGTCGCCGTAAACCTTAGCGGCTTGGGCAATAAGCTTGCGGTTTGCAATCGCACCCGAATTTACGCTTACCTTATCCGCCCCGCACTTCAAAACCCTGTCGAAGTCGTCAAGAGTGTTTATTCCGCCGCCTACGGTAAGCGGAATAAACACCTTACTTGCAACCGATTTTAAAATATCGGTAAACAACGTGCGTTTTTCATAACTTGCGGTTATATCATAGAACACCAACTCATCCGCGCCTCCGTCGGAGTATTTTTCCGCAAGCGCGGCGGGGTCGTCCACATCTGAAATATCGGCAAATTTTTTCCCCTTTACCACCCTTCCGTCCCTGACGTCAAGGCAGGGAATAATGCGTTTTGCAAGCATATCACTCCTCCGCCGCGGCAACAGCCGCGCTTAGACTTATTTTACCTTCATATATAGCCTTGCCTAAAATTGCCGCATAAACGCCTATATCCTTCAATATTTTAATTTCTTTCAAACTTGCAATTCCGCCCGAAGCCGTTATCTTTAAACCGTCTATTTTTACCAATCTTTCGTATACTTCAAGGTTCGTCCCCGTAAGCGTGCCGTCGCGTGAAATATCGGTATAAATCACGTTCCGCACGCCCGCGTCTGCAAGCCTGTTGCAAAACTCTATCGAATTGATATCCGTAACTTCCCGCCAGCCTGAAACAGCCACTCTTTCGTCAAACGCGTCCACGCCAACGGCGATTTTTGCAGGATACTTTTTTGCCATATCTTTTACGAAACCGAAGTCGTAAACTGCCGCCGTACCGAGAATTACCCTGCCCGCACCGCCTTCAAGATAGTCGCAAATCTGTTTTTCACATCTTATACCGCCGCCTATTTCAACGAACGCGTCGGTTGCCGAAATAATACTTTTAACGGCTTTCGCATTGTCGGCGTTGCCGCTTTTAGCTCCGTCGAGGTCGACCGCGTGTATATGCGACGCGCATTGCGCCCTGAATGAAAGCGCGGCTTCGGCGCAGGTCACGGGGTAGCTTTTCACTTCTTCGTAATCGCCCTTGAAAAGACGGACAACCTTTCCGCCAAGTATATCTATTGCGGGAAATATAATCATAATTCAACAAATCCTTTAAGTATTCTCAACCCCGTATCCCCGCTCTTTTCGGGATGAAACTGCACGCCGTACACGTTTTGCCTGCCTACCGCCGCGCAAATTTCTTTACCGTAAACAGAAGTTGCCAGAATGTCGGCGCACTGCTTTGCGTGGAATGAATGTACGAAATACACGTACTCGCCTTCTTCAACGTATTTGAAAAGCTTGCTTTGCCTTGTAAAATGAAGACTGTTCCAACCCATATGGGGGATTTTTAATTGCGGAATATCTTCATACAGGGGCTTTACCTGCCCCTGTAACAGGCTAAGCCCGTTATGTTCGCCGTATTCATAGCTCTTTTCAAATAATAGCTGCATCCCCAGACATATGCCGAGCAACGGCATACCGTCCGCAGCAAGCGTTTTTACAACCTCTTCCATTCCGCTGTTTTTCAGCTTTTGCACTGCGTTACCGAACGCGCCGACGCCGGGGAGAATTACCCTGTCGCACCCTGACTGCAAACTTTTATCGGATATTACCTCTGCGCGTTCCCCTATTTTTTCAAGCGAACTTATAAGCGAAAACAGATTTCCGCAGCCGTAATCGATTATTCCCGTCATTAAAGCACACCCTTACTTGACGGAATTTCCGCGCCGACAATCCTCACGGCGTTTTTCAAAACCCTTGCAAAAGACTTGAAAACGCCCTCTATAATGTGATGTGTATTTTTGCCGTACAGCTTTTTGAAATGCAGGGTTACGCCCCCTTCCCTTACGAACGCCGTAAAAAACTCTTCCACGAGTTCGGCATCGAAAAGACCGACTTTTTTTACGGTTACTTCATCCTCCCCGTCGAGAATTTTTGCTGCGGGAAGCTCTACGTCGAAATTGAGATAACCCCTTCCGCTTATATCCACAGCGCAAAGAATTAACGCTTCGTCCATAGGCAGAATTATATCGGCGTAGCGGGCGATGCCCCTTTTGTCGCCGAGCGCGTTTTTGAACGCCTGACCGAGCGCGATGCCTACGTCCTCAACCGTGTGATGAAAATCCACCTCCGTATCGCCTTTACAGAAAACATCAAGCCCAAAGCCCGAATGTACGGCAAAAAGCTGTAACATATGGTTTAAAAAGCCGCAGCCCGTATTTACCGAGTTTTCCCCGCCGTCTAAGCCGAGGGATAGCTTTATATCCGTTTCGCCGGTTTTTCTTACAATTTCAGCCTTTCTCATTTTAATATTTCCTTGATTTCTTTTAAAAGGGCGTCTGTCTGCCCGTCCGTTCCCACTGTAATTCTGACGAAGTTATTTATCCTTTCGTCGTTGAAATGCCTTACAAGTATTCCCCGTGATTTTAGCTTTTCGTACAATTGCTTTCCGTCTATTTGCGCGCTTTCCGCAAGAACGAAGTTTGCACACGACGGCAAAACGTTAAAATTCAATTGCTTTAAACTTTTTATCAATCTTTCGCGCGTTGCACGTATCTTTGCGGTGCATTCGTCAAAGTATTTCCTATCCTTAATTGCCGCCGCCGCCAGATTTGCCGATATACTGTTTACGTTGTACGGGTTGAATGAATATTTGACGCGCTTTAACCCGCTGATTAAATTTTCGCAGGCAACGGCAAAGCCCACCCTTGCGCCCGCAAGCGAGCGCGACTTTGAAAACGTTTGAACTACGACAAGGTTTTGATATCCGCCGATAAGCTTAACCGCACTTTCTCCGCCGAAATCGACGTATGACTCGTCTATGACGACAACCGCCAGAGGATTGGCTTTTACGATTTTTTCTATTTCGGCAAGCGGCAGATTAATGCCCGTTTGCGCATTGGGATTTGCGAGAAAAACAGTTTTGTTTAAGTTCAGATAATTATTTACGTCTACGGTAAAGTCGTATTTAAGCGGAATTTCCGAATATTCGACCCCGAAAAGTCCCGCAAACACCTTGTAAAATCCGTAAGTCACGTCTGGAAACGCCGCACCGCAGTCACAGAACGCCGCAAAACAGAAGGCAAGTGCCTCGTCCGAACCGTTTGTAGGCAGAACGCAATTAGCACTTATTCCGTAATAATCCGCTATTGCCCGACAAAGCGCGCTGCTTTCAGTGTCTGAATAAAGTCTTAAATTTTCAAGCCCATCCCGTTCTATACCGTCTATTGCGTACCGCGACGGAAAATACGGACTTTCGTTTGTGTTAAGCTTTATATATCTTCCGCCCTTCGGCTGTTCGCCGGGTGTATACGGCTGTAATTCTTTCAGCCGTTTTGAAAAATACGGACTCATTGCTTTACCCTCTTATAAACGCTTTCCGCGTGGGCGGTCAGTCCCTCCGACAGCGCGAACGACGTAATATCCTCCGCCGCGCTTTGCAATGCGGGCTTGGTGTAATAAACGTATTGGGTAGTCTTTATGAAATCGTCAACGCCGAGCGGGGAAGAAAACCTTGACGTCCCGCTTGTGGGCAGTGTGTGGTTTGCACCCGCATAGTAGTCGCCGACCGCTTCGGGAGTGTTGTAACCGAGGAATACCGAGCCTGCGTTTTTTATTTTTTTAAGCAGTTCAAAGGGTTGCTTTACGCACAGTTCGAGGTGTTCGGGGGCATATTCGTTTGAAAGCTCTACCGCGACGGACAGGTCGTCGGTTAATATTATCTTACAGTTAGCCTTTAATGAGGCTTCGGCAATTTCCTTTCTGGACAGTTTATTAACCTGAATTTCAAGCTCGCACGCAACCTCCTTTGCAAGAGTTGCGCTGTCTGTAATAAGCAACGCGGATGCGAGTTTATCATGCTCAGCCTGCGATAAAAGGTCGGCGGCAACGTATACGGGATTTGCCCCGCCGTCCGCGATAATAAGAATTTCACTCGGCCCCGCTATCATATCTATTCCGCACGCCACACCTGAAACAAGCTTTTTCGCCGTTGCGACGTATGCGTTGCCCGGTCCCGTGATTTTATCAACCTTGGGAACGCTTTGCGTGCCGTAAGCAAGCGCGGCAATTGCCTGCGCACCGCCTATTTTAAATATTTTATCTACTCCGCAAAGCTTAGCCGCCGCAAGAACCTCCGCCTTTACCTTTCCGTCGGACTTGACGGGGGTTGACATAATTATTTCCTTTACGCCTGCAATTTTTGCGGGAATTGCGTTCATTAAAACGGTTGAAGGATAAGCCGCCGTGCCGCCGGGAACGTATATTCCCGCACGGGAAACGGGTATTACCTTTTGCCCGACTATCCTGTCGCCTTCATTAATTTCAAAATCGCCGCGAAGCTGTTTTTTATGGAATTTTTTAATATTTGCTATGGAGCTTTCAAGGGTTTGTATATACCGCGGGGTAAGGGATTTAACCGCTTCGTCAAGCTCGGTTTCGCTTACCTCTAAGCTTTCGCCTGCATACCCGTCGAACTGCGCCGTATATTTTTTAAGGGCGGCGTCCCCGTTTAAACGGACGTCGGCAATTATGCTTTTTACAGTTCCTTCAACGTTTGAAGTAAGCTCTTCCCGTTCCCCGAAAAGGTCGGCAACGCCTTGATTGTTATATTTAATAATTTCCATAACCGATAATCCCCTTGATTTTTGCTGTAAGCGCGTCAATATCCCCGCGTTGGAATTTGTACGCCGCCTTATTGGCAATTAAGCGAGTACTTATATTTGAAACTTCATGCAAAACGCACAAATCGTTTTGCTTTAAGGTCGTACCCGTTTCGACTATATCGAATATCACGTCCGACAGCCCTAAGACGGGAGCAAGCTCTATCGAGCCGTTCAGTTTTATTATCTGAATTTCCCTGCTTATAGACGAATAGTAACGTTCCGCGCTGTTTACGAATTTAGTAGCAACACGCAAAGGGCGGGTAAAATCTTCCTTAAAATCCTTTTTTGCTGCAACGCACATCTTGCATTTGCCTATATCCAAATCTAAAAGCTCATAAACATCGGTGCGGGCCTCGTCGAGAACGTCCTTCCCCGCAACGCCCATATCCGCCGCGCCGAGTTCAACGTATACGCCTACGTCGGAGGGCTTTACCCAAAAATAACTTACGCCGTTCTTATCATCGCAGAATATAAGTTTGCGGCTTGCAGGGGAATATTCCGCACACCCGTATCCCGCGGCGGCGAGCAGTGAATATACCTTTTCGCCCAGTCTGCCCTTCGGCAACGCAATTTTAATCATTTAAAGTTCTCCGCATAGTAAATTTTGCCGTTAAAGCCTGCGGGTACGCTTTTACACGTAAGCAGTTTTATACCGTTGTTTCTTAAACCTTCCGCCATTTGCAAAACCGCCGAGGGACTTTCGTCCGAATAGACGAGAACGGCGTCTGGCATAGATTGTTCGTCTTGCAGGTATTTGCAGAGTTCGCCGAGGTAAAGCGCGAAGCCCATTGCTTTTTCCGTCCTACCGAATTTACTTAAAAGCTTGTCGTACCGTCCGCCCGAAAGCACGGCGTGCGGCACCCCTTTTACGTAGCCCTTAAAAATTAAGCCGTTGTAATAGTCCGTATCTCCGCCGATAGAAAAATCTATATTGATTCTGCTTCCGCCGACGTATTCTATAAGCGAGAACATCTCGTCTATCTCTTCGGAAATATCTATAATTTTATTTATAGAGTCAAGCGTTAATTTTGCTTCCGCGCTTCTTGCGGACAAATTTATCAACGACATAAACGCCTGTGTCTTACTTTCGTCAAGATTTGTGTTTTTTGCAAAGCGGATGAAGTCGTGTACGTTTTTGCCTTCAAGACATTTCACGGCAAAAGTCCTGTTGCTGCCGTTTAAATTAAGACTGTCAAGCAGCTTTACGATTATGCCCGTATGTGAAAAATCAAGGACGAAATCGCCGTTTACTTCGGCAAGGGTCTTTAATATGAGAGAGCAAAGCTCCGCTTCCGAAACGATATCGGCATCCCCTATAATTTCAACGCCTATCTGGCTTACTTCGGCTAATCCTCCGCGCGCAGTCCTGCGGTAAACCTTTTCGTCATAAAAAAGCTTTTGCGTATTACCGAGGGACTTTCCGTTTTTAATTATGCTTAGCGTCACGTCGGGACGTAGGGCAAGCAGTTTTCCTCCGACGCTGAAAGATACTACATCCTTGCCGCCTATAAAGCTTTGATTGTCCGCATACAGCGAATATTCGTCAAAGCCGGGGAGTCTGAACTCATTATAACCGTAGCTTTTATAAAGTGCCTTCAAATTTATTGAAAGCTTCTGTTCCTTTGTAAGGAAATTAAAATTATTGTCTTTCATCTTCTTTGCCTATCAGGGTTTTATATCCTCCGCTGCCGTGCGTTACCGCCCGCGACACACGGCTTATGGTCGCGCTTGAAAGCTCGGTTTCATCGATAATTTCCAAATATGTTTTACCGCCCATAAACAGCTTGGCGGCATATGCGCGCATTGCCATTTGCTCCACTTCCTTATAGGTGCATAAATCGTCGAAAAAAGCTTTGCACTCCTGTTTTGTTTTAAGCTTTAATATAATTTCATACAGCTCGTCGATGTGCTCGTTTAGTTTTTCCTGTTCCATATGTTAACTTCCCCTGTCTTAATTTTCATTTTTACAATTGATTATCGTATTTAATTTATTTTTTCATTTTTATCAATTCTTTTATCGGTTTTTTAAATTTTAAAATTGATTTTTTCCTTCGTTTTTGTTTGATTTTTTTCTTAGTTTTTATTATTATACTTTACCGCGCTAAATTAGTAAAGCGTTTTAGGCAAAATTTTTAGAATTTTTTATTATAAATTTTCTTTAACAAGACGCCCTTCTTCAAACCGACAGGTATAACTTACGCCTAACGACAAAAGAAGCTTTTTTACAGCGGAAAAGTTTTCCGTAAGACGCTGCGCCGAATGCGCGTCGCTGCCCAAGGAAAAATTTTTTCCGCCGAGCGTCAGATACCGTTCTATCAAAGCCCTGTCGGGAATGGTTATTGCACCCGTACCCTTTGCTGAAGTATTTATTTCAAGGCACTTATCCCTTGAAATAATTTCCCTTAAAATTTCATCGATTAAAGGCGCGAACTCACTGTAAACCACCCGCTTATCTTCATAAGGGGCGTACCTTACCACATAGCCGATATGCCCCGCTATGCAAAAGCTTATGTCCGAACGCACGCTTTCAAGTACCGCTTTAAAATACTCGCCGTATGCCTGCTTTTTTGAAAGCCCATTATAAAAACGGGGGAAAAAGCAATCGCCCCTGCCCTTTACCGTATGCACGCTTAAAATGGAATAATCGAATTTACCGCTTTGCAATAGTTCTTTATAATGAGCGACAGCATCGCTTGAATACCCAAGCTCGATACCTTTTAAAATTTTCACGTCGGGATATTTTTGCGAAAGCTCGGTTAGCTTTTTGCCGTATGCCTCAAGGTCGGGCAACGCACATACCCCCTCCCCGTTAAGGTAATCGTCGTAATCATAATGTTCGGAAAAACCGAGGGCGGTTATCCCCCTATCCCTTGCGGCAAGTATGTAGTTTTCTGCATCCTCTTCACTGTCGTGGGAAAAGCAGGTATGTAAATGTAAGTCGGTCATATCGTTATTTTAACACCGCAAAAGCGTTAAGTCAACGATAAAAGACACGCCTTTGAAAATGCGCATTTCTCATAGGGAATTGAACCCCCCAAATATTTTATTGATACGCTTTCAGATTATGAAAAAAGCACTCGAACATTTTATTCGAGTGCTTTTAGCTAAACTTTATTAGAAAGATAAATTGAAATTTATATTATAAACTTATAAATTGTTGTTTTTTTTATCTTGGGGGTATGCTTCTGACTGTTCGGATAATTGCATTGCAGGTGCAAACTTCCCTTTTTTCAAC
>CAJUKJ010000028.1 GCA_910587365.1 uncultured Christensenellaceae bacterium | reverse complement strand
CCGTCAACGCCGTCAGCTCCAGCTGCACCTGTGGGACCTGTCGCACCCGTGGGACCCGTTGCTCCGTCCGCACCGTCTATACCGTCTGCACCCGTTGCGCCTGTCGCACCGTTATATCCCCTTAACCCTCTGGGACCCGTTGCGCCCGTTGCACCGGTCACTCCGTCAACACCGTCGGCTCCCGTCGCGCCTGTCGCACCTGTCGCACCTGTGGCTCCCGTGTAGCCGCGCGGGCCTGTTGCACCCGTTGCGCCCGCAGGACCCGTAATGCCCGTGATTGTATAAACAGTTCTTACAGTGTTATTACAGCCGCCGTTATTACAGCCTCCGCAACCGTTGTTACAGCAAGAAAAGAATTTTTGCATTAAGTTTTCAATCATTTATTTTACCTCTTATTCCGAGTTTTTCAAAATATTTTACGTTGCTTAAATAGTTTGAATTATACGGCTTTATTTTACCCGCCGCTTCGTTACAGGCATACGCCTTTTCACGGTTGCCGAGTTTATCGTAAAGCACACATAACTGCATAAAGGGAATAAAACCGCAATAATCCCTATTGACGAACCCGCCCGATTTTTCATCGTCGGGTGCTTTAAGCGCGGCTTCATACCAGTAAACCGCCGTGTTAAGTTCGCCCTTTTTAAAAAACCTTTCGCCAAGAATACAGCAGGCACGGCTTGAAGGCGGCGCGAACGTAAAACCGCGCAAAAGCGATGAAATCGCCCGCTCCTTATTCCCGAGGGCGGAGTACGCTTCGTAAAGGTTAAGACAAGCTTCCGACTTGTTTACAACCCAGCCGTTACCGTTTAAAAAATCTTCAAGCACGGCGGCGGCTTCAAGATACATTTTGTTGTACAAAAGCTCCCTGCCGTAATAAAATTTTTGTCTGTCGTCAAGTTTTGCGCCCGATGCGATAAGCTTTTGAAGTATGCGCAAATTGCGCATAGGCTCGCCTTCCTTCACTTTTTTATGGTATATTACCGCGTCGGAATACAAAATTTTACCGCTTGGAACAACCGCCTCGTGTACGGCACCGACGAACTTATAATTTTTACTGCGTTTGAAAATACGTTCGCGGTTGTACACGAACGTCGGCATATCCCCGTCGAACAATGCGGCATACGGCATTACCGCCATATCGTAGTCGGAGAAGTTGTTTTTAAGTCCGTTTATTTTTTTGCAGTTTTCATCGGTTATTACGTCGTCGGCGTCAAGCCACATTAAAAGGTCGCCCGAAGCCTTTTCAAATGCGAAATTGCGGGCGGCGGAAAAATCGTCGCACCATTTAAAAAAGAATACCTTATCGGTATACTTTTTAACTTCCGCTACGGTATCGTCGGCGGAACCTGTGTCTACAACAACAATTTCGTCGGCAAACTTGCAAACGCAGTTCAAGCACCTGCCTATTACGTCCTGCTCGTCTTTTACGATTAAACACACGCTTAACGTCATTTTTTATCCCTTTATAATGATATTATATGCGCGGTTTTATTAAAATGTAATTAAATTAAGCACTCGGCGGCAAGACGCATACCGAATTTTACCCCCTCCTTAAAGCGTACATAGCCTGCTTCGTATTCCAATTCCAGCCTTATATCATAAAAATTTTTAAAATCTTCTTTTTGTTCATCGTTTAAAGAATCAAGCAATTTATTATAAAGATTATAGCATTTGTCATCTTTTCTTTTGTACTTATCGCTTTCTTGTATATTTTCGCATATTCCACCGTCGCTACAGTAATAAATATGATTTAGTGCTGAATTGTCCATTTTTTTGTTTCTCCTTATGTAATAATACTGATTGTACTGTATTATTTTAAATAGTACTTGACAGTTCATAAAATATGAACAAAATTTAAATTAAAAAAGAGCAGTTATAAAAACTGCTCTTTTTATTTAGATTTAACTATGTTCTAAAAACGCAGAGATACGAGCAAGACGAGAAAAGCGAAAAATTTTTGAAGGAGCTTACAATGATGTAAGTGACTGAAAAAATTTACAGCTTGCCGCTGTATTGCGACGTATATATGCGTTTTTAATTATTTTTGTCGGAGCGGAACGTTAGCTCTCCGCCCGTCACCGTCACGCGCACCGTTTCGCCGGGGAGAACGTGACCTGCCAAAATTTCGTCGGAAAGTCTGTCCTCAATGAGTTTTTGGACAATACGCTTTAACGGACGTGCGCCGTACATATCGTTATAGCCCTCTTCCACAAGTTTTGACATAGCCTCGTCCGAAACCTCGAGATGCACGTTGCGGACAGAAAGCCTTTCGGCAAGACCGTCGATAATTTTACGGCATATTTGCGCCGCCTCGTCCTTAGTCAGCTTGCGGAATATAATTATATCGTCAAGACGGTTTAAAAACTCGGGCTTGAACTGCTCCTTCAACGCTTCATTGATATTGTCGCGCATATTGTCATAGCCGTCGTCGTCGGAAGACGCGAAGCCGAAGTTTGACATCTTTTTAATCTGGCTTGCACCGACGTTAGAAGTCATTATAATAATCGTATTTTTAAAATTGATTACTCTGCCCTTACTGTCGGTAAGTCTGCCGTCGTCAAGAATTTGCAAAAGCACGTTAAACACGTCGGGGTGCGCCTTTTCAACTTCGTCGAACAAAATTACGCTGTAAGGCTTTCTTCTTACCTTTTCGGTAAGCTGACCGCCGTTTGAATCGTCATAGCCGATATATCCCGGAGGCGCGCCGATGAGCTTGGAAACAGAGTGCTTTTCCATAAACTCGGACATATCAAGCCTTATCATAAGCCTTTCGTCGCCGAACATACTTTCCGCAAGAGCTTTCGCAAGGTCGGTTTTACCTACGCCCGTAGGACCTACGAATATGAACGAGCCAATGGGTTTATTCGGTTCGCTTAATCCGGCGCGGGCGCGGCGGATTGCCCTTGAAACCGCACTTACTGCCTCGTCCTGACCAATAATGCGTTTATGCAGGTTCTCTTCGAGATGTAAAAGCTTTTCGCTTTCCTGTTCGGTAAGCTTAACAACGGGAACACCAGTCCAGCCGCTGACAATTTCCGCAATTTCGTCGCTGCCTATTTCGGGTGCGGCGGTGTGCGTTTCGCCCTTCCAATCGGATTTAATCTGTTTAATCTGTTCGGTTAAATTGTTTATTTCTTCAACATATTTCTGCGCCTGGGTATAATTTTCGCCCTTTGCAGCCTTGTTTTTTTCAAGGGTAAGCCTTTTGATTTTTTCTTCAAGCTCCTTTAACTCTTCGGGGCTGTTGAGGCTGTTAAGACGGGCGCGCGACGCTGCCTCGTCTATAAGGTCGATTGCCTTATCGGGTAGATACCTGTCGGTAATATATCTGTCGGAAAGGGTTGCGGCGGCAATAATCGCCTCGTCCGTGATTACGACTTTATGGTGCGCTTCGTACTTGTCGCGCAAGCCGCGGAGAATGGATACCGTATCCTCAACCGTGGGTTCGTCAACCTGAACGGGGGTAAAACGGCGTTCTAACGCAGCGTCCTTTTCGATATACTTCCTGTACTCTTCAAGCGTGGTCGCGCCTATGGTCTGCAATTCGCCGCGGGCAAGCATAGGCTTTAATATGTTTGCCGCGTCCATATTTCCGTCGGAGGTCGAGCCTGCGCCGACGATAGAGTGAATTTCGTCGATAAACAGTATCACATTACCGTTGTTTTTGATACTGTTGATTGCGTTTTTAAGTCTTTCCTCAAAGTCGCCGCGGTACTTCGCGCCTGCAACCATACCGGCAAGGTCGAGTGAAAAGACGATTTTGTTTTTAAGAAGGTCGGGAACTTCGTTTTTTATAATTGCCTGTGCAAGACCTTCTACTACCGCGCTTTTGCCCACACCAGGTTCGCCGATAAGCACAGGGTTATTTTTCGTGCGGCGGGAAAGAACCTGTATAATTTTATCAATTTCCTTTTTTCTGCCTATTACCGGGTCGATTTTACCTTCGCGCGCCTTTTGGGTAAGGTCTGTGCCGTACTGCGTAAGCGATTTATCAAGCGAAGCTTCGCTCTTTTTAGTGCGCTCGGAGGACTGTTTGCCCGTCTTTGGTGCGGCTGCGCCGAAGAAGGCCTTACCAAGCTGGTAAAAAGGGTCGTCTTCATCGTTGTCGTCGTCCATAGGACCGTTGTTTATTGCAAGCTCTAACTTTGCCGTAAGGTTGTTTATATTTACGCCTATTGCGCGGAATATGCGCATTGCAAGACATTCGCTTGACGACATTACCGCAAGAAGCATATGCTCGGTTCCCGCAAGCGAATCTTCGCCGTTGATATCTATAGAAAGCTCCAAAGCGCGTTCTATCATATGCTTGGTTCGCGGGGTATAGCCGTTGATATTTGCGTGCTTATCTATCGAACGGGAAAAGTATTCACGGTACATCTGCTCGTCAACGCCACAGGAATTAAGAACCTTGTACGCCGTACAGTCGGGACAGTTGAGCATTGCAAACACGATATGCTCGCTGCCTATATAAGTGCTACCGTATACCTTTGCCGCTTCCTCTGCGACCGAAATTACGTTTTGAAGATTATCGGTAAATCTGTTAATGTATTCCATATTATATCTCCTGTTCACGGACTGCTTTTTCCATGGAAAACCGCCGTGATTTTATTAAGGTTGATTTGTCATTTTTTTGAAAGCCTTTGCACTGTATTGGGCGCGATAGACGTCGCGTTCAACGGCTGTAAGGCTTTTTTGTGCCGCCGCAGTTATGTTTGACGGACTTAACTTTAACACTAAATCGTCTATGGCGGATACGTCGGGAATATTAATGTAGCCGAGGCACGCGCCTAACTTTACCTTTGCGGTAAGGTTTACAAATTCGCGTGTGGAAATTTTTGCACAGTTGGTAACCACGCCGTATGCACGCAGGCATTCATCCTGAATATCGAGCGCGTCCTTGCCCTGTTTTAAGTTTCGCCTTTCGGTTTGTTCAAGCTCGCACACCTTATCCACTACCTCTTCCACGGAAGCAAGAATTTCTTCCTCGGAAACGCCGAGCGTAACTTCGTTGCTTATCTGGTATTTATAACCGTCCGCTTCGCTGCCCTCGCCGTATACTCCGCGCACGGTAAGTCCAAGACGGGAAATACTGCGTATAACTTTTGGAATAAAGCCGTTTATGGTAAGGGCGGGTAAAAACAGCATAACCGATGCCCTTAACCCTGTGCCGAGGTTTGTAGGACACGCCGTCAGAAAGCCTAACTGTTCGTCAAAGGCAAACTTCATAGAACCCGCTATACGGTTATCGATTTCTGACATAGTATCGTATGCAAGACGCAGGTCAAGCCCCTTTACTATGCACTGCTCGCGAAGGTGATCTTCTTCGTTAATCATAACCGAAACGTTTTCCTCCCTGTTTATAAGGGCTGCGGAATAGCGTTTGTTATTTATGAGGTTAGGGCTTATGAGGTGGTTTTCCATAAGACAGACCGCCTCTTCCCCGGAAATCGAGTCCATATATACGAGTCTGAATTCGTCCAGACGGGAAAGCGCGGACGAAACCAGACGGATAATTTCTTTGGCTTGCTTTTCGCCCTTTAAGTGGGACGGAAACGGATAGCCTTCTAAGTTGCGCGCAAGGCGGACGCGTGTGGAAACTACTGTTCCGTCGGATATCCTATCCATTGCTTCCGCCTCCGTGTAAAGTTTTCTTTATAGAATTTATTTGCTTATTGAGCCTGTCGGCTTCGCCGTACTTCTTTTCACGGAGAGCTTCTTCAAGCTGTTCCTGCAAAGTTTTAAGCCGTCTATGTAAGCCTAATTCGTCATTGTTTTTGCCGACCTTGCCGACATGCTCCGTCTTTCCCTGTATCCTTAAAATTGACGGTATCAGCTCTTCTTTGAACACGTCGTAACAGCTTGTACAGCCTAAAAGTCCCGTTTTTTCGTAATCGTCGTAAGTGGTATTGCAGACAGGGCAAACCTTTTTATTTTCGTTTGAGCCTCCGAAAAGTCCCGCCCAGATATCGTTATTGGTCTTGTTGTTGAGTTCGCCGAAAAGGTCGGCATAACAGAACGCGCAAAGATGATACGAAAATTTTGCACCGTTGTTGCTTTCGGTGTAGTTAACGACGGCTGTATGTTTTTTGCAGTGTTGGCAGAGCATAATTTTTAAGTACCTTTTGTGTGGGTTCGGCAACCGCGCGGCTTTACCGAATATATTGCCTACCTATATTATAATACTTTTTACAAGCGAGTAAACACTTTTTATCGAACGCCGACAAATTTTTTTGTCGAAGGGTCGGTTAAAGTCTTTACGAAAGAGTATATTTTTAAATCTTATCAAGCAAAATTGCAATTTATATTTAATCATATTGCAATTTACAAGACAGTCAATCTGTGTTATACTTTGCTTGTAAATTAATTACACAATAAGTTAAAAATGTGCATTTTAGAATAATTCCCCCGCTTTTTATTTAAAGCGGGGTATTGAAATAAAGGATGTAAATATGGATACAGTTAAAAAGATACTTATTCCGCTACTCGGCTTTTCAATACTGTTTTCGGCGACGGCGTTCGCCGCATGCGGAAACGACGGCAAGGATACGCAAGTTACCGTCAGCTATGAAGAGTTCGGCGCGGTGGGCGACGGTAAAACCGACGACTTTGAAGCCATAAAGCAAACCCACAAGTACGCTAACGAAAACGGTTATAAGGTAGTTGCCGACAAAGACGCCTGCTACTATATTGGCGCACACAACGACACCGCGATTATTAAGACGGACGTAGACTGGAACGACGCGGATTTTATTATAGACGATACGTCCGTTACCGTGGAAAACCGCGGCTGGCACGTCTTTGAGGTAAGCAGCGAAAACCCTTCGTACAAAGTAACCGTGCCAAAAGGCTATTCAATTAAGGCGGGCCAGACCAATTTAAACCTGACGTTTGAAACGGACGTTATGCTATGTATAGTCAACAGCAATAAAAAAGATTATATTCGGTTCGGCAAAAACACGAACAGCGGCTCGAACAGGCAGGAAATGATTTTGGTAGACGGTAGCGGCAACGTTGACGAAAGCACGCCCGTTCTACGGGATTACGACGAGGTTACCTCCATTACCGCATATTCCGTGACGGATAGCGCGGTTACCGTTAAAGGCGGTAATTTTACCACGGTAGCAAACGTTGCCGATATAAGCGCGAACTATTACTCCCGCGGGATAAACGTAAAACGTTCTAACACAACCCTTTCGGGTATTTCGCATTATATAACGGGCGAAGGCGAGCAAGGCTCCCCATACACGGGATTTTACGTCGTCAATAATGCAAACCACGTTACTATTAAAGACTGCGTTTTAACAGGTCATACGACCTACACAAATATAAAGCCCACGGGCGCGGTTTCACAAGGCACTTACGATACGCAAGCCGTCCGCTCGAACGATGTTGCCTGGATAAATTGCACTCAGGCAAATTCGGTAACGGACACCACTTACTGGGGTGTTATGGCTTCCAACTTCTGTAAAAACCTGAAAATGGAAGGTTGCAATCTTTCACGCTTCGACGCGCATCAGGGCGTTTATAACGCGACTATTAAGGATACCGTTTTAGGTCAGAACCTGACGATAATCGGCGCAGGAACGCTGCATATCGAAAACGTGCAACGACTTTCAGGCACGCATTTTATGCAACTGAGAACGGACTACGGCAGTACCTGGGAAGGCGATATAATTTTAAAAGACTGTACGCTGACAACTACAAGTTCGGCAAGCTATGCTATACTTGCCGAGTGGAACGACTGGGACTTCGGGTACCAGTGCTTTTTACCCGAAACCGTTACGCTTGATAATTTTAAGGTCGAAGGCGGAAAAAACTGTTACGTTTTCTCACAGGTAACAAACGCAAAGCTTTCCGAAATGCAGAAAAGCAAAAACCCGTATATAATAACTGATACAGTAATAATCGAAAACGAGGCAACGCCTTTAAAAATTTCTTCCAACACGTCGGGGATATTCGCAGATACAAAGATACAATAAAAAATAATAAAATTAACGGCTTCGGAATATTTCCGAAGCCGTTTTAATTTATAAAATTGTTATTTGGTTAAAGCTTCCTGGACGGCTACCGCAACTGCAACCGTTGCGCCGACCATAGGGTTGTTACCCATTCCGATTAAGCCCATCATTTCAACGTGTGCGGGAACCGAGGACGAACCTGCGAACTGCGCGTCGGAGTGCATACGACCCATAGTGTCCGTCATACCGTAAGAAGAAGGTCCTGCCGCCATATTGTCGGGATGAAGCGTTCTGCCCGTGCCGCCGCCCGACGCAACCGAGAAGTACTTGACTCCGTTTTCGACGCACCACTTCTTGTACGTACCTGCAACGGGATGCTGGAAACGCGTAGGGTTGGTAGAGTTACCCGTAATGGATACAGAAACGTGTTCGAGCTTCATAATTGCAACGCCTTCGGGTACGTTGTCCGCACCGTAGCATTTTACCTTTGCCCTTGCCCCGTCGGAGAAAGCAACGCTGTCAACCACCTTTACGCTCTCCGTGTAGGGGTCGAATTCGGTTTTGCAATAGGTAAAGCCGTTTATTCTTGAAATGATATATGCGGCGTCTTTACCCAAACCGTTTAAAATTACGCGTAAAGGCTTAACCCTTACCTTGTTTGCGTTTTCGGCAATCTTTATAGCACCTTCGGCAGCCGCGAACGATTCGTGTCCTGCAAGGAAACAGAAGCAATCCGTTTCTTCTGAAAGGAGCATCGAGCCGAGATTGCCGTGACCCAAACCTACCTTTCTGTTTTCGGCAACCGAACCGGGGATACAGAAGCTTTGAAGTCCGATACCGATTGCGGCAGCGGCGTCGGCAGCCTTAACGCAACCTTTCTTGATTGCGATAGCCGCGCCTACCGTGTAAGCCCAGACAGCATTTTCAAAACAGATGGGCTGTGTTCCGCGGACGATTTTATCTACGTCTATTCCCTTTTCAAGGCAAATGTCGCGGCACTGTTCAATACTTTTAATGCCGTATTCTTTCAATACGCCGAGAATTTTCTTTTCTCTTCTTTCATAACTTTCAAAAAGTGCCATGATTAATCAACCTCCTTGTCCGTTCTGGGGTCAATATGCTTTACTGCACCCTGTTCCTTGGTATATCTGCCGTAAGTACCTACCGACTTTTCGTAAGCCTCGTTGGGGGTAAGACCTTTCTTTATAAAGTCGGTCATCTTGCCGAGCGATACGAACTTGTAACCGCAAACCTCGTTGTTTTTGTCGAGGGCAAGCGCGATAACGTAGCCTTCCGCCATTTCAAGATATCTTACGCCTTTAAGTGCGGTACCGTACATAGTACCGACCTGTGAACGAAGACCCTTACCTAAATCTTCAAGTCCTGCACCGATGGGCAAACCGTCTTCCGAGAAAGCAGACTGCGTTCTGCCGTATACTATCTGCAAGAACAATTCGCGCATTGCGGTGTTTATAGCGTCGCACACGAGGTCGGTGTTCAACGCTTCAAGGATGGTTTTGTGGGGCAGAATTTCGGCAGCCATAGCTGCGGAATGGGTCATACCCG
>CAJUKJ010000027.1 GCA_910587365.1 uncultured Christensenellaceae bacterium | reverse complement strand
GTAAGCACTTCGTGCTTCGGTTCGACGAATGCTTCGCATTCTCCCGCTCTCCCTTTATAACTTCATATTTTGCAGAGATGGCAGAGCGGTCGAATGCGGCGGTCTTGAAAACCGTTGATGGGCAACTATCCAGGGGTTCGAATCCCTTTCTC
Source organism: uncultured Christensenellaceae bacterium (assembly GCA_910587365.1). Lineage (GTDB taxonomy): Bacteria > Bacillota > Clostridia > Christensenellales > Borkfalkiaceae > Coproplasma. Next base: position 10,372 of record CAJUKJ010000027.1, on the reverse strand, counting down.
TGCGCCAACAAAGACATAAATTGACAACGTTCAATTTATGTCTTTGTTTTTGTAACATAATTTTGTACCTTATTATTAGCCCATATTTAATAATAAGTATAAAGGCAATTTAAATAATTGCTTTGCGATTTTCAACATAGTATGGTATAATAGATTTATATTTGTTAAATTGGAGCATTAACCTATGACGATATACGATATAATTAAAGACAGTTATTATAAAATTGAGCAATTCAGTAAAGAAAGTATAGACGAATTAAATGCACGCATTATTGAAAAGACGGATAAGAAAGGTAAACCTTATGCTGTTGCAGATTGTCTTGTACGCAAAAAGCAAATTACTCTTAAACCAGAAGAAATAGTCCGTCAACTGCTTATCGATAAACTTATAAAAAATTACGGTTATCCAACATCACGCATGCAACTCGAATACCCTGTTCACTTCGGACGCGAGATAAAACGCGCGGACATCGTTATTATGGATAAAAAGCACCCGACCGTTCCGTATATTATCATAGAGGTAAAAAAACCAAAATTGAAAGACGGAAAAGATCAACTGAAAAGTTATTGTAACAGTACAGGTGCGCCAATTGCCGTTTGGTGTAACGGTGAACAAATTGCATATTATAACCGCAAAGACCCCAACTACTTTGAGGAAATAAGAGATATTCCCAAAGAAACGCAAACGCTTATGGATATTATCTCAGAGCGATGGACGATAAAGGAATTAAAACAAAACGACGTACTGCAAAAAGATAAAATTTCACTTAAAGATAAAATAAAAGATTTAGAAGACGAAGTTCTTGCAAATGCCGGAGTAGACGTCTTTGAGGAATGCTTCAAACTTATTTTTGCCAAACTTTACGACGAGTTAATGAGCGGTCAAAGCCCCTCCCGTTTTCTCGAATTTACTAATGCAGGACGCACCGACTTTGAGTTAAAAGACGCAATTCAAGACTTATTCGATAGTGCCAACAAAAAATAGAAAGGCGTTTTCAATGAAAATACTAAAATCGCGCTGTCCCCCTCCCACCTTGCCATTTGCGTCGCTTCATTACAGAACGTAAAGCTGTTCAATAGCAATCTTGAAGTAGTTGACGACGCCTTTGAATATTTAATGAGCAAATCAAGCAAAGGCGAAAAAGGTCAATTTTTTACACCACGCTATGTTATTGAAATGTGCGTACGTATGCTTAACCCTAAAAAATATGAAAAGATGATTGACACTGCTTGTGGTAGCAGCGGTTTCCCTGTTCATACTATTTTTAACGTTTGGAACAAAATGGCAGACGAAGAAGGCAGACCCAAAGGAGAATTATTTTCCCTCGACAAAAAGCCGTCCCATTATATTGATTATGTAAAAGACAATATTTTCGGCATTGACTTTGATGAAAAAGCAGTTAGGGTTGCCAGAACACTTAATTTAATTGCTGGCGACGGTCACACCAATGTTTTACATTTAAATACGCTTGACTACGAACGTTGGGATGAAACAACAAAACAGAAAGATTGGCTACGCACTTATTCAGAAGGCTTTTGGCGTTTGGAAGACTTACGCAAAGGAAAAAACTATCAGGAATTCAACTTTGATATCGTCATGGCTAATCCCCCTTTCGCAGGAGATATAAAAGAAACAAGAATACTCGGAAGATACGAACTTGGTAAAAACGAGAAAGGAAAAATACAAAGCAAAGTCGGTCGCGACGTACTGTTTATTGAACGTAACCTTGATTTTTTAAAGCCGGGCGGAAGAATGGCAATTATCTTACCGCAAGGCAGATTTAATAACAGTAGCGACACTTATATCCGAAAGTATATAGCGGAACGTTGCCGCATACTTGCTGTTGTGGGACTTCACGGCAATACGTTCAAGCCACACACAGGAACGAAAACAAGTGTGCTTTTTGTACAAAAATGGGACGACGTGCTGTGTCCGAAAAAAGAAGATTACAACATCTTTTTCGCCACCCAACAAAAGCAGGGCAAAGACAACAGCGGCGACAAAGTATACGTTAGAAAACACTATGTAAACGTGGTAGACTTACGAGATTTTTTAAATACAGGAATTAAAACCACACGATACGAAAAATCCGAATTTTTGGAAAAATTCACTTCTATAGAAGATGCAACAATTTATTATAACTATATAACTAAATCGTTTATTGATGGTATACGCTATAAAGGGCTTGAACCCGACGCAAAAAATGCGTGTGACAGAAAAGTTCGTTGTGAAGAATATAGCGAATTGATATTGGACGGAAACGGACATTTGGTTGTTGATCAAGATTTATATAACCACGACGGTATTACAGGCGACGGTATCGCCGAAGCATTTGCCGAATTTGCCAAAAAGGAAGGTTTAAGTTTTTTTCAATAAGCCCGTCCGATAAACCTTTCGACGAAGCAAAATATGACGAAGCAAAATATAATGCTTTAAAGGACGGGCTGGAATTAAGCGAAATTAAATTTTCTAACGCAATTGGCGCAAATGACACCGCACGTTGGGATAGTGAATTCTACAAAAAAGAATTCCTGATAAATAATGCTATTTTAAAAAATAAACCAACAACAAAATTTGGTCGGTTAAGCAATTTTATCAGAAAAGGAATATTTGATTTACCTCCTTCCATTTATTGTGCAAAGGGTGTTCCCTTTATCAGAACTACAGAAATTAAATCGGCAACTGTCAATTTTAGTTCTACAGTTTTTATAGACGAGTTTACTAATAACAATAATAATACTACCATATTATATCCCCAAGATTTGGTTTTTACTAAAATCGGCTCTTACATAGGCGATGTTGCTAAATTACCTGATACATACGATTACTATAATTTTTCACAAAATGTTGCCGGAGCTTCAATAAAAGATAAAAAATTGAGTTCATATATTTTGGCATTCTTTTTATCTAAATTCGGCAAATTACAGATTTTAAGAAGCGCAATGGTATCCGGACAAGGTAAACTTGAGTTGGATGATATTCGTAATTATAAAGTACCGTGTTTCACAAAAAATTTAACTGATGAAATATTCGGCATTTTTAATAATATTTCAAATTTAGAAAAACAAATAAATCTATGTTATAATAAAGCCGAAAAAATCCTATACCAATATTTGGATTTTCCTAAAAACATTCCACAATATTATACAGTTAAAACATTAGACAAAAGTCTTTTTCAATCAGGGCGATTGGATGCAGAATATTATCAAACTAAGTACGAAATATACGAACGGTCAATAAAAAATTTTGCTAATGGATATACTACTGTAAAAGAAACTTTCGATTTAGTAACAGATAAATGTTATCGTAATTTAAATCAATACCGATATATTGAAATAGGCGATATAAATGTCGGAAACGGTAGTTATATTTTTAATTTAATTAATACAAAAGATTTACCGGATAATGCTAAAATTATGACGAAAGTCGGAGATATACTTGTTTCAACTGTACGTCCCAATCGCGGTGCTGTGGCAATCCTTGAAGAAAACAATCTTCTTGTAAGTGGTGCATTTACAGTATTACGACAAAAAAGCAACTATTCAAAGGAATTATTACAAGTACTGCTACGTACCCCTATGTATCGTGACTGGTTGTTAAAATTTAATGTAGGCACATCTTATCCGGTAATTAAATCTAATGATATTTTGAATTTACAATTACCGCTTTTAAATGAAACTGCCCAAAACGAAGTTTCAGATAAAATACAAGAAACGTTTCGTTTACGCAATAAAATTAAACAACTTTTAAATACTGCCATAAAAGCAGTTGAAATAGCAATTGAGAAAAATGAAAGCTATGCCATAAAGTGGCTTGATAAGTTTAAATTTTAACTTTCAACGATTTTGTAGCCGACGGAAACTTTTATTGTTTCCGTCGGCTTTTATTAATCTTTCTATTGAAAATTATTTTTTCGTCTGGTATAATAATCTTACACTTATACAAATGAGGTCGGTTATGTCAAATGCACAAATGAAAATATTTATAGCTTCTTCCATTGTGGAATTCGAGCGGGAACGCGATATAATTGAAAACTATTTATGGCGTAAAAACACCGGTAAAAATATAGACGTTATCCCCCTACGCTGTGAAAACATTGACCCCGCGATGTCGGTTACACGCAAGGAAGACGATTATTGCAATTACATTTCGGACAGTGACGTCTGCCTTTTTATTCTCGGAAACTCGGTAGGAAAATACACAATAGAAGAATACGACTTTGCGCAAGAACTTGTAAAAAACGGTAAACCTATACGTATTATCGCATTTTGTAAAGGAAATAAAAGCGACCCGTTTTACAGTCGCGTAAATGAAGACAAAGTGCCTTGCTACGACTACACCGACGAAAAATCGCTGTTACAATTACTTGAAAAAAGCTTGCGTCTACCCTCCCTTTTACCCTGCGAGCAGTCCGAGGAAAATTCGGTATACGTATTTTTGGCGTCTTCAATCAAGGAAGATGAAAAACAGCAGCTGCGAATTGAAAATTTTATATGGCATATGAACCTGGAGTTCACGCACAAATACAACGTGTCCGTGCGTCCGCTGTTCGGCGGGCAGCGGGCGCAATCCGACCTTAACGCCGTGATAGAAAAAAGCGCGATGTGCTTTTTTATAATTTTCGGCAATGTGGAAAATGACGTGCTGGATGAGCTTAAACTTGCAAAAAAGAGGCTGGACGAAAATAAGTCGCCCCGCATATACGTTTACTTTAAAACCGTTAACGGAGACGAAGCGCAGTCGGTTACACACTTTAAGGAATATCTTGACGGCGAACTTAAACACTTTTACGGTTTATTTAACGACCTTGACACAATTAAGCTGCGTATATTATTGAATCTTGCGATATTAAAGGACGGCTCGAAAGAAGTAGTATTCAAAGACGGAAAATGCTTTTTCGGCGAAAATTTAACCTTAGACGTACATAAAGTTTCGGAATTTGTCAATAACAAAAAACTGACCGAGCTTAAAGCGGAATTTTCGGAAACCTCAAAACAATTCCGCGAACTGAAAGTAGATTACGACCGTGCCCCTTCAAATGAAAAAATATGCAAGGCTTATTATACGTTGGCTAACCGTTACGACTCGCTTAAAAACAGCATCGCTTCACTTGAAGACGATATATTTTCCGTTTCGCTTTCTATGAGCCGTGACGAAACGAGTGACGATTTCACTGAAAAACAACGCCGCGCATATAAATTATTTATGGACGGCGACGTAGAAAAAGCTATTGCCGTGCTTGATATGGAGGATTCTATAAACGCATATATACGCGCAGCAAAGCGTGCTAAACAAGCAGCGATAAACGTCATAGCCGAGGGAAGGCAAAAAATTAATTTTCTTAAAACGATGCACCTGTACGCCGACCGCGACAAAATTATACGCCAGACATACGAGCAACTCATACCCATTGCTACCGAACAGCAGGCAGAACTTGGAATTTATAACGAATACGCATTGTTTTTGAAAACCTGCGAACGTCACGGCGAAGCGTTGGAGCAAGCCACAAAATTACAAAAACTGTACCAGGCTTTGAGTTGGAGCAATCAACTCGATATTGCCGAAAACCTTACTCTGCTTGCCTTAATTTACGCCGATTTAAGCGATAGGCAACAGCAAACCATAGAATGTTCGCTTAAAGCAATCGAAATTCGCGAAAAGGCGTTAGCGGTTAACGGGTATGACGAAGCCAACTATATCGGGCTTGCCCGCACCTGCAAGGCTATCGGCGACATCTACCGCCGCGCAAACACCCCAGACCTTGCGGAAAAGTACCTCTCCCGCGCGGAATTTCTGTTCGCAGAGCTTGAAAAGAATACCGACAAATACGTTACCGAACAGGCGGAATCGTTTATTAAAAGAGGTATAAACTTTGCCGAGCAATACTTGTTAGGCAGGGCGTTTACGCAATTCGGTTACGCCGTAAGCATATGGGAACGACATCATACGGACGACCCCCACGCGCTATACGTTAAATCATCGGCTTACCAGAATCAGGCTTCTCAGCTTAAAAAAGAGGGCAGATTTCACGAAGCCATAGAAAAATTCAACGACGCGCTTGCAATACGGAAAGAACTGACCGAGCTTAATCCCGCAAGATACACCGCCACCCTTGCTTATACCTACCAGGGATTGGGCAACGTGTACAGGGCGTTAAATATGTGGGACGAAGCGATAGCGCACTTTAACGAAGCACTTAAAATGCGAATAGGCATTTGTGCGGTAAACGCCGCCGCGCACGAAGTGGAGCTTTCCGACTCGTATATAAAAATTTGCGGAACGCTGCTTGATAAAGGCTGCCCCGAAGAAGCAATGGAAAATTTAAAAAAGGGTTATGAAATCCGAAAGCGACTTTACGGCGTAACGCCTAAAACCTATGAACGCTGGTATGCGCAGACCCTGTTCGAGTTCGGAAGATATTACGAACAGACAAACGATACCGCAACCGCGGAAGATTATTATAATCAGGCGTTTGATATCCGCACTAAAATATCAACGGAAAATTTAGAGCCGAATATCGAGGGGTTACACGACAGCTTTACTAAAATGAAACAACTTTACGGCGACGGATTTAAAAGCAGGTTGACGCAAGCACAGCTTGAATTATATGACAAGTTGTACAGCTTTGAAGCGGTTGACGCCGACACAGGCGAACGGCTGATCTTTAAAACCTCTTATAAAGTTTAAACAAATTGTCTGTAAAGGACTTAAATCAATTTACAAATTTTGTCTGTTATGCTATATTTTGCTTATGAAAAGATTTTTGAACGTAAGATTACCCGTCATACTTGCCATTGCGGTAACTGCGGGAATTTTTACGGTTTGCCTTTTCGTTTATTTTGACGTAAGCTTTATATGGTTTACCGCGGTAATTCCTGCTACCGCGGTAATTTTTATTATATGTGCGGTATTCGATAAACTGAGCCTTAAATTACTGTTTATTTTGTTTGCTGTAATTTTTCTTACTGCGGGCGCGGCAAATTGCTATTTCCGATTGAACGGTTATAAAAGCAGCCGTATCCCCGACGGCGTTTATACTGTAAATGCAACCGTTTGCGAAAAGGGCGAAAACGGTTACGGCGAATACGTTATTCTGAAAAACGCAAGCACGGACGGCGGAAGGCTGAACGGAAAGATAATAGCATACCTTTCGTATAAATACGGGGATTTCTGCGACGTAGGCTATAAAGTCAGCTTTACCGCCGAGATTTCAAAAAACGAACTTTTTAAGAGCGGTAAAATTAATTACTACGTGCAGGAAAATATTAAATACTCCTGCAACGTTTACGGCGGTATGAAGTCCGAATACGGGTTTTCCCTTTTCGGGAATATCCGCAAAGCTATACGCAATACGCTGTACGATAACCTTGACAAGGACACTGCGGCAATTGCATTTGCAATGCTTACAGGCAATACCCAAGGAATTGACGGGGATACAATAACAAGCATACGCTACGGCGGGGTTGCCCACGTTTTCGCGGTTTCGGGTCTACATATAGGTATAGTTTTCGGTATTTTTTATTTTATAAGCAAAAAATTGAAATTTAACAAATACGTTTGCGCCATACTCTGCCTGTTCCCCATATTGTTTTATGCGGGTGTTTGCGGATTCACGCTCTCTTCCTTGCGCGCGGCGGTAATGTGCGCAGTGTCCGTTTGCGCAAAGCTTGCCTGTAAAAAATACGACGGACTTAATTCGCTTTCGATTGCGGTTATAATCATACTGATAATAACGCCGACAAGTCTGTTTTCGGTAGGATTTCAGCTTTCGGTGTGTGCCGCAGGCGGAATAATTGCACTTTCAAAAAATTTCGCAAAGCCGTTTAAAAATAAAAAGCTCCCCAAAAAATTAGTTAACGCGGTTAGCGTTTCGCTGTCTGCACAGGTTGCAACCTTCCCCGTACTGCTTGTAAATTTCGGCTACGTAAGCGGTGCGGGACTTTTATTGAACGTTCTTATTTTACCGCTACTGTCGGTAATTTTTATAATTCTTTTTTTATGTACGTTTATTTCAACTGTTTTAAGCTTTGCGGCACCTATAATTTTACCGATAGCCGCACTCCCTTTACAGGCGGTTATTTCGTTTTTACTTGACGCGGGATTTGAAAACGCGCTAATCAGCGGATTCGGCACGGCAGCCTTTGCCCCGATTTACTTTTTAGGTATGACGGCGTTAACAGATAAAATAAACGTCAGACCGCTGTACCGCATATGCGCGGCAGTTTGTGCGGCAAGCGTACTTTGCATAATCGAGCTTTTAGCCTTTTAGTCCTCGCACAAAAACCTATTAACGCAAAAAAGAACCCGATTGCTTTCGGGTTCTTTTTTATTAACAGTATCGGAATTATATCAATAATTATCCGCGCTTATTTCAAAATAGCTTTGCGGATGAGCGCAAACGGGGCAAACGTCGGGTGCCTTAGTGCCGACTACTATGTGTCCGCAGTTGCGGCATTCCCATACCTTAACTTCACTCTTTTCAAAAACTGCCGCAGCTTTAACGTTGTTAAGCAATGCGCGGTACCTTTCCTCATGGTGTTTTTCGATTGCACCTACCATACGGAATTTAGCGGCAAGCTCTTTGAACCCTTCCTCTTCGGCTGTCTTAGCAAATTCTTCATACATATCCGTCCATTCATAGCTTTCGCCGTTTGCAGCGTCTTCAAGATTAGCAGCCGTATCGCCTATACCAGAAAGCTCCTTTAACCATATTTTTGCATGCTCTTTTTCATTGTCGGCAGTGGACGCAAAAATTGCGGCAATCTGCTCGAACCCCTCTTTCTTTGCAACGGAGGCAAAATAAGTATATTTGTTCCTCGCCTGCGATTCCCCTGCAAATGCTGCCTGTAAGTTCTTTTCGGTCTTTGTTCCTGTATACTTGTTCATAAACTACTCCTTAATTTTAATTTTTTATGAATACGTTAATAATTATATCATAAATTTTAAGCTTGTCCATACTTTTATAAAAATAATCAGCAAAAATTCAGCCGCCCAAGGTCACATCCTGACGTCCGTACCATTCGAGCGCGCCGTCGAAATGCTCTTCCTTAAAATCAGGCCATAGGTCTTTTACTATATAGAAGTCGGAATAAACGGTCTGTATCGGCAAAAAGCCCGACAGTCTGCACATTCCGCCCCAACGGATAACCATATCTATACGCGGAATGTCGCGCGACTGCCAACCGTTTTTCATATCCCATTCCCAACCGTAATTCACAAGAAGGTTTACCCTCATTTTATCGTCTGTCAAAGGTTTGCGTTTGTTGTAAGGTATTAATTCGGAAGGGAAACACGGAGATTTCGTATTACCTGCAACATAGATTGAAACGTCTTCGCTTTCCATAATGTTAACGGCGTCGCAGCAAGCCTTTGCAAAAGAGCGGACTTGTTCCTTAGGGCGTTTGCAATTATCGGTAGTAAAACCGTAAAAGGTAAGCTCTTCCACACCGTGCTTTTTCGCTTTACGCAGAAGCCTTAGCGCGGGTTCGAGTCCGTATACGTATCCATTTTCCTTTTTTAAACCGTTTTGTATAGCCCAGCGTCTGTTGCCGTCTGGAATTATACCTATATGTTTCGGTGTTCGGTACATAATAATATAATTATCAGTAAACGGCTTAAAATTATACGCGGCGGGCTTTAAGCCCGCCGCCTTTAATTATTGATTTGGATTAAGTTGCCAAAAAACCGAGTGCGCAAAGCGATGTGAACAATTCATTAAAAGTAGTACCTACTTACTCGGGCGTAGGCGTATCTTCTACCTCCGCAAACGCAGCCGACGGGATAAATTTACCATCAGAACCAGTTGCGTCTGTGCTTTATGGGAAAAGCTTTCTTTTTTCGTTATGCGCTTATCTGTTTGACAGTTAAAGTTGTATTCACTCCGCTACCCAACGTAATACCCACGGCAAGCAATGCAGAAAGTGCCATATCAATTACATCGCCCGCAGTCAACGCAATGATAATACTTCCGCTATAAAGGGAACTTACGCCAACTGACAGAACTCGCGATATTGACGCCTGCGGAATCGCCGTTCCGTTTCTGCGCACCGACATCGTAACCGTCGTACCAAGCGCAGCAGAAACATTAGAGAAGTAATTGATTTCATATATTCCGGTAGCCCCCACCGTAAGACTGTTGACCGGCGTATTAGTTACGTTTTTCAACGGCATAGCGGAAGGAAGCGGCAATTGCGTAGTCCCTCCTATGGTTAAGTTGAGCGTTTGCGGAGTAGTATTGTACACACCGCCGTAAGCATTAAGGTCGGCTATGCCGGTGGGTCCCGTTACACCCGTGGGACCTGTAGGACCAGTTGCGCCCGTCGGGCCTGTAGCTCCCGTGGGACCCGTTGCCCCGTCAACGCCGTCAGCTCC
>CAJUKJ010000026.1 GCA_910587365.1 uncultured Christensenellaceae bacterium | reverse complement strand
AAAAGTCCTTTTTTAACTTTCTTTATTTTCAATTACTTTGCAGTTGTCAGCCTTCTTAAAGGCTCATATTCCGCTTTAGCTCAGTCGGTAGAGCATGCGGCTGTTAACCGCAGTGTCGTTGGTTCAAGTCCAACAAGCGGAGCCATTCCGGTGATAATGGCAGTAAGGACCCACCTGTTCCCATTCCGAACACAGAAGTTAAGCTTACTCGCGCCGAAAGTACTTGTCGGGACACCGACCGGGAGGATAGGTCGTTGCCGGATTTCAATTAAAAAGCCCGTTTTCATAGCGAAAACGGGCTTTTTTCTGTACTTTCCGGCACTTTTTACCGAATTTTACTGTTTTTAAGCAAGTTAAAGCTATACTCAAATCAGCCCGATATTTAGTTGTTTTTGGTTAAAATTTAATAAAAAATCACGTCATTTTGCGTACTTTCCGCCGTCTGTCAGGTATTCGAATTTTGCCTGATTTTCGGCGAAAAGTAAGCTTTTATTATGCAAAGTTGAGCATAGAGTTGAGCATAAAATCAATAATTCAGTTTGTTGGCTTCGCGAATTAAAAATTCGTCAGACAGGTCTGTATAGGCATTGCCAAGTGCTCCCAGCGAGTGACCTACAAATTCGTCTCTTGCAACGTTGGCTACTCCGCACTCCTGACACCTTGTATAGAAAGTGGTGCGTAAGTCGTACAGCTTGTGCGTTGGAAATATCTTGTTGAACCTGTCACGAATTATTCTAAGAGAAGAAAACTTTATTTCGTCCACTCCGTCAACATACGGTTTAAGCATAGGAGTTACAGGGATTTTCTTGTATTCGATTTTTCCGTTCTTACGCTTGCTGTTTATTGCTTTTATAAAGCCGCCTTCAAGTCTTGCCGTTTCGTATTCGTTCGGTCGCATTCCCGTGTACAAAGCAATCGCAAACATTAACTGTTGCGGTGTGCCTGCCGTAGCTTGTAAAAGTTGTTTTTCCTCGTCCTTAGTAAGCGCACTGCCGTGTTGTTGTTCGTGCTTTGTATGGAAAACCATATCCAAAGGATTGTTACGTAGTATGCTGTGCTTAACCGCCGCTTTGAAAATCATATTCATAAGCGAGTGCACGTCATCGGCGGTCTTACCTTTGCCTTGTTCGTCTAATCTGTCTAATAAGTCCTGACAGATTTTCGGTGTTACACGTTTGAGTGGTATATTTCCGAAATGAGGGTAAAGGTGGTTCTTATACTGGTTCAATGCTACACGGAGTGTTTCCGCCTTAACTTTTCTTTTGTAGAAGTTCTCAAAGTAGTTTCATCAAAATGAATTACCGCAGACAATATGTTCTCATCTGTTTCGTGATAACCGATATAAGACAAAGCAAATCTGTAAGCACGGTCAAAGAAGTCCATTACTTCAATGGGTGGTGACATCCCCTGAACGTAGCCAAGCTTTTCAAAGAACGCAGAATCCGAAGTTATTATCATACCTTCAAAGGCAATTGATTTTGCTTTCTCATTAAAGGCTATCTCTAAGTCCTTCACTGTCTTTTTCCATTGAGCGTTTAATCCGCCGTTTGATTTCTTGTAATAGAAGTTAAGGAGAGTGCGCCCTGGGTCTATATCTTCGTTGCGGTTATGTGATGCTGTTCTTTCTGTTTCGGCACCGATTTTGCCTAAACTGTTTTTATTAAATGGTTGTATTCTGACTACCTGATAACTTATAAATTTTCCTCCAAAATGTTAGTTCTTTTTTAGTTTTTTTGGATAACTGCGTATCCATATCTCACTAGGCTACAAGTAGCCAGTGAGCCCTTGCAGGGAGCTATTGGTGTAAGATTGGCATTATTTGGCATAAAGTCAAAACTTGTTTTGTTTGCTGATTAAGGCGGTCTGATTGTCATAGATTTACCTCCGAAAATTTATTTATCATGTCACCAAGAGTGGTGGTTGATAGCTAGAAAATAGTAACAAAAAATCCGTTCGGTATTACGCTCCGCACGGATTCAATATGTATATTGTATTGTCGTTTTAACTAAAAATTTGTACGCTTATAAAAGCCTATTTCGGCATGCGATTTTTGCGTATAACAAAAACACCTCGCGTTCAAAATCGCAAGCTAAGGCAGGAACGGTCTCTTTCCGTTCAAAAAACTTTCTGCGCTTAATGGACAATGCCCCTATCGTCCGCCGCAGAGCTCTTACCCTTTCAAAGGGTGCAATACGAACTATATTGTAGAGTAATATTTTAACTTAAGAAAATGTCTATGTCAAGCAATAGCGAACATATGTTTGCAATTTTTAATTATTTCTTATGACTGTTTTGCTTTTATAAGGCACATTTCAAAATAAACGAACTATTGCAAAATAAGAATTACTGTGTTATAATTACCTAAACAGGGTATACCCTGTTTGCTTGCGGAGCAAGCAAACATTAATTTTAACGGGGAGAAAACATGTATTCGGTAGCGGTAGTAGAAGACGAAGAAAAATCTTTTGAAGCATTGCAGAGGGGACTGTTGCGCTATGAAAGCGAAACGGGGGCAAGTTTCATGGTGTTCCGTTTTAAAGACGCGGAATTGTTTTTAACCAACTACAAAGCCAACTATAACATAATTTTTATGGACATTAAGCTCCCCGGTATGGACGGGCTGGAAGCTGCGCGCAGATTGAGAAAGTTGGATGAAAACGTTGCGCTAATCTTCACTACCACTATGGCGCAGTTTGCGATAAAGGGGTATGAAGTAAACGCAATAGACTATTTCGTAAAGCCGTATGCTTATTACGATTTAAAAATGCGCCTTGACAGGGTGATAAAAAAGTTTAAGGACAACGACGTTTGCGTAAAAATACCTGTTGCCGGCGGAAAGAAGAGCGTTCCGTCATCGGATTTATTATATATAGAATCCAGCGGACATCAACTAACGTATCATACTTTGACCGAAACTATAACCACACGCGGCGAACCCGTTAAAGAACTTGAAAAGAGTTTGGAAAGTGCCGGCTTTGCGCGTTGCAACAACTGCTATCTGGTTAATTTAAAGCACTGTAAAGAAATTAACGGTGACGATGTTATGATTGGAAAAGACACCCTTAAAATTTCCCGTGGGAAGAAACAGGAATTTTTAGCCAAATTTGCGAATTTTCTTCATAACGGGGGAAGCAAATGACACTCAACGATTTAGTGGGTGCAATATGTTACCTTATAACTGTTATTACGCCCGTATCTATGCTTGCATTAAAAACGGTGAAAAGGCAAAAGTTTGCGTTAAGGGCTGTACTCTGTATCGTAGGACTGGTTGCAATAATATCCGTAATGGCTTTACTTATAGGATTAATAGACGTAAACAAGTACGCAGAGTATATGATATGGGCGCATACTGCTAAATTTTTAATAATTTTTATTCTTTCAGCCGTTTGTGTAAAAATTTGTTTCGTGTGCGATTGGTGGGGCGCTGTTTTTTGCGCGAACGCAGGTTATTGTGTTCAGCATATCTCGGCGAGGATAGGTTCTATAATAGAAGAATTTTTGTTAAAAGAAAGTTATCTTGTTTACAGAGTCCATTGGGCTGTGGCTACGCTAATCAGTATGTTGGTTGCGGTTGCCGTATTTATTGTATATTACTTCATTTTTATAAGAAAAATAAAAAACAATTCGGTATTCGTGCTTACAAACAAATCGCAGATACTTATTGCAACGTTCGTCGTCGGTATAACCGTATTTTATAATTCCTTCGGAATATCTTATGCGTCCGGTTGCATATTGCAAGCCGAACAGAACGGATTGAGTGTGTATTATGGGTACGGCTCGCTAATGTTTGTATTCTTAACGTCTATGATTATAGCTTTTCTCGTGTTTATGCTCAATTGCGGCATGCGCGATAATAAATTGCTTGCTAACAAAATGGACGAAATAAAGCGTATGCTGGACGAAGGGAAGAGACAGTACGAGTTTGAAAAGAAAAACATAGAGCTTATAAACATAAAGTGCCATGATTTGAAGCATCAGCTGGGCGCTATGAAAGGCAAGCTGTATGCGGAACAAATTGACGAATTAAAAGACGTAATAGAGATTTACGACAGTTCGGTAGAAGTCGGAAACGAAGCGCTGGACGTGGTACTCACGCAAAAGAATTTATATTGCAGTCAGAAAGGTATACGCCTTACGTGCCTGTTAAACGGTAAAAATTACGATTTTATTCCCCGTCACGAGCTTTATGCGCTGTTTAACAATATTATAGATAACGCAATAGAGGCGGTTGAACAGCTTGCGGAAGAAAAGAGGATTATAAGCATTACCGAACGAACTGCAAAAGGCTTTTTAACGGTGCGTGCGGAAAATTATTATTCAGGACGGTTGCGGATTGAAAACGGCTTGCCCGTATCTGATAAAGACAGTTCAGAGCACGGTTTCGGGATAAAGAGCATGAAGCTTATTGCCGAAAAGTACGGCGGAGGTATTTCCGTTAACACCGAAAACGATAAATTTACGCTGGATATATACTTTGAGACGCAAAATTTGACATAATTTAAACCAAATTTGTCTAACCGGCTTGTAATTAAATTTCATATATTGTATTTTACTTTCGCTTGAAACAAGCGGAAGTATTTTTTATTTGGAGGAAAAAATGAACAGGAAGAAGGCAAAAAAAATTGCGGCTGCTGCCGTAAGCTGTGTACTGGGCGCGGCGATGTGTTTTTCGGTTACGGCTTGTAGCAACAATCCCGAAACGAACAACCCTACCGTCGACTATTACAAAGAAGGCACGGTCAGCGCCAATGGAACGAAATCGGGCAATATTTCTGCAAACGGTAAGTTTTATACCGACTATGCAACTTTAGACGAGGTGCGTGAAGCGGGCAAGGAACTCAATATAAAACTTGCGGAAGAGGGTAACGTTTTACTTAAAAACGATGACTGTCTTCCCCTTGGAAAGGAGGAAAGATGGGTATCGCTGTTCGGTTATAGAACTATTAATTTGCAGACCGGCGGTGGCGGTGCGGGCGCAGGTAATCCCGGAGTTTACGGTGTGCCAATGAGCACTCTTCCGGAAAGTATGATGGACGCGGGCTTTAATGTTAACCCCAAGCTTATCGATATGTATCAGAAGTATCTGGACAGGGGCAATAACTCAGAAATTCCCGTTTCCGCTTATAACAGCGCGATTGTGGCAACCTATGCAGGCTATGACGGTGCGGCGATAGTTACGCTTTCCCGTACAGGTTCGGAAGGTGAAGATTTAAAGACGCACGACGTGGCGGGTCACGCAGATACTAAAGACCACTATTTGCAGCTTAACGACAACGAGGTTGCTTTAATTAAACATGTAAAACAGCATTTTAAAAAAGTTGTAGTTCTTATAAACTCTTCAAACATAATGGAAGTGGGCGAGCTTGCAGCAGAAAAGACGCCTGACAACCTCGGCGTAGACGCTATTATGTGGATTGGCCACGTAGGTAACGACGGTGCTGCGGCGATAGGAAAACTTTTGAGCGGCGAAGTCAATCCTTCCGGTCATACGGTAGATATTTGGCCCGAAGACTTTAAGAAAGACCCTACCTGGACCAACTTCGGCGACAACAGTCAGATGGGGCTTGATATTAACCTTTATGTAGGAGATGAAAAGACCAATTATCATTCAATAGAATACAGAGAAGATATATATAACGGTTACCGTTATTATGAAACTGTTGCAGACGACAAAAACGCAACAGAAGCCGGAACGGGTGAAAGCTGGTATAAGGAAAACGTAACTTATCCTTTCGGGCATGGACTTTCCTACACCACTTTCGATTGGAAAATAACCGAAGATATTGCAAGAAGAGCAACCATAGACAATGCACACAGCACGGTTACTTTAAAGGTTGAAGTTACAAACACCGGTAAGGTTGCGGGCAAAGACGTAGTTCAGGTATATTATTCCGCACCATATACCAACGGCGGAATAGAAAAGGCTTCTGCAAATCTTGTAGATTTTGCAAAGACCGATTTGCTTGAACCCGGCGAAACGCAGACCCTTACTCTTCAGTTTGTTGCGCAGGATATGGCTTCTTTCGACTACGACGATGCAAACTTTAACGGCTTTAAAGGCTACGAGCTCGAAGCGGGCGATTATAATATTTCTATCCGCAAAAACTCGCATGAAGTAGTTGACAGCGTAACAAGAACGGTTGAGGAAGGAATTAACTGCACTACCGATTATATAAGCGGTAACGAAATTACCCCCGTATTCAGCGGCGGCGGCAAGCTTGACAGATATATTTCTACAAACGATACCCTGCTTGAAAACAAGCTCTCGCGTGCAAACGACTTAACTCAACTTCCCGCGGCAAACTCCAAGGCTGACAGAACGGTTTCCGCTTCCTATAAGGCAATGCTTGATGCCGAAGACACCTATTACGGCTATCAGGATACGGCTTCCGACCCTTGGTATGTATCTTCCGTGCCAACAGGTTGGACTCAGGCAACGGCAGCTCAGGCGGAAGCTCGTACGAACGGCAAGACAGCAATTCAGCTTGCTGATATGTCTGGCGTAACTTATACGGAAGCTAATATCGACGCAAGCGGCAAAGCTACTGCGGCTACGGACGAAGGCAGTAAGAAGTGGGAACAGTTTATGAATCAACTCACTTATGACGAGCTTTACACCATAGTAACTCACGGTCGTTACGGTCAGGCTTCTATGCCTTCTATAGGCAAAGATTTCCACAGCGACCTTGACGGTTCTTCGCAGATTGCATTTATAGGCAACAGTATGAACGAAGAAAGCGCGGCAGACCCCTCGAAAGGTGTAAGCGGCATGGGTACCAACTGGGTAACAGCAGTCGTGCAGGCGGCAACCTTTAACGTTGACCTCTGCGAAGACGTAGGCAGAATTGTTGGCAACGAGTCCTTGTTCTTGAACTGCCCCGGCTGGTACGGTCCCTCTATGAATATTCACCGTTCGCCTTTCTCGGGCAGAAATTACGAATATTATTCGCAGGACGGCGTTCAGGGCGGTATGATTGCGGCAGCTGTCGTTAAGGGCGCAACTTCAAAGGGCGTACATTGCTATATTAAGCATATGTTCTTAAACGACCAGGAAACCGAGCGTGAAAGTGTAAGCACCTGGGCAACCGAACAGGCTATCCGCGAAATTTACGCAAAGCCCTTTGAAATGGCTATAAAGCTTGGCGGTTCTACGGGTACGATGACTGCGTTCAACCGTATAGGAGACGCAATGGCTTCCACCAACTATGCTATGCTTGAAAGCCTAATGCGTCAGGAATGGGGCTTTACTGGTCACAATGTAACCGACTCATGGGACAGAGGATATAGACCTATGAACCTTATGCTCCGTACCGGTCAGGATTTACCTCTCGGTAAGGGCTATGAAGATAAAAATATGCTTGAAGAAGGTAAGTGGGACGAAGCTAACAATACTGTCCTTATCAAAGCAAACGAAAATGCTACCGAAGCAACCGTTGCTTCGCCTACGCAATACTATGCTATAAGAAAGTCGGCGCAGCGTATTCTTTACGTCAACGCAAATGATAACAATATGGCAAACAATATCCAAAAGGACGTTGTTATCAACCTTGAACTTGTACGCGGTGTAGAAAACAATACCGTTATTCCTATTGACGTTGAAAAATTCGGTTCTTCAGAATATCAGGTTATTGCAACCGGACTTCCCGAAGGCTTGGAGATAAAAGGCGATACGATTACAGGTAAGATAGACGAAGCGGTTGAGCTTGATATAAAAATCAAAGCGGACCACTGGGTAACGGTTAACGGCAAATTGAATATAACCGTATGCAGTGCGCTTAAATTCGGTGACGTAACTTTTGACAAGGCTAACTGTCCTCTTGCTTCGCTTACTGCGGGCACTGCCGTAAATGGTAAAATTACCAGTGACTTCTTCTATGAAGGTAAATATCTTGGTGAGATGAGTGGAGGCGTGCTTCAATACGGACCCTGCAGTGATATGTTCGGCGGAAGCGGTGCTTCATTCAAAGGTATTACTTATACCGCAACAGGGTTGCCTGAAGGTCTTACTCTTAACTGGGACGGTACGATAAGCGGTACGCCTACGACAGCGGGAACATATGAAGTAACCATAAATATGATTGCGCCTCACGCACTTGTATTTGGTTGGGGTAGCATTCTTGCAGGTATGGACCAGTATACGCAGACAATAACCATTACGGTAGCTTAATTTAAAACGCCTGAAAGCTCCGACGAATCCGTCGGAGCTTGAAAGCAAAATATTACGAGGTAAAATATGAAAAGAAAAATTTTATCAATATTAATAGCAATAATAAGCGTGTTTTCGCTTGCGGTATTTGCCGCGTGCGGAGAAAGCGAAGCGGAAATAAAACCCGTTAAGTCGCTTGAAATGGCAAGTCTGCCGACAAAGACGGAATACTACGTGGGCGAAAAATTCGAGCTTGCAGGCGCAAGCGTAAAGGCGAACTACGAGGACGGAACTTCGGAAGTATTTACGCTTCCTGCGGAAGGGTTTGACGTTTCGGAACCTAACCTTGAAAAAGTAGGCGAAAAGACGGTTACGGTAACGCTTGCTGCACAGAGGCAGAGGACTTCGTTTAAAATTTCCGTTATGTTACAGGGCTTTAAACTTACTTACGACTTAAATTACGACGGCGCACCTGCGGCTAATTCGGAAAATGTAGTAAAAAATACTGCGGCTAAAAAACCGGCAGACCCCACAAGAGAGGGGCATGCGTTCTATAATTGGTATAACGATAAAGAGTGCACGCAGCCCTACGATTTTGCTCAACCTGTTACCGCAGACAAAACGATTTACGCAAGCTGGAAAGAAGACGGCGCAACGTACTTTGAAGTTACATACGATTTAGGCTATTACGGAGTTGCTCCCCAAACCTATACGCAGATAGTAAAGAGCGGCGAAAAGGCAAAGGCGCTTGCAATTACGCCTTCAAGAGCGGAATATACTTTTAACGGTTGGTTCAAGGACGAGAACGGCAGTAGTTCTTTTAATGCCGCAACAGAAAATATTTCGGCAGACACTACGGTTTACGCAGGCTGGACGAAAACAAAGACGGGTTCTTCCGTTTATACGTTCGAAGCGGAGCAAACAAGTCTTAAAGGCAAAACGGGCCCCGGCTTCTCCGGTTCGGCTACCGAAGACGGCATGATTGTTTCCAACGGCACGGCTTCGGGCGGAAAGTGCGTTTCTTTCCTGTATAAAAAGGGACTTACGCTCGACTTCAATATCGCAAGCGACGTTAAGGTTACCGACGCTAAAATTACGGTTTTCGTTGCGGCTGAAATGGACGGCATTACGTTCGATTCAAACGCATATCAAGTAATAGTAAACGGTACGGCGTTGAGCTTTGCGCAGGTTTCGCTTCCCAACAACTCAACTTTTACTGGCGCGATAGAAATAAGCGGAGTAACCCTTGAACAGGGCGCAAACAGCATAGTTTTAAAGACCAACAACAACACTTCGCTCGGCGGTACTTATGCAGGTATCGCACCTATGGTGGACTGTATTAAAATAGAAACTTCTGCCGTGTTAATCTGGGACGCGGTAAAGGGCTTACCGATGAACTATTAAGCGGAGGCGTTTTATGAAAAAGAAAAAGGGCAAAGTCGGGTTGATAGTCTGGTCGGCGGTAAGTGCGTTTCTTGCAATACTTTTAGTTGTGGCAACGATAGTGACGCACCTTGCCGACTTCTATCCAGCAATATGTATAGTTTTGGGCGGCGAAAGACCCAAATTTGCGTCGGGTGTGGATAAGATTTACGAAGCCGATTACGACAGCAAAAAGGACGTTCTGAAAGCCGCCAACGAACTCAACGAAAGAGTAGTAGAAGAGGGAATTATTCTACTTAAAAACGAAAACGGCGCATTGCCTATCGATACAAGTCTTTCAAAACCCAAAATAAGCGTGTTCGGGCAGAACAGCACCAATTTGGCTTTGGGCGGTTCAGGTTCGGGCGGCGCTACGGGAACGGACGGCGTTATAGACCTGTATTCGGCTTTGGACGACGCAGGCTTTGACGTGAATCCGGAACTTAAAAAGTTTTACGAAAAGTCTGGATACAAGCGCACGCAGAACTCGGGCGATTTAGACAGCGGCGACACCGTGTATTTATCTACGGGCGAAGCTCCGCAAAGCGCTTATACGGGCAGCGTTAAAAGCAGTTATGCGGAATATAACGACGCGGCTGTAATAGTATTTACGAAAATAGGCGGTGAAGGGTTTGACCTCCCCCGTACTATGAAAGGTCAGGCAGGGGCAAGAAAGGAAGACGACCATTACTTGCAGCTTGACCAAAACGAAACCGACTTAATCAAGGCAGTATGCGAAGCGAACTTCAAAAAAGTAATAGTGGTTATAAACAGCGCGGCGGCAATGGAGCTTGCTTTCCTCGAAGACAGCGATTATTACGCGTACAATTCCAAAATAGACGCGGCTTTATGGCTTGGTTTTCCCGGTGCAAGCGGAACTGCCGCTTTGGGTAAGGTTTTAAACGGTACTGTAAATCCCTCGGGTAGAACGGTGGATACTTACGTTAAAGATTTAAAGCAAGACCCCACCTGGTTAAACTTCGGCGATAACAGAGTTGCCGGCGGAGACGCTTATAAGGAAGACGGCGAGGACAGTTTATATTACTTCGTCGATTATGAAGAAGGTATTTACGTTGGTTACCGCTATTACGAAACGCGCGGTGCAGGAAATGAAGAGTGGTATAACGACGCGGTTGTATATCCCTTCGGCTACGGACTTTCCTATACTAATTTCACTTGGACTGTTGAAGATAAATCCGAAATAGAAAACAAGGTTATTTCAAAGGACGGAAAGTACACAGTAAAAGTGCGCGTCAAAAACGAGGGCAGCGTTGCAGGTAAGGACGTAGTTCAGCTTTACGGACACGCGCCCTATACCGCAGGCGGAATTGAAAAAAGCGAGGTTGTGCTTTTGGACTTTGCAAAAACTCCGCTTATAGAACCGGGGCAAAGTGAAATTGTTACGCTTACTTTCGACACGTATTATCTCGCTTCTTACGACTATAAGGATGCTAACAATAACGGTTATAAAGGATACGAGCTTGACGGCGGCGAATATACGTTGTACGTCAGCAAAAACGCACACGACAGACAGTTAGAAATTCCCTTCACAAGCGGAAATATAAGATACGGGTATTCCACAGTCAATCCCGAAATTAAGGTTGAAAATCTTTATACGGATTGCGAAAACGAATATTTCAATTCCGATTTGGGGCTTGAAAGCGTTTTATCGCGTACGGGTTGGGTTATGCCGGAAACACCGAAAACCGAAGAAATGCAGATGGATGCGGAGCTTTTGGATGCTTTTAAGGACGTTGAACACAACAATCCGCATGCCGACGAATACGCAGACGAAGAGTTTCCCTGGTTCGGTGACCCCGTTACCGTTATGTTGCGCGATTTGTTGGACGAAAACGGTAAAGCAGATTACGATGACGAGCGTTGGGAAACGCTTATAAGCGAATGCACGGAAGCGGAACTGATTAACATGTATGACAACGGTGCGTTCAAGTCAAACGGTATTCTCAAAATAGGCAAAAACCTTACCAACGATACGGACGGCCCTGCCGGTTTTACCAACTTTATGAGTAAGGACGGCACCTACTGGGGAACGTGTCATTACTGCGCGGAAGTTGTAATGGCGGCGACCTGGAACGCCGAACTTATTGAAGAGTTGGGTGAAATGGTAGGCAATGAAGGTATAATCGGTGCGGCAAATAAAGGCAACGGGCTTTCTTATTCGGGCTGGTATGCTCCCGGCGTTAATATTCACCGCAGTGCTTTCGGCGGCAGAAACTTCGAGTATTTTTCGGAAGACGGTATTTTAAACGGCAAAATGGCAGCGGCGGAAATTCGCGGTTGCAGAAGTAAAGGCGTTTATTGTTTCGTCAAACATTTCGCTTTAAACGAACAGGAAACACATCGTTCTATAACGGGGCTCGTAACCTGGGCAACCGAACAGAGTATGCGCGAAATTTACTTAAAGCCCTTCGAGCTTGCCGTAAAGGAAGGCGGAGCAAACGCGGTGATGAGTTCGTTCAACCGTATAGGCACACGCTGGACGGGCGGCGATTACCGCTTGCTTACCCAAATACTGCGCGAAGAGTGGGGCTTTAAAGGTATGGTGCTTTGTGACTTTAATACCATACCCCGTTATATGAACAGCAGACAGATGGCGTATGCCGGCGGCGACTTAAATCTTGCAACGCAGCCGGTAAGCTGGTGTGATACGTCTGATTTGGCGGATTTGATAGTTCTTCGCAAATGCGCTAAAAATGTGCTTTATACGGTGGCAAATTCAAATGCAATGAATTACGATATAACCGGTTATGCAATGCCTTCGTGGGAAGTTGCACTGATTGTAGTAGACTGTTTAGTGTCCGTATTGTTGGCAGTATGGGGTTACTTTGCGGTTAGCAAATTTGTCAAAGGAGAACCATTTTTAAAACGGTTCAGTAAAAAACAGACGGAACCCGAAGAACAAACAGAACTTACAAATACACAAGCAGAGTAGTTTTTTCTCCTCCTATGCGAACACCCTGCGCATATTGCCTTGCGTAGATTGCGCAGGATGTTCGTTAAAATTTAGCTCATCATTTTCTCCAATATATAAGAATAACGGAAAACAAATAGTTTTCCGTTATTCTTTTTTGCATACAAACGAAGGAAGAACTTAAAGGTTACGATTTTTATTGATTTTAAAATTTTGGGGCATGACTGGGGCATAGATTATAAAAATACAAATAAAATTCAACTTTTAGCACTTTTATAAGTGTTTTATTGCTTAAATATGTATAAATTTGCACCAGTTAAAAGGTTCAAGTCCAACAAGCGGAGCCATTCCGGTGATAATGGCAGTAAGGACCCACCTGTTCCCATTCCGAACACAGAAGTTAAGCTTACTCGCGCCGAAAGTACTTGTCGGGACACCGACCGGGAGGATAGGTCGTTGCCGGATTTCAAAAAATAAAGAAGTGATTGCGAAAGCAATTGCTTCTTTTATTGTATAAAGAATACCACGCGATAGTCGCGTGGTTCAAAATAGGCTTAGC
>CAJUKJ010000025.1 GCA_910587365.1 uncultured Christensenellaceae bacterium | reverse complement strand
AAAAGTCCTTTTTTAACTTTCTTTATTTTCAATTACTTTGCAGTTGTCAGCCTTCGCGGAAAAGTGAAAGTTGGTAAAAGCCGCAAGCGCGGAAATGCGTGCAGGACGGCGCGTGTCGGTATAGGAGTGTAGCCGAAGCCGCACGAAAAAAGAGTATATTATCAGCGAAAGCTGTTATATAACCATTCCGGTGGCGATAGCATAGAGGATCCACCTGTTTCCATTCCGAACACAGAAGTTAAGCTCTATTACGCCAGAAGTACTGATTTGGACACGAATTGGGAGATAAGGTAGTTGCCGGATTTCAAAAAAGTAAAGTATCCACTTTGTGGGTACTTTATTTTTTGACGCGCAATTACAATGCGCGCAATTGTGCCAAACACTACTTCCGCCAAAATATAGCTTAAACGACTTTAAAAGTCGAGTTAAGCTCTTTTCTCACGCGCCGTAAGGAAGGACGGCGCGTTCGGTCATCGTTTGCGCGTAGCGTTATGCGCTCAATCATCTCGCATTGCACAAACAGTGGGTGTCCACTGTTTGTAAGATACGCAATGCTCGTCGCCAGAAGTACTGATTTGGACACGAATTGGGAGATAAGGTAGTTGCCGGATTTCAAAAAAACGATGTATTTCATAGAGATAAAAGCGAGGAAAAATAATTGCGGTTTTCCTTGTTTTTTTGTCGCGGTTTTGCTATACTGTGACTACGACAAACAGTAATTTATAGGTGTAAGATGGAATATAAAGAATATGGTTCAAAGAATAAAGATATTATAATTTTATTGCATGGTGGTGGTCTTTCTTGGTGGAATTATATAGATGAAATAGGATTGCTTGAAGATGAATTTCACATAGTTATCCCTATACTAGACGGACATTCGAATAGTGATACAAATTTTACTTCCATTGAAAGTAATGCTTTAGAAATAATAAATTTTATAAATGATAATTATAATGGAAAAGTAAAACTAATTGGAGGATTATCATTAGGAGGACAAATATTGTTAGAAATACTATCTAAAAATCCCAATATATGTGAATATGCTATTGTTGAAAGTGCTTTGGCAATTCCTATGAATTTTACTTATAAAATGATAGAGCCAACATTTAATTTATCATATTGTTTAATAAGTAAAAAATGGTTTTCAAAACTACAGTTTAAAAGTTTAAAACTTAAAAACAGTTTGTTTGATATGTATTATGAAGATACTTGTAAAATTACAAAAGATAATTTAATTGCTTTTATGAAGTCAAATTCTAGTTATGAAGTCAAAGATACTTTATCACATACTAGAGCAAAAGTTCTTGTATTAGTTGGAAGTAAAGAAAGACCTATTATGAAAAAATCGGCAACTAAAATTGCTGATTTAATACCAAATAGTGAACTTGATGTATTACAAGGGTATTATCATGGGGATATTAGCATAAATCATGCAGATGATTATGTTGAGAGGGTAAAAAGATTAGTTCGTTAAATTTCAATTTGACGTGCTGTGAAGTCATTTAAGCGGTTCGGCAATAAAGATACACGGGTGCGGCGATACGCCGCTAAATTTCAATTTATAGTCCTGAACTATAAAAAGTATAGTTCCCATACGGGGTTAATAAATAAAGCAAAACGCTCTTAAACAAAAAGTTTAAGAGCGTTTTATCAAGTTGTTTTTGTTTGTCACGATAATTAACTGTTATCGCCATTCGGTATATTTGCAATTTCATTTAGTTGTTTTGCCATTGTTTAATATTGATAAATTTAGTGTACTATATCATTGAAAGCATTTGTTGCAATCTTATAATTCTAAGACAAATTAAAGGGAGTTACAATGAGAGAGGATACAAGCGGTTTATTACTTACCGAATATGATAGCGGCAGCATAAGGGTTGAAGTAGTAGATTACGGTATATCCGAATACGGCGGGGCCGATTTGGAAATGTGGTATAATATAGATAGTGAAAACGCCAAAAAGCTGAAAGAACAGCTAAGCAAGCTTCACAGCGGAACTCTTGAAGAAATGCTTATTGCCGAGTTCGGCAAAGAGTTTAATATGCGTGAATTTAATAAGTTCTGCGCAGAAAACGGTATTAAATTTTCTTTTGATACCTGGATGTCGGATTAATATAGTAAAAATAAAAGCAGTTGCAGTTAATTTGCAATTGCTTTTTTTTATGCTATAATGATATTGTCGCTTTCTCTAAACGTCGCATAACTGCGTTGAACTGTGCTTTTCGCGGGTTACGTACTTCTGTGTACGCGCCTCGTCGCAAATGCGCGTTCGCCTTGTTCTGCTCGTTTATAAAAACCGACAAAAAACTTTTTTATGTGGTTTAAAGCGGCATTGCGTATGGAACTTGATATAGAATGTAAAAGCTGTCTATTCAACAGCCAGATGAAGAAGGTTGAAAGGGAGCAGACGGATAAAACCAAACTACAAGAATTTAAATCAGGGGTAAAAGCCCTTTGCGAAAACCCGCCTTCCAATTACTGCGCCCCCTTGCTGATGCGTGATATTGACTTATATCACCGTAAAATTTTCGGTTGCGGAATAGATTATTCCCGTGAAAAGTCGCTGTTTAACCGCACTTTGCTTGCAATGGAGGAGCAGTTATATAAAAAGATAATCGCATCTTCCGACCCTGTCGGAGAAGCGTTGAAGTTTGCAATGGCGTCAAATTATATCGACTTTGCAAGGCTTGCCAATCTTGACGGGGACAGTGTAAGCTTTGTGCTTGAGGCCGCCGAACGCGCGTCGGCGGCTGAGCCGACGCTTGAAAAGTTTAAAAGCAAACTTAAAGTTTCAAAAACGCTTTGCTATCTGCACGATAATTGCGGGGAGATAGTCCTTGATAAAATTCTTATCCGCGTAATAAAAAAGCTATATCCCCAAATTTCCGTGACGTCTGTCGTGCGCGGTAAGCCGATTATAAACGACGTAACTATTTACGACGCTAAGGAAGTATGTTTAAACTCATACGCACGGGTGGTTTCAAATAATACCGACGTTCCCGGCACTTACCTTAAAGAGGTTTCGCCAGAGGTTTTAAAGCTGTTAAGCGAAAGCGACGTAATAATTTCGAAAGGGCTTGGCAATCTTGAAACGTTGTACGGCGAGGGGTACGGTATTTTCTACGCGTTCAATTGCAAATGCCGACATATTTCGGCAAAATTCGGCTACCCGCTGTGGGCTTCGGCTTTTGTCAGTGAATAGCAATTACTTTTATCACGTTTTTTTATTACATTTTTGTCTGATTATCACAAAAAATCATTGCAAAAAGCGGCAATAAATGTTAAAATAACGCTATGAAAAAAATTGTTAAGGCTTTGTCTGTTATAATCGCGCCCTTTCTGTTTGTGTGTGCGTTCGTTTCGGGTTGTAAAAAGAGCAAAGCGGTTGAAATGGGTAGCAAAAGCATAATGCAGGACGTAGACGTCCCGCCTACGCAGACGCCCGCTTACGAGCAGTATTCAAGACAGGCTATTGCAGAGTATAAGGCAGTCGCGGACAAGCACTTGGACGGGGACGGGGAAGTCGACATCGAGAACGCGGAAGTTATCCAAGCCGCTAATAAAGCGTCGGCAAAGCTTTACGCCTATGCGTGCTATAACGAAAGGAGCCTTGACAAATATGCCTGGTTCAACCACCAGACGGCGGGAACAAATCTCGGCGGCGGTACTTATGCCAATATTATTAAACAGGACTATTATTTAAGGGTAAACGAAAGCGAAGAGCATTGCGGTTACAACTATACTTATACTTGTAAATTCGCTACTGAATATTCGGGTGCGGTAAGTCCGTTTAAAGGCGCGTTTGAAGAAGCCAAAATGGCTATTATAACAGATACCGACACGATATACAAATTTAAAGGCAACACTGGCAATATGCAGCCTGGTTCTTATAACGAAGCACTCGGTTGCAATATTTTTGAAACCGATTGGAAAACCCAGAATAACAAATGGGGCGTCAAGGGCGGATACAAGGACGTTATGGTTAAAGGGGATTTTATCCATCCCGACGACATCGAAGCTGACATCATAAAACAGGCGGAAGATTACTCTACCGACAAAAATCTTAACGATTACGCCCCCGACAGACCGTGGTCTACTACAATACACGGAAACATCAATATTCTTGCTGAAAACGTGGTAAAATACTCAACGATATTTGAAGACCCAGAAACGGGCAAATATCTTATTATAATGAATATAGATACCGAGGTTGCAAACAAAGACGAAGCTTCCTTGAAGATGCTGCGAAGGACGAACGAGCCGAGCAACGACTGTAAGTGGAAGAGCGGCGACAACGACCCCGACGACGTGAATCTCCAAGAGGACACGGGGCTTAGAATAATTTTCAGCTTATGGGATAACGGACTGTTTTACCATTATATGATATCCGAACGCTGGAACGGGACGATAGTAATATTCGACGGAACTGCCGAATCTTCCATTGCGGTATATTACAGCTATTCGGGCAGGGATTGCGATATGACGGCAAACCTTGAACGGCTTGAAGAGGCTAAAAAATTGATGGGAGATGCCGAGGCGGCAATTTGCTATAAAAAAGAAGAAATTTATGTATAACTGTAACCGTTGGACGCGGGTTGCCGTTTGGGGATTTATTTTGTAAGGCTTGGCGCAGGGCTTACAATCGCAAAAAACTGACGGAGGAATAATACGGAATATAAATGAGAAAAGTTTTAAGGGTTATCACTTTAATTATTACGCCTCTAATTTCGGTATGTGCTTTTCTTTCGGGCTGTAAAAGCTGCGGCGGTAAGCACGTTGATATAGACAATTCGGACATAATGCAGGATATCAACGTTTCGCCTACGCAGTCGCCCGCTTACGAACAGTATTCAAGGCAGGCTATAGAAGAGTATAAACAGGTTGCGGCAATGCACTTGGACGGGGACGGGGAAGTCGATATCGAGAACGCGGAAGTTATCCAAGCCGCAAATTCCGCAGCGGCAAAGCTTTTTGCCTATGCCTGTTACAATGAAAGGACTTTGGACAAGTACGTATATTTCAGCAACCAGCACGGGGAAACCGACCTCGGCGGAAGCGGTTTTGCAAACGCAACCAGACAGGAATACTATTTAAGGGTAAACGAGAGCGAAAACACCTGCGGTTACCGTTACCATTATACGATTAAAAAGGTTTTGGAGTCGGGCGGGTTAATCAGCGGTTTTAAAAGTTTATTTGAAAGCGCGAGGATAAGGATAACCGACAAAACCAATCTTTTATACCGCTTCGAGGGCGATAAAATAATAGAGGGCGGGGAAAACGCGTCGATTGGCGTTAATATGCTTGAATGCGAATGGGCTACCGGCAAAGACTGGGGTAAACCTGACGTGGAAATGAAAAAGAGCGCGTTTATCGCACCCGAAGATATAGAAAAAGACATACAAGAAAGTGCTGGTAACGATAACATAACAATGCGCGCCAACATAAATATTCTTGCCGACAACATAATTAAAAAAGCAAATATTTTCGAGGCCGAAGACGGTTGCATAAGTGTTATTATGTGGATTGACACGGACATTGCCAACAGGGACGAAGCTTCGCTTAAAATGATACGCAAGGGTAACGGTTCGGGCGATTGTAGCTGGAAGAAGGACGCTGAAGACGAAGACGATACGGGATTTATGATATATTGCACTCTTTGGCAAAACGGAATGTTCCGTTTTTATAACGTACAGGAGCGTTGGAGCGGCACGATACAGGGCTTTAAAGGAACCGTTCAGTCGCAGACGACGTATCATTACAGCTATTCCGACCGCGACTGCGATATGAAGGCAAATCTTGAAATGCTTGAAGCGGCAAAGAAGCTTAAAGGAGAATAATGAAAGCTACGGGCTGGGATTTAATGAAGCTTGCGCAGGCGTTCGACGGCGAGTTCTGCCTTTCGGACTTTACGCCCGAAGAGCTTGACGCAATGCTTAACCTGATAGACGAAAATATGACGGCGGACGAAATACGCGAAAAATATTTCGAGTATTACGACGACGTAAAGGACAGGGTGCTTGACAAGCACAAATGGTCAGACTGACTTAAAAAATACGCGTTTTGGTAAACGCGTATTTTTTTACAAACCGACGAAAACTTTTTTGGTAGGAATTAACACAATTTCACAAAACAAATTGACTTTCATAGGATAAAAATAGATTAGACACTTTGGTTTTCAGACGATAAGGGATATGTTACTATCCCTGACGGTTCTAAGTATGAGAGTAATGCATCTAATCAGAACATCGGCGATATAATAGGAAATATTCTTGGCGGTGCGATTGACAGTAGTAATACTGTTAAATAATGTAGTTCAATGCGGATAAAATAATACTGCACAATAATATCAAAAAGCAACTAAAAGGGCTGTTCAAATGAACAGCCCTTTTTTACCACAAAAAAGCCTTCCCCCTTAGTAAAGGGGGAAGGGCAGGAATAAGAGGGGTGTAATCCGTAAATCATTACATAACTACTATATTGTGTTCTTCAAAAAGCTGTTTGTACTCTTTGGGGAAGTGGTCGTCGGTTATAAGCACGTCGATATCCTCTAAACGGGCAAAGGTAAAGGGGTTAATTTTACCTATCTTCGAGCTGTCAAGCATCATATAGACGTTGCGCGCTTTTTTGAAAACCTGTTTCAACAAATCGCTTTCAATCTGGCTGCTGCACGAAAAGCCCTGTTCGGGAGTAAAAGCCGTTGACGAAACAATCGCAATTTCAAAATTTGTCCTGTCAAAGTACTCTCTCGCCGCGGGGGAGGCGGTGGAAAGGTTATCCTTCATAAGCTGTCCGCCGACTACGGTAATATTGACGTTCTTCTTCTGTGCAAGCTCCATTGCAACGGCAATACCGTTGGTAAAAATATTGCACTTGATGTCCGCCATTTCCTTTGAAAGGTACATTGCGGTTGTGCCGCCGTCAAGGAATATGCTTGAATTTTCGTCGATAAGTCCTGCCGCTTTCTGCGCGATAACTATTTTCGCGTCGGTATTAATGGTAGTCTTTTTCGTGTACTCCTCGCCCGAAACCTTCTGCACTTCCTTAACGGACATTGCGCCGCCGCGTATACGGATAATTCTTCCGTCTTCTTCAAGCTGGAACAGGTCGCGCCTTAAAGTCATCTGCGATACGTTAGGGAAAACTTCTTCAAGCTGTTCAAGCGACATTTTGCCGCGCTTGTCCAATATTTCTGCAATTTCTTCAATTCTTTCACGTTTCATAATTTGTTCTCCGTATGTGAAAAATTAACAAATGTGTGGTTTGCAATTTTATGTTAACATACCGACAGTCAAAAGTCAAGGGCAGAAGCATTGTTTTTGTGAGTTTTTTTCATTATTTTATCCCGTCTTTCGTTGCTTAAAAAATAATACTTTTTCAAGTCGGCAATAAAACGCTTGCAATTAATTACCGCAAAACATATAATAATGTAAATATGTTTTTCAAACGGCTGAGGATGGACATAGCGGCGGCAAAAAAGAATGACCCCGCCGCGCGGAACAAATTTGAAATCTGGCTGACTTATTCGGGCGTTCACGCCCTTTCCTGGCACAGATGGGCGAACAGGTTGTACCGCATGCACTTAAAACTGCTTGCGCGTATGACTTCGCAGTTCTGCAAATTTTTAACAGGCATCGAAATCCACCCAGCGGCAAAAATCGCGCCCGGGGTATTTATAGACCACGGACAGGGCGTTGTTATAGGCGAAACGGCGGAAATAGGCACAGGCACCGTAATTTATCAGGGCTGCACTATCGGCGGCACGGGCAAGGAAACGGGTAAACGCCACCCTACTATCGGGGAAAACTGCGTTATTTCCGCAGGGGCAAAAGTACTCGGAAATATTACCGTAGGCGACTTTGCAAAGGTCGGAGCGGGCGCGGTGGTTTTAAAAAACGTTCCCGCCCACGCAACGGTGGTTGGCGTTCCTGCAAGGGTAGTCCGTATAAACGGGGTTAAGGATACCGTAGACCTCGTTCAGGAAAAGCAGGACCCGTATCTTACCGAAATATGCTCTTTAAGGGAGCGGACGTTCAGGTTGGAAGAAGCGTTAAAGCGTTTGGAGGACAAAGATAATGAGAATTTATAATACGCTTACCCGAAATAAGCAGGAGTTCGAGCCGCTTGAAAAAGGCAAAGTAAAAATGTACGCGTGCGGTATAACCGTATCTGGCGAGGCGCATATAGGACACGGCTATCAGGCACTTATATACGATATAATGCGCAAGTTCCTTGAAAAGCAGGGGTATGAAGTAATTTACGCCCGCAATTATACCGACGTTGACGATAAAATTATCGCAAAAAGCAAGGAAACGGGCATTCCCGCAGACAAATACGCCGCCGATATGATTAAAAAAATAGACGCTATTATGGCGGAGTTCGACGTCGGCGAGCCTACGTTATGGATAAAAGCTACCGAAAATATAGGTAATATAATAGACTTTATACAAAAGCTTATCCAAAGCGGACACGCCTACCCCGCAACGGGCGGCGACGTTTATTTCGACGTAACAAGCTTTAAACGCTACGGCAGCCTTTCAAACCGTTCGGTTGAAGATATGCTTGACGGCGTGCGCGTCGAAAACGGCGCGGACAAGAAAAACCCTGCGGACTTTGCTTTGTGGAAATCGGCAAAGGAAGGGGAAATCTGTTGGGATTCGCCCTGGGGCAAGGGCAGACCGGGCTGGCATATAGAATGCTCGGCAATGAACCGCGCGGCGTTCGGGGAGCAGATTGATATCCACGGCGGCGGACGCGACCTTATATTTCCGCACCACGAAAACGAAATTGCCCAGTCGGAAAGTCTGACGGGCAAGCAGTTTGCCAAATTCTGGACGCACAACGGGCTTATCAAGGTCAACGGACAGAAGATGTCGAAAAGCCTCGGCAACAGTCTGCTTTTGGAGGACTTGCTTAAAAAGTACACTTGCGAAGCTATTAAGTTTGCTTTGCTTGAAACCAATTACAGGAACGATATAAATATTACCGACGGAATTTTCGGCGAAGCCGAAAAGCACGTTTCGGAATTTTACAAAATAATTAAAAACGTCGAAGAAAAGTTCGGCAAGGGCGCAAGCGGCAATCCCGCAATAGATAAACGCTTTGACGCCGTTATGGGCGACGACTTCAATACGGCACTCGCGCTTTCAGACCTTTTTGGAATTTTCAAGGAGATTTCCAAAAAGCTTGCTGCGGGCGACAAGTCCACTGCCGAGGACGTTTACCAGGTAAGAAAGACCTATTCGCTTTTAGGGCTGTTCAAAAAGGACGCGGATAAGTACTTTGCCGAGGTTGCGGCAAAGAACCCCGACGCCGACGCTATCCCCGACGCGGTAAAGCAGCTTGCCGAAAAACGTTGGCAGTCCAAGCTTGCGAAAAATTGGGCGGAAGCCGACAGCCTGCGCGCGGAAATCGACGCTTTGGGTTTTACCGTCAAGGACGGCAAAGACGGTTATACGTTAAGTAAAAAATAATAATACGGGGCGGCACCCCTGAAAATCACAATATCAATTTTTTGTGAAAAGGTATAAGAGGTACAATATGAAAATTACGTCAAAACAGTTAAGACAAAAATGGTTGAAATTTTACGAGGGTAAGGGTCACGTCAACATCGGCGCGGTTTCTTTAATAGGCGACGGCAGCACGGGCGTTATGTTCAACGTTGCGGGTATGCAGCCCTTAATGCCCTATCTTTTAGGTAAAAAACATCCTGACGGAACAAGGCTTTGCAACGTTCAGGGTTGTGTGCGCACCGTCGATATCGACGCGGTGGGCGACGCTTCGCACTTCACTTTCTTCGAGATGATGGGCAACTGGTCGCTCGGCGACTATTTCAAAAAGGAAAAAACCGCCTGGACGTTCGAGCTTTTAACAAAAGTGTTCGGGCTTGATAAGGACAAGCTGTGTTCAACCGTGTTTGAGGGTAACGACGCCGCTCCCCGCGACAGTGAAACGGCGGAGCTTTTAAAGGGATTGGGTATTTCCCCCGAACATATCTTTTTCCTCCCCAAATGCGACAACTGGTGGGAGTTGGAGGGTACGGTAGGAACGCCTTGCGGACCCGATAACGAATGGTTCTACCCGCTTGACGTCAACAAGAAAAATCCCGTATTCCCCGACGACTACGTCGAAATCGGAAACGACGTCTATATGCAGTACAAAAAGACCGAGTCGGGCTACGCCCCCCTTGAAAACAAAAACGTAGACACGGGCTTTGGGTTCGACAGAATGCTGTTGTTTTTGAACGGTCTTTCCGACGGATATAAAACAGACCTGTTCCTTTCCGTAATAAACAAGCTGGAAAGCGTCAGCGGCAAGAAGTACGACGACGGCGGCGAGGACAGAAAGGCAATGCGTATAATTGCAGACCATACGCGTACCGCCGTTATGCTTATCGGCGACAGACAGGGCATACTTCCCTCGAATACGGGAGCGGGCTACATTCTGCGCAGACTTATGCGCAGGGCAATCCGCTACTGCCGCCAGCTTGAAATTTCAAGCGACGCAATGCTCGGGGCAGCCAAAATATTTATCGAAAACGTCTACGGCGAAGCTTATCCTCTTCTCGTTGAAAAAGAGGAGTATATCCTTTCCGAAATCAAAAAGGAAGCGGACAAGTTCGAGGCGACGCTCGCACAGGGCATTAAGGAATTTGAAAAGTGCGTAGTTTCTCTGGAACGTAAAAACGAATTTATGTCCAAGAGCAACCCTTCTTACGTCAAAGAAACGGAAATAGGCGGAAAACAGGCTTTCAGACTTTACGATACTTACGGTTTCCCCCTCGAGCTTACAGAAGAGCTTGCAGCCGAACGCGGACTTACCGTAGACAAAAAGGGCTTTGACGAGGCTTTTGAAGAGCATAGGGAAAAGAGCCGCGTGCTTGCCGCAGGGCAGTTCAGGGGCGGACTTGAAAGCCATTCGGAGGCGGCAACGAACTACCACACGGCAACGCACCTTTTAAACGCCGCCCTTAAAATTGTCTGCTCGCCCGATATACAGCAGAAAGGAAGCAATATAAACGAAGAAAGATTGCGTTTCGACTTCAACTTTGCGCGTAAGCTTACGCCGGAAGAGGTGGCGGAGGTTGAAAGGCTCGTCAACGAACAGATAAAACTCAACGTTCCCGTCGTTATGAAGGAAATGAGCCTTGAAGAGGCTAAAAACGGCGGTTTCGTCGGCGTGTTCGACAGTAAATACGGCGAAAAGGTTAAAACTTATTCCATAGGCGAGTTTTCCAAAGAAATTTGCGGCGGTCCCCACGCGGCAAGCACGGGGCTTTTAGGTACGTTCAAAATTTCAAAACAGGAAAACGTGTCGGCTGGGATTAAGCGTATTAAAGCGATACTTTTAAAGTAGCCCGACGGTGCGGGATACGTGTTTTTGCGGTTTCAACCCGTAATTTACAGCGGTTTTTAACCAAAATAAAAAATAATTTAAAAAAAATAAAAATCTTTGCAAACGCATACAAAACGGCTTGACAGAAATTTTATAAAATAATAAAATAAGTTTACGCTTTGAGAAACGGCAAAAAGAATGTTGCTTACCCCGTAGTAGACTTTTTCCGTAAACAAAAGCAAAAATTATCAACAATTACGCCGAAAAGCGTCAGGGCTTAGCCCTTTAACGTTAAACTTCGGCAACCTCACTAAAAAAAGGAGCAAACAATGAAAACCTATATGGCAAAGGCCGAGACAGTTGAAAGAAAGTGGTACGTTGTAGACGCCGCTGGTATACCCCTCGGCAGGCTTGCGTCTAAAGTGGCTTCCATACTCCGCGGTAAAAATAAGCCTACGTTTACGCCCAACGTTGACACGGGCGATTTCGTAATCGTAGTAAACAGCGACAAAGTGGTTCTTACCGGTAAAAAGCTTGACGATAAATTCTATCGTTACCATACCGGTTATATCGGCGGTTTAAAAGAGATATCTTATAAAAAGATGATTGCCGAAAAAAGCGACCTTGCCGTCTACGAAGCCGTTAAGGGTATGCTTCCCAAAAACTCGCTCGGAAGAGATATGATTAAGAAGCTTCGCGTTTACAAAGGCGCAGAACACAATCACGCGGCGCAAAAGCCCGAAGAGCTGAAATTATATTAAGATAAGAGGAAGAGAATAATATGGCAAAGGCTAATTTAAAGAAAAAGCTTCAATTCTGGGGAACAGGCAGAAGAAAGAAGGCAATAGCACGTGTTCGCCTTGTACCCGCAGGATCGGGCGTTATTCAAATAAACGACAGGGCTTTCGAGGATTATTTCCCTCAGGGCGTTTTGCAGTACGTTGTTAAACAGCCCCTTACGCTTTTGGGTGTAGAAAGCAAATACGACGTTCTCGTCAACGTTTGCGGCGGCGGATATACCGGACAGGCAAACGCTATCCGTCTTGGTATTGCACGCGCACTTTTGCAGGCGGAAGAGGGCTGCCGTCCCGCACTTAAAAAAGAAGGTTTCTTAACCCGCGACCCGAGAGTCAAGGAAAGAAAGAAGTACGGTTTAAAGAAAGCGCGTCGCGCACCGCAGTTCTCAAAGAGATAATATCAAAAAATCAAAGGTACCTTTCGGTACCTTTATTTTTTGCGTTTCCTGCGGTAACTGCGGTGCGGCTGCCGATGCCGTTGCTTTTGGGAATTGTGAACTTGGCAATAAAATCGGCAAAATGCGTATAAGTGTCGATAATCTTTCACAGTAAGCCAAAAGTCACACTTTTCCTTGACAAAATTAATATATAGTATATAATTACAATTACAATAATATATTAGGAGATTAAAAAATGAAAAAAGTATTACTTGGTTTTACTACCGCACTTTTAACGGTAATTCTTTGCCTGACGCTGGCAGGTTGTGCATCGAGCGTGGCGGGTAAAACTTATAATTACGACAGCTTTACCGTAAAGTACGACGACAGCGTAAGCAATGAGGATAAGGAAAGCTATGAAAAAGTTATCGACGCGGCGTTGTCGCTTTATAAAATTTCATATACGTTCGATGAAAACGGAAAGGTTAATCCCGTAGCGGGAATTTCCCTCGTTTCATATGAGCAGGACGGAAATAAGGTTACTCTTAAAGGTTCGCTTAGCGGTGTTTCGACAACCCAATTTACCGTATCGGGTAGCAAGCTTAAAACAACGTTATCTTCAAAGGATTTGAACTTAACGAACATTGCAGGTGTTACCGACGTAACTATTATTTACAAGCAAAAATAATAAGTATAGTTATACATCCCGCGGCTAAAGCGCACTTGCAATAGGAATGAAAAAACGAATAATGAAAAAGAACTCTCGAACAAAGCGCACTTCTCATAGGGAATAAAAAACTAAATTTTTTAGAGTTGCACTTTCA
>CAJUKJ010000024.1 GCA_910587365.1 uncultured Christensenellaceae bacterium | reverse complement strand
CAATTAACTGTGCCTCTTCCTCGGTTTCGGGAACGTCTGTGTCCGGCGTGTCAGGAACGTCAGGTGCATCGGGCGTATCGGGTGTGTCAGGTACATCAGGTGTATCGGGCGTATCGGGTACATCGGGCGTATCGGGCGTATCAGGGGTATCAGGGGCGTCCGGCGTGTTACCGGGCGTTACCGCCCAGACTACGTTAGGGTTCGCTCCCGTATTGATGCCCGTCAATATCCTGATTGTAAATTTGTACGCCCCGGCTCCTTTCGCAAGATACTTCTCGCTGCCCGTTATTTCTCCATCGCCGTTTTCGTCGTAGCCTGCGTAATCAACGAAATTGTCATAATCGGCTGCATAAGACAAACTAATCGAATAGTAATTGAACCAATCGTCGGGTACGTTAATAATTTCAAGCAGGTTATGAACACTGTTGTTGAATACAATTAACATATCGTTGTTTGCAGCCGGTACGTCAAGCACACGCTTTTCTATATACCAGGTTACCGATTTTTCAAGCTCGTCGGGAACGATTACACTTTCAAAGTTATCGCCCAAATCTACGACATCAAACGAGGTTACGTACTTGCCTGCGTTCTGTCCCGCATACGCGCCGACCTTGCCGTTTGTTGTATATTTTATATACTGCTGTAAATATTCGGGTAAGTCTAAGCGCACGCTGTATATCTTTGCTTCGCCGTTTTCGCGCGTGTATACGAAGGGTCCCTCTTCCGAGAACTTCCACTGCACGCCCGTTAAATCAAGAGTTGCTTTTTCAATACTCCATTCAAGGGTCACGCTGTCGCCTTCAACACCGTCCCAGACATAGTTTGTGCTGAGAAGCTTGATTACGGCATTGTATTGACCGACTGCCGTTGCGACGCCGCCCTCTTCGAGGATCTCCATATATTCGGCGTCGAAGCCTTTAAGTGCTTCTTCATCGGCGAGGACAATTTCCTTTCCGCTGAAATAAATTTTGCCGTCGATATAGGGTACCGAAACCGTCTTGGGAACAATCTTCCAGTCTATCTTATAGGAATCCGTAGAAGTTTTAATTACGTATTCGGTTACGACGCTGTTCGCCTTATCGACGATTTTTCTGCCTTGTTCGTCTACGGCGTAAATAATATTTCCCTCGATATCCGTTTTGGCAATTTTAGCTCCGCTTCCGTCGAACTTATACATTGCAAGATAGCCGCCTTCCGCGTCAATTTCGCCGTCGGCATTATATCTTACGACGTCGCCGTTTTCATCAAGCACGTATTCAACGTATACGGGTAACCCGTCGATAAACAAA
Source organism: uncultured Christensenellaceae bacterium (assembly GCA_910587365.1). Classification (GTDB taxonomy): domain Bacteria; phylum Bacillota; class Clostridia; order Christensenellales; family Borkfalkiaceae; genus Coproplasma. Next base: position 12,696 of record CAJUKJ010000024.1, on the reverse strand, counting down.
GGATTATTGTTGTATAAGTACTGTTTAAGTACGGGTTTGCCGTTTTCGTCCAAAAGCGAATTTGCGCCCGTGCCTATTTCGACAAACTCTACTACATATTCGGGAACGAACTGCACGCCGTCATAATTATAATCGCCGTCAACTACTTTGTAATTGCCGTCACTGCCGAGCGTTGCAAGTTTAAGCTTCCACGCGTCGTCCTCATAGACGTAAATAATTTCATAACCGTCAAGCTTTACAGTGCGTTCTTCATATTCGCCGAGGTTCCAATAACTGCTGTTCGGGTCTGCAAGCTTTATAAGAAGCGTGTAGTTACCAACATTCGTCGCAGAATCGGTTTCAAACTCAATAAGTCCGCCGTAGTATTCGTTGAGGTCCTTGAAGAACTGTTCAAAATCTTCGTGGTCGGTTATAAATTGCTCTTCGCCGTTGTAAATCAGTTCGGGAATGATATCTTCAAATCCGCTCAAATCGATTTTATCTACGCTCTTCTTTTCGATTGAAAATTCGAGGGTATAGGATTTGCGGTTTATCACGGGGTTAAGAACGGTTGTATTTGTAGACAAATCTATAAGATTGTTACCGGTTGCGTCCGTCTTATAAAGCGTGCTGTCGTACCAGGAAAGATTAATCTGGCTGTTGAAACGGATAACCGCTTTATATGAACCCGCCTGCTTCTGGGTAAGCTCGCCGTCGCCGTTGACCATATATACGAACTTAGTCGTTTTGTCGTCAAGTATTACGCCGTAGAAATTACGAAGCTGTAACCTTTGCGCCGCGGAAATGTTGTATAAGCTATCCCAACCTTTAATAACGAAGGTTTGCTCCTCTGCATTGTATACAAGCGAATCTTCTTCAAGCACGGGTATAGGCAACCAAATTACAGGCTGGTTACCGAAGCTGAACGTGCCGAACTCGAAAGGATTTTCAACACCGCTGCCGAGCAATATCGCTATTCCGAACAAATACTTGCTTTCGTATACCGATAAATCCCTGTATTCGGGTTTGATACGAAGCTCGCGCGTGTAAGAAGCACCGTTTTCGATGTCTTCCGCGTCTACTTCGTTGCCGAATTCGTCGAATATGACGTATTCAAACATTTCAAGAATCGATTCGGGTATGTCGATATCGAAGCTTGCTTCGCCGTATTGGTCGTCACTGCTCCATCCCGTTATAGTGATTTCAAGCTGTTCGTTTGTAATTATTTCCGTCTTACTGTCGGCAACGTCTGTTCCGTCCGCCCAGACAACGAAATCCGTTACGTTTTCCTTTATCTTTACGGTTATACGGTAATTACCGACGTAGTAAGCGTTGTAAATCGAATAATTCAACGCAGGGTCGTTTTCAGCGTCGTATTCCGACCAAGCCGAACCGTCCTTAGAATATTCTACGGTAACGGTTAAGTAGTTCTCCCAGCCCTCTTCATAGCCGAGAAGCTGCATTAAATCGTGAATATTTCCGTCGAAATATTTCCACTCGTCAACCCTGTCGGGATTTGCCATTTGCCTTGTCGTGATTTCCCAGGTAAGAGAAATTACCCCGTCGGGGACTTCCACGTCAAAGTTCTTTTTGTCGAGTGCGGAAGTATTTAACGTAAACGTTGTGGTATGCGTACCGATAGACGACGCGCCGTTGCCGGCAATTCCGTCTGTGCGGTAGCTTACGTAGTATTGAAGCACTTCGGGCAGACCTTTAAGCGCAACCCTGTGGTTGTAAGGCTGACCGTTTACAAGCGTGTACTGGAACGGGCCTGTATAATCCCACTCAACGTCGTTGAGGTTAATGACCTGTTTTTCAATAGTCCAGGTTATCGTAGCACTGTCCGTGCCTACGTAGTTTTTCCACGCATAGTTGGAGTTGGGAAGCGAGAACGTTACGGTAAACGTACCTGCGTCAACGCTACAACTTCCTTCAACGGAAATTCGCGCCCTCTGGATGAGAAGTGCCAGGTCGTCGCTCATACCGTCTTCGCCGTAATATCCTATAAGCGACTCGTAAACGAAATGTTCGTTGCCGTCGTAGTAAATGGTTGCGTTAGGGTCTTTATTGGATTCAGGCCTTACAAGGTAAATGGGATCTATTACCCAGATTACCGAATAGTTGCCCGCAATACCCGTACCGCCGTCGTTCCATCTTACGGCGTCGCCGTATTCGTCCTTAATAGTAAGGTTGAGCCTGTAATTACCTATCTTCGTACCCGTGCTGCCGGAAATTTCTACGTAATCGCCGTACTCCGCAATTAACTTTTCGTATTCCGCGTCGCCGAGCGAAGCTTTGAGGATGTCGATAACGTTACCCGTATATTCTACGTTGGTCTTGATTTCAGGTAAAGTTAAAAGATTGTATTTAATTTCAAACTTCAACGTTACCGACGAACGGTCTGCGGTATTGTCGGCACGCTTTGACCAGTAAAGCACGTTTTCGTCGTCGCTCTTTAATTTAAGCGTTACACTGTACGAGCCTGCTTCCGTGCGGGTAAGCGAGTCAAGGCTGTCTCCGCCCCAGAAGTCTACATAGTATTCGTAATATTCCCAGTTTTCGATTAAGAAGGTTATGGGCTTACCGCTGTAAATTACGTAAGGCGCGTCGAGCGCAAGCATATCGTTACTGAAATGATACGGTCTGCCGTCGATTTCATAACCCGAAATATAAGGTTTGTCGCCGACTTCAATATAGCCCTTGTCTTCAATGCTTTCGGTAATGAACATAAAGTATTCGTTACCGGTGGTGCAGAAAAGTGCTATGTTGCCGCTGTATTCGTCCTTAACTACGGGAACAATCGAATAAGTATCGCCGCCCGCGGATTCGAGAATAACGTCGGGGTCGTTTACTAATACGTTATTGGAAGTATTTACCAAATCGTACACGCCTTTATAGAAGTCGTATTTAATGAACTTTGAATTTGCAGGTATCGAAAGTACTGCCGTTGCGGACTCGTACTGACCTTGCCAGCCCGTTACGAGAAGCGACTGCTTTGCAATAGATAACGTAACAGTGCGGTCGTCTATCGTAAGCGGATTATCCGACCAGCATACGTTAACCTGCGCTTCGCTGTTAAAGCCTTCCTTGATGCTGAGTTTAAGGGTATACACGCCTGCGTTGCTTGCAAAGAAGCCTTCAAAAGGCGACGTTACCGTATTACCGCTTGCATCGGGGTCGGGTTTTGTGTACGTGATGGCAATTGTAAAGTACTCTTCCCAATCATCATCGATTTCAAACACATTTAAAAGATTGTGCTGATATCCGTCGAACGCTGTCCATGTACCGTTGTTTCGGGGAATAGTAAGCTGTTTACGGTCTATTACCCAGGTCTGCATTCTGCTGAAAGTTACGGGATATTCGCCTAAGACATAATTATCCTCGTCAATTTCGCCGATTGTGCAAACGGTTGTGTATGTGCCTGCCTGCGTGCTTGAATTGCCTTCGAGTATTTCTCCGTTAGCGGTTGTAACGTAAGTTACCTTGTCACGGAGATATTCGGGTAAGTTTTCAAGCTCGATAAAGTATTCTGTTGCGACTCCGCCGACCGAATTGTATATGAACGGCTCGTCATAGCCCCATTTCAGCATCGACAGGTCAAGGAACTGCTTTTCGATTTTCAGTTCAAACGACCATGCGAACGTTCCGACGTCGTCGTCCTCGTCCATATAAACCCTGTCGTTATATCTTTCATCGTCAGGCTGGTTGTAGCAGTCTTCATCGTAGTTGAAATATACGAACGCTTTATGAGTGCCTGCTTCGATGAAGGTATTGGGGATAGTTGCCGCCGAGAGAATATTGCCGTAGGTGTGTACGAGCGATAACTGGTAGCCCGTACCGTCGTAAGTGATGTCGACAGGCTCGCCCGTTTCGGCGTCAACCCAGATTTCGTTTGAAGCGTCCCAGTTTGCAACGGTAGAACCGTGCCTTACCTGCCAGGTAAATTCTTCGGGACGGAAGGTTGCCTTTACTATTTCAAAGTAAACTTCCTTACCCTCGCTCAATGCGTAGGCAGCACCTGCCCCGCTGTAAACAAGCTTGATTACCGCTTTGTATCTGCCTACCTCAGTAGGATAGTTAACCGTCTGGTTGTATCCGCTTGATTCGGTGTAGAACACAACGGCAAGGTTTCTTTCGGTAATAACTCCGCCCGACGTGTCAAGGTCGATTACGGGCTTTGCCGTAATGGGATTGCCTGTATACTCGAACCGGGTGTCGATTGTATTGTTTAATTCGATGTGGACGTAAATTACTACGTCGTCGCCGCCGATTTCAAAGTCCTTGGGATTTTCGCCGAGGAAAGTGAAGTCATAGTTACGGGCATAGTCGATTTCTGGATTGTCAGGATTGGAAATAAGACGAACCTGTATAGTGCGGGTAATAATTTCGCCGGGGTTTCTTACTAAGTTTCCGTCCGTAGTCCATTCATCGTCAATCAAATACCAGAACTCGAATTTTTCCTGATGGCTGTCGAGCGCGGGAATATATACTATTTCCTCGCCGTCGGAGCTTACCCCGTTTTCCGCCCAGCCTACTTCTATCATCTGTTTGCCGATAGTCCAGGTACAAGTCCATTCAAACGAACCCGTATAGGTGCTGTCCTGTCCTTCCACGGGCTGTACGGGAAGAACGTAGTTGTTGGTATTCTTTTTGAACGCTACCGTAGCCGTGTATGTGCCTGCGTACTTTTTGACGTTTTCGTAATATAACGCCGCAAGTCCGTTAGGCATATTACCCGTAAGCTGTACGGTATGGAACGTATCTTTATCGAACGTGAACGGGTCTGTATAATCCCACGAAAGACCTGAAAGGTCGAAAAGTATGGGGTCAATCTGATAGTACAGAGTGAAGGGTCCCCCGTAGTACGAGAAACGGTTGCTGTCCTTTGCGGTTATTGTAGCCGTTACGTAGTACTGACCCGCGTCGCTTGCAACAAGTCCGTTACCCGTTGTTGAAGCAAGCGCAACTTCCCAACTTGAAAGCGCGAGATCGAGGTCGGTATACCAAGCGTTATCGAAGCCCTGCATTCCGCGTCCGTTAAGCCACATATAGAACGTGTAGGTGCCGCCGGGAACGTAGTCTACGCGGAACCTGTTGTCAGGCGTCTGTCCGCGGGTATCCACGTCGTGAATTACAAGCTCGCCCGTGTCGGGGTCAACGTCGGTGCTTATGGTGTATTTCCAAACGACGAACGAATCGTCGAAAGGCGCAGGGTCGGCAATTATACTGAATACCTGCTCTGCATTTGCATTGGTATAGTTACTGTTTTCCCCGTCGATTTGTTCGACGAAAATGGTATAAACGCTCTTGGAAATATTGCCTTCGCCGCAGGGCATAGCTACCTGATACATAAGGTTCCAGCTACCGTCCGCATTCTGCGTACCGGGGAACCAGTCCCTTGCCCTTACCGTAGCCAACGTAACGGGGGTACCGCTTCCGTTTTCAACGTAGTAGATATGTGCCGCAACTTCGTTATCGAGCGTTGCGCCGTGATAGACGAGGTTTGAAAGCGTTACGGTAATGTATGCCTGAGTGCTTATAGCCCATTCTGTTGCGCCCGCACGGAAGTTTGCTTCTGTCTTTTCGTCGTCCGACGTAAACGTGAAGCTTATATTAAGCGAACGTTTGATAACCGAAAGGACAATCGTCCTTAACGTTTCCGTGGTGTTTTTCCACGAGGTGTACGGTTTCATTTCGTCCGTTATCCAAATTTTAACGGTGTACGCGCCGACTTCGGTAAATTTAAGGATTAAATCTCCGCCGAACCAGCTTACCTCGTAATCCGCGTTTGTAAGGGTGTTGCCCTCTTCGTCGGTAATGGAATACTGCTCGTAGGGGAAGCTTGACACCGTACCGGACGCGTAGTCGTCTTCGGTCAAAATACCGTTGAACAAGCCCGTTAACGTAAAGTTCACGCTTGAACCGTTATACTGCTGCGAAGTGCCGGTAACCGCCCTGGGAGCGTCGTGTACCATCTTTTCGATAATAACCGTAAATACGATATTGTCAACCGAGCCGTTCGCCCACTGGGTATTGTCAGGGTCGGCAAGACTTACCTCGAACGTATATTCGCCAGTCATAGTCGCGGTAATTGCGAGGAAGTCGGTCAGCCCCGCTATGGGCAGAGTTCCGTCGCCGTTGTATCTGTTACCGAACAGGTCGCCGACGGTAAAGCCCGCAGGAGGGGTCGAATAACGGTTGCTTACGACAAGCTTATCCGCATCCGCCGTACCTGCCGCCACGTAATCGGTAACGTCGTTATACAGCATAAAATACCTGTTGCGGACGCCGCCTAAGAGAAGCGAGTGCGAATATGTGTCATACTGTACAGTAAGCGTGTTGCCGTCGATATTCTCGTGCGTAAGCTTGAACGTTAAGACTGCCGTGGGGCTTGCTATTGACATCTTCTTTATTTCAAGGGTAAATTCAATAGTTTCCTGGTCGGCAAACGCCCAGCGTTTATTTGTGAAATCAAGAAGTCTGAATTCAACCGTATAAGTACCCGCGTCAGTTGCGGAGAACTCGAAGTAACCCGTGTCTGCATTGACGCCGAGAACGGTCAAGCCCGTAGCGTCTGCGTCATAGGTATTCGGGTCGTACAGCTCGCCGTTTACCTTATACAGCTCCATAATCTGGTCGTCGTATTCGACTATGCTCATTTTGCGCACGGCCTTTTCGCCGTTAGCTTCGTTTATGGAATAGCTGAACGTTTTGGTATTGCCGACAATCGTAGCGTCCTTGTCGCCGTCGTTGTGGATATAGGGCGTGTCGAACACCATTTTCTCTATTACAAGCGTTACGTCGAAGGGGTCTGTCGAGCCGTCGTACCATACGGCGTTGTCCGTAAGTGTAAACCTTACGACGTATTTCCCCGCAGTGATTGCTTCGTATACAAGAAGACCGTCGTTTACGCCCTCCATATACTGCCCGCGCAGGGCTTCGGCAACGAGAAGGTCGTTAGCCGTTGCAAAGAACCTGTCGGAATAGCTGTCCGCGTCAAACGGTGTTAAAACGCTTGAAACCGTCAACCATCTGTTTGCGGCGTCGTTCCAGTAGTTTGCTATTTTAAGATACTGTGTGCCTGCGTTATAGGTTACCGTTTTTACGGGGCCTACTACGCCGCCCGAGCCTTCGCCCGCGTCAACGTAGATTACGGGTTTTGCAATGGGACGGGGATTGACCGTAAAGTTGTAATTAAGGTCTTCTATCGACCCGCCGTCCAGGTTCCACTCGTAATTGTCTTTATCCTTAATGGTAAGGATAACGGTGTACTTTGCTGCATTAGCGTCCGTTCCGACCACTAATCTGTCTTTACTGCCAAGACTTTCCGAAATAGTGATAGATTCAACCGCAGCGGTCATTGTGGACGGGGTAGCGAACGTGTACGAATACTGCTCTAAATTTACGTCGTCGATATAGAACGCATTATCCCAACGCGAACCCGTATAAGTAACCGAAATATTGAAATCGTCCGTCTTTGAAGAAGTGCTTATATTGCTGCCCATTACGGGTACGTTTATACCGCACTTCTGTATTACCATATAGAAGTACTTGGAAATGGTATCGCTCTGCACCGAAGTGTTCCATCTTTCGTTTGCAGAGTCAATCGAAATTTCAACGCAGTAAACCGTGGGAACAGTAGCAATACCGTCCGACTTTATACTTAACGTTCCTTTTTCGGCGTCAACGTTAAATAAGGTTTTATCCGGCGTTGCTAACGAGGATACATAAGCATTCATATAAAGATACTTATCTTTATTCGGTCCGTCATTAACTATCGGTCCGTAATTAACGTTTTTAACGTTTATACCCTGCTCGTCGCCGTTATATTTGAGATATGCCGAATGGCTGTTGTTTTCAAGTCCCTGGTATTCGTAGCCCTCTATTACGGGGACGTCAACAACCTTTGTGGAAATTACAAGCCTGAATACGCGGCTGCCCGTGTCATTATAGTCCTCGTTTCCGTTACCGCTTGACCAGTAATAGTCGTCGGAAGTAAATTTAACCGTAAGCTCGTAAACGCTGACGTTTGCCGCCGAGAACTTAAATACCCTTGTGCCGTCCGCAGCCTCTTCACTGCCGTTGGGGGAGACGTAAATGTTTTGCTCGCCTTTGTAAGTGAGCGCGTCGCCGTTGGGCGACAATGCGGCTGCCGCGATTGCGATATCGCCTCCGCTGACTTCATCGCCTACTACGAAAAGCGTATGGCGGCTTCCGTCGTATATAACGCTTTCGGTAAAAAGCGGAGCCGTAAGCTGCTTTCTATCGGGGTCGTTATACTCTTTTCCTTCCCCGACGAGGAATACCGTAGGAGTAGCGACGGGTGCGCGGGTAATGACGAGGTCATAGGTGGCAACGCCGTCCGTAACCTCGCTGTCCCAAGCGTAGTTGTTTAAATTTGAAATTCCTACCCTGAGCCTGTACCTGCCTGTATGAAGCGCCTTTGCTATAATAAGGGTATTATCGTCGTTTTTAAGGGGGTCTTCTACCCCTTCTACGCCGCCGTTAACGTTTTCAAACCCGATAGCCGAGTAAGCGTCGGGATAATCGCCGAGAACGATAGCCAATTCCTTGGGATTCTGCCTGTCGAAAACTACCGTCTTAGTTGCGTGTTCGTTATCAACTCCTTCCCCTTCCTGTATTTTAAGAACGGGAACTTTTAGTTTTTCAATATATACAATGAACGTTACGCTGTTTTTCTGCGCGTCGAAATGAGCGTCTCCGTCACGCCAGCAATAGTTAGCCGTAGGCGTTACAGTCAGCGTGAAAGTACCCGCGTCAAGCATACTGAATTCAAACTTTTCGCTGTCGGAATTGAGAAGCTCCATACCGACGAAAGCGTCCGAACCGAACGCAGAACTGTCGTGCGCCCTGCTGTTTATTTCATACTTATACTGGGTATCGAAACCGGTGTCAAGATAGTCGTAATTATCTACGAAAGTGTGCTTAACATAGACATTCTGAACGTCCTGGTTATATCCAAGCGTAAGCGTGCCTGCGGAAGTTCCCGAAGTCCCACCCGTCAAATTGCTGCTAAAAGTCTTATCTGAACCGTCTTTATCGTAATAGTGGAACTCGATGCCTGCAACGGGAGCGCACACTATTTCAAGCATAAACTCAATGTATTCGGCAGAGTCGGGGAGTTTGAAATTGGGACTGTCAAGCGTAAGCTTTATAGAATACTTGCCCGCATTCATTGCTGTAACCACAATGAAATCGAGTCCGTTTGAACCGTGCTGCCAGTCGCTGACAGTCATCGTTGTATCTTCGGTTACCTTTTCGACTCCCATCAATGCACTGTACTCACTCTTAACTGCAACTGTCATCTTGTAGTAGTTGGCGAAGTACTGTGCCGTCATTACGGTATCGGTTATACTTTCAACCGAGCCTTGCTGCGTTGCGTCCGCGCTTCCGCTTTCTTCCTTTATAATATGCGGAGCCGCAATGTCTACGGGAAGTATTACAAGCTTGTAAACTACGCTTGTAGCTTCGTCCGTATCGTTCCAGCAGTAGTCTGCCTTGTTAAGGCTTACCCTTATGTAATACGTTCCTGCATTGACCGCGGAAATGGTAAGATAGCCGTCCTTGATTTCGTGGGTCATATTCAGCTTAACGTAATCCGCTTCACTGCCTACGATAATCGAACCCGAAGAGTCTACGATATTGAAGAAGTGCCAATCGAGGTCGAAAGCGGTGTACTGCCCGTTGGGGTCGCCGCCTATACGGATGTACTGCGGACTGAAATCAGGGTCGTCGGAAAAACGCGCCGTAGCCGTAAGCAAGCCGTCCGCGTCGTCCCTTGCGGTTACCGTTTCAAACTTGTTCTGATAGTAGTTATACGCCTGCATTTCAAGCTGGGGCAGACCTATTGGAGTTATCTTGAAAGTAAATATCTTTGCGTCGTTCGATTCTTTACCGTCGTTCCAACAGTAGTTCGACGTAGGGGTAAGCACGATATTATACGTACCCGAGCTTGTTCCCTCAAACGTTACGTTGTCGCCGACCCAGCTTCTTGTAAGAATTTCGTTATAGGAAATAAATACCGAACCCTGCGCACCGACCCAAAGCTGGAACGGGTGGCTATGCGTATCGAAGTCAATCGTCTTTTGGGTAGTTGTATACACTGCCCCTTCTTCGCCGTCGTTAATCATATACGGCATAGCAATGGGCTTGGGTTTGATAATAAGCCTTACGGCAACCGTTCTGTCGTTAAAGTCTTCCTGTACGGCAACACTGTCCGCCCAGATGTAGTTGTCTTTACATATGAAATATACGGTGTAAGTACCTGCGGTACGCGCGGAAAGGATAAGCTCGTTATCGCCCCAACGCCACTGGTTCATTTCAAGCGACACCCACTCTACACGCGCCTCGTATGCGTTGGAGAAAGTAAGCGTTTCAAACCATTCCGTTCCGTCATCTTTGGTTTCGCCGTAGAACGTTACCGTCTTTGTTTTTATTCCGTCTATAACCTCTACGTCAGTATCCATAAGCACAGGCGCGGTTATAGGCTGCTTGTTGATTATAAATTTGTAAATTCTCGGCTGGGGATCTTCGGGGTTGTCGCCTTTGAAGATGTACCTGTCTTTTGCCGTAAGCTTTATGTAGTAAGTGCCGGAATTGATTACCGTAAGCCTTAATACATTATCCGCAACGACGCACGTCATATCCGTTTCCGCTTCGTTATCGCAATACCATTCGTATGAAATCTGTTCGGTACGGACGGGCATAATGCTCATAAACTGGTACGCGCCGTTGTGAGTTACTTCTTTTGTAAGCGTCGTGTTGTCTATTACGCCGACGTGGTCGTCTATTATTTCGGGGGATATGGGGATGGTCATAGGACCTATCTCGAAGAAATATTCCTTATCCTCTACCGTACCGTCGTCCCATATCATATTAAGATTGTTTTTAAGCGATACGGTTATTTTATACAGCCCCTGGTTTGACTCGTACAGGGTAATCATACCCTCGTTAGTAAACGACCAGACACCTAAAACGCCCTTGTCGTAATTGACGTAGTCGGTAAGTATGGGGAAGATACTTATAAACTGGTCCTGCCCGTTATCGTGTACGAACTTTTTATTGCCGTTTACGCCGTCCTCTGCCTGTACAGACGGCACTTCAAGTACGATTTTATCTATCTTAAAGGTAAGAACAACCGGGTCGCTGCTGCCGTCAGACCATTTGTTAAACGGCGTCATTGTAATAGTATACGTACCCGTATTTACCGCCGAAAGGTAGAAGGTTTCCTGTTCGGCTTTCTTTCCGCCGTGCGCCGAGGTCGAAGACCTGCCCGCTGCCGCCCTGTACACTGTTGTAAGGGATGAGGTTGCGGTGCTTCCCGCTTCGAGCGGGGTATAGGACTGGGTAAACGTAATAAGTCCCGCACCCCAGTCGCCCTGTACGCCTATCTGTAAAGCTTCGCCCGTGAAGGTGGAAGTTTTGTTAAGTCTTGTATTGTCTACGCCCGTGTCGTATTCTACTACGACTTTATCGGGTGCGTTTCTTTTGACGATGATTACATATTCGCAATAACGCGAGGACGACCAAGTAGTTCCAGCACCGCTTGTCGTAACATATTTACCTCCACCCCAGGTCATAAAAATACTGCCATTACGGAATGGATTATAAAACCTAAGTCCGTAAACACCGCTGGGGGCGTCGCCGCTGATTACCGCTCTATAAGTACCTGCATTAGTACCGACGCCGTCTCTTCTACTGATATAATTGTTCGTAGGCGTAATATTAGTTGCATAGTCCTTTTCATATTGGGACAAAGGAGTTTTTGAGGGGTCAGAACCGACATAATTACCTGAGGAATCCGCAGTAAACCAATAACCTTTAAGTAACGAATTAAAGAACGTAGGAGCATCCCAGGCTATTAAATCAATAGAAGAATACGCACAAGAAGAATCTAATCCATACTCATACTCTTCGCCTGGATCAAGAGTAACCCACATATACTCTATGGCGTTGTTGGGTCCCATAGCGTAGGAAGTTATACTCCACCTATGACACATACCGTAGGCATAGTTTTTATTAGTCCATGCCTCATCAGTAACAGCATAACCGCTCTTACTTGTATAATAGTTGGACCATATATAAGCCAAGCCCAAGCCTATATAATAATCGGAAACTTCGTCAGGGGCAACATACCAATCTTCGTCTTCTATGTCGTCCTCAGTAGTAATTATTCCCGAAGAATAATCTGCCAGAAACTCGACCATTTCTTCAACAGCTTCATCTCCGTGTTCGTCGATAGTCTGTTCAAGGTCAACAGGACTTATCCCCATTGAATTAGAGAAAAAGTTTAACAACTCAGGAGCTATATCCAAAGTTTCGCCGAGTTCTTCTAAAACTTCCTCGTCGGTGCGATTGTCCTCTTTGGACTCTGCCGCGCCGTCCTCAGTTTGGGCGTAAGAAGCTTTGCCTCTTTCCGCAGAAAGTGCAAACGTTACGCCAAATCCGACTGCAAGCGCGCAGACAAGCGACAATAATATCAATAATAATTTTTTAGTACCTGTAATATTCATACCGTACCTCTTTTCCTATTTTTCCCTTTGAACCTTCCGCTAACGGAAGGTTTTATAAAAGGGCATAAAGCAAATTAAAAATCCAAACCGCCGAAATCGTCGGTGTTGCCTAAGTCTAAGTCGGCGTCGGAGTCGGAGTCAAATCCGGTGGATAAATCCGCATCGGCGTCCAAGCTTGAGTCAT
>CAJUKJ010000023.1 GCA_910587365.1 uncultured Christensenellaceae bacterium | reverse complement strand
CTTTGCAAAGACTTTTACCGGTTCTGGCACGTGGTGGCAGATTGCTATTGTTGTTTTGTTAATTGTGCTTGCGATTATAGCCGTCTGTCTGGTGGTAAGGTTTGCAAGGTTTGTAATTGAAAGCTTTAAAGGCAAAAAAGAATAATTACATAGTAGAGGAAAAGCTATGTCCAAAAAAACAACAAAAAAGCCGTGCGAAAAGACGGCGGATAAGAAAACAAAAAAATGTAAAAGTCAGTCCACAAAAACAGGGCTGTTCAAGTTCAGACGCTATAAAAAAGAAGAGGGTGGAAAGCAGAAAAAAGCAAAGCACCCGAAACTTATAGTTGACGAAGAGCAAGATAATTACGGCTTTATGGGGCTAACCGAAGCACCTAAGCGCGGACATCATAAAAATATTGAACTTAATAAAAACCCGCAAAAAGGAAAGTCAAATAAAGCGTATCTTAGGGACGAATTGCGGTATGACAGCAAACGTAATTTCAGCAAAGTTCTTGAAGAATACAATCTATCCGAAGAAGATAAGCTTGCAGTAATAGAGTACATAAAAAAACGCAAAAAAAAGAAGTAGCCTATTGGCGGTAGTCATTAGCTACCACAGGTCTACTTCATTAAGGAAGCAACACACTGTTACTTCCATAAAAATAATACAACAACTAAAAAATAAAGTCAAGTCATACGGAGTGAAAAAATATGATTATCAAAAGGAAACGTTCGGTTCGTCCGAATCCGTTTGAGGGTGCGGCGGATATATATTTAACCAAGAACAAAATAGCGGTAACAAAAGTAAAAGAAGAAAAGAGCAACAACGTAAACAAAACAACAGTTAAAACAAAATATTACGAAAGAAACGACGCTAATAAGCGCAGCTTACGTAAGGTTCAGGCAGAAGTACGCCGTGGACGAAACGGCGATAGATACGAAAAAATTTAAACTGATAAGGAGTAAAGAATTATGGCAGACAAGAAAAAGAAGACTACAACCGGCAAAAAAACGACGAATAAAAAGACGAGTGCAAAACCTACGGTAAAGAAAATAACGAGAGCCGAGGACATAAAGAATCCGAAGCTTCCCAAAGAAAACAAGATTCCGAAGGGTGCAACACATACGATTATATCCGGCAAAGGCAATATAATAATGACCTCGCAGAGCTTTGATATAATCAGCAAGAAAAAGCCCGTAAAGAAGACAACAAAAGCAACAGTTTCCAAAGCTAAGAAAACAACGCCGAAAAAGACAAATGTTACTAAGAAGACTGCGCCCAAAAAAGCGGTTAAAACTTCAAGAAAGTCGGAAAAACGTGCGATTAAATTCGATGAAAAATACGAAAACGGTACGGACGGGTTCGAGAAGATTATAGTAATCGGCAAGACCAAGCAGCCAAAGCAAATCAGGCGTAGCAAAAAGGAATTAAAGCGCGTGGCAAGCGTCGGCGGATATACCGCCTGGGACGGGAGAACAGGAAAGACGTTTGCAACACAAAAAGAAGCTTCGGACTATGCAGCCGACCATTTAAAACGAACAGGCGAGATAATATCGGTTACGCGTACCCAAAGGACGATAACACATACTTTCAAAGCAGAAAACAGAGCGGATAAATGATAACAATAATCACGGGTTTGCCAAGAGTGGGAAAAACGGCGTTAAATACGTATTTTGCAAAAGAATCTGTACACAGATACGGTCAGATTTTGCATAAACGTTGCTGTATCGAAATCGACCTTATGAACCGGAACCGAGAAAAAAAGCTTACCCTACCGAGCAAACCGCCGATTTATACAAGCTATGAAAGCTGTATTCCGGCAGGATATAAAAAAAGTGTTACGCCTTATTGGGTAAATCCGTACAATCTCGGACTACCGTCCGCAGACAATAAAATCACACAGTTTATACTACCTTACGGCAGGCTACACATTACGGAAGGTCAAAAATATTGGGATAGCCGTGAAAGCTCGTCAATGCCGGACAGCGTAAGCCGTTACTTTGAAACGGGCGGGCATTTCTTTCTTGATTTTATAATTGACGTGCAACGTGGAAAGGCGTTAGACGCAAATATCCGATTTAATGCAAAACGGATAATCGAAGTACAAAAATTAGTCCACGATAAAGACGCATACGGTCAGATAATGCGTTCTGTCTGGTTCTGTAAGGAATTTGACAGTATACAGTCCTATGAAGCGTACATCGCAAGCGGAACGGCACCATACAGAAACACATTCTATGTAAACGAGGGGAATATTTTCGATTGTTACAACAGCAGAAGCTGTAAAGAAGATTTTATCCCGCCCAACACAAAAGACTTTAACTTGCTTGAATATAAGACAGCTTCGGAAATTCGTTTGCTGTCCGAAGAGGAATCAAAACAATATCTTAATAACACAAACAGGAGAGCAGAGTGAGTGAAATAATCTTACCGGGACAAATACCGGGCGGGACGGACAATGAAACATCTGAACCGCAATTGAAGCGCAGGAAAGCAGACTTGCCGGTATTCACTTTAAAAAAGAAAGAATCGTTTTATATAAAGCGTGAAGACCTCGGCAAGCTTAACGACGCATACTTCAAATTGTTTGACGATATAAAAGCAGGGCGAAACTACGTGCCGGCAGAAATGCGCTCATATATGGAAAGTGTGATGTTTAATTCATACTGTGCTGAAATTGAAAAATTGCAGTTAAACGGCAAGCTTTCCGGGGAAATAGAACGGCTTGAAGCCGAAAAGCTTACAGAACTCCTTACGCCGTGCAGGTGGCGTTGGTTCTTCCGAAGAAGATGTAATCAAGCGGCGGTATTATTTGATGAAAAAATAAGTCGTCTTGCCCATAATTATTATTTCAAAAAACAAAGCGAGTTGCCTGAAATCCAGTCTGAAACGTTTGGGGAAGTATTTACCGAATTTAAGGAACAGGCAATGCGCAGTGTAATAAAAGAACTGCGTTATGAAATGCGGGAAACGCTTGGTTTTGTTTGGCAAGCATATAGCAATCGTGACCGTGAGAATATAGAAAAGCTGTTTAAAATATTGGAAACAATAATATCCGAAGGCATAAGAAAAAAGAAACGTTGTCTTGCCGTGTTCTCGCTGTTAGACAAGCTTATAGAGTGTTACACGCTCGAAGAGCAGGCACGCACAAGCGACAGAATGGTTCTTAAACTTATTGCAGAGATATTGAAGGGCGGAACGCGCTATCTTGCATTGTGCGCACCGCCGACTGAGGTTGAAGAGCCAGCGGAAGAAGAGTTGAAACAGGAAGATACGGAACAGCAGGACGAGCCGCAGACTGAGGACGTGCAGAATGACGGGGAAAGCCCAGAAAGCGACGGGTACGACGAAGTACGTAACTACGACTGGACACGGGATGAAATATATCACAAAGACAGTGACGAGCAGGACGAGGGTAAACCTGACGCAGGGGACGAGCCGAAGCAAGAATAGTGCGGAACGGCGGGCAAGCCGCCGAAGTATCGCTTTATTAGCAAATAAAGCTGTTTCCGTGTACTGTGACACCGAAGACGATACCTGTACGAATAGTCATAGGCGTAGCGAAGCAAGCCTTGACTTTCGGCAGTGTTCGGCAATGGTGGCACAGTCACGGTAACGCAGATTTAAAATAAATATGGGGGTAAGGGGCTTTGCCCCTTCCGCATATTTGGAAATGGTTTTCGTTTCGACAACCATTTTGCAAAGGAGATTCAGATGACTGATAAAACATACAAATGCCGCGATTGCGGCAATACAGCGGAGTTTTCAAGTAAATCCAAAGCACGTAATGCAGATTGGGCGATAGCGCGCGATAACAAAACTTGCTACTGTCCGAAGTGTGCGCCGCGTCATCGATACGTCGGGCGTAAGGGTTCGCTTATCCGACCAGACAAACAAATGCGGGTTGACGGACTATGAGTGCAATTGATACGGTAGAATTTTTCAAACGCACGTCAGGGGCAGCACTCCGACTTGTGCAATATATTTTTAAGGTGCAGGGTGTAGAACTGCGGCGGCTTGATTTTAATGCCGTCGCTGCCGAGCTGGGCGTTGGGCGTTCTGACCTTGTCCGGGAATATAAACGTCTGGGGGAGCTTGGAATTATTATAACCGAAGACAAGAAGCTTCGGCTCGACCCAAAGATTATAAAAAAGTTCTAATAAATGCGGTACGGAAAAACTGTATATGAATTACGCGCCGTGCTTATTTAACCTGTGAGCGGGGACGCGCCGCGCCGATGTGCGCAACGTTGCCAAAATCCTGGGTCAAAAATTGAAGCCAAACGACGTCGCCGTACAGCACGGTCAAGAACCGGCGTGAGCATTCTGAGCCGCGGAGCTGCGCTAAAAATTGAGGTAAGAAAAAAATGAAAATACTTGTTGCTTGCGAAGAGAGTCAACGCGTATGCAAAGCGTTCAGAGAAAAGGGACACGAAGTGTACAGTTGCGATATCGTAATGTGTTCAGGCGGTCGTCCTGAATGGCATATCTGGAATGACGTTACGCCGATACTGAACGGCGGCGAGTTCAAGACCTGTAACGGTCAGATACACAGCGTGGAGCGTTGGGATATGATAATAGCTTTTCCGCCCTGTACGTATTTATCCAAGGTCGGTAGCGTGAATTTATATAAAAACGGCAAACTTGATGAAGACCGCTTTGAAAAGGGAAAACAAGCGGCGCAGTTTTTCTATAAGATTTACAATGCGGACTGCCCGCGAATCTGCATAGAAAATCCCGTGCCGATAAAGCTGTTCGGACTTCCGCCCCAAACACAGGAAATACAGCCGTATTACTTTGGGGTACCCGTAAGCAAGCTTACGTATTTATGGCTCAAAGGCTTGCCTTATCTTTGTCCGACAAACGTCATAGAACCGCAGTACACGTTCAACACGTATCCGCTGTTTAAAAATTCATATGGTAAGTACAGACAAAAGAACCGAAGCAAGACGTTTGAAGAAGTCGCGGCGGCAATGGCGTTTAGCTGGGGCGAGTTGAAATAGTCAAGGTCCCAGGTCAACCACCGGAGCGAAGCGGCACCGTCAAGTATCAGAGTTAAAAATCGAGGTTAAAATAATGCAGGAAAAAGAATGGCAAAAACTTAATCTGCCGAAAACGTCGACGTATATCGAAGTTCCGATAGCGTTTACGGGCAAGATGAGGAACGGACAGCCTTCCATATTCGAGGGGCTGCGTTTAAGCTGCCAAATTATTCTTGCAATAATACATACAATGAACAAAGCTTTTAAAGGTTCTGCACGTCTTACATATGATTATTTCGTTGATAAATTCGGAATGTCGCGGGAAACTGTAAGCAAAGCGTTCAAAGAGCTTACAGAGCGCGGAATAATAGAACGCGTAAAGCAATCGCATTATAAAATTATAGCGGCGTATAATAAAAAGAATTTTGTAGAGATAGATACGTATATGTTCCGCTATGAATGGAACGTAGGCGGTAAAATGAAACGTCTTACATATTCCCGTTTATTGACGTTGGCGTTTTTGAAACGCGGCAACGAGAACCCGAAAACGGGCGGGGTATTTATAAGCTCGCAGGCGAGAATAGGCAAAGCGATAAAATTACCGAGGACAACGGCAGGCGACAGCATAAGGGAGATTATCGCTGCCGGTGCGGTCAGAACGAAAAAGTGGGACAGTAACGACCTGCGGCGGCGCGGGTGCAGCCAGTTCATTGTAAA
The DNA here is from genome assembly GCA_910587365.1 of uncultured Christensenellaceae bacterium. Lineage (GTDB taxonomy): Bacteria > Bacillota > Clostridia > Christensenellales > Borkfalkiaceae > Coproplasma. The sequence goes on along the minus strand of CAJUKJ010000023.1, from coordinate 9,607 downwards.
CCCTGAGATTTTAGCGGTTAAACATCCGAATAAACTTGATTCGGGAAACTACAAGCAGGAATACAACGCAGACGAATTACATAAACGGTTTATGCTCGATACAGAATACAAGAACATAATCGAGCGTGTAAATCTGAATTACAATCTGTTTCTTACCGAAATACGCAAAGGTATAGACTCGACGGAATCGCAACGACTTGAAACGGAGCGCGGGGAACTCAGGGCAGAGCTTGAAAGATATTTCAAAAAACACCATATAAGAAGAGAGTTCTTCCCGCCAGGTTATTTTAAATGCGATGAAATAAACGAATAATAAAGCGTAAGCTACGGCTTGCGCTTATAGGCGTATAGAAAATTCAATAAAAAAGCCTAAAAAGCGCGTAAAGAGCGCGTGATACGGCAAAAAATGAGGCAACCCGCCCGGTTTTTTAATGAAAAAATCGGGCGGGGATTTTTTTACCATTATAATTATGGCAAAACCGAACTATTTAAAAAAAATATAATACGGTTTCGGATAATGAAAAGTACGGTTTTGGCAATTAAAATAGTACGGTTTTTGCCGGATTATATAATATTACCAATTCCTTTTATAAAAAATAAACAAAAAGCTTTACCGCAACCGGACTGAAACGGCTTACGCCGTAAGCGGGTTAAAGCGTTTGGAAGCTATGCGGAAGCTTGCCGAATGGGGGTAGAGGTTATATCGGGCAATCTGCGCGGCAAGCTTGAAGCGCAAGAGAAAAAGCCGCTTGCGCGGCTTTGGAGCTGATAAAGGTCGGTTTATCTGTAACCCCGTCCGAAGCGGTTCTGAACGGCTGTACTGATATTTTAAGTGCGGGGCGGCAGCTCCGCGGCTCAGAACGTCCGCGCCGGTTCTTGACCGTACTGTACGGCGACGTCGTTTGGCTTCGATTTTTGACCCTGGAATTTGGCAACGTTGCGCGCATCCACGCGACGCTTAACCTCGAAGCCTGACACCGGAGCGCGGCGCAGCTTGGAAAATCTTAAAATAAAGGCGCATACTAACCGTATGGCGCAGTACGAAAAAATTTACGTTGCAATGAACCTTCACGTAAGCGCAGACGGGGCAATGCGTCCAATTGAAATTGAGTGGGAGAGCGGGGAGCGATTTTCCATATCAAAAATATTGGACGTTCGGCAAGCCCCGCCGCGGTACGTTGGAAGTATGCCGACAGTGCGGTATAAAGTCTTAGTCCGCGGGCGTGAGCGCGAACTTTATTTTGAAAAGTCCGCGAACCGCTGGTTCGTAGAAAAACAGGTATTTTAAAAGCCCGCTTGCGAAGCGGACTGTATTGTTTGACTTATTGTCTTTATTATGATAATATCATAGGCGGTGGCGAAAGCTGCCCACAGCAAGATATGCCTTTTAGGCGGTTAGCCCCTTTGATAAGCGGGGAATGTGTTGAGCATTCTTCCATAAAGGGGGTGGTGTAATGGAATTTCAGTTCCTGCGCTTTCTCTATGAACTGATAGAGTGCGGCGCGATAGCCTCTTTTAGAGTTACAAAGGACAAAATTTACATAACCATACAAAAATAGCCGCCCGATTAGAACCCGTGAGCGACTATTGTCATAATTAGCGGGACTAACCGTTTAATTGGTCATTCCCTTGCTGTGCTTTTATTTTATCACTGGATAAGAGGTTTGTCAACCGTCTTATTTAAAAAAAGTCCGTCAACACGGACTTTTATAAAAAATGACAGGGCAATTTGCTTGGGATTGGTTGGGACTAATTTTTTATTATTAAATAATTATAAGAAGTTCAATAAATAATTTGCAGTTTTATACGCTAATTTTGTTAAAAATAAGTAAATTATGTATATTAGAAGGTTGCAGTGCCGACTGTAAATCTGACGTCTCCGACTTCGGTGGTTCGAATCCACCTCCTCCCACCAGCAAAAAGAACAGGTAAAAACCTGTTCTTTTTGCTGTGTTGCTCGTCGGGGCTTCAAGCCACAGTTCGTGCGAGCTTTGCTCGCAAGGCGACACTCTTGCCATAGACGAGAATCCACCTACACAATAGTGTAGTTCCTACGCTATTGTGTTTTATCTGTTTGTCAAGACAAACTCACGCCTATCTGCCATTTTACTATAAACAGTTGATTTTTTTGCAAAAATGATTATAATTGTAAGTGCCAAACTAACTAAATAACTCGTAAAGACTTTTTTTAATGTTAAGAGGGTAGTATGCCCTTTTTTACAGCAACTGTGAATTTGATAAAAATGCAAATTCCATACGGTTGTTGTTTAAGACAGTCTTTACGATAACGGTTAGTTTGGCGACTATCGGAGTTTGTATTTTTTGTGCGTTTACTTCGGTAGGCGCACTTTTTATATTATTTAAAGTTTGGAGGTAACTAATGAAGAAAAGAATTTTAATGATAGTCTTTATCTTAACGTCTTTTATTTGCTTGATGTTCGGAATTGTTGGTTGCGAGACCGAAAATGCAAATAAGCAATCGGCACTTTGCCGCTACAATGTTTATGTTGATATACGAAACACAGACCCCAATTATTCGGGATTGGAAGTTTGGTATCTTTGTGCAGATGTTACAAATATATCCAATCATAAAATAAAAGCACGTTTGCGTTGTGATTATGCTGCGGAACCGATATATTCAAATTTCGTAGAATTAGAACCAAATACGCCGATTGTTTCCACAGTATCAATTAAAATTCCGAGCGGTTGGGCAACAAACGGCGGTCTTTTTAACAAGACTACGGTAGAAGCCGCTATTATAGATAACAATAATCAAAACATGAGTGGAGATAATACTGGCAACAACGGAGAAAACTCGGGTGGAGATAATACTGGTAACAACGGAGAAAACTCGGGTGAAAATAAACCTACTTACGAAACGAATAATCTGATATATGATTTCGGCTATGAAAATGCGCCGTCTTCTACGCAAACGGTAAAAAAGGGAGAAACCGTTAATCTTATTATACCTGAAAGAGCGGGCTATGAATTTTCAGGCTGGTATTATAATTACAGTAAAATTGAAAGCGGCGTTTGGCAGTACGATAACGATATTACGCTTACGGCAAGGTGGAACGCTATAAACTATTCTATCACATACAATACGGACGGCGGAATAATGCCCGATTACTACCTTGAATCTTTTACTGTTTATAATTTGCCGTACACATTACCTATTCCTACAAAACAGGGTTCTAATTTTGCGGGTTGGTACGAAAACGCCGATTTTTCCGGCGAGCCTATAACCGAAATCCCTAAAAACAGCTTAAAAAATTATGTGTTGTATGCAAAATACTCCAATGAGCAACTTTTGGAATTTGAGCTTTCGTTTGACGAAACATATTATAGTGTAATCGGATATAAAGGTAATCCACAATATATAACGGTACCAGAAACAATAGACGGCTTACCCATAAAAGAAATAGCGGCAAATGCATTAAATGGCTGTACCACTCTAAAAAATATCACATTATCAGAAAATATCAATAAAATCGGCAGTTCTGCGTTTGCGGGTTGCGATAACCTGATAAGCATAACCATACCTGACGGCGTAACAAGTATCGGCAGTTATGCGTTTAGTTGGTGCAGTAACCTGACAAGCATAACCATACCCGACGGCGTAACAATTATCGGCAGTTCTGCGTTTAGCAGTTGCAGTAACCTGACAAGCATAACCATACCCGACGGCGTAACAAGTATCGGCAGTTATGCGTTTAGTTGGTGCAGTAGACTGACAAGCATAAGTATACCTGACAGTGTAACAACTATCGGCAGTTCTGCGTTTAATGAGTGCAGTAGCCTGACAAGCATAATCATACCCGACAGCGTAATAAGTATTGGTAGTGGGGCGTTCTCCAACAATTTATGTAAACGATATAGCGGTTGTTATTATTTGCCAACAAAAAACAGTGAGTACGGTTTTTTATACAAAGTGAATTCAACCGATATTACGAACGTAAAAATACATACCGACTGCAAAACAATCAACAGTTATGCGTTTTATGATTGCAGTAACCTGACAAGTATAATCATACCTGATAGTGTAATGAGCATTGGCAATTATGCGTTTGGAAATTGCAGTATCGTGTTTTATAAAGGTACGGCTGATGATTGGAGCAAAATAAAAGGTAGTGGCGGAATAAGCAAAACAATACTGTATTATTACAGTGCAACCGAGCCTACGGATGACGGCAACTATTGGAATTATGACACGGACGGAATTACTCCTGTCATTTGGGAAAAAGAAAATTAAATTAAAGGAGTTATTATGAAACCAGAAAACGTAATTTATCCACTTAAAAACATAAAGGACGTGAAAGTTATTTATACTGACGAAGCAGATAATTTTTCTATTGCCTCCGTATTATGGAACGATAAAAAACGAATCGCCATACGTTGGAACGGTAGCGGCAACAATTTAGGATATCCGCAATCGCGAGGAAAAGCCACTTGGTTCATTTTGCCGCAAAAGGTTGCCTTAGCATTTGCTATATCTATCGGAAATGCGGAAATGGAGCAAGTAATAAAAGCATCAACTGCCACACCGCTTACATAATAATTGAATTGCAGTTGCGTATAAAAATTTTAAATAATTGAGTGGGCGGTTCGATTTAGGTCAATGATTTTCCACCATTAGATGACTGATAAGAACAAATGTCTTATCGGTCATTTTATATTCTTTGAAAGTAATAGTAGCGAGCCTGACTGTTTGCTTGAATAAATATTTTGTTTTTGATATAATGGTTGTACAATAAACAGTAAGTTAGAGGATATAGATTTATATGATAGGCGTTTATTTTAGTGGAACAGGCAACACGAAATATTGTGTGGAATATGTCTTAAATAAGCTTGACGGTAACGGTGCTTCCTATGCGATTGAGAGCGAGGGGGTAATAGCCGCCGTAAAAACAAGCGACAAAATTGTTTTTGCCTATCCCGTATATTATTCTAATTTGCCGAAGATAGTTAGAGAGTTTATTGTAAACAATGCCGAGCTATGGCGCGGCAAGAAAATATTTGTAATTGCTACTATGGGCTTATTCAGCGGCGACGGCGCAGGATGTTCGGCACGTTTATTCAAAAAGTATGGTGCGGAAATTTTAGGTGGCTTACATCTGAAAATGCCTGATTGTATAGGGGACGTTAAATTATTGAAAAAATCACTTGACGAAAATCGCAAAACAATATTAAAAGCTGAACGCAAAATGGACTTGGCTGTCAATAGGATAAATAACGGCAAATTTCCGAAAGAAGGATTGAATTTTTTTTACCGTGTTGCAGGGGTGTTCGGTCAGAGATTATATTTCAGCGGAAAAACAAAGCATTATTTTACCAAAATTAGAACAGATGAGAGTAAATGTGTAAAATGCGGTTTGTGTGTATCGATATGCCCGATGTCGAACATAGTAATAGCGGATACAGTAGTTTATAGAGATAAATGTACTATGTGTTATCGTTGTTTCGCAAATTGCCCGAAACAAGCGATTACGATTATAGGTAAACACGTGTACGAACAATGTAAGTTTGATAACTACAAGAAATAATGATTGAACGAGAAATTTCAATTTAGCGTAGAATGGCTGATAAGACTAACTATCTTGTCAGTCATTTTTTCTTTGTGCCGAGCGACTACTTTTTGCAGTTTTTGAGTCTATGTGATTTTGCCTTTTAAACGGTTCTTATGGCGTACATTGTCGCCCGCCAAAAGCGAGAATTTGAACTCTTTTTATACGATAATCCGGCATCCGACACAGTTCCCAAGCACTATTTTTTGTTGTTAAAAGGTTGCAAAGGATTATCGTTTGTTGTATAATGAATTCGCTTTAATAAATTGATGAATATAATATCGCTATAAAAAATATAAAGGAGTGAATATGATAAAAACACTTAATTTGATTAAGGATAATTGTCCGCAAAACCATCCTTGTCCTGCCGTTAAGGTGTGTCCCGTCGGAGCATTGTCGCAAAACGGTTATGACGCACCTATAATAAATCACGATAAATGTATTAGATGTGGTAAATGTTCTGATTTTTGCCCCAAGAAAGCATTGGTTCTAAAATAATATATTTATCTACAAACTGATAATAAATGAACGGTTGGAAAATTCGCTCGTACGCGAAACCCGAGAAGTTCCCGATAATACGGTTGACAGGGAAGACGGATGGAGGGCGTTCAGAATACAAGGTACGCTTGATTTTTCATTGACAGGCGTACTTTCGCGAATATCTGTCATACTTGCCGAAAACGGAATAGGTATTTTTGCCGTGTCCACTTTTGATACCGATTATATTTTTACCAAATCAGAAAATTATTCAGGGGCTTTAAAAGCACTTGAACGTGCGGGATATACAGTAGATTAAATAGGAAGTAAGCTTTATGAAGACTTGCAGATTGATTTTTATTTCGGTTTTGGCGGTATTATGCGCGTGTATAACTGTTTTTTCGGGTTGTTGGCTTTTAAGCTCGGACGGAATAGGGGCGGTGCGCAGCCGTGCGGAAAAGCTGAGATACGAAATGTCGGAAACGATAATGGACGCATTTAAGAATAAAGACGTTGCCGCCGTTAAAAATTTGTTTTGCCCTAAATCGCAGGAGATAGGGGATATAGACGGACAGATTGAAAAAACCTTTTCGTTTATGGAAGGCGATATCCAATCGTATGAAATAAGCAAATCAACAGGCTATGAAAGCGTTTCAAAGGATTATGGCAAGATAACGCAATATACCTTTGGCAACAGTATTTTCATAAATACGGACGCAGGCAGGAAATACACATTATATTTAAACGTTCATTTTATTGAATTGGACAGTGTAATAGAGGGAATGACGAATTATAATCTTTACGAAAACGACAGGGATTATGAAGATATAAAGCGTTGCAGCGCGGGCTTCGGTTGGTCTTCGCCATTTGACGCGGAATTGGGCATAATGTCGGCAACCCTTATAAAAGCCGTTGCGGGGAAAGATGCGGACGCGGTAAAAAGTCTTATGTGCGAAAAAGCTTTACGGGACGCGCGGCTTGACGGGGAAATTGCGGCTGTCTTTGAATTTTTTGACGGAACGCCTTTATTTTCGGAGCGCGTGGACGGGCTTTACAACAGCGATGACAATGAAAATGATTTTAATTGCAGGGTTTTAGGCTATGAAATCAAAAGAGATGGGGACGGTAACGCTACCGAAGTATGGTGTTCGGTAATCACGCAGAATATACTTACGGACTCCGGGCGGCATTACTCGCTTGATTTTTCCATATATCTGAAAAACGATGAAACCCCGTCCTATGAAGGTATAGCTTACTTTTCGTTTGAAGATTTTGAGTCGGACACCGAAAAGCAAGTCGGCGGCTGGGTTCACTCATAAAATTAAAATAAACATAAAATTTTTACTGGACATATTTTCTATATACCTATATAATACCCAACAGTAAACAATAGGTTTACGCAAATTAAATATATGGTCATCGGAGGACAACGGCACCGCAGTGCTAAGCTTTTTTAAAGCTGTTGTTGGAGAAGATGTCGGGTGCGCTCGGTTATTTTTAAAATAATCGGGTGCTGTTTTTTTGTAAAGGAGCAGTATGTAAAATACCGTCCCGCCAACTGCGGAAACGGCTCCTCCGAGCTTCCGCTTCTGTTCGGCGTTGACGGCGTCTGGTGCGCAATGTTTGCAACCGAGGTATTCGCTTGCGTCATAGCCGTAATTTTCTTTATAGCGTTCAGGAAAAAATACCGTTACTCATAAATTTTAAATTTGCTATTGATTAATGTGATTTTGCGTGTTATACTAATAATAAGTCAGTATGATACGGGGTATTTCAAATGTTTGAAGTTTATGAAAAAATATCGGAAGTCTTTGACCTTGTGGTAAGCTATCTTATTCTTCTGATAGAGTTGGTCGGTATAGTAGTTTTGGTAATTGCCGTAGTAATGGCGGTGGTAGGTCTTATCAAACGTAAGCCGCACACCCGCTTAAAGCTTGCCGAAGGCATCGCGCTTGCCCTTGAATTTAAAATGGGTGGCGAGCTTTTAAGAACGGTTATCGTAAGGGAATGGAGCGAGTTGTTGATATTGGGTGCGATAATATTGCTGCGTGCCGCGCTTGCGTTCCTTATCCAGTGGGAAATTAAAATCGAACGCAAAAACGGCAATATGCCCGACGTGGTTCTGCACGACATAAAGACGCCGCTTACCAACGATTTACCCAAAGAAAACAAGGATAAAAAGCAATAAGGTATATAAATTTGTCTATGTTGTAATAATTTAACCGACGGATAAAAGCAAAGTACTTTCCGTCGGTTTTTAATATAAAAAAAGTTGACTTGCGCACTGATAGCGTGTAAAATTATACCAAAAATTAACGGAAGTATATTATGGTTTTTGATGTGACACAGGACATTAAATATATAGGCGTTGACGATATCGGCTTAGACCTTTTCGAGGCGCAGTACGCCGTACCCGACGGGGTGTCTTACAATTCATACGTCTGTGTGGATAAAAAAATTGCCGTTTTCGACACCGTTGACGACGCAAAGACAGCCGAGTGGCTTTCAAACCTTGAAAGCGTTTTAAAGGGCAACAAGCCCGATTATCTGATAGTTTCGCACGTTGAACCCGACCATTCGTCAAGCTTGCCGGCATTTCTCGGCAAGTATCCTGAAACAACCGTAGTCGGCAATGAAAAGACGTTTATACTTTTAAAAAGGTTTTACGGCGATATTCCCAATAAGCTTACCGTAAAGGACGGGGACGTGCTTGACCTCGGCAGGCACGTTTTAACCTTTGTGTTTGCGCCTATGGTACACTGGCCCGAAGTTATGCTTTCATACGACAAGACGGATAAAGTACTTTTCTCCGCAGACGCATTCGGTACGTTCGGCGCACTGTCGCACGGAGGGGAATGGCTTGACGAGGCAAGACGTTACTATATAAATATAGTGGGTAAATACGGCAACCCCGTACAGGCAGTACTGAAAAAAGTTTCAGCGTTGGATATAAACGTAATATGTCCCCTGCACGGACCGACGCTAAGCGAAAATCTTGCTTATTATATAGATAAGTATAACGGTTGGAGCTTGTACAACTATGAGGAGAAGGGCGTATTTATAGCTTATGCTTCCGTTTACGGGCATACGGCTTGCGTTGCAAAATTACTTGCGGACGCGTTGGAAAAAAGAGGAGTAAAAACGCAGGTTGCGGATTTGAACCGTTGCGATATGTCTTGGGCTGTTGCAACCGCGTTTAAATATGACAAGCTTGTTATCGCAAGCGTAACTGTCGACGCGGGACTTATGCCCTGTACCGAATTGTTTATAAACAAGTTAAAGGCTAAAAATTATTGTAACCGCACGGTGGGCTTTATCCAGAACGGAAGCTGGGCTCCCGTTTCGGCAAAGCTTATGCGCTCGTCGTTTGAAAGCTTTAAAAATATAACCCTCTGTAATACCGACGTTACGGTAAATTCGGCATTGGACGAAAGCGCGAGTTTACAGCTTACAAAGCTTGCGGACGAGCTTTCAAAATAATAAATTAATACAAATTCAAAAGCGCGCGGAAAAAGCGCAATTCCCATAGGGATTAAAAAACAAAAATTTTATAAGAGTTGCACTTT
>CAJUKJ010000022.1 GCA_910587365.1 uncultured Christensenellaceae bacterium | reverse complement strand
GTATAACTCTTAATAATTTAGTTTTTTAATTCCCTATGGGAAGTGCGCTTTGCCTCCGATTTTTTATTATTTTAAATTTCTTCGTCGGAGTTTTCTTCGGTATTGCCGTCCCCGTTGTCTTCAAAGTCATCCGCTATATCGTCTTCGATATTATGGACGGTATCAGCTTTGTCGATATCTTCCAAATCGTCGGCTTCTTCAACAATATCTTCCGCATCGTTGTCAAGGCTTAAACTCTTTTCAACGGGAGCTTCTTCATATTCCCCGGCGGGTGCTTCGGGAAGCTCGGGTGCGGCTTCAATCATTTCTTCCGCAGCCTCGTCCTCGTCCCTTGCCGTTAATGCAACGGTTGCAACCGCGCCGTCCTTCAGACGCATAAGCCTTACGCCTTTGGTGTTTCTGCCGATATGGGAAATGCTGTCGCAGTGCATTCTTATAATCGTGCCGCCGTCGGAAATGAGCATTACGTCGTCCTTGTCGGTTACCTGCTTCATATTTACGAGGTAGCCCGTAACTTCGTTGAATATACCAGCTTTAATGCCCTTGCCTGCCCTGCCTTGCAGTCTGTAATCTTCAAGGTCGCTACGCTTGCCGTAGCCGTTTGAGGTTACCGTTAACACGTCCTTGGACGGGTCAAGCACAAGCATATCGACAAGACGGTCGTCGGCATCAAGACGCATTGCGCGAACACCTGCCGTATCCCTGCCCATTGCACGGACGTCTTTTTCATCAAAACGGATGCATTTACCAGAACGCGAAGCTATCATAAGCTCGTCGTGACCGGTTGTAAGTACTACGGAAATTAAATCGTCGCCGTCGTTAAGCTTAATTGCGATTTTACCGTTTTTATTGATACGCGCAAACTCGCTGAGTCTTGTCTTCTTTATAAGTCCCTTTTTAGTTGCAAAAGCGATTGCGCCGTGAATACCCTCAGGTATAGGCATAAGCGTATTTACTTTTTCGTCCTGCGCAATCTGGACTAAGTTTACGATTGCCCTGCCGCGTGCTATACGCGTTGCTTCGGGTATTTCGTAAGCCTTTATGCGGTAAACCTTGCCGCGGTCGGAGAACAGCAATATATCGTCGTGCGAGGAGCAGACGAACATACGCTCGACAAAGTCCTCTTCCTTGGGACGGTGCGCCGTTATACCCTTTCCTCCGCGGTTCTGCGCGCGGTATTCGGCAACGGGTATCCTTTTTACGTAGCCCGAATGGGTCATTGAAATTACGACCTGTTCAACGGGAATTAAATCCGCGTCAACGATTTCGCCGTCAAAGTCAACGGCAAGCTCGGTCTTTCTTACCGAAGGATATTTGCGCTTGATTTCAAGCAAGTCATTTTTGATTATTTCGAGAACCCTGCTTTCGTGCGCAAGAATGTCCTTATAATCTGCAATCAAATCTTCAAGCTGCTTTAACTCTTCTTTAAGCTTATCCACTTCGAGGTGGGAAAGTCTGTAAAGCCTTAATTCCGCAACTGCGTTTGCCTGGCGTTCGTCCAGCTCGAAATTATCGGTCAGCTTCTTGACGCAGTCGGCTTTATCCACCGCGCTGCGGCAAATTTTAACGACTTCGTTTATGTTTGCCTGCGCTATTACCAGACCCCTTAAAATGTGGGCGCGCTCCTCTGTTTTAGCAAGGTCGAACTTTGTCCTGCGGACTATTATCTCTTTCTGATGTTCGAGATAGTAGTAAATGAACTCCCTTAAATTAAGAATTTTAGGCGTTCCGTCTACGAGCGCGAGCATAATAAGTCCGTCGGATATCTGTAAATTGGTATGCTTGTACAGCATATTAAGTACGACCTGCGGGCTTGCTTCCTTTTTCAATTCGATGACGATACGCATACCGTCGCGGTCGGATTCTTCGCGGATGTCGGAAATGCCTTCTATCTTTTTATCTTTTACCAGGTCTGCCATATTTTCAATAAGCTTTGCCTTGTTTACCTGGTAGGGGATTTCCGTTACTATAATGCGGTTGCGGAGCATATTTCCGCTTTTATATTCTTCTATTTCACAACGGGAACGGATAACTATACTGCCCCTGCCCGTTCTGTAAGCGCGTTTTATACCGCTTCTGCCCATAATCAGCGCGCCTGTGGGGAAATCGGGTGCGGGTATGTACTGCATAAGCTCGTCTACGTCGATATCGGGCTTATCAATCATTGCAACGACGCCGTCGATTACTTCGCCGAGGTTATGGGGGGGTATGTTCGTAGCCATACCGACTGCGATACCGTCCGAACCGTTTACAAGCATATTGGGGAAACGCGACGGCAAAACGGTAGGCTGCATACCCGTATCGTCGAACGTAGGATAGAAATCAACCGTTTCCTTGTCGAGGTCACGCAACATTTCGGACGAAAGCTTTGAAAGTCTTGCTTCGGTATACCTCATCGCCGCGGCGGGGTCGCCGTCTACGGAGCCGAAGTTACCGTGTCCTTCGATAAGCGGGAAGTTAATAGAGAAATCCTGCGCAAGTCTTACAAGCGCGTCGTATACGGAGCTGTCGCCGTGGGGATGGTATTTACCGAGGCAGTCGCCGACGATACGGGCGCACTTTCTGAACGCCTTGTCGGAGTACAGTCCAAGCTCGTGCATCGAGTATAAAATACGTCTGTGTACGGGCTTTAAACCGTCCCTTACGTCGGGAATGGCACGGGATACGTTTACCGCCATTGCATAGGCTATAAACGATTTTTTAAGCTCTTCCTCAACTTCTACGTCGAGAAGCTTAGTCATTTCAAGAGTTTTTTTAAACTCTTCGGTAAGCTCGGGGCTGCTGGTCGTTTTCTTTGCCATAATATTTACCTTATCAAATTATATTTTTAATTTTGCCGAAAATTTTCGTGAACCTGTTTTTATACGTCAAGCTCTTCAACGAGCTTAGCGTTTTCTTCGATAAACTGCCTTCTGAGTTCGGGTTGTTCGCCCATCAGGAGCGAGAAGTATTTATCTGCCTCAATCGCGTCTTCCACGTTAATTCTTACAAGCGTTCTTCTTGCGGGGTCCATAGTGGTTTCCCAAAGCTGTTCCTTGTTCATTTCGCCAAGACCCTTATAGCGTTGAAGCTCAAATTTGCCGCTATACGAATTTTTAAAGTCTTCAAGGGCTTTATCGTCGTAAAGGTAGGTGTCGGGAATGCCCTTACCCGAAACCTTGTATAAGGGCGGCTGGGCTGCATAAACGTGTCCGTTTTCAACAAGAGGACGCATATAGCGGAAGAAGAACGTCAAAAGAAGTATTCTTATGTGCGAGCCGTCTACGTCGGCGTCGGTCATAATTATTATTCTGTCGTAACGGAGTTTGCTTTCGTCGTAATTTTCCTGTATGCCGCAACCGAATGCGGTTATCATTGCTTTTATTTCCTCGTTGCCGAGCGCACGGTCTATCCTGACCTTTTCAACATTTAAAATTTTACCTCTTAAAGGCAAAATCGCCTGAAAACGTCTGTCCCTGCCCTGCTTTGCCGTACCGCCTGCACTGTCGCCCTCAACGATGTAAATTTCGCAAAGCTCAGAACGTTTGTCCGAGCAATCGGCAAGCTTACCGGGGAGCTTTGCACTTTCCAATACACCCTTGCGCCTTGTGTCCTCGCGCGCAAGTCTTGCCGCCTCCCTCGCTCTTTGGGCAGTTAAGCAACGCATTATAAGCTCTTTGGTTTCGGCGGGATGCTCTTCGAGATACATACCGAATTTTTCGGTTACGGCTTTCTGCACGAAGCCCCTAACGTATGTTGAGCAAAGCTTGCTCTTCGTCTGGCTTTCATACTGTGCGTCTGCAATTTTTACAGAAACGACTGCGGTTATACCCTCGCGCACGTCGTCGCCAGAAAGCTTAACGTTTTCCTTTAAGATACCAAGCTTTCTGCCCGCGTCGTTTATAACCTTTGTGAGTGCGGCTTTGAAGCCGTCGAGGTGGGTTCCGCCGTCGGGCTGGCGGATATTGTTCGAGAAAGGAAAAATCTGTTCGGTGTAGCCGTCGTTATACTGGATGGCTACTTCAAGGAATTTATCGTCGCCGTCGGAATCTTCAAAATACACGGGCTTTTCAAATAAAACCTCTTTACCCCTGTTTATATCCTCGATGAAATGGACGACGCCGCCTTCGTAACAGAACACGTCCTCGCGCTGTCTTCCCTCGCGCTTGTCCGTAAGAGTAAGCGTAAGTCCTTTATTGAGGTAAGAAAGTTCACGGAGAAGAGTTTTAAGCGTATCGTAATTGAAATCTATCGTTTCAAACACGGTTGCGTCGGGGTGGAAAGTAATCGTCGTGCCTGTTTCTTCCGTTTTGCCTACAATTTTAAGCTTTTGCTCGGGAACTCCGCAATGGTAAACCTGACGGTGTATATGACCGTCCTGGCAGACCTCGGCAACAAGCGTATCGGAAAGCGCGTTGACGCAGGAAACGCCGACTCCGTGCAGACCGGACGAAATTTTGTAACCGCCGGCCTTATTTCCGCCGCCGAACTTGCCGCCTGCGTTGAGGTTGGTCAAAGCAAGCTCTACGCCGCTTATCCCCTCTTCCTTGTTTATTCCCGTGGGTATACCCCTGCCGTTGTCCTTTACGGAACACGAACCGTCTTCCGTAATGACGACCTCGATACGGTCGCAATAGCCTGCCAAAGCTTCGTCGATAGAGTTGTCTATAACTTCCCTGACAAGGCAGTGAAGTCCCTTTTCGTCGGTAGGTCCAATGTACATTCCGGGATGCTCCCTTACGGGTTCGAGTCCCTTTAACGCTTTAAGACTGTTTGCGTCGTATTCCGATTTGATTTTATTGTTACCAAACATTTTTATCCCTCTTTTTTAGATTTTGATAAGTCTTGAATTAATTATACCATATTATATAATAAAAGGCAACAAAATGATTAAAATTTGTGCGTACAAAGCATAAAAAAAGGCGGGTTGCACACGCTTTTTTTATGGAAAAATTCAATTGCGGAAACCTTGACAATTTTGAACTTGCGGAAAACTTTTTCGAGTGCGGAACCTGCGGAAACCACGTATGCAAAACCAAAGCGGAATTATGGGGCAGGGTTTGCCCGAACTGCTTCGGCAAACTTTACCGCATAAGCTAAGTAAGCGCACGGCGCAGCTATAAGCTGCGCCGTGCGCTTACGTTTTAAGGTAAATATTGCATTAATCCGTCAAGTCTTTGTTTGTATTTTTGTGCTTGCTCTTCGTTGCCTTTGGCTTTGAAGTACTCGTACCTAAGCTCGGTTAAGGATATAAACGCCGCGTCGTCTTCCTGAATTACCGGTAAATCGAACAAAAGCTTTTCATCCACCTCTTCGATGGATTTACCGCTTAAAATCTGCGCCTGCACCGTTAAAACGGCTATCGTTACTTTTGCGTTGTCATCGTTTTTTGCCAGCTCGTAAATCACGAGTCCGTCGGTTTTGCCGTCTTCAAGCAAGAAAGGAATTGCGTTAAATGCAAACAAATAGAACGAAGCGGGCAACACGCATATGCTTATTGCCGAAGGAACTGCTTTTACAAACAGCGAAACCACGCCTAAAACGATTAAAAGAAAATTGAACGCAAGCCCGCCGAGTGCGGTAAAAATTATTCTGCCCTTTAAATTTTTATGTGTTTTGGGTATTATTTTACAGCTTGACCAACCGAAAACCTTTTTACTGCCCTTTATTTCCGGCACGGCTTTGATTTTAGCAATTGCGCCGAAAACGATATGACCCAGCTCATGCCAAAGACTATGGAGCGGAAATGACGCTATCATTCCAATCAAATATAAAAAGCTTAACGGGGTTTGTCCGTAATCGTTATAAACGACGAACATGCAACCTGCTCCTATAAGAAGCGACAGAATAAACAGAATTATGCTTATTGCGGTTTCTTTCATAGTCCGCCCTCTTTAAGCATATAGTAGCCCTCTAAATTGTCGCTTTCCGAAACGGTTATTTTAGGGATGCCGAAATGCTTCATAACCTCGCACATTAGCAGACAGCCTCCGCCTATCACGTCGGCGCGCCTCGGCTCCATTCCGCTTAAAGCGCGAACCTCTTCAACGGGCAAAGTTAAAAACTTGTCCGCCATATCGGAAATTTCGTCAACGGTAATTACCGTGCCGTCGGTTATGGCAGGGTCGTAATGTCCGTGCCTTACCGAAGCAAGCGTGGTTGCCGTACCGCCGATTGCGTACATATCGCAGCTTTCGGCGTTAAATTCGCCATAGTCGGAAAGCCTTTCGGATATCGCTTTTTTAAGCTTATGCTTATCCCGACCCGCAAGGTCGAAAAGACGGACGGTGCCTATATTCACACTCTTTGAATAGAGAAGCTTTCCACCGCGCTGTATCGTGACTTCCGTGCTGGCACCGCCCACGTCGATAATCCCGCCGTCCTTGCCCATTAATGCGCCTAAAAGCCCCGTTTGCGCCTCTTGCTCTCCGCTTATTACGTCGACGTCTATCCCGCAAAGGGTTTTCACGCGGCGGAGAAATTGTTCACGGTTGGAAGCCGAACGTACCGCAGCGGTTGCAAAGACGTAAATTTTTTGCGCACCTTCTGTTACGGCATATTCTTTAAAGGCTGAAATTGCCTGTGCCGTGCGTTCAACCGCGTCCGCCGTCATTTTACCCGTGACGGACAAACCCTCGCCAAGACGGGTAGTTGCAAGCCGTTTATATAAAGTTTTTCCGTCTGCCAGCATTGCAAGGCGGACGGAATTAGAACCAACGTCTATTACGCTAATTTTCATAATATAACCTATAAAGTTAAAAACCCGAAGATGCAATCAAGACAAGAAGTGCGCTGTTTTGCAAAGGGAGCATACATAGAAGTATGTGACCCGAAGCTAAACGCAAACACGACGCCGAATTGCGAAGTATATATGAGTTTTTACTTTTTAAAGACGAAGCCGTACTGATAAGCTAAATCCAACAATCCCTCTTCCGATTTATAATAATCGAGGGTGTTTCTGTCCTTTTCCTCTATGGCCTCGTAATATTCGGTTTGTCTGGCGATTTCCTTTTTAAGATTATTCAATCTTACGATAGCCACAAGCTGATATATGCATACTGCCGCAAGAATGACAATAAGCAATATAACGTTTACGGTTACCGCCGCAATTATGCGGTTACGCTTTTCTTCCGTCATTTTTCTTTTCCTTTTCTCAAAGTAACTCTATTATACACTTTCTTTACCGAAAATGCAACAATTACGTGAAAACTTTTTAAATACAGCAGCGCGCCTAAAATACAGCCGAGAAACATATATAAACGCAGTCCGTCAAAGTTGAACATAACGGACATAAAAACGAATGCAGCGGCAAAAATAAGGCAGTATAAGATATCGCACGCTGCGGTAAAAACCCTGTCCTTAACGGTGTACGCCTGTTTGTGTATTCCGCACACGGCGCAGCGCGCAACGTACAGCACGTCGTAGACAATTCCGCTAAGCACACCGCAGCAGGTGCAGGTTATAAAAATGAAAATACCCATTTATTTAAAAAGCTTACTTTTAAATCCTACGCCCTTGCCGATATATCTTACCGATATAATTTCCCCCGTTGCAGCAAAAGAACCGCTCGACTTTGAAAAATTTATAATTTTCATACCGCTGCCCGCAACGACTATCCTTCCCTGTGGATAGGACATAACTATCTGTTTGTCCGAAAACGAATCCACGCTTTCAATCGCGGTTGCCGCAACTTTTTTGCACTGTTCGATACTGAGTGAATGGGGAACCGAATTTTCCATATAAAATACCACCTTTACAGATATTAACCCAAAGCACGCGTTAAAACGCAGCTGTTCGGTGTAAAATACCTGTTCGGTGGTATATTATGCTTTTAATTTAACTTATATTCCCTTTTTTAATTTTGCATTTGCCTTGGCGCGCAGCTCGGAATTTAAAATGCGCTTTCTTATACGGATATTTTTGGGGGTAATTTCCAAAAGTTCGTCGTCGCCTATAAATTCAAGACATTCTTCAAGGCTCATTTTCTTGGGAGTGATAAGCCTTAACGCGTCGTCGGAAGAGCTTGAACGGGTGTTTGTAAGATGCTTTGTCTTACATACGTTTACATTCAAATCCTCGTTTTTGGGAGATTCGCCTATTACCATTCCCTCGTACACGGGAGTGCCTGCACCGATAAACAGCGTACCCCTGCCTTGCGCGTTGTAAAGTCCGTAAGTTACCGCTTCGCCCGTTTCAAACGCGACAAGAGAACCGGTATCCCTCCTTGACAATTCGCCCTTATACGGCTGATATTCAAAGAATACGCTGTTCATAACGCCCTCGCCCTTTGTAGATGTCAAAAACTCGGATTTATAGCCGAAAAGACCCCTTGCGGGAACGATAAATTCAAGACGGGTGCGATTACCGACGGCGTTCATATGCAGAAGCTCGCCCTTGCGGTTGCCCATACTCTGGAACACCGAACCCGTAGCGTCGTCGGGAACGTCAACCATTAGTTTTTCCATAGGCTCGTACCTGACGCCGTCGATTTCCTTAAACATTACGCGGGGCGTGGAAACCTGAAATTCGTAGCCCTCGCGGCGCATATTTTCAATGAGAATAGACAGATGCATTTCTCCCCTGCCGCAAACGCGGTAGCTGTCGGCAGAGTCGGTTTCTTCAACGCGCAGCGACACGTCGCGCAAAAGCTCCCTGAAAAGCCTGTCCCTTATATGGCGGGTAGTTACCCACTTCCCGTCCTTGCCCGCAAACGGCGAGTCGTTGACCGAAAATGTCATCTCAACGGTAGGTTCGGTAATTTTAACGAATTTACGCGCTTCAACGCAATCGGGAGAACAGACCGTGTCGCCGATATTGATTTTTTCAAGACCGGAAAAGCAGACTATGTCGCCCGCCTTCGCGCTTTCGCAAGCGACGCGCTGTAAACCCTCTATCTGGTAAAGGTTGACAAGCTTGCCTGCCGTCTTTAAATGGATATTGTTGTAATTTGTAACAACTACGCCCTGTCCCTGGTTGACGACGCCACGCTCTATCCTGCCGACGCCTATCCTGCCGACGTAGTCGTTATAGTCTATCGACGATACGAGAATTTGCGCGGGGCCTTCGGCGTCAACCTCCATAGGCTGTATATGGTTTAAAATAGTTTCAAACAGCGGCGACAAATCTTTGCCCGGTTGGTTTATATCGAGCGTTGCTGTGCCGTCCCTGCCAGAACACCATACAACGGGACTTAAAAGCTGGTCGTCGGAAGCGTCGAGTTCAAGCAAAAGCTCTAAAATTTCGTCCTGAACTTCGGCAAGCCTTGCGTCGGGACGGTCGATTTTGTTTACTACGATAATAAGTCTGTGTCCCATTTCAAGTGCCTTTTGTACGACGAAACGGGTCTGAGGCATAGGACCTTCCGCCGCGTCTACAAGGACGAGAACACCGTTTACCATCATCATTACCCGCTCTACCTCGCCTGAAAAGTCGGCGTGTCCCGGTGTGTCCACAACGTTTATTTTAACGCCGTTATAATGGATTGACGTGTTTTTTGCAAGGATAGTAATTCCCCTCTCGCGTTCCAAATCGCCCGAATCCATAACACGTTCTTCAACGGACTGGTTTTCGCGGAAAGTGTTGCTCTGTTTAAGCATCGCGTCCACGAGCGTGGTTTTGCCGTGGTCTACGTGTGCTATAATTGCTACGTTTCTTAAATCTTCTCTTAGCATAACTCCTCTTTCCCGCTCATTTCCCGCAAACGAAAAATGCAGCGGTTATATATTTTGATCGTGTTTAAAACTCGCTTTTTGTCTGGCGGTCGAACAGTTTTAAAATTATATTCATACAGTTTTGTGCGCCGTCGCCGCTTTCAAACGCGTGCGATAAAAAGCAGCCTTCGTATACCGCGTTGGTTATGGGAAGCTCAACCCCGTGTGCGTCGCCAAGCTGTTTCATTGCCTTTGCGGTCATAACGCCCTCGGCAAGTTTTTCAAACTTTGCGCCGTGAGCCATCATTTCGCCGTACTTCCTGTTGTGGGAATATTCCGAAAACAAAGTTGTTTCGTAGTCGCCCAAATGTGCAAGACCGTATGCGGAATTGAATTTGCCGCCCATTGCCTCTATAAGTCTGCCCACTTCGTGTGCGCCGCGCGCCATTAAAGGACCTTTTAAACTGACATAGCCGCTCCCGTCAAGCAAACCCGCGGCGATGCCGAGTACGTTTTTTGCTGCCGCGCCTATTTCCGTACCGATTAAATCATTGCCGTAGTAAAAGCGGATAAGGTTGCTTTTGAAGCTGTCGGCAAGGTTGCGCTTTAAATTTTCGTTTGAACTGTCGATGACCATACAGTTGGGTATGCCCTGCGTGAAAGCCTGTATATGTCCGGGTCCCACCCATACGGCTATTTTATCGGAACAAATTCCGCTTTCAACCAGTACTTCGGAAAGGCGTTTGCCCGTGCTTTCTTCTATACCCTTCATACATAGAACGAACGGCTTGTCCTTGACGTTATACTTTATGATTTTTTGCATAAAGCCGCGCAGCCCCTGTGAAGAAATTGAAATTATTATGACGTCCGCGCTTTCCACGGCAAATTTCAAATCGCAGGTTAAGGTTATGCTTTTATCGAGCGCGACGTATTCGTTTTTACCCGTATTTTTTAAAACCTCGTAAGAATAGTCGCCCTCTGGTCCCCAGGATACGACCTCGTTTTTAAGAACGGTTGCCTGATACCAGGCGATAAACGAACCCCAGCGTCCGCAACCTAAAACTGAAACTTTCATAGAATATAAACCTTTAAATTTAATTATGTTAAACGACCCAAAGTTTTTATGACGTTTAAATTTGTTTTCTTTCGAGCAACGCTCTCGATAAAGTCACTTCATCGGTGTATTCCAACTCACTGCCGATGGGGATACCGTGCGCAAGACGGGTAACGTTTACCCCCAAAGGCTTTAAAAGCTTTGCAATATACATTGCCGTTGCTTCGCCCTCGACGTCGGGATTGGTTGCCATTATAACCTCTTGCACGCCGCCCTCGTTTATGCGGGCGAGAAGCTCCTTTATGCGTATGTCGTTGGGACCGACGCCGTCCATAGGACTAATTACGCCGTGAAGCACGTGGTAAACGCCTTTAAACTCGTGCAGTTTTTCCATAGCTATAACATCTTTCGGCTCTTTAACGACGCATATTGCGGACTTTTCGCGACGCTTGCATATATCGCAAACCTCTTCTTCCGTAAAGTTTCCGCAAATTTTGCAGTACCTTACCTTGCGCTTGCAGTTAAGTACACTGTCGGCAAATGCGCGGGCTTCCGCGTCCGTCATTCCTATAATTTTATACGCGTAGCGTTGGGCGGTCTTTTTACCAACCCCCGGAAGCTTTGAAAATTCGTTTATGAGTTTACCTATCGGTTCTATAAAAACGTCCATAATTTAAACCAAATTCCTTAAAACGCAGAGATGCAAACAAGACAAGGCAAGCGAGCATTTCCGAAGGGAAGTTTACTTAAATGTAAATGACCCGAGGAAAGCGAAACTTAACGCAGTATTGAGCATATATGCGTTTTTATTTAGAATAAGCCGCCTTGCTTTGCGTAAGGTCCCATCTTCTCGTTATAAACCTCGTCCGCCTTTTTATACCCGTCGTTGATTGCCGCCATAATAAGGTCTTCAAGCATTTCGACGTCGTCCTCGTCGGATATGTCGATAGTTTCGGAAAGCTTGCTTCCGAACTCTATCCCGTTGATTATTTTTTTGCCGTTCATATAGACGACGACCGTTTCGTCGCCCTCTTCGCCGCCGCCCGACAGTCCGACGACTTCAAGCTCTTCAAGCTCTTTATCGGCTTCCTGCATCTGCTCCTGCATTTTCTGCGCCTGCTTCATCAGGTTTTGCATATTGCCCATGCCGCCCATTCCGCCTTTATTGAATGCCATACTAAATCCTCCTTTTGTTCACGAAATTCTCGCGCTATTCTGCGCGCGACAATTTCCGTGATTTAAGGGCTACCCGCCCTCTGCCCGCAATTTTAGGGCAAACTTATTATATAAATGCGGGCATTTACCCCGCTGCGCGAACTCAGTGAAGCTTTGCGCACCTTAATATAAAAATACTAATTCGCAAAGGCGCAAGTTTGCGCAAATTGAGCGCGCTTGCAAAAAGTGCGATTTTTGCGCGCGCCGTAATTTTTTATAAATATATTTTATTTTATTTCTATGTCGGTGCCTTCAAAATTGCGCCTTAATTCGTTTACGGCTCTGTCAAAACCGCTTTCATCCTTTTTAACCAAGCGTACTTCGTGCGAAGGAACGCCAAGCTCCGCCAACGCTTCCGCTATAAAATTAGCGTTATCCGTGCGCGTCAAGCCCTTATATACAGCCTCGCTTTCGGTTGTGAGAATAAGCTTATCCCCATCGAAACTATTTCCGAGGTCCATACACAGCGTGAACAAAACGGCGTTTTTGTGAGTTGTACGCAAGCTTCTAATAAACTTTCCGAATACGCCCTGTTTTTCGTTTTCATTGAGGGAACGCGGCTTACCCGTAATATTATCGGAAACCTCCCACATACTCGGCTGCACCTTTTTTTGTTCGGGTTGTGATTGTGCATACGGCGTTTGCTCTTCTTCGAGTTGAAGCACGGTTTTTTTCTCCGCCCTTACTTCCTGCTTTAAGGCGGGCTTTGTTTCCGCTTTTACTGTTACCGCACCCGAAGCAAGCTTGCCTTCAAGCAAATTGATTTTGCCGATAAGCGCGTCTAAATTGTAGTCGGTTTGCGGCATAGCACACTTCAACACAGCCGTTTCAAGGGTAATTCTACCGCTTATCGAATAGCGCATATCCGTTTCGGCTTTTGACAGTATTTCGGTTACGCGAAGTATTTTATGACCGTCGCATTTGGAGGCAACCTCTTCTATGCGCCTGTATGTTTCTGCGGGAAGATTTACAATCTCGTTCGCGTTTTTGCAAATTTTGACTATTGCGCAATTATTTAAAAAATTCAATAAATCCTTGACAAGCACTCCCGCACCCTTGCCCGTGTTAAGAATTTCTTCCACCCCCGAAAGGGAAGCCGAAGCGTCCTCCGTGAGAATACTTTCCGCGAGGTTGGCTATCGAAGAGAAATCCGCGCTGCCGAGGACGGCGTTAACGTCGTCGTAAGTGAGCTTGCCGTTTGCGTAGGACGCGCACATATCGGCAATCGAAAGACTGTCGCGCGCGCTGCCCGCACCCGCGCGGGCTATTGCGGCAACCGCTTCTTCTTCATAGGTTTTACCCGTTTTATCGAAGACGCTTTTAATAAGCCCTTCCAAATCCTTTTGCGGAATTAATTTGAAGTCAAAGCGCATACAGCGCGAAAGTATCGTTGCGGGAATTTTCTGAGGTTCGGTAGTGGCAAGAATAAATACCGCGTGTGCGGGAGGCTCTTCCAGCGTCTTTAACACGGCGTTGAAAGCCGACGCCGTAAGCATATGAACTTCGTCTATGATATAGACTTTGTATTTACCCGAAACGGGCGGGTACTGAACCTTTTCGCGGAGGTCGCGCATTTCGTCGACGCCGTTATTTGAAGCCGCGTCGATTTCGGAAATATCAAGACTTGCGCCGCTTGCCAAGCTTTTGCAGGTTGCGCACTTTCCGCAGGGCGAGCCATCCTTGGGATTTTCGCAATTTATCGCACGCGCAAAGATTTTGGCGAGAGTGGTTTTACCCGTGCCGCGCGGTCCGCAAAAGAGATATGCGTGACCTATTTTACCTGCGGCAATTTGGTTTTTGAGCGTGCGGACGATATGCTCCTGACGGACGACCGTATCGAACGTCACGGGACGGAATGTCCTGTAAAATGCGAGATATGCCATTTATTCCTCCGCTGTTATCAGTTTCTGTAATTTGTTTTTTGCGCGGTTAAGCGCGTTGTCGACGCTTTTCATACTTTTGCCGAGTGCGGAAGATATTTCCGCCATTGTCATACCCTCGGTATACATTACGACCGCCTTGAATTCAAGCGCGGACAAAATTTTACTCATTTTAAGCAACAGTTCGCTTTTGTCCTCGCGCTTTAATACCTCATCTTCGGGATTTTCGGTTGAAAGCCATTCCTCCCCGACTTCTATTATCGGCAAAAAATTGTTCAGTGCGGAATGCTTTGCGCCGTTGCTTTTTTTTACCGCGTCAACTATACGGTTGCGGATGCAGCTGCCCGCGTATGCGGAAAAGCTTCCTGCTCCCGTTTTATAGCCGCTGACCGCCGATACAAGCCCGCACATCCCCTCCTGCGCCAAATCTTCGGGTTCGCCGCCGTTTAAAAAGAAGCGGCGCGCAGTTTTTAAAACGCGTGGTTTATATCTTGAATACAGCTCTTCCCAGACGGTTTTATCTCCGCTTTGATAGCGCAGTACAAGTTCTTCGTCCGTCATTGTCTTTTTCTTACCGCCTCGTATACGGCTATGCCCAATGCAACAGAGGCGTTCAGGGAATTGACTTTGCCCTTTAAAGGAATTGAAAGGGTATAGTCGCACTTTTCACGGGTAAGCCTTCTTACGCCGCTGTCCTCGCCGCCAACCACTATAGCTATGTCGCCCTTTAAATCGGCGTCGTAAATACTGCTTCCGTCGGCTTCAAGCGCGTACAGCCAAAAGCCCTGTTTTTTCAATTCGTCCACGGTGCGGTTAACCGAATTAACCTTAGCCACCTTTATATGGTTTGCCGCACCCGCAGAGATGCGCACGACAGCTTCCGTAACGCTTGCTGAATTGTTTGACGGAATGACAACCCCGTCCGCACCCGCACACTCGGCAACCCTTATTATAGACCCGAGATTATGCACGTCTTCTATACCGTCGCAGATAACTATGAAGCCGCCCTTTTCCCCCTTTGAGGAAATTATTTCGTCAAGCGAGGAATAGACAAAGTCGGTAGTATATGCAATTACACCCTGATGCCTGCCCTCTTCGCTTTGCTTGTCCAAAACTTTTTTATCGACGAACTGGACGCGTATATTTCTTTTGCGCGCTTCGGCAAAGATTGCTTTTAACGAGCCTTGCGGATTTTTTTCAAGCAAAAGCTTATCTATATTTTTGTCCGTTTTAAGCAATTCAAAAACGGCGTTTCTTCCCTCTGTTTTCATAATTTCACGTCCAATAAATAATCTATCCTGCCGTACTGACCGGTTAGGTACAAGTAGCCCAAAACCGCCTCGAACCCAGTTGAGCGGTTATATTCCGCAACGCTTGCGTTTTTGCTTTTGGTTGCCTTTTTCGCGTTTCTTCCGCGCTTGTATATTTCTGTTTCCTCTTCGGTAAAAAGGGGCAAAAGCTTTTCCAAAAGCCCGCTTTGACCGTGCGCGGATACGCTTGACGAAGTAAGCTTTTGAAGCGTTCCCGTTTTGTAGTCGGTGGAAAGCACAAGCTTTTCACGCACGTACAGCGAATACACCGCGTCGCCCACGAACGCCAAGGTTACGGGGCTTAAGCTTCTTGCATATTCAACTGAAACGGTAGTAAAAAACGTAAAATTTTCCATAATCGGTTATACTTTTTTATTATACAACTTTGTCATAAAAAAATCAATTATTAAGTACTATATACCGTGAAATTGTTTATTTGTAAAAAGAGTTTAATAATTGCATCTGCCGTTATAATCGCGCTTGGCGCGATATTGGGAATTTGTGCGGGCGCGGTTGCCGCCTCCGCGCATAAGGGCGAACAGACCGTAGTCATAGACGCGGGTCACGGGGGAATAGACGCGGGCGTTATCGGTACGGTTACCTCCACTAAGGAAAGCGACATTAACCTTTCCATATCAAAATATTTGAGGGGTTATTTTGCAGACGCGGGATTTAACGTGATTATGACACGTCCGACGCAGGGCGGACTTTACGGCGTAAGCACCAAGGGTTTCAAAATGCGCGATATGAAAAAAAGAAAGGAAATTATCGAGAAAAACAACGCCGATATGGTAATTTCAGTACACCAGAATTTCTGCCCTATATCTTCACGGCGGGGCGGGCAGGTATTTTACGACAAGGACAGCGACTGCGGAAAGCTGCTTGCCGAAAGCATACAAAACAGCATTAATTCAATGAAGGAATGTGTAAAGACCTCTACCCCGCTCGTAGGCGATTACTATATGCTGAAATGCACGCAAAACCCTTCGGTTATAGTCGAATGCGGGTTTTTATCTAATACCGAGGACGAAGCTCTTTTAGTAACCGCCGAGTACCAAAAAAGCATTGCTTATGCAATTTTTAAAGGGGCGGTCGGATATTACTCTTAAGTCACAAATTTTTATTTCTATAATGATAAGGCGCGTGCAAGTCGGGCTGCGCTGCACAAAAGCACGGTATTTCTTGCGAGATAGAATTAAATTATAATATTGCAAAAGCCGACGGGTGCGTTTTGCACCCGTCGGCTTAATTTATTTATAATGCATCTTATTTATAATGCAACGGCACTACTAATTTATACACTTTCCTGCTCCGCGGCAACGAAACCCGCCCCTTCGTTTGTCTTGGGGATAAGGTTAAGTACGTACCCTTCCGCATTTAAATCAATTACTATAAACGCTATTTCCACGAACGCAAAGCCTATAAACAGACCTGCGAAAACATTGGTTAACGCAATAGCAATACAAAATAAAATCATTGACAGATAAAAAATTATAAAATCCGTTAAAAGCAGATAAAAACAGTTTTTCAAGTTTAAAACGGTTTTTATTTCCACCTTTTTTCTGCCGTGGACAAGATACGCTTCCAGCAGGGAAGAAGACGCGAACAGAAACAGAGATAATAAGGTTGTGAAAAATACGCTTGGTTTCCATTTGGTATACAGCCAGACGCACAGTATTTGAAGCCCCGTAGCAATGACCGCACCGACGAAACCGGAAAGAAAAAACTTACGGATATCGCGCTTGGCAATATTCCTGCGTACCAAAAACTTGGTTAAAAAGTAACCGCAGATAAGCCCTGCTACCGTAAAAAATATAAAGACGGCTATACACACCTTTACCTTTGCTATCGCCCCGTTTACTTCTTCCGCAATTGCGTCGCCGTAAGGTTGAAGCTCGATAGAAATAAGTCTGAAACACTCGTCCAACGTTGATTTAAGCCAGTCCGCGCTGATTAGAACTTTCAGTGAAGCAATAGGGTCAGACCAGTCCAGCGAGGTTACCGAATTTACCATATAATCTTTTACGACGTTAAAATCCACCTGTGTATCGCCGATTATTGCGATAATCGCGTTTAACATTTCCGAAAGCGAGGCAAGCGTTGCAGGTATCATAACCGAAAGACCGATAATCATCCCTATCGCAAGCGTGCCTACGGGGGTAAAATAATATTTAAGATTAACGAAGTAATTTTTTAATCCCGATTTAATCATTGAAAATTCTCTTTCGTAATATATTAAAACGGCGCAAAAATCAATGCGCCGTTTGGGTTTAAGCTTATACGCGGTGTAAGACCGTGAAGAAGCGAGCAGAACGAGGCGCACGAGGAAAACCCGAATGAGTTTACTGAGCGTAAACGACTGAGGGTTGCCACAGTGCAACAAAGTTATGCGACGCTTATACGCGGTTTAAGACATTTTTTCAAGAAGTTTAAGGTCGATACCCTTATCGCCTATCTTGATTATTTCAACTTTGACCACGTCGCCGATTTTGACTACGTCTTCAACCTTTTCCACACGCTTGTCCGAAAGCTTGGAGATGTGAATCATACCGTCCTTGCCGGGTGCAAATTCTACGAACGCGCCGAAGTTCATAATTCTAACGACGGTACCGACGAACATATCGCCTACTTCGGGGTCGTGGGCAATGCTCATAATTATAGCTTTTGCCTTTTCCGCGTTTTCGATAGGTCCTACTGCGGAGATATAGCCCTTGCCGCTGTCGTCGTCGTTGAACTCGATTTCGGTATTGGTTTCTTCCATAATCTTCTTGATTACGCTACCCTGTTTGCCGATAACGTCGCCGATTTTGTCGGGATTGATTTCAAAGAAAATAATCTTGGGCGCGTACTTTGAAAGCTGGGGTGCAACTTCGGGTACGACTTCAAGCATTTTCGAGAGAATGAACTGCCTGCCCTCGTTCGCCTGATTGATTGCGGTGTGCATAATCTCTTCGGAAAT
>CAJUKJ010000021.1 GCA_910587365.1 uncultured Christensenellaceae bacterium | reverse complement strand
CCCGCGCGCGGACCCTCGCCGTTTATACTTACAAACTTTTCGGCAACTTTAAAACAGCACATATCACTCACCGTATGACGCGCAATTTTCGGGCGATTCGTACACTGTCACACTGCAAACGGGCAAGCCCTTATTGCAAAGGTCGGCATATATGTGCGCTGCAAAGTTTTCGGCGGTGGGTCTGAATTCCGTTTCAACCAATGAAAATCCTTCTTCTTGAAGCGCGGCAAGAGTTGCAGGTTTTAGGGTGCTTTTTTCGTAAATAAGCGTATGGTCAAAACTTTCCGCAAGTTCTTTTACTGCCTTCTTAAAATCGCCGAAGTCCAGAAGCATACCGCGCTTTTCGCCGTTTTCCTGCAATTTTCCACCGCTTATTTTTACTTCCACAACCCAGTGGTGTCCGTGGATATTTGCACACTTACCGTTGTACCCGTGAAGAAAATGTGCGCTGTCAAAACAAGCCGAAGTTTTTAAATAATACATATCTCTCCCTTTGCGCAAAAAAAATACAGCCGCAACAAAACGACTGCACCTAAAAAGACTATTCCCATTCAGATGCCCTGGTTTTGTTTAAAGACAGGATGGCGCAAACGAACTGTCCGTTTAATTGTCTATATAATACCACGACGTAACGCGTATGTCAACTCAACCGAGGCGTTTATACTATACTAAAATAGCCGCTGCCCATAAGAACTCAACAACAAAGCATAATTAAAGGACGGTATTTTTACCTTCCTTTTACCCGCATGACGATTATAAATTAATCCACTTCCAAGCTTATATTCCGGTATTTTAATATGAATGATATTACGGTTTTGTTGTTTTATATTTAGAACTGAAAACGTGGTCAGGTTAAAAAAACCTGTCCACGTTTTACGGGCGGCGGAAACGCCGCCCGCATTAAATTATCATTCTTTATTTGAAATCTTCCGTAAAGCGGTGCCTTTGCCCGTCCTTGTCCTTGTAGGCGATAACTGTCTTTAAATTGACGTTTTCGACGCTGCGGAATATATTCTGCTCGATACCGGGGTCTTCCGCTTCAAGCCTTTGTATAAGCTCTTTTACCTTTTGCCTTTTAGAGCCGCCCTCGGCAGGATTGCAAGAACAATTTTCGGTAAACTTACAAGCGCACTGTATAAAGCGCAGGTCGTTGAAATCGCGCCAAGCCTTGACGTGTTCCTCGCGGATTAAGTACATCGGACGGATAAGTTGCATACCCTCGAAGTTGTCGCTTTTCAGCTTCGGCATCATAGTCTGCATCTGTCCGCCGTAAAGCATACCCATTAAAATAGTTTCGATAACGTCGTCATAGTGATGCCCTAATGCGATTTTATTACAACCGAGATCCTTTGCCTTGTGATAAAGGTGTCCCCTCCTCATCCGCGCGCATATATAACAGGGCGATTTTTCTATATTGAACACGCTTTCAAAAATATCCGTTTCAAACACTGTTATCGGGATATCGAGAAGCTTTGCGTTCTTTTCTATCATTTCTCGGTTCGCAGGCGCATATCCCGGGTCCATTACAAGAAAAGTCAAGTCGAACGGGATTTTATTGTGCCGTTTCAGCTCCTGGAAAAGCTTGGCGAGAAGAAACGAATCCTTACCGCCCGACATACAAACGGCTATTTTATCGTTCGGTTCAATCAATTCGTATTCGACTATTGCCTTTGTAAACCGCGAGAACAGCTTTTTTTTGAACTTCTTCCTCAGGCTGTCCTCAACCTGTTTTGCAAAATCGCAGTCTTCGGTTGTTTTATCAAAAGTATTTTCTTCCATTGCCCGTCAATTATAACCCAACCCGTGCGTTTTGTCAATTAAGAGAATTGACACATACAATAACGGTATGGAAACTTTTAATTATGACAGAACGGCAGCCTACAACTACGCCAAAAAGTGGGCTTTCGGACGCAACCCCGAGTTTTACGATTTCAGCAAAATAGGCGGCGACTGTACAAACTTTGCCTCGCAGTGCATTTATGCGGGTTCGGGCGTAATGAACTTTACCCCGACTTTCGGCTGGTTTTACCTTTCCGCGAACGACAGAACACCTTCCTGGACGGGTGTGGAATACCTTTACAACTTCCTTGTGAACAATGAAGGCGTAGGCCCGTTTGCAAAAGAAGTTCCGCTGAACGAGCTTGAAGTCGGCGATATAGTACAGCTCGGTCGGGCGACGGGCGACTTTTACCACTCCCCCGTGGTAGTGGGATTTTCCCGCGGGCAGATACTTGTTGCGGCGCA
This sequence comes from uncultured Christensenellaceae bacterium, assembly GCA_910587365.1. Taxonomy (GTDB): domain Bacteria; phylum Bacillota; class Clostridia; order Christensenellales; family Borkfalkiaceae; genus Coproplasma. The sequence goes on along the minus strand of CAJUKJ010000021.1, from coordinate 23,166 downwards.
CAGCTACGATAACTTTAACAAACCCCTTAACTCCTACAACTTTGAAAAGGCGCGGGGCATACATATTTTGGGGGTACGCAAAGGCGAATAAAAAAATTTAATCTTCGCTTAAAATCTGTCTGATTTCAGACAGATTTTTTTGCATTTTATCAATCACGTTTGCCGCAATTTCTTGGTGCATCTGCTTACTGTCACTCTTCCTCTTATCCGAATTATATGTCCAGTCGTCGCAGCTTTCCGTATTTTTTACCGTTTTTCTGTTTTTACGGCAATACGCAAAACTCCGCTTTTCAAACTGACACAGCCCCTTTGTATAAAGCGCGTCGTAATAAAAACAGTTAACACAAATCTTTCTTGCCATTGTTGCACCTCAATAAATTTTTTTACTTGTATATTTATTATAAAATAAATTAATTAAAAAATCTGCACAATAGTCAAAATGACTACAAATTACTTGCAAAGTTAAAAAAATACTGATATAATACATTTACTTTTTAATATTTACAGCGTTTCCGAAAATACGAAATACGGCTTTTCGGATTTTACGGGGGCATAGCTCAGTTGGTTAGAGCGTTTGCTTGACATGCAAAAGGTCACTGGTTCGAGTCCAGTTGTTCCCACCAAATATCATAACGATATTTTATATATCGTTTTGATATTTTTCTTTTGGCAACTATACCAACGGTACACTACGTACTGTCAAAATGCTTTTTAGAAGTAATATTTTCCCTAACGGGGATATGGCTCAGTTGGTAGAGCGATACGTTCGCAACGTATAGGCCGTCGGTTCGATCCCGACTATCTCCACCACCCTGTGTAATTTACGGATTTTACCGTAAATCGCAAACTTTAATCGTTCGGCGCGAAGTGATAACTTCGCGCCGAACGATTTATTAAATAAAAATAACATATGCACCGTGTTAATTTTAAAAAATGACTAAGCACCGCAATATGTTTTAAATACGTGATACGCTTGAAAAAATAAAGAAATTATGTTATAATTTAAACGTATGTCAAAACAAATGTCCTTTTTTGACAAAGTGCCAAGCTTACCGTTGAATAAGAAAAAAAATTGGGAAAGCTTCAGGTTTATAGATTTATTTGCAGGAATAGGCGGTATCCGCCTCGGTTTTGAAAGCGTGGGCGGAAAATGCGTATTTTCTTCGGAATGGGATAAAAACGCCTGTAAAACTTATTTTGCCAACTTCGGCGAATATCCGTCTGGGGATATTACCAAAATTCAGTCAAGCGAAATTCCCGATTTCGATGTATTACTTGCAGGATTTCCTTGTCAACCTTTTTCCATAGCAGGTAGCAAGTCGGGGTTTAACCACGAAACGCAAGGCGCATTATTTTTTGAAATAGAACGCATTTTAAAAGACAAACGCCCCCCTGCATTTATGCTTGAAAATGTAAAAAATCTTAAAGCGCACAATCAAGGCAAAACCTTTAATACTATTATCAATCATTTAAATGAACTGGGTTACAACGTATTTTATAAGGTACTAAATGCTATTGATTTTGGGGTTCCACAAAAAAGAGAACGTATTATAATATGCGGTTTTCTTGATAAAGTGAAATTTGAATTTCCCGACCCTTTTCCTGAAACCGAATGTAAATCTCTTTCCGATATTCTGGAAGATAATGTTGATAAGCGTTATTACGTTAAGGACAATATACGCAATTCCAGAATGGAAAGAATGAAAGACAAAAATTACCCTAAGCCCTATATTTCCCATGAAAATATAGCAGGTTGCATCACTCCCCACCCTTACAGCTCGGCACTAAGGGCAGGCGCTTCGGCAAATTATATTTTAGTGAATAATGAACGCCGTCCGACAGAAAGGGAAATGCTCAGGCTTCAAGGATTTCCTGATACTTACAAAATTGTAGTAAATTACGGACATATAAAACACCAAACGGGAAACAGCGTTGCTGTTCCGCTTATATCGGCAGTAGCACGGCAAATGGTTTTAGCATTAAAAACAAAGGAAAATAATATGAATACAGACTTGGCAAACGCAAAAGCTGCGTTGGATAACGTAATAAGAAAATCAAGAGTTCATTTATACAAGCCCATACAAATAGCAGAAATATTGCACCGCGACAGAGTTTTTAAAGATATAGATACAAGTAAGTTAGAAACTTACCGTACAAAAAGCAAGGCTTGGCGCGACGACATAAGCATTAAAATGCTTGGAAGAAAATGTAATTCAAGTGCGAAATTCCAAGACGATATATTTAACGCCATAACCCCGCAGCAAATAAACATTCTTGCCGAAGAAAACAGACGCGGCAACGGTGTTGTTGAGGCTTACATATATCAGAGTTTTGCAAACAAACACAGCCAATTGTCGTTGGCGTTAGACAGTTGTTTAAAAGCAACCAGAAATGACTTTAACATAAAATCTTTTATAAACGCTTTCTGGGCAGAGGCTGGGTTAAAAAGAAGTTTGGATAAAGTTTACGAAATCGTAGTTTTTGCACTCTTTTCCACTTTAATAGACGCCTTGGAATTAAAAGTTGAAATTTCAATAAACAAAGATAAACTGGATATGGTTAAAGAATTTGAAGATTTTACACGTTCGGTAATGTGTATAGATTTTTCCAATCCCACATCCGTACAAGACGCCAAGGTGTTCCGCGTAGGCGTTACCAACGCTGCCGACAGAGGCTTGGATATGTATTCAAACTGGGGTCCCGCCGTTCAAATAAAGCATTTATCATTGGATATCGACCGTGCCGAAAATATTGTTTCAAGCGTAAACAGTGATAAAATAATCATCGTTTGTAAAGATGCGGAAAAAAGCGTAATAATTTCACTTTTAACGCAAATCGGATGGAAAAGCAGAATACAAAGCATAATAACCGAACAAGATTTATGTGACTGGTACGAAAAGGCTTTACGCGGGAAATACGGCAACATAATGGGAGATAAATTATTACGTGCTTTGATTGAGGAAATTGCCGAAGAGTTTCCTTCCGTCGATAACGGCGCAGACTGCCTGAAAGACAGACATTATGAATTAATACACAGTGAAGAATGGGGAATTTAAACTATTTAAATACTTAATTTAAGCATTAACGCCCGTTACGGCTATTGCCGTAGCGGGCGCACTTTTTAATAAAATTCAGTTTAATCAGTAAAATTGGAGCAATTTACCTGAACAAATTTCGGCAAAACGGTTGACTTACGGGTTTTGTTATAGTATATTTATATTAATAAATATTAAAGGGAGATTAATATGAAATACTGTAAAAATTGCGGTGCGCAATTAGAAGATGAAGCGGTCATATGCCCCGGCTGCGGCTGTGCAACAGACGCAGCTCCTGCTGCTGCAATAGCAGCACCCGCAGAACCTTCTACTTTGCAGACCATTGCAAAAGTGTTTATGATCCTCGGATGTATAGCAGGCGCGTTCTGCTTTCTGATTCCCCTTGCGTGGATGATTCCTATGACCTTACATTACAGCAAGGCAATTAAAGAAAATCGTCCTGTCGGCATAGGTTTCAAGATTTGCGCATTCCTCTTCGTAAACATGATTGCAGGTATTTTAATGCTTTGCGACACCAAAAACTAATTTAATCCAAAACCAAAAAAGGAAGGCTAAGCCTTCCTTTTTTGTTGTACTTTTATTAACCGAGCAATGCCGCCTGCGGGTCTGCGGGGACAATTATCGACGGCGTCTGATAATCGCTGCAAATACTCATCATTCCCGAGCATGCAAGCAGAAACAAGCCCATACCGAACTCGTGTGTATTCCCCTTACTCGTTTCCTCGTCCTTGTAATTTTTGGGTTGGTACCCCGTCGTCTGCATATAGCCTACCTGACCACTTTCAAAAATACATTCATCAACTATGCCGTTCCACGCGTCTTTAACTATTGGATAATACGTCTTTGCGTCAAGTACGCCGAGGCGTAAGCCTATACAATATGCGTAAATAAAGCCCATTGTTCCGGTACTTTCCTTACCGCCGTAAAAATCGGGGTCAATAATGGAAGCGTTCCAAGTGCCGTCCGCGCGCTGGTACTGCGCAAGGGATGCGGAAATATCCTTATAGTCCTGTTCGTATTCCGCGTAAATTTCGGGGAATTCGTCTTTATCGAGATACATAAGCTGTTTCGCAAGTGCGGCGTGAACCCAAGCGTTTCCGCGCGACCAGAAAGTTGCAACCTTATTGCCGTCTTCGTCAGTTAAAGTTGTCCAATCCTGGAACTGTTTCTGATCCCTGTGCCACAAATGGTACTTTTCGTTATACAGGTTGCCTTTCCAATATTTATAGCCCTCATACGCCTGTTCAACGTACTTTTTGTCGCCCGTTTTAAGGGTCAGCAGAGTATACGTATTCATCGCCATATACAGCGCGTCGCACCACCACCAGCCCATATGGCTCCAATCCCTGGAAGAATCTATCCACTCCCCGCCCGTAACCTTAGGCGGGGTTTTATCGTCCATCTTCCTTGCGAGGTTGTACTCCGCATTGGCGAACACGCCTGCGGTTTTATAAGAAGCTTCAAGCAAGTCGTCAAGCATTAAATACGTTTCGCCTATCTGGTAGTCGTCGCCGTGCGGCGTGATATGTCCGTCGTTCACTTTGTACGAAAAGCCGTTGCCTACGCCGCGGAGGAAATAATATTCGTCCATATCCCCCGTGGTAAGGAACGCTTCGGTAAGCCCCGAATAATATACCGCGTCCTTCCATCCCGCATCGTTTATCTTTACCTGCATAGGAGAACCGTCGTGGTTGGGTATTTTAAAGTCGGTATTTTCCGTCTTTTCAATGAACCAGTCGTTTGACTTGTCCATAATATCCTTTATATCCTGATAGTTAAAATCCGAAGTGGTAAACTTAGTCTGATCTTTTCCTCCGAACGTCGGGGTAATGCTTGTCTTTACCGCAGCTTCGTTTTTTGTTACTTTTTCACTGCCGTAGGCTTCAAACTCGGTAAGGGCGGCGTACATTTCCGAACCCGTTAAATTTTGAACCTCTTTAATATCCTTGATGCGGATATACGTAGTAGAAACCTCGCTTATGCCGAACTTCTGTATATCCCCGCTCTTCTCAAACTCGGTTATGCTTTGCGTGCTGCCGTCGGAAAATTCAAGGGTTACGCTGTCCCAATAAGTGTCGTGTTCTTTGTTGTTGGATTTTGAATAGTCCGCGCGAAGCACAAAGCCGACCTGATTTATTGAAACCTCGCGTCCGAAATAAACGGTAAACTGTGCGTCGGTCATCTGGTTGTAACCCCAGGACTGATAAGGATAATTTCCGTGACCGCCCGACTCCGTTCCCCCGTCTATCGCGTTGCGGGCATAGAAGCCGACCTCGTTTCTCGTTACCCTGTTTGCGTATGCGTGGGGATAAGCCGCCACCTGTTCAAGTGCCTGCGATTCGGTAAGCGCAGCGTCCATTGCGTTGTTTGCCGCCGACTGGTCGTTCTTTTCGTCAACGTACATATAGTCGTAAGGGTTTACGGTAAGGTTGCGGTTTGCTTTTGCAACCTGCGCGTCGCTTGCCTTGCTTGCCGTGAAAGTATGGCTGCCGCCCCCGAACGTTCCGCTTTTATAAGTAACCTGCGAAGCCGTTGACGGAATCTGAAAAGTAAATCTTCCCGTCGGGGAGTAGACCATCTGCTCGCCCAATTCTTCAAACAGGTTTATGTTTATATACTTGTAGTCGGATTCGATTTCTATTACGTCGCCTGCCTGCAAAGCCTCTTCGTAATTCAATTCGCCCGCTTCCTCTTTAAGGACGTTTTTGCCCCTTATCAGCCTGACAGTCACGTCGTTTGAAGGCTTTTTAACTGTTGCCGTATTCGTTATGTTTCCGTAAGCCGTTTTATCCTTTTTTGCGTCGTCCTTTTTTCCGCAACCCGCAATGCTTAATACGCAAGGCATTGCTATTGCTGTTGCCAGAACTACCGCTGCCGTATTTTTTAATTTCATAATTCCTCCTTAAACTTACATAATTACGACTATATAATACTTTAAAAGTACGTGTAAATCAATTGCAATTCATCGTTAAAAACATTGCAATAAGAATTGTAAAATTATTTTGTAAAGCGAAAGTGACAAAAATGTAAAGTGAAAGTTACGGCATATCTACCAAGTTCGATGTACAATATTATTAAGGAGGTACTATATGGACGATAAAAACGGCGGCAATTTGCCGCAAAAGAGTAAACTGCCCGCCATCGCTTTGGGGTTTGACTTAGGCGCGGTCGTGGTTTTCCTGTTCGGGTTTGCGTTGGCATATTTAATATATATACTGCTGCCTGTCGGACTGCTTTTTATGCTTATAGCATTATTTATGCCCGTCGGGGGAATAATATCGGGAATATGCGCTTTATGCCTCGGCAAAGACAAAATAGGCAAATCGGGTACGGTAATTTCGGTTATCGCAATAGTATTACCGATAGTTGCGTTTGTTGTGACTGTCATACTGTTCAGTACGGGAGTGGCATATATACGCTTTATGTAGGTGGCACCATGAAAAAAATTGCATTTAACGCGGTGCGTACATTACTGACTGCGGGAATATTCGCCGCAGGCGGGTATCTATTATACAGATACGAATATTTTAAGGCTATCCGCGCGGTTGACAATATAGTGGGCGCACTGCCTATTGCTTTGATACTTTTGGCGTGTACGGGATTTACCGTGCTGCTTTGGATAAAGCACACAAAAAGACTTGCCCCGCTCTGCATTTCGCTTGCAATAGTCGTCGCGCTGTCCGCCGCACTTTTCCCAAACGCACTGCGCGGAAATTGGTGGCTGAAAGGCAACCTGCCGACAGAAGGCAGCGAACCCGATATTTCGGTCTACGAACCGTTTACGGAAAATTCGCAGACGGCTAAGCTCGGCGAAACCTCTACGCTTGTACTTGACGGCAACCTGCCCGTAATGGACGGGGCGTTGGCACTTTACCCCGTTTACTGCGCGATTGCCGAAACAGTTTACGACAGGCAAGCTTACGCCCCCGAAAGCGTTATGTTTACCAATACACTTAAAGCATACGACGGCATTATCGGAGGAGGGCGCGACGTAATTTTCGTTGCCGGCGCGTCTGAAAGCCAGCTTAAAAAAGCGGCGGACGCGGGCGTGCAACTTGAATTTACCCCTATCGGCAAGGAAGCCTTCGTATTTATTGTCGGCGCGAGCAATCCCGTAGAGGGGCTTAGCTTACAGCAAATACGCAATATATATTCGGGGAAAACCGCAAAATGGCGCACATTGGGCTGGAAAGAGGGCGGAAACATAATTGCCTTTCAACGTCCCGAAGGCTCCGGCAGCCAGACGGGATTGCAGCAGGTTATGGGGGATATGCCCATACAGGCTCCGCAGCCACTGCCCGATAAAAGCCTTATTGGCAGCAACAGTTTAATGCAACAGGTTTCGGTAGAGTGGAAAGGCGTTCAGCCCGCGCTGGGATATTCGTACAGGTTTTTTGCGAACACGATGTACCCCAACCCCGACGCGAAGCTTCTTAAAATAGACGGCGTCGAGCCATCGGTTGAAAACATAAAAAACGGAAGCTATCCCTTTACCGTTAACTTTTACGCGGTAACCAACGGTCAGCCGCAGGGAAACACGAAAAAACTTATCGACTGGATACTTTCCCCTCAGGGTCAAAAGCTTATTGAAAAATGCGGATATACTCCGCTGAAATAAAAGAATTCAGCCGTAAGGGTGTAATTAAAGCAAGGGCTATAAGACCTTGCTTTTTCTTTGTAGTTATTAATTCCCTATGGTAAGTGCGATTTACATTACCGACTATATATATTAAACTCTATTTATCCTGAAGTTTGGTTTTACTAATTAAAATTATACTTACGACCGTAGCGACGAGATAGAGCGCGTCCATACCGAGAATTACGAACGCTATAGATACGGGCAACACACTGCCGAACATAAACACCGCTAACGGCGGCAACATACCCGCAACCGTGCATACAGTAGACGCCGCACCCCTTTTTACCACCTGCCCTTCGTTAGTCCAATCGTATTTCGGCAATTTGCTGTTTATAAATATGCCGAAAAACGACGAAAACAGTGAAAACGAAATTACCGTAACGAACATAAGGCACACCTGCAAAGCGTTCATACCGAGAGTTATCGTCAATATTGCCGAACACGCCACGCCGACCGTTCCCGACAGCGAAAGTCCGACGAACGCCTTGGCAAGAAGTATTTTCAGCGGAGAAACGGGCAAAGTAAACGCAATCCATCTGCGACTGCCTTCCAGAGAAAGTGCGGCTGACGACGGAATGGTAAGCCCGACCGAAAACGCAACGACGGCGCAAAACATGTACTTGATTTCGCTTATCGTTGCCGCGTCCGCACCCTCTATTGAACCCATTAAATCGACGGGATTGAAAAAAATCGTACCTATACTTAGAATTATAAGAAGAATAAGTCCCGCAGTTGAGTTTAAAAGGTATGCGGGCGACGATAACAACCGCGACATTTCGTTTTTATACAGAGCGGCAAACGGCGAACCCGCTTTTATCCTTTTCGCGTCGAATTTTCCGTTATCGGAATTGGAAACTAATTTTGCGTTTATTTTGAAATAAACTACTGACAAAACGCCTGTAAACGCCGCCGCGACCGCTAAACTTGCACCGAGAAGAATGAGCGACCACCAGAAGCCGTTGCCGGCTATACTCTGTTGCAAAAGCCATGCCGGCGGGTAATATAAAAGCCCGCCGTCAATCGTGCTTACGATTTCATTCGCAGAGGTATCGCCCAAGGAAGATACGAGAAAGGAACACGCCATTATCGCCACGAGCAAAATTGCGTATAAAGCAGTCTGCAAAACGGCTTTATAGCGGAAATTCATCGTTACCACCATAATCAGCGTTCCGAACACGTCTGCGATTACGAGCGGAATTACGGGGCATACTATAAGCCCCAAAAGTGCGTAAGCTGCAATTTCCGCGTTAAAACCGTTATACACGAACGCGACTGCTGTGCAGGGGATTATAACGACCGCACAGAAAGCTATATTCACAAGATACGATACGATAAGCCGCGAAATTAAAATATCTGACTTCTTTAAAGGCAAAGACGCAAGGGATTCAAAGTCTTTTATCGCAAACAATATATGCGCCCCGCGCATAAGCGAGAAAGTAAGCGTAATTAAGGCGGCAAGCGCGAAGGACAGCGAAATTAAATATCCGCCCAGCCCCATTTTTGCAAACGCAACGGCGTAAACGCATACGAACGCGAGCAAAACGAGCGCGCACAGCGCGCAGAAGCCGATAACCAAACCAGATTTGCGCTTTTCGTTTTTGTTCTGCGAATAGCGCAGACGGTTTATGCCCGTAACGCCCTCCAGATGCACTTTGGTTAATATTATCCACTTCGCAGTCATTTGTTTTCAAGCACCTCCATAAATACCTTTTCAAGGCTTGAATCTCCGCGGACTTCGTCCGTATCGCCGCACGCTATGAGTTTGCCGCCCTTTATTATTGCTATTTTGTTGCACAGCTTTTCGGCAACGTCCAATACGTGAGTCGAAAAGAAAATTGCGCACCCCTGCCCGCATATCTCTTTAAACACCGATTTAAGTTTAAACGCCGCTTCGGGGTCTAACCCGACGAACGGTTCGTCTAAAATAAGGAGCTTGGGAGAATGCAACAGCGCGCTTATTATTACGAGTTTTTGCTTCATTCCGTGAGAATACGAAGAAACGAGCTTGCCCAAATCGTCGAGTATACGGAACATATCTGCGTACTTGACTATTTTCTCCGAACGCGTCTTTTGGTCTACGCGGAAAATATCGGCGATATAGTTCAAATATTGCGTTCCCGTTAAAAATTCGTATATATCGGGATTATCGGGAATATACGCCGAGATGGATTTGCATAAAACGGGTTGGGCTTTAACCGAATTGCCGTCGATTAAAATTTCGCCTTCGTCAAACTGCAATATCCCCGAAACCGCACGAAGGGTAGTGGTCTTCCCCGCTCCGTTCTGACCGATAAACCCGTATATATCCCCTGCGCAAATATCGAGCGAGAGTCCGTCCACCGCCCTCTTCCCGCCGGGATATGTTTTAGAAAAATTCTTAATTTCCAAAATTTTGTTTTGCATCGTGTTTCTCCGAAAATTAAAATGTGATGTCGTTTTGATATCACATTTATTATACTTGCAGGTTATTTAAAAGTCAACGCCCCGCGCAATATTTTATTTTTTTTATAATTTATGCATTATACCGTCGGCAATGAACATCATATATATGTCTAATTGTACATAATAAATAAGTAAATTTTTCTACATTATATAAAGTTTTTTAAAATCAACCCGCATTCCGCTGTTTTAATTATGTAAGTTTTAGTCTGTTATCGTAGCGCGGCTTTTGCCCGTTACAGCAAAATTTACGCTTTCGCCCTCTTCAAAAAATTTGTCCGTATACGCCGTATATTCTTTGCCGTCGGCTTCGATTTTGACCCTGTAAGTAACCTTGGATATCCTTGTGGTATACCGCCCGCCGTACCCCGACGTGCTTGACAGTAAACACGCTTTTACCGTACCGCAAATTATCTTTGCGTCTTTCAGCTTGCTTTTGCTTACGCGCATAGAGGTCTTTTCAAGTATGAATTTAATAATACCCGCCAACAGTATAGTGCCTGCAAACAGGCAAAAGCATACGAGCGCGCCAATCATTATACCCAAAAAGGCAAATATGGGTATAAGCGCGAAGTCTATTATAAGAAACGCGAAAAACAGCCAGCCGAATACCTTTTCCTTGTCGGTTGCGTGCTTATAGTTATTTGACGTATGCTCCATCATATACTCGCCGCTCTTCAACGTGCTGTCATAGCCGTGGGAAGAATTGACTTCATTTATTTCGGAATACTCCTCTTCCCTCGTTTTTATCGATTTACGGCTACTGCTTTTATTGCCGTCCGTATTATTTTTACCGTCATCGGAATTTGAAGGCGGGTCGTCGAAAAGCCTGCCCGTAATCATAAGTATAAGCCCCACGACAACTAAAACGAACATAGTAACGGGTAAACCTATTTGAAGCACCCTGAACCCTATAAGCAAGACCTGCTCGTTCTTTGCGGCGTAACCGCCAACGCACAACGCTATTCCCGTAATAATCGGCACAAGTACAACCAAACTGAGTTTATATAACTTTTTCATAATCTTCTTTTAAAAAGAAACAGGCTTAAAAAACCTGTTTCTTTCGTATTTTAATAATCGTCGTCATCGTCGTCGTAAATACTTCCGTAGGAAGAGCCGTAAGGGTCGTAGGGAGGATATCCGAACGAGTCGTAATCGTAGTCGTCGTCAAAGCCTCCGTCGTCGTAGCCGCCGTAGGAAGAACCGTATCCTCCGCCGTAACCGGAACCGTAATCCGAGCCGTAGCTATCCCCGTAACCGTAACCGGAGCCGTAGGAAGAGCCGTAAGCGTCGGGGGCGTATACGTCGCCGCGTTTGCCTTTTTTGCCCTTCTTTTTACCTTTTCCGCCGTAACTTCCGTAATCGGAATAGTTATCGTAAGAATAAGTGCCGTTCTTCATTGCCTGTTTGCATAGCTTGCGTTCCTTCCTTATCTTGTGCTTAATGGGGAAAGCCCAGAAAACAGATACAAGCCAAAGCATTAAATAGCAGCCGCCGCTTATCCAGGTAAGGGTGGAAATTCCGCCCAGTACCGTAAGAATTAGCGAACTCTGCTCCGCCGCAAGCTCGATACCCAAAAGCGCGAACAGCTTCGGCGCGACGAGCGGCGCGATAAGCGGAACTACTCCGCACGCAATACAGGGCAGCCAGCTATACAGCTTGACGTACCACATCATAAACCTTTTGTTCTTTGCAAGCATATGGAAGAAAGAGAAAAGGAAAAGTATTACCCACGGCAACACAAACAAGAGCGGAGCGAAAAGCGCGTACCAATACTTGTCGATATATTGCGCATAGCCGCCTACGTAATCGTCTACCATTCCCCTTAATGCAACCTTTAAATCTTCCTTTAAGGCTTCAACGTCGTCTTTGCCAAGCCCCATTGCGTCCATTAATTCGGGATATGTAGTGCATACCAACGCGCTTCCCCCGTCGGTACTTCCCGTTTCGGGGGGAATCGGAGAAGGCTCTTCCCCTTCGGAAGGCAAATCGGGTTCGCCCTCTTCTTCGCCTTCGGCAACCGTATAATTTATAGCTGCTGCGGGCTTTTCTTCATCGTTTTTAGGCAACATACCACTTATAAGCTCGCCGAGGTTGAAATTGCCGAGGTCTGTATTTTTGGAAACGGCGACGCATATCATAGCTTCAACGGAAAAACCCTGCTCTTTCCCTTCAAGCTCGGTAACGGTGTCGTCGTACAAATCCATTACGTAATTTTTAATATTTTCCTTGCTTCCGCCGATGTCGTATCCATCGCCGAACAAACCGTCCATACCGTTAACGAACTGCGTTACAACCTCTTCCGCACCGACCCTATCCTTGCCGTCGATTGTAAGAAGGGTGTTTGTCAATTCGGAAAGCTTTTGCCGGTTTACCGTAATGTTTTCGGGAAGGTTTTGGGCAACCTGCGTGGTTATGGCAAGCACCATTGCCTCCTGAACGACCGTTTTGCCTTCGGGGGTGTCCAACACGTTTGCAACCGCTTCCGCAACGCTGTCAATAAGCTTATCCACAAGCCCCGTATAAAAAACCTGCTCCATAAGCACTTCGGACTTGCTTCCTTTTGCAATAGCGGCTTTGAACAAAGTTAACGTAGTTAAAGATACGTCGCCCTCTGCTTCGGACATAACGTTTTTAACGACCGAAGAAATAACGGGGGTATAGTCCACTTGACCTTCGGGAACTTCCCCGCTGTCCTTTACCATTTCTTCAAGCTTTTCCTCGGCAAATTGCATTACGGTTTCACTGCCGAGAATTTTTCCGACGTCAAGCTTTATAAACGGCGTTATTATCAGCGATACCGCAGCAACAAGCGCGAGTAAGCATACGAATATATTTAACGGAATAAGTTTTTTTTGAAGCCGTCTTTCGGTTTCAGACAAAATTTTTGCCATAATATATCCTCCGTTGACTGTTTTTTCATCAACATAATATTACAATATGAAGAATATTTTGTCAAACATATATTTTACTAACCCGAAATTTGGGGGTTTTTGGAGAAATTTTCTTTTTGCCCCCTTGACCTTGCAAATTATAGGGTGTATACTGTATTGTAGTGGTAAACGGTTAATCGATAAAATTTTATCGAATTTTTGTTTACTTATTTCACACTGCGTTTATATAATAATTGTAACGGGTTTTTCAACGCGCAGTGAAGAATTACTTAAATTAAGGAGGTTAAATATGAAAGAATGGTTTTTAGGACTGTCCGTAATGGAGCAGATTTATTTCTGGCTGGGAATAGTTTCCACCGTTTTTCTTATAGTGCAAATAGTGTTAATGTGTTTTTCGTCATTCGGAGGCGACGTGGATATCGACGGCGACGGAGATATAGACGTTGACGGCGATTCGGGCGTTTCCATTTTCACAACCAAAAGCCTGACTGCATTTTTTGCGGTGGGAAGCTGGACGGGTCTTTTAATGTGCGCCGTCGCGCCCAAAATACAGTGGCTTTCGATTATAATCGCACTTATAGCCGGCGGTATTGCAATGGCTGTTGTGGTTATTGCGTTCAAAGCACTGTATAAGCTGCAATGCAACGGCACGGTTCAGACCGAAAAGCTCGTGGGACAACGCGCAACCGTTTACGTTTCCGTCCCCCCTGCAAGAAGCGGACGCGGAAAAATAACGCTGAACGCGCAGGGCAGATTTATGGAGCTTGACGCCGTTACAGACGACGCCGAAAAGCTTTCCGTGGACGAAGCCGTCGAGATTGTTGCGACGGAAAACGAATGTACGGTTGTTAAAAAAATACAAAAAACTGAACAAGATAATTTAATTAAAGGAGAAGAATAATGAAAAATTTACTTTCGGCGGGTTCAACGATAGGTATAATCGTTGCCGTAGTCGTAATTTTGATAATCGTGCTTATCATGCTTGTCGTATTTACGAGATATAAAAAATGCCCCTCCGATAAAATTATGGTAATTTACGGTAAAATTTCGCCCAATAAGGACGGAACTTACCGCAGTGCGAAGTGTGTACACGGCGGCGCGGCCCTCGTTTGGCCGTTCGTACAGTCCTACACCTTCCTTGACCTAACCCCCCTTTCGATATCCGTCGATTTAAAGAACGCGCTTTCAAAGCAGAATATCCGTATCGACGTCCCCTCGATTTTTACGGTAGGTATTTCCACCGACCCCACGGTTATGCAGAACGCAGCCGAAAGACTTTTAGGTCTGCAACTCAAAGAGATATCCGACCTTGCAAAGGATATTATCTTCGGTCAGCTTCGTCTTGTTATCGCAACGATGGAGATTGAGGAAATTAACACCGACCGTGACAAATTCCTCGAAGCTATTTCAAGAAACGTCGAGGGCGAACTCAAAAAATTAGGCTTAAAGCTCATAAACGTCAATATGACCGACATTTCGGACGAAAGCGGATACATAGTCGCGCTCGGTAAAGAAGCGGCTGCAAAGGCTATTAACGACGCGAAAATTTCCGTCGCCGAAGAAAACAAAAAGGGCGCGATAGGCGAAGCGAACGCACAGATGGCACAGCGTATAAACGTTGCGGAAGCCGAAAGCAAAGCCATCGAGGGCGAAAACAAGGCGAAAGCCGAAATCGCACAATCGAAAGCCCTGCTCCGACAGAAGGAAGCCGAGGCTATGAAGATAGCAGTTGCGTCCGAAAACGTTCAGGCAGCTAAGGCAAAGGAAGAAAGCTATGCGGCGGAAAAGGAAGCCGAAATTGCACGTGCTTCAAGGGAAAAGGCAACCAAAGAAGCCGACATAATCGTCGCGTCCGAAATCGAAAAGAGAAAAGTCGAAATAGAAGCCGATGCGGAAGCGGAAAACATCCGCCGCCGCGCAAAGGGCGAAGCGGACGCTATTTTCGCAAAGATGGAAGCCGAGGCAAGGGGCGTTTACGAAACCCTTTCAAAGCAAGCCGAAGGTATGGATAAACTTGTCAAGGCGGCGGGTACCGCGGACGAGGCTGTACGCCTTATGATTGCCGACAAACTCGAAGAGCTTGTTTCAACGCAGGTCGAAGCAATTAAGAACCTTAAAATCGACAAGGTTACCGTCTGGGACGGCGGACAGAACGCCGAGGGCAAAACCGCAACCGCAAACTTTGTGTCGGGTATGCTGAAATCCCTTCCCCCTCTCGACGACCTCTACTCTATGGCGGGCTTGAAGATACCTAAAATAATCGCACCCCAAAATGCGGAAAATGCAGAACAGCCCAAAACGGACGAAGAGTAAAATTTTGAATAACAAATTTAATTAAGCAAAAGAACTGCGCTGAACATTCGGCGCAGTTCTTTTGCTTTTTATAGCGTTTTTAAAATAGCGTCAAACTCTTGAAGTTTGCCTGCAAACTCTGTCAATCTTTCGTCAAGCTCAGGTTTTACGACATCAAAATCCAATTCCCTGTCCTTTGCAGGCATAAGTAAAACTGTAAACTGTTTCAACGATAAGTACGCACCGTCTATAATTTTATTGCGTTCTAATAAGTTTTTTATTTTAAGCTGTGCATTGCTCCACTCTGAAACGCCGTCTTTTATCAAAGATATACCACAGGCAACCGTTTCACTATAACCAAAACCGCAACGGCATTTTATGCGCTTTTCGTCAATATTGATTTTTTCATTATTTTTAATAAAAAACAGCTCCATTCCGTCTGTATAAAATTCAAAACTCCGCTTATTGTCTACTACTATGTAGATGTCGTTAATATTGTTTTTTACCCACTCGGTGCAATACTTGAAAACTTCATCAACATTATCGGTATAAGCCAAAAGCAGGTCGAATGCTTCCTTATGTTCCCTGCGTATCTGTCTGCAAAGACTGCGCAACTCTTTATTTCCCTTTAAAATATTAGTATCAACCATATCTATGTAATCCTCTAATAAAAATTTTAATTTCAAGTTTTTATTCGTCTTTAAAACGCTACTTCGCAAAATTTCGGTTATTATATTTAAAATTGCTTTATAGCTGAATATACACCACTTTTCGTTATATTCACTCCCGTCCGTCGGCATATCGCCATTGGGTGTAAGATAAACGAAAATCTTTTTCCAATCGATTCGATCGAGAAGTTTTTCCTCATACCGTCTAAGCTGATTGTCGTGCGTAGTCGTAAAAACTTTGTTTTCAATGACGAGTACTGTTTTTGTTTTTTTCGATTCGATAAATATATCAATCCTGCTATCCGCTCCGTTGATTACTTTTTCTGTTTCGACGATTAGTTCGCTATCATTGTAAAAATGGGATAAATCTTCTGCCGACTTAATTTTACTTTCCGCTAATATTTCACTGTTAGCTTTTAATGCTTCGTCTACTTTGATTATAAAAAGTTTTTCAATAACTTTTTGTAAAAACAACCCATTAAGCCCGTGCAACTGCTTAGGGTTTAAAAGCCAGGCAAGAAAAGCCGAATGCTTAATTTCCTGCGTCTGCATACCCACTGCGCCGAAAATATTTATTCCGTTGTCCTTTGCCAATTCAACTTCGGTCAACCGCTCTTTAAAAGCTAAAAGGCACTTCTTTGCTTCTTCAATCTGTAACTTCTGATTGCTGTCCGTTATCATCTTCTTTCGTCCTTCTCGTTTTCTTTCCGCGCATAATATCTACTGTTGCGCAAATTTTTTCTGCCGAGGCTTTATCCCTGTAACAATCGATTACTACAACAGGCGTGGCTATGTCTGTGGTTTTAATAAGCACTTCATAAGTACTTGTGTCCTCACTCGTCCGTGTTGAAGAACCGCTTCTGCTACTGCCGTAAGAACCCGAACCGCGCCTTGAATTTGTATAGAACCCCCTCCTGCTTGAAGAACTTCTTGCTCCTCTGCTTGAAGAATACCCTGATGTTCTTGTACAGCTTGAACGATGCTTATTTATGCTTGCATCCGTTACCTCTTTAAAGTCAAAAATTTTTTCAACAAACTTTTTACACCATTTTTTGTTTACCGCGTCAACAAAGAAATCATAAGTTATATCTGAAACAACAAACCCTTTCTGTTTTAACCATAGCTTGTATTCGTCTTCTTTTTGTCTTCGCTCAGCCTCTTCTTCCTTGCGTCTTTTATTATATATCAAAAAAAGAATTACCGCAATAAAAATGAAAATTAAACCAAATACCAAAAAATAAATACCTACCGCACTTATAGCCCAAAAAATCAAAGCAAGTAAAAGAAATATTAAACCACCTATTATCAGAGTAATTCCAGCAGTCAAATAATACAATTTTTTTGTCCTCCTAAGTTAATTTAGTTATATTCTAATCGCATAATATGCGATTGTCAAGAATAATATCGCATATTATGCGATATTTTACTTATCAGAGGTTTAGTTATGGAATTGAAAGATATTCAGCTAAGATTGAGGGAATGTATTTTAAACAGCGGGATACAACAAAAGGAAATAGCAAAGCTTATCGGCGTTTCCCCGCAAACCGTATCTAAATATATGAAGCAAGACATTTTCCCCGCGTTGGATACTTTTGCAAAGCTTTGTTCTATTCTTGACGTAACTTCCGACTATATACTCGGTTTAAAAAACTATTAAAAAAGAAGCAGTTTTACACTGCTTCTTTTTTTGCGGGTTGGAGAAATTCTTTCCTGCCCTTTCTCTTTGCGCGGGTTGCAGCCCTTAAAATAAGCTTGTAAATTTCGCCGACGGGTATTACGGAAAGCGAAAGCCCCAAAGCTATAAGCCAATGCTTCCAGTTAAGGCAGTCAAGCCCGAACGCTCCCGCAAGCGGACTTATAGCCAACAGCACGTTTATTAGTATGCCCGCAAGCACTGTGCCGAGAAGTATTTTATTTGACAACAGTCCGCATTTAAACAGCGACTGCCTTTCCGAACGGATATTGAAGGCGTGGAACAGCTCTAAAAACGACATAGTCAAAAACGTCATTGCCGTAGCGATTTCGTTACCGCATATGTTTAGGGTAACGGCGTAAACGCCTATCGAAACAACCGTTATAAACACACCGAAGAACGCAATAGACGTAACCGAGGTTTTGGAAAACAGGCTTTTTTCGGCGCGGACGGGCGGAAGCTTCATAATGTCCGCGTCCTCCTTTTCCATACCCAGCGCAAGCACGGGGAAGCTGTCCGTGATTAAATTAAGCCACAAAAGCTGCGTCGAAAGCAGAAAGCCGTTTTTGAAGAACACTAAGGACGCAATTAAAATTGCAAGCACTTCGGCAAGGTTTGTGGAAAGGAAAAACTGGATTGTCTTTCTGATATTTGCCGATATCCTTCTGCCCTCGCGCACGGCGGTCACTATCGTAGTGAAATTATCGTCCGCAATAACCATATCCGACGCGCTTTTCGTAACATCGGTACCCGAACCCATTGCAATACCGATATCCGCGGTTTTAATACTCGGCGCGTCGTTTATGCCGTCGCCCGTCATAGCAGTGACTTTGCCGTGCTTTTTAAGGGCTTTGACAATCATATTCTTGTGCTTGGGCGAAACGCGGGCAAACACGCGGCATCTCAAAATAGCCTGTTCGCGCTCCTTGGGGTTCATAGCGTCGAGCTGCTCGCCCGACATTACCTCGCTCATATCCGTGGCAATGCCCAGTCTTTTCGCAATCGCAAACGCAGTACGCACGTGGTCGCCCGTTATCATAACGGTTGAAACCCCCGCCGCCCTGCATTCCGCAACGGCTTCCTTTACGCCCTTTTTAAGACCGTCAATCATGCCGCAAAGCCCGATAAAGGTAAGCCCTTCTTCCCTAACTTCGCCGTCGAACTGCCTGTATGCAAAGCCGAGAACGCGAAGCGCGTCGTCCGACATTGCATTGTTTTTTTCGGTTATGCGCCGCTTATCCTCTTTTGTAATGGGTCTTACGCCTTTATCGGTAAGAATAAACGAACACCGCCCTATAAGGATATCGGGCGCGCCCTTAACGTAGTTTATCTTTCTTGCGCCGAAGTCTGCGGCAACGCTCATCATCTTGCGTTCGGAAGAAAAGGGAATTTCGGCAATCTTTTCAAACGGCTTTTCAAAGCCCTTTTCATCGGCATATATCCTTAGGGCAATTTCCGTAGGGTCGCCTATATACTTGCCCTTTTCGCCCTTGACGCCCGAACAGGCTGTCATACATTCGAGCATAGTACTTTCAGCCGAGCCTTCGCAGAAGACATCCACAACGCGCATTTTGTTTTCGGTTAAAGTTCCCGTCTTGTCGGAACAGATTACCGAACATCCGCCAAGCGTTTCAACCGATTTCAGCTTTCGGATAACAACGCCCTTTTTGCTCATCCGCTGAACGCCCATAGCCATAATTATGGTAACTACTGCGGGAAGCCCTTCGGGTATGGCGGCAACCGCCACCGCAACCGAGGTCATAAAGTTTTTTAAAATGCCGTCGCCCCTTACGAACAGACCCATTATGAAAATTACGGCGGTTACCGCAAGCACGAACGCGGAAATGAATTTACCGAGCTTGTTTAAAGACCTTTCAAGCGGGGTCCCCGTTGACTTTGCGTCGCCGAGCATTGCGGCGATTTTACCCATTTCCGTACCCATACCGACCGAAGTGACTACCGCGGTAGCGTTGCCCCTGACGACGAAGGTAGAGTTAAAAAGCGTGTTGTGCATTGCGCCGAGCGCGACTTTGTTGCCGCGTATAGCCGCAGAATTTTTTTCAACGCCCGCGCTTTCGCCGGTAAGGGCGGACTCGTCGCATTTTAAATTGTTACACTCCACAATGCGGCAGTCTGCGGGGACGACGTCGCCCTCTTCCAAAAGAACTATATCCCCGACGGTAATTTCCGTGCTGTCAACGGTTATTTCCTTGCCGTCGCGCCGTACCTTTACCTGACATGAAGAAAGCTTTTTTAGGTTTTCAATCGCCTTGTCCGCCCTGAATTGCTGGACGGTGCCGACTATCGCGTTCATAAAGATTATTACAAGTATAATGAAAGTATCGGTTAAATCGCGCGAGTCCTTTGAAATGAACGCAATTACAGCCGAAACCGCAGCCGCGACTATTAAAAGCAGGGTCATAAAATCTTTAAACTGCGAAAAGAACAGCTTGACTATGCCCGTGCGCTTGCCCTTTTCCAGCTCGTTTTTTCCGTAGCTTTTAAGCCTTGACTGCGCCTCTTGTCCGCTTAACCCCTCCTTCGAGGTTTTAAGCGTTTTAAGTGTTTGTCCTACGTCGGTAAAACAGAAATTGTCCATACGTCTAATTGTATGCGCCGCCAAACGGTAATATGAAAACGGCACGGACGAATTTTATAATATCTGTTGAACCGTAAAGTTGTCCTTATCGATTTTCTGTTCGCGCTCTTCCCAGTATTCGCGGATTAAATTGCGCACGGCTTCGTTTTGAACACCGTCTATAAACTTATTTATCCAATCCTCAAACAAAGCGAAATTACCTTTTAAACTGTCAAGCTTTGCAATGAATTTTTTCGTATCCCTTTGAGCCGTAGCAAAAATTTTCAGAAAAACATTTTTAAAGCCAAAAACCAAAGCTATGCAAGCAAGCCTCACGTTGTCATCCAAATTCTTTCTCTTATATCTTCGCACAAGAATTTTTAAATCTTCTTTGCAAAGCAAAAAAGTAAACTGCGGTGCTTCTTTTTTAAATTCTTCTTGATATTTGTTAAAATCGATTGCCATAAATTTCTCCTTTTCTTTAACTATAATAATTATAATACGCATACGCATTTTTGTAAATAGTCAAAATTATGACTATATCAATAGCCTTCCCTCTTAGTAAAGGGGGAAGGTGGATTTGCCGTTAGGCAAATACGAATGAGGGTTGTGCGTTAATACCTCATTACAAGGACGGATTACACAACCTTCACCCCTACCCCTCCCCCTTTGTTATGTGGGAGGGCAAGAAAAAGGCATTAGTACTGAGAAGATAGACGAAGATAATAAATAGTCCGCGTCGGCAATGCCGACGCGGACTTAAATATTTACTTTTTACTGAATATACAGTCAAAAAAAGTAAAGATTACGGCGCGGACGGAAACTTTATTTCCGTCCGCGCCGTTGTTCCGTAGCCAAGTCTTTACTTTGCCTCTTCTACCCCGCCCTTGCCTTTTGCTTTATATTTTATAATCAAATCCGCGGCGATAAGCGCGGACGCGAAAGCGATTAAGCCCACGGCTATTATTATCGCGCAGTTCATAAAAAACTGTTGGGGCATTACGCGGATAATTTCATCCTTACTTGCACTGAACACCCAGTTATCCTTACCGGGGAAAAATATTGCGTGAAAGGCTTGAAACGAATTGTCGAAGCCCGCTATTGCGATAATTATTATTAAAAGCACGGGCAGGGCGACGGCAATTATTCCCGACCAGAAATACGCCTTATGTCTGCCAAAGCTTAAAATTTCAAGCTTTTTAAACCTTTGCAAAATTATCAAAGCCAAAAGCACCGCGCCCGACGATAACAACACGCCGAGGTTTAAATTGAACAAAACCTTGCAGTCGGCAAAGTGCGAAGCTCCGCTTTCGGAAAACTTTAACTGTCCCGCGCTGAACTCGTTTACCCAAGGCAGGGTACAGAAATTCAGCACCTCGTCATACGCTTGCTTAATCATACCGTATGACCAACCCGTAGCCTGTTCCAACCCCAAAGTCTTTATTTGGATATAGTACAGAAAGCGGCAATATATTGGCAGCCCAATCGCAAATGTCAGCATAAACAGCACAAGGCATATGCAGTATAAAGCCGTAAAAAGTTTATTTTTCATAAGCTGTCCTTTCGGGTATGCGTGCAGACAAAGCGATAAGCATCTGCGAGGGAAGATAGAACGCCCACATAGCAATACCCACAAAGCTTACAACGCCTGCGGGAAGGCTTATGCCCAACCCTGCAAAGTTGTTTAACCCCACGCATATATCGCAGCCAATGAACAATAACAGCCCGACAAAGAAAAGAATATATATCTTTGAATTTTTAATTAGCAATGCGCTTTCAACAGCGTTGCATACAAGCATAGGGAAATAAATTGCGACAAGCGCGGTTAACGTGATTAAGTTGCCGGTAAGCCCTATCGCGAGCATTGCCGCGCCTGCAAGCACGGCGCGAACAACGATTGAAATATAGGGCTTTTTTCCCAAAGCAAGGTATATCCTTGCAAAGTAGAATATCTGCGTAACTATAAACGTGCTTACCCCTACTTCGTAAAAGCCGTCCAAAACGAATATAAACATGTCCGAAACCGCAGTGAATATAAAGGCGCAGACAAGCATTATTCCGTCCTTGCCGCAAGCGGGGCAAACGAGTGCAGAGGTCAAAAGGCACAGCAATATGCCAGAGTATTTCAGCATAACGGGGTTTGCACCCGACGTGCATTCTACTGTCATAAACGCGATATATATTGCCGCTTCCGCCAACGCGAACGCACTTAGGATATAAAGTTTATAGCGTATAATAAAATTTTTCATTAATGGACCGTGCAGGCGTGCCACATTGTAACGCCTATACCGCCGAGGGAATTGAACCCGCCCTCTAACCTGAACAACAGCACGTACCCGCCCGTTTTTACAAACAGCGTATAGTTGTTGCCGTTCGGCGCGGAATAAAGCAGTCCGTTGCCGTAGTCGGTATAGCCGATAGAAAACGACGAACCGAGGTTTTCTTTCTGCATACCGTGGGTATATATAGCCGTTTCGGTATTAAACGAACCGAAGTAAGTCCGTTCGGGTCTTACGGTATATTCAAGCTCGGTAAAGCTTATCGAAGTTTTACCGAAATCATTGTCGATATCAATTCCCTTTGCCGTAAGGGCGCAAAGCTGTTTGATGTCCGCATACCCGAAAGAGTTTAGCTGTGCGGAGAGCGCGTCGCCGCCGACGTTATTTATAAGCGCAGTATACACTGCCGAAATATTATTGGCTTTTGTATGCAAATTATTCTCTTCATAACCTTCTATAAAGGCGTTTATCTGCGCGTCGGTATAGGGCGCATTCGGGTTGCGGTAAAGCGCGTCAAGGAATGCGGCGTCGGTTTTTGAAAGGCTGTGATATCCGTTTACCGTGTAGCTTTGCATTACTGTAAATAATCAATATGGACACACAATAATAAACAATATAATCAAAGCAG
>CAJUKJ010000020.1 GCA_910587365.1 uncultured Christensenellaceae bacterium | reverse complement strand
TTAAGCACGCCGCCAGCGTTCATCCTGAGCCAGAATCAAACTCTTAAGTTTAATTTGTATAAAACCGAACTATAAGTTCGTGGCTCTATCTCGACTATTTAAGTCATTTATCTTTGCTGACTTTGCTTTGTGGTACTAATGTACTTCAAAGTTAAATTGACAGAAACTATTTTTAAAATCGTTTCCTTCTATTCAATTTTTAAACATCGTTAATCGGAAAAACATCCGATGCTCACCAGCGAGCTTGTCTATAATATCATATACAAAATTAATTGTCAAACAATTTTTAGAACTTTTTTCATAAAATTTTCATAAATTTTTTAAGTTCTTTTATCGTTTTACGACTGATTTTGCGGTTACAGACGATTTATCGCCGACAGCTTGATTAAGATAACATAAATAAATATATTATGTCAAGCAATTATTTTTATTTTAACAAAAATTTTCGTTAAGTCAATTTTTGACAAATTGAGTTAATTTTATACAAAACTGTTCACTATTTTTCGCAAGTACATCAATAAAGGATATTTTTCTTGCAATTTGGCGGTTAATGTTATATTATATATATATGTATAAGAAGCTGCGTATAATTTTCTGTATCCTTGCGGCATTGTTTTCCGCTGTTACCATATTTATTTTCGTCTACTTTGAATGGTGGGGTTTTGCGCCGCTGGGCGGGGCGTTTGTCTGCGGGGCGTTGATGGTAACGTTTAAGCAGTTGCAGGAGAAAAAAGAATTGAAAGACAACCCTCCTCCCCCTCAGGGAGATTTTATAACGGGTAAGGTAAAAAACAAAGAAGAAGAAAACAAGTGAGCTTTACAGTGCATTTCATAAAGATAAAAGCAAGGATATAAAAGCGCACTTCCCATAGGGAATTAAAAAACTAAATTATTAAGAGTTATACTTTCAAGCAAGGACAAAAGCTCTCGAACGATATGTTCGAGAGCTTTTTACTACAAACCTTTTAGAAAGATAAATTGAAATTTAGTTACGGCGCAAGTGATAATATAGAAATACTGCTTACCTGCTTATACTCAGCTTCGCTTATAACTTTTAATCTTTGATTTATGGCTCCATTATTTGGTGAACAATGCAATTTGTATTCCAAGTTTTGCTTTGTCCACGCATACCGATTAAAGCCTTTGGGAATACAATACAGCCGTTCCCCGTCATCGCCGCAAGTGTTATTCTTTTCGACCACATACCAAAATGAATTTTTTGCAAAATACCTTTCATAATATATGGCTTCCGCTTTTTTATCAGAAAACACTTCCGCACACTCTGACACCGTTTTAATAAAGTCGCACACTTCGTTTAGAGCAAAATTTCGGCGAATTTCAACGACTGACAACGGTTCACCTGCGGCATTGGCAAAATAGCCGTTACTTGTAACATCAAGCATTACCCATTTGCTCAACGTGTCATCGTATATTTCGGTTACAACGTGATTATCCATATCATAAGGCGAATACGGCATAATCCATACCCTACGCGCAGGAATTTTTAACGCAAGACACAATTCTTGCAAAATCTTTGACTTATTCAGACAGTTTATTCCGCAAGACGGTTTATTTAAACTATATCTCAATAGCTCTAACGCATTACAGCTTATATGATTATCAAAGTTGCCGTCGTGAAGAAGGCGTGGAGCAAAGTAGCGTGTAAGGTTTACTGCTTTTTCAAAAGAAGTGCCGTTGCCCGCTATCTCTTGTATTTTGTACTCTTGTTTGAGAACTTCAAACTCGGTACAGTCAAATTTATACGAAAGACTATCTTCTGTACCTTCGGCAAACTCGGAATTATTGAAAAGTATGCCTTTGAAAATATTTAATTCTTCTTGCCATATTTCTTTTAATTCGTTGTCGCCCATAGATAAATTTCTCCGCCAAATTACTGTTTATCTTACTGTCATTATATCACGAAAAATGAAAGAACGCAACCGATTGAATTTTGCGGGAAATATAAAACATATCTATATCTCACTAGGCTACGAGTAGCCTAATTCGTCCACGAAAAAAGTACAGAAAAGGCACAGCTTAACGCCATGCCTAAACCTTTTTATTTGCGTTTTATTAAATTCCCTGTGGGAATTACGGTAAACAGTCCTTGCTTTTCTTATTTGGTTTTGATATGATACAATTACGATAAACAGTAATTCAGCGGAACATAATAAATGAAGAAAAACTATTTTTCATGTAAAAGCGGACAATTCACAATCGGTGGTTACGAGTACCGTATAGAAAAAGATAACGGTATCCCCGTAATATTAAGCCATGGATTTTTGGGAAATCAAAAACGATTAAAATCATATGCCGAATATTTGGCATATATGGGATACGTGGTTTTTACATATGATTTTTGCGGCGGCGGTTTGATGAGTAAGAGCGACGGAAAATTCAGAGATATGTCGCTTGAAACCGAAAAAAGGGACTTACTTTGCGTAATTGATTATGTGGCACGATTAAACTATGTCAACAGTAGCAAGTTGATTTTAGTCGGAGAAAGTCAGGGCGGGGTTGTTTCCTGTATGTTTGCCGCCGAGCGAAGTGTAGATAAGCTAATATTGCTTTATCCTGCGCCATGTATTCCCGATGATGCACGCAAAGGAAAAATGCTGTTTATGCAATTCAGCCCCGAAAATATTGAAGATACCTTGAAGTGTAAGTTGTTTAGGTTTTCGCCCGATTACCCCAAGTCAGCAATCGGCTTGGATATCTACGATACGATAGCGAAGATAAATGTGTCTATATTGATTATTCACGGCGATAATGACAGTATAGTAAACATTGACTATGCGAAAAAGGCTATGACAATCGCAGTCAACCCAAATTCGCTTTTGATTGTTCTGGATGGTGCAAAGCACGGTTTTAATAAACGACAAGTCAAAATTGCAAATGAGCATATAAAAGCATTTTTGATATGAAAATAAAATCGAATAGAAATAGATAAATTTCAATTTATCGTAATAATATTATATCATATAATAGGCAAAAATACGGTCAATCTTCCATATCAGAAAACGGAATTTTTCCGTGAAGCTCGATAGCGCGCCGCCCCGTCGGCGTTCCGTCGTCATTTATTTCCATAAGGCGCATCTTTTTTATTTTTGAACAATCTATTTCGTCGAACACGTCCGCGCATTCTGCGGACTCTTGGTCGCCGAGTTGATATAAAATACTCTCGACGGCTTCTTGAACTCTTTCAAATGCAAACTTCTCTATACTTTCTATCGAAGCACCTTCTTTTATCAGCGCGGATACTTCGGGAAATCTTTCATCAAGGACGCCTTGCTCTATGTATTTTTTTATCATATCCGCAAAACCGCCCCTATGGAATTCAAGGTGATCGCTAATCGGCTTCAAAAAGCGGAAAGAAGGAAGAACGGCAAAATATTCGTTTTCCAATTTCAATTCCCACTCCGCCCATTCTTTTTGCAAACCGAATTTTTCCATTACGTTTAACTTTTCTTCATAAGTCATTTTTTTATCTTTCATTATGATTCTCCTTTTTGCAACGGTAAATTACTGTTTATCGCACAATCATTATAACATACCGAAAGCTAAACTACAAGCGATAGACAATATCACTAATAATAAGCTTTACGATTATGTTTCCACAAAAAAAGTCATAAAAACTTTCTTCACTGCCCGTTTATAAGAAGCTTTGTCAAATACCAAATCCCTATAAAAACATTTTCTTATTCTCCAACAAGCAGGTTGCGGGGTGCTATATGCACGGCAAAGACGATTAGCGCAATAATTTCGGCTATAAGTACGAAAAAAACGCCGATTAAAAAGGCTTGCTTTTTCATACGCCTGCTCCCGTAAATTTGTAACCGTCGCCCCAGACCGTAATAATGTATTTCGGCTCGTTCGGGTTGCTTTCTATGGCTTCACGAAGCTTTCTGATATGCACGTTCAGCGTTCCGTCGCCCGTAAATTTATCTTCCCAGACTTTCTCAAACAGTTCTTTTTTCGATATAACCTTACCTTTGTGTTCTATAAGGTACGCAAGCACTGTTTCGTCGTCAATTACAAGGCAATTATATTTCATACAGCACCTCCATATCAATTATATCATTTTCCAATGCGTAAATCTTTAAGAATTCCTTAAATTTTTGTTTTTACTTAAAAAAGCAAGGCTTTCAATGTCAAAACCTTGCTTTATGTGAATAATGTCGCTTTGAAGTTGTTTTTTATTTTAGCCCATAATTATAGGCTGTCGCGCACTACTTCGTAAACGAAGTAGTGCGCTATTTGTTTGTCCAAGAAAAAATTCCTATAACAGACACCTCTTTGCCCGCTTGTTTTTTCTATTAAGTTCTTAAATAATTCTTTGGGACTGTATATAGTACCCCCACCGCGTTGATGAAATCTGTTCAATCTTCGCATAGTCCGACGCCGTGTGTAAAATATAGTTGTCGCCGAGGTAAAGCGCGACGTGTCCCACACGTTCTATCCCGGTATTATTCTTACGGGAAGCGTTTGTAAAGAACATCAGGTCACCGCGTTTGAGATTAGCTTTTGAAACCGTCTTCCCCTGATAAATCTGGGTGCGTGTGTTTACCTGCAACAGCTTGTCCGCGCCCTTGTAAAAGATATACTGCATAAGCGACGAGCAGTCAAAAGCGTTTACCGAAAAGCTTTTGTACATATTACCTTTACCGTCGTGCAGACGCACCGCACCGTATACATAGGGTACCCCCATAAATTTCGTACCTTCCGCAATTACCGCTTCGATTTGCTCGTTATCGCTTTTATTCATTTCGGTAATCACGCAATACTTTTTGGATATGTACACTATTTTATTGCGGTACCTGGTTTTATACCAGCCGTTCTCTTCGCCGAGGCACGCGTAAAGCGTGGATTTTTCCGCCGTTCCCGCTATCGCATAGCCGGTTCCCGCACCCGTGCGTATATTTACGTTATCGGAGGTTACCTTTACGTAAGATACGGTTTGGACTTTCGGTTCGGATACCGTAGGCGGTTTAACCGCGGGCGGCTCCTCGGCAGGAGGCTCCTCCTCTACCGGCGGCTGTGTTTCGGTCGGAGGTTCTTCCGTCGGGGGGTCTTCGGGAGTTATCCCTACGGGAGGTAAAGTTTCGGGTAAACGCTCGGTTATTTCAACGTCGCCGTCCCCTGTCTGGTTTTCTTTGTCCACAGCGCAACCCGTCAATGAAACGGCTACCGTTGCCGCTGCAATTAATGCCGCTAAATTTTTAATTTTCATAAGTATATTATATATTAATATGTACACTTATGCAATGCAAAAATTTTACCATACGTGGCAATGAATGGAAACGGCGGCGCGCTTTAATTAGCGCGCCGCCGTTAATCATATTTTGCATAAATCAATTAATCCCACATAACCGCTTCCACCGCAAACGGCAATATACAAACCGTCCTTGTTTTCTATGCCGTACACGGTTACTTTTCTGCCGCTCCATACGATTATACTGTGATTATACTGTCGGTCAAATTATCGTAGCAGACTTTGTTGCCGTTACCGTAATAAGCAAAGGTAAGTACGCCGTCGCCCGTTTCTTCGCATTCGGGTAACTCCGGACTCCTATCGGGAACGGTCGGTTTAGTAACGTCGGGCAAACGCGTTTCCCAGCCGCCGTTTTTTACAATTGCCAAACCAAGACAAATGCCTAAAATCATACCGGCAACAAACTCTACGATCAAAGCGACCAACGCGCATATTCCGCAGGCTTTGGACTGTTTGGGCTTTTCCCTTTGCCAGATAATAAAGAAAATTAAACCGACAACGGGAAAAAGAACGCTTAATACGCAAAAGCCCGCGTTGACGCTTTGCGACGGCAGGACAGTAGGCTGTGAAGTTGGATTGAAGGACGCGCCGCACCCGGGACAAAACCGCGAATTGTCGGGAAGTTGTTTGCCGCATTTAGGACAGTACATTTACTATAACCCCCTTTAACATTTACAGTACAATCATTATACGGTACGGAACGTGCAATGTCAATTGCGTTTTACGTTGAAAATAAGGCGTCCGCGCGTTATAACGCGCGGACGCCTTATTTTTATTAATCTTCTATTCCTTCATTGAGTTTTGCAAGCAGGTCGTCCAAATCGTTACCGTGAACGAATACCGCCTGTTCAATAGTTTCGCCGTGTGCCATCGCGCAGCCGAGGCAGTGCATACCTACCGCCTGTAAAATTTCCGCACTGTTGGGATTTATTTTAAGACAATCTACAATTAATGTATCCTTGGTTATTTTAGCCATATAAACATATCTCCTTTTTATTCACAATTTTTATTCACAAATTTTTACGGCTATTCTGCGCCGTAACATATTAAAACTATTATACCACCGTTAGATAATTTATACAAATATTTTGCGGTATTATTTTTCTTGCGCGGTATGCACGACAAGCTGCGGGAAGGGAATACCTATTCCGTTTTCGTCGAACATATTTTTCAGCTTTTTGTTCATTTCGCGCTGGACGGCGAAGATGTCGCCCTCGTAACACGTTGCGGTAAACTGCAGGGTCACGCCCGACGCGCCGAGTTCGGCAACGCCGTCATAGCATATATCTCCCGTTATTCCGTCAACCTTTATACCGGGAAGATTTTGCTTTATTACTTCGTCAACGTGCGCGAGCGATTCGCCGTATTCTACGTCGATAAGCGTTTTCGCAGTTGAGGGCATTACCGTCTGGTTAAGAACTC
Source organism: uncultured Christensenellaceae bacterium (assembly GCA_910587365.1). Lineage (GTDB taxonomy): Bacteria > Bacillota > Clostridia > Christensenellales > Borkfalkiaceae > Coproplasma. The sequence goes on along the minus strand of CAJUKJ010000020.1, from coordinate 21,479 downwards.
CCCTTATATCGCTGTTGTTTATTATTTTGATATTTCCCAACGCTTCGAGCTTGGTAGTCCTTATTCCTATGGAAACGACCGTTCCGCGGAAACCGTCTATCGTTATGATGTCGCCGACGTTAAATTCGTTTTCAAATACTATAAACAATCCCGCAACCACGTCAGAAATAAGGCTCTGCATTCCAAGACCGACTACAAGGGTAATAACTCCCGCACCCGTTATAAGCGCAGTGGTGTCTATGCCCCAAATTGCAAGAACGGCAATTACAAGCCCGATAACGACAACCGTCTTTATAAGGTTGCTTATAAGCCTTATGACCGTTATCTCACGCTGGTTTTTTTTGAAGATGCGGTTTATTGTCAGAAGTACGACGGTCATAATAATAAGAACAATCGTTATTACCTGTATAGCCTGAATAATTTTCGGAACGAGCGCGAGTAGCCCGTTAACAAATTCCGAGCTTGAAACACCCTTATTGAAAACGCTGGTTGCAGGGAATATCCAGTCGTGGAAGACGTATGAACAAACCGTACCTATTGCCATTATCAATAAAATAATAATTTTTATCGGACCGAGTTTTTTTACCTTTTTTCTGACTTCTTCCGTTTGCATTTTTAAATCCTTTTTTGTCATTATAAACTCCTAAGTCATATTTTGCAAACTGCGTAGATATGGGCAAGATAAGGCAAGCGAGCATTTTTTGAGGAGCATACCGGAAGTACGCGACCGATAAAAAGCTGAGCTTAACGCCGTATTGCAATGTATATACGCGGTTAAAATTTTATCTGCATTCTGCCGTCGGGATAATCCGACCTGTGTTTCAACGCATATACTGCGGAAACCTTTTTTACGCCGTCTTTTTTAAGGGGCTTGCCCTTAAACACGCGCGTTTCGATGGGTATTTCTTCGGTGTTAACCTCAGCAACCGTCTTATCGTCGTTTACGACTGCGACCGAATAAGGTATTGTTACGTAATCGGCAAAGAGAATTTCTCCCTTTCCCTTTATATCGGCAATCATAACACCCTTGCACGCCCTGCCTATGGGGTCGATAGTAGAGGAAACAACGCGTTTGAAGCCGCCGAGCGTGGTAACAATTATAAGTTCGCCCTCGCCCGTATGCTGTGTGGCGAATAACACCTCGTCGCCGCCGCCGAGCGCGATTCCCTTAACGCCTCCGGCAATCCTGCCCTGCACGGGAACCTCGTCCTTGTTTGCGTTCAGGCACAAGCCCTTGCGCGTAACGAAAATCATTGTGGAAAACTCGTCGTCGTCGAACTTTTCGACAGTCAGCAGCTCGTCCCCGTCTTTGAGCTTAATCGCCGGCATAACGTTTTTGCCTTGCAGGTATTCGCTCCACGCGGTACGCTTGACCGCGCCCTGCTTGGTAAAGAACAGCAGCTCGCCTTCGGGAACGGAGTTCTTTGCACACGCAAAAAGTTTTACGGGATACTCTCCCGCCTGAACTCCTTCCACCGCCTTTTCAAACTTCTGCCCCGCAGACCTGAACTCGGAAACCTCGGCATAGCTTACGTTCATTTTGACGCAGTTGCCAAGATTGGTAAACGCATACACCGCGTCGTCCGACTTACAGTTTAAAACGAGCTTATGGAGCATAGAAAGCGAAGCCGAAGCGGGAAGCTTTTTCTTTGCCGCAAAAGCAAATTCGTCCTTTTCGATGAACTTGATGTTATTATTCGCGTTGATACATACCGACCAATCAGACACGGTTTTCTGCACGTCTGCGCGCTTGACCGCAATCTTGGTTTCGTCGGCAACGATGCGGGTCTTTCTTTCGCACTTGTACTTGCGCTTTATCTCGCGCATTTCCGACTTGACAATGCTCCACTGCTTTGACGTATCGTCTATAATCGCGCGCAGCTCCTCTATTCGCTTCCTGAGCGCGGCAAGCTCGTCTTCGAGCTTTTTGACTTCAAGCTTGGCAAGGCGGGCAAGCCTTAAATCGAGAATTGCCTGTGCCTGACGCTCGGAAAGGGCGAACCTTTCCATCAGCTTTCTTCTCGCGTCGGCGGTGGATTCCGCGGTCTTGATTATCCGCACCACCTCGTCCACGTTATGGACGCCAATTATAAGCCCTTCGAGGATATGGCAACGCGCAAGTGCTTCTTTAAGCTCGTAACGCGTCCTTCTCAATACTATCTGACGCTGGTACTGGACGTAATATCTAATTATCTCGATAAGTCCGAGCTGGCGGGGTCTTCCGCCCGCAATGGCTACCATATTTATACCGAACGTACACTCCAAATCGGTGTACTTGAAAAGCAATTGAAGTATCGCATCGACGTCCGCTTCCTTTTTACAGCTTATAACAGCGCGCATACCCGTGCGGTCGGACTCGTCAACAATTTCGGTAATACCCGAAAGCTGCTCCTTCTTATCCTCCTTTAAAAGCATAATCTTTCTTAAAAGCTCTGCCTTGTTAGTCTGGTAAGGAAGCTCTGTAATTACAATATGCTTTTTACCGTAATCGCTCTGTTCGACGGTATACCTTGCACGCAGAGTAATTTTACCCTTGCCCGTTTCGTAAGCCTGCTTCAATTCCTTGGCAATTACGAAACCGCCCGTGGAAAAGTCCGGACCGGGGATAATACCCATCATCTCTTTAAGCGAGATTTTAGGGTTATCTATATAAGCGCAGCACCCGTCGATAACTTCGCCGAGGTTGTGCGTGGGGATATTCGTCGCAAGACCTACCGCAATTCCGTTTGCACCGTTAACGAGCAAATTGGGAAACCTGCCGGGTAAAATGTCCGGTTCTAAAAGCGAATCGTCAAAGTTAAACGAAAAGGGTACGGTTTCCTTGTCAAGGTCCTTTAAAAGCTCTAACGCGAGAGGTTCAAGCCTTGCCTCGGTATACCTCATAGCCGCGGCGGGGTCGCCGTCAATCGAGCCGAAGTTGCCGTGTCCGTTTACAAGCGTCAGGCGCATATTGAAGTCCTGCGCCATCCTTACCATCGCGTCGTAAACCGAACTGTCGCCGTGCGGGTGGTATTTACCCATACAGTCGCCGACTATTCTTGCGGACTTTTTGTGGGGCTTGTCCGGGGTTAAGCCCATTTCCGCCATAGTGAACAAAATGCGCCTTTGGACGGGTTTAAGTCCGTCCTCTACTCTCGGCAAAGCTCTGTCGAGAATGACGAACTCCGCATAAGGGAGCATAGACTGCGGCATTACCTCTTCAAGCGGAGTTGTAAAAACCTTGCCCGTGGGAATGGAGGTCTGAAAATTGCCGTCGTTTTTCTTTGCCATTATCAGTAACCTCCCGCATTATTTTCGGGTTTGAAGTTTACTTTTTCTATAAAGCCGTCAACCTTGTTGAAGTTTGCGTTCTGCGCAAGGAATTCCTTTCTCCCCTCGACCTTGTCGCCCATAAGCATTTCAATAACTTCCGCAGCCTCCGCCGCGTCGTCGATAGTGACCTGTATGAGGTTGCGTGTTGCGGGGTTCATCGTCGTATCCCAAAGCTGGTCGGCAGACATTTCGCCCAAACCCTTATAACGTTGGAGCTGGTAGCCCTTGCCTACCTTTTTTATTTTTTCGTCAAGCTCCTTGTCGTCGTAGGCATATTCCACCGTTTCCTTTTTATATACCTTATATAGAGGTGGCATACCTATATAAACGTAGCCTGCGTTTACAAGGTCGCGCATATATTTAAAAAAGAAGGTTAAAAGGATACAGCGGATGTGCATACCGTCCTGGTCTGCATCGGAAAGTATTATAACTTTTTTGTATTTAGTCTTGTCCACATCGAACGAACGGTTGAAGCCCGCGCCTATTGCCGAAACGAGGGTCTTTATTTCCTCGTTCTGCAACGCCTGCAAAGCCGTCTTTTTCTGGACGTTCAGGGGTTTGCCCCTAAGCGGCAGAATTGACTGGTACTGCCTTACCCTTGCCTGTTTTGCCGTACCGCCCGCACTGTCGCCCTCGACTATGAACAGCTCGTTCATTTCGGGGTTTTTACCCGAGCAGGGCGCAAGCTTTCCTATAAGGTTCAGTCCGTCGTTGTCCGAAGCCGCCTTTGCGACGTCCCTTTCCGCACGGTGCTTTATTCTGTCGTCGGCTGCAAACTTCGCCTTTTTAGCCATTTCGTCGAAAATCGGCTTGTTGCCCTTAACGGCAAGTAAGCTGTTAAGTCCTTCCATTACAGCCTGTTCGACGGGAGCTTTTACTTCGGGGTTGCCGAGCTTGGTTTTCGTCTGCCCTTCAAACTCTACGCCCGTCATCTTAACGGTCAGCACAGCGGTCAAGCCCTCTTTGATGTCGTCGGCTATAAAAGGTGCGTCCTTTGCCTTTAACACGCCGTTGCTTTTGGCAAAATCGTTTATTACCTTTAAAAGACCGTTGTGGAAGCCCGTTTCGTGATAGCCGCCCTCCACGGTGGAAATATTGTTTACAAACGAAAACAGACTTTCAGAATCGTCCTTGGTATGGCAGAGCGCAAACTCTATTTTTATTTTACCTGCGGGCGCGTTTTTAAGCTTGATATCCTTTACGGTTGAATAATACAGCGGGGTCGCATACAGCGGAGTACGGTCGCCGTTGAGATATTTGACAAAGTCGATAAGTCCGCCGTCGTACTTAAACGACACGGGCGGGCGTGCAGGCATAAGCTCGCGCACGGTTTTCGTTTCGCCGTAATCGTCCTCTTCCTCGGTTTCGCGGTAAACCTCGCGTTCGTCGATAAAGTTGATTTTAAGACCTTTATTTAAAAACGCAAGCTCTTTAAGTCTTTTGAATACTGTATCGTAACTCCAATCGACGGTTTCAAACACCTCGCCGTCGGGCATAAACCTTACGAAAGTACCCTTCTTGCCCGTCTTTTCGCGCGTATTTTCAAGCGGTCCGTCGGCAACGCCGCAAAGCCACTTTTTCCTTTCCACGTCATAACGGCTGGAAAACCCCATTTTATAAACCGTACCGCGGTACACCTCTACTTTAAGCCAGCTTGATAGCGCGTTGGTAACCGACGCACCCACACCGTGAAGACCGCCCGAAAAGGCGTAGTTTTCCGTATCGAATTTACCGCCTGCGTGAAGCTTGGTAAAAATTACTTCAACGCCGCTCATCTTGGCTTTGGTATTGACGTCGGTCGGCATACCCCTGCCGTTATCCTCGACAGAAGCCGAGCCGTCGTTCCATAGCTTTACCGTAATTTCGTCGGCATAGCCGTTTGCAGCCTCGTCTACTGAGTTGTCAACTATTTCCCAAAGAATATGATGAAGCCCCTTGATGCCCGTGGAACCGATATACATACCGGGACGCATACGCACCGCTTCAAGCCCTTCAAGAATTTTTAAGTCATCTGCGTTATAGCTTTTTTCCATGTACTTAATACTTTTTCCCTTGTTTTATCATAAAAATACCATATGTTGTATAACTACACTGGTTAATTATACCACATTTAGAATAAAAAGTAAAGTGCGCAAACAAAAAAATTTATCCTCCGTAAAACCCACACAGTTTATTTTGTCATACTTTCAATTGACAACTTGCTTTTATTATGTTACAATAAAGCTTAGTGAAATTAAGTTTGACACTTAATAAGGAATATGAAATGATTACCGTAAAACAAATTTCCTCAAAAAGGGACAAAAAAAAGTTCTTCAAATTTTTGATTGATTTATATAAAAATAACGCCTACGCCTGCCCCAACCTGTATTCGGACGAGTTTGACGAATTTGACCCGAAAGTAAACGACGCGTTCCGTTTTGCCGACTGTAAAATGTTTTTGGCATATAAGGACGGAAAGCTTGCGGGAAGAATTGCCGGCATCTGGCACCGCGGCTCCAACGAAAAGACAGGGCTTAAACAGCTACGCTTTACGCGGTTTGACGTTATCGACGATTTCGAGGTTACGAAAGCACTTTTTGCAAAGCTTTACAAATGGGCGAAAGAAATAGGAATGGAAGAAATTATCGGACCTATGAGCTTTTCCGATTTGAACGAAGAAGGAATGCTTATAAGCGGTTTCGACCAACCGAGTACGTATATCGAGATTTATAACTACCCGTACTATGTCGAACATATGCAAAAGCTTGGCGCGTACAAGGTTGTAGACTGGAACTGCTACCGCATTACAGTACCTGAAAAAATAGACGAAAAGCTTTTAAAGCTGAGTGAAAACATAATAGAGAAAAACGGCTATACGCTGGTTGATGTAAAATACCTTTTAAAGCACGACAAAAAGACTTTGAGCAAATATATTATGCAATGTCTGGACGTTCTTGACGAGGCTTATTCGGAACTTTACGGTGTAACCCCCTTAAACGAAAAACAGAAAAGACGCGAAATGAAGTCGATATACCAGGTTGTAGTCCCCGAATTCGCAACGCTTATTTTGAAGGACGGAAGGATTGTCGCTTACGGCTTTATGATGCCGTCTATGTTCAACGTTTTGAGGAAAGCAAAAGGGAGCATAATCCCCCGCGGACTTCTGCCCTATATCCACGCAATGAGCCATATAGAGGTTGCCGACTTAATGAGTATAGGCGTAACCAAAGAACACAACAATAAAGGCACGGCGGCAATAATTATAGTCAATTGCTTAAAAGGGCTTATCCAACACGGCGTAAAGTTTGTTGAAACGGGTCCTATGCTTGAATCCAACAAGAAGATTTTAAACCTTTGGGACAATAACTTTGAATGCAACAATGCAAAGCAACGCCGTTGTTGGGGTTTGAAGGTCGAATAAATAAGATAATTAGATTAACCACGCACAAATGGTGTATTTATTAAGAATAAAAAGCAAGGATAAAACAATCCTTGCTTTTTATATTATGTTACCATGATAGCATTCTACTTTACCTCATTGCGCGGGTTTTTTAATACGGCTTATAAACTTAATTGCACGGCTTAGTCGACAAATATAACTTTGGCAGCATTACAAAACCGTAATACTGCCAAAACGTTTATTTATTTGCTTTTTTTCTGCTTTTTCTTTTCGTTTTCAAACTGAACGTCAACGTCGTCCTTGTTCTTGGGTTTGATTACGAACAGAAGAATTATACCTACGAACGCCGCGCCCGCAATGCTTAAAAGCACTACCGAGGCAACGTTGTTTGCCAGCCAGTCGTTAGGTCCGGAAATGGTTTTCGCGTTTACGGAAGCAACTACCGCAAGCGAACAGGTTACGGGTTCGGTCACAAACTGCTTGTCGGTAACCTCTGCCCTAATCATATAGAACGCATTATCGTCCTGCGGGGTAAAGCTTGTCGAAGAATTGCTCCAACCGTAGTCCTTAAAGGTTTCATACTCGGCGTCGCTTTCGCTTACCTGTAAAATTTCGGTAAAGTACTTACGTGTTTCAGCTCCTTCGTAAAGTTCGTCCATTTTTTCAATAAACTGCTCGTAGCTGAATACTCCGTTATTGTAAGCCGCATTGTCTTTATAGTCGTTATAGAAGCCCGCCCTGTCGAAAAGGAACAGTCGGTATCTCGTATCGTAGCTTCCTGAAATGCCGTTGATTTTAAAGGATGCCGAGGTGTAAGACGTACCTACGTAAGCGGTGCTTTGCTTGCCGGGAGTTTCTTCAAACTGAACGCCCGTATAGCCTACGTTAAACGTAAACCAGGGAAGCTTGTCATAGAGTCCGTTTTCCTTATCGTTGTACATATCCCAGACTTTGCTTGACGCAAATTCCTCTATGTTGCCGTCCTCGTCGATATAGTACATATTGTTGCCGGCAGCGTCCGTTGCATAAATCGTAAAGGTGTACGCGCCCTGCTTGGATACGTTAATGGAAAGATTGTTGGTAGAAAGATTTGTGTTTGACGACTGCGAGTCGTGATAGAAATATACGCTAAGCTTCAAGTCTGTATAAGCCGTTGCGTTATCCGCGAAAAGGCTTTCTGCCGAGGGGAGATATAAATAGCTTGAAGAACCTGCCGACAAATCGTTTGCAAGCTCGTCTACCTTTGCCTGGTAATCCGCTTTAATCTGCTCCCAGGTTTTGCCGTCGCTGCCGTCGTAGTTATAAGTCGCGCCGAGCTTATCCTCCGCAACGACAAGGAAGTCCGAGCCGTTAACTTTAACTTTGTAGCCGTCGGAAACGTACCAGTCGAGATAAATCACGTCGGGCGTACCCGTCGAAGCGGTGGTATCCTTTATTTCTATATACGCCTTAACAAGCATATCCACCTTTAACTTGTTAAGCTTGCCGTCCGCATTGTACGCGTCGAACTTAGTGCCGTTTAAATCATCCGCTACGGGGAGATATTTGTCCACGTCTGTTTCAAGAAGAATATCGTCCTCAACCTCGGTAAACAGCTCTTTATCGTTATAATCCAATTCTTTATTTACGTACTGGTCATAATCAAGCACGTAGTAATAAACGGTCGAGCTGGGAGATGAACGCAGTACGTCCACTACCGTATAATCGACGTCCACTTCCCCGCCCTGCGTGAAATACACAAACTCTTCATTAAGGCAAAGAACCGCGGGTTTATTGTCAAGCACCGTGCCGCCGTAGTAATAATCGTTTTTATCGTCGTGCGACGCGTTTGAAACTTCAAAAGCCTGTCCGTTAAGCGAATATAGAACCATGCTTGCCGCTTTGCTTTCCGCGTCCTTATCGAATTCCGCGTTGAAAATCAAGGGGTAAACGGGGTTTGACGAAGAAGTCGAAGACTTCGCGAAATTTCCGCCCACGTTTTTGAGTTCGCCGGTTACAGACTCGCCGCCTTCGTTACCTACGGAAACAGCATACGCACCTGCAAGCTTTTCGGTAAACTTAATTACGATATGGTCGGCGTTGAGTACTTTATCGCCGACGTCGGACTTGGACGCGTCCTTATTATCGGTAATAAGAACCTTAACTCCGTTATTTTCAGGGAAGAAAATTACGTAGTTTAAAGATTTGTTGTCCTTACTCTTGTTGTACTGCTGCGACTCGAAGGTAATGATAAACTTTTCAAACGACGTGTTTTTAAAGCCTATTTCCATATTGAACATACCGTGTTCAACGGTAGAAACCGCATCGTCGCCCTCGCCTGTCGTAACGCCCGAATACCAGTTGTAAGCAAGGTTTCTTCTGTAAGATACGCTGTCGTCGTTAGATGCAAGTGAAAACATCGTGTAATACTTGTCGTCCTGCTTGTCCACGATGACGTTTGCATCTTCGGTTGCGGTAAACACGTTTGTTCCGCTGACCGTAACCGTACCTTCCGCCTTTGCGGGAATAAAATGAATTCCTAAAAACGCCGTAAGTGACAGTAACAGTACCAGCGCGAGCGTTATTATTGAAAATTTATATGCCGTATGTTTCATAATTTACTCCGATTATATCGAATTATCCCGTCTATTTTACTATAATAATAAGCCGTTGTCAAACGCTTTTGTTTTGCACGCATTAAAAGTTGAAAAAATTTTTTAGTCTATTTTAATATCGAATTTGTTCCAAGGGGAAATATCTTCGGGCGGTTCCGCCATAAAACGCAACTTTTCGCCCGTGACGGGATGCGTAAACCTTAAAGAAAACGCCCACAGCGCGAGCCTGCCCTTTACCGCCTTTTCCCCACCGTAGCGCATATCGCCGTAAACGGGACAGTTTATCGAAGAAAACTGGACGCGTATCTGATGCGTCCTTCCCGTGTGCAGATTAATTTCAGCAAGGGACAGCCCCGACGACTCATTTTTTATTTCGTAGTCGAGGGAAGCGAACTTCGCCCCCTCTTCCGTCTGCGTACAGACGTATACGGTGTTGTTTACCGAATTTTTGCGCAGGTAATTTTCAAGCGTCGCTTTCTTTTTCGATGGACAGCCGCAAAGCACCGCGAGATACCTCTTTTCAAACCCGCCGTTTTTCATCTGTTCGGAAAGGCGCGAAGCCGCCTTGGAGGTCTTTGCAAAGACCATAACCCCGCCCGTCGGTCTGTCCAGCCTGTGAACGAGTCCGACAAACGCGTTCCCCGCCTTGTCGTATTTCTTTTTTATGTAACGTTTTACACAGTCAAGAAGGTTGTCGTCCGCGCTTTCGTCTGGGCAGCACGGAACGTTTTGCGGTTTTAAAACCACTATTACGTGATTGTCTTCGTGTAAAATTATAAGTTCGTTATCTTCCATTGTCTTTTCACTCATTATTTTTTATTAATAATTTACGGCGTACACAAAAACCACACTTTTTGTAAGCGCACCAAATTTGCGTATACCTGCGGCTCGCCGAGGCGGATGCCCGTTGCGGTCAAAGGGCGAGCAGCCCTTAACTCACGGAAAATCAGCTTCGCAGAATAGAAGCCGATTTTCGCGAACCGAAGAATATTCCGCTCGCGCCGCAGGGTAGGCATATTCCCTCTTCGGTAGGTATCCCCACCTCATAGGCTTCCACCTCGCCGTCAAAGCCTTTAAGCGTGAGCGTAAGTATATTTTTAAGCACTGTCGGTTGAAGCCCCGTCGTGTAGCTGTTTATTAAAAAAAACAGGGGATTATCCGACAGCAGCTTTACACAGTCGCAAACGAACGCAAACAGGTTATCCTCGATTTTCCACGTTTCGCCGCCCGGCCCCCTGCCGTAGCTTGGGGGGTCCATAATAATTGCGTCGTAACGGTTGCCCCTGCGTATTTCCCGCGCGACAAACTTCATACAGTCGTCAACTATGTAGCGTATTCCGCTTTCTATACCCGAAAGCCTTGCGTTTTCGCCCGCACGCTCCACCATACCTTTTGCCGCGTCGACGTGCGTTACAAGCGCGCCCGACTTGGCGCAGGCAACCGACGCACCGCCCGTATACGCGAAGAGGTTCAACACCTTAATTTCATCACGTCCGTCGCTGCGCGCTCTTTCTATGACAGAACGCATCGCGTCCCAGTTTACCGCCTGTTCGGGGAAAAGACCCGTATGCTTGAAGCCCATAGGCTTTATCTTGAATTTTAAATCACGGTAGGAAATTACCCATTCCGACGGAAAGCTTTTGCGGATTTCCCAACCGCCGCCGCCCTTGTCGCTGCGCCTGTATACGGCGTGGATACCGCCGCGCGCTGAAAGCTCGCCCCCCGTCCAGATAACCTGCGGGTCGGGGCGCAAAAGAATTACGTCCTTCCAGCTTTCAAGCTTCATTCCGTTTGCCGTGGCCAAAATTTTATAGTCCTGCCACCCGTCAGCAATTTTCATATTAAAAATTATAACAATAATTTAATAAATTGTAAAGTAATTTAAAGGCGCGGGCGATATACAAATCACCCGCGCCCGCCACAATATTAATTTTTAAAAAACGGTAAACGCTTACTTGCTGTACGTCGCAAGAACGTTATACAGCGTCGTATAATAGCTTGACAGATATTTCTTCGCAGTTTCGTCAGCCGCGTACAAAGCCATACGCTCGTCTGGGTCGGTAATGGCAAGATAGTAATCGCGGACGATAATATACCGCTCGTTATACGTAAGGGTATAATCGACGATGTATCCCGCTTCTTCGTCGCCGCCGTCGCCGCCGATGTCGCCTCCGTTAGACGGTTCGTTCAAACTCATATTGTAAATAAGGTTATCCGCCAAAAGCGCGGTCTGGTAACCGAGTTCATCCCTCAGTTCCCTGTCCTTATCTTCTATCAGCGTTGAATTTTTCATTCCCGACGTAAACACTACGGCTCGGAACATATTAAGTTCTTTTTCAAATTTTCTTACAAGCTCGTCCTTTTTTTGCTGTGCCGTGCGCAGCATCTTCATCTGCACGACGGAAAGCTCTTTCAACCTATCTTCCGTAATATCTATTATATCAAACTGCATTGCACTCCTCCGCCGTTGCCGACAAACCGTAAAGTGGAGTAGTCCCCGTTACCTTTACCGTAAAGCTCTTTCCGCGCAGGCGCGGGCGCACCGCACCGCTTACGCCCGTAAACCTGCGTGAAATTCTGCCGTTACTTATTTCGATATCCGCGTTTCCCGATACGAAAATTTTTGTTACCGTCTTTTCTCTGTCGTCCCCGAAATCGAAGGCGTTGGCAAATAAAAACTTGCCTCCGTATCCAAGCCTGTAAGCCCCAAGGGAATTATACGCAAAAACCGCATCCGCCGTACACAGCCCCTCCGCCTTACAGTCGATAAGACGGCTTGCCCCTTCCGCCGTATCGTAGCATAGCACCGCATCCGAATTTAAGCTTTTACTGTAACAGCTTAAAAAATATTTTCCGTCAAAGGCGGCGGCGCAAACGGGAGCCGAAACATCACGCGAATAATTATGCTCTACCGTTTTTACCGTGCTTCCGTCAAACGCGCGCAATCCGTCGGTAGTATAAAATAACAGCTTTCCGCCCGCGACCTTTGCCGTACCCCTGTAAATTTCCGCACAGTCGGTATCGGTTAACCCGACGGAAAAATTTTCGGGCGCGCCGAACATACTTAAAACCGTCAGCCCCGATTTCCTTAACGCAATTAGCTTTTCGCCGTATTCAACAAGGTCAAGCACTGTTCCGCGTTCGGGGTCGAGGGTAACGCTTCCGCTGCCGTTAATTTTCTGCTCCCAGTCGCACAGTCCGCCCTCGCCCGACCAACGCACTTTAAACCTGTCGTCGCCGTCAACGCCGAACAGCCTGCCGCAATGCATAACCCCGCAACATAATTTTGCCCCGTATGAAAACGCCCTTTGCGAAAAGCCTGAATAGGTAATCGCGTTGCTTCCGTTGACGATAACCGCACGCGGATTTCCCTCATAGATATCCTCTATGAAAAAGGGTTCCCCCGCTATAGGCTCCGACTGCGTAAAGCCTGTCCCGCCGTCGGAAACGTACACGCGCGAGTCGGTACACAAAAAATATTTGCCCGTCCCCGCGGAATGGTACGCGCCCGTAATTCCCGAAGGCACGCTGCCGTCAAGCTTAACCGCGCAAAGCGAGGGAAGCAATTGACCGCGGGATATGCGGCAGCCAACCTCGCAAACGCTTCCGCCTTCAAGCAAGTTTACGCTCTTTTTAAAGCTCATATCCATCTCCTCGGCATTATGTAACCGCCAGCAGGCAACTTCTTTTGCGCAAGGTCTATTGCCTGCCTGTACTTTTTCTCCCATAGCTCGGAAGCTTCTATCTCGCCGTTGATAAGACAATATTCCGCGACGGCACCCAAAGCCAATAAATTTTCTCCTGCCTGATACCCGTATTCGCTTTCGTTTTCAAGCTCCTTTTTAAAGGGTGCGTAGTCGTATTCCACTACTATTCTTTTTGAATTAACCTGCATATATTTGGGGTATAACTCATATTCCGCGTCAGCACCGTCAACGGTAACGCGGTTTATTCTTACGGGCTGGTGTTTAAACCTTACGTACTCGAACTGACCGTTCGGCGAGGCGACCTCTTCCCTTGCGTTCAACGGTAAATATTTGCGCGCCAGCTCGTCCTCAACCGCATTGAAGCAGTATAAAAGAGTATTTACCGTTTCCCTGCCCTCCGCGTCGGTTACAACGCCGTTTTCAAGAGTTTCCGCAAGGTCGCGCCTTCCGAGAAGATTGAGCGAGGAAACAATTATATCTTTTACTATCATAAACCTCCTTACCCCGCGCTTTCGTCTGCGCGGGGCTTTCCTTTATTTTGTCTTAACGGAAATTGTAAAGCATAGCCTGTCCGCAGGGCTTGCGGCAGATAAGCTCGGCATACTTGACGAGCGTCGCGCTGTAAGCCGCCTTGCCGGGAATTTGCTTTAAAATTTTACCGTCCTCGTCCTCTAACCATTCCCAGTCGCAAAGCTGGTGAAGCGAAAAGTCATCGGAATTGAGAAACAGAATTCTGTCGTCGGGGCAGTACTTGTCCGCGTATACGGGAACGTCGTTGACAGTAACCGCACCGTAGCCCGTGCGCGCGTCAATGGTGTTTACCACCCTTCTGTTCGCGTCTATAAGCGCGGCAATCATCTTCCTTGTCTTGTAAGAACAGAGTATTACGTTTATCTTGCTGTTGAAGTTCTCTTCCATATAATCAAGCACGTCGCTTAAAACGCTTTCGGTAAGCGTCTTGCCCGCGTCAACCTTATAGGGCGCGAAATACGCGTTAGCCGATTTGGTATAGCCGTAAAGCTCGGTTGAATCGAAAATCGCGCCAAGACCCGTAAGCTCGGTATCCTTCGAACCGTGTACGTAAACCGAGCCGCCCGCCGAAGGGTCGGTTACCGCGCTGCTTAAAGTTATAGTTCCCGCCGCCTTATCGACGCTTTCTATGTAAATGCCGTTTGCCGCGAGCTTGCCGATAACGGTGTAAATATCAACCTGCATACCCGTAAAGTATTCCTTTACGTTGTCCACCTCGAAAACGGTAGTCGTCCTGTCGTCGTTAATCGTGCAAAGCTTGCCCGAGCCGTTACCGAAAAGCATACGCTGGAAATTCTGCTTCGCGCTTGAAACAAGCCCTTCCATTTCCGCGTTGAGTAAATTTACAAACGCGCCCGAAGAATCGCGCGAGGCGCGCAATGCCTTGTCGCTTATTTCTATTGTACCGTAAAGGTTTTTCAAAGGTGCGGTAATGTTTACATATCTGTTCTTATACGGGTCGGGTAAATCCCCGTCTTCCGCGCCCGCCATTACGTTACCCGAAAAACCGCGCACGACCGCAAGCTTTACGTCCTTGCCGTAAACGTTGTCCGCATTTTTTTCTATCGCCGAAAAGAATGGCGAAATGCCGTCGTTAAGCTGTGCCGAAACGGCGTCGAGGTAATAGTCCTTTAACGCCGCGTCGGCGTTCTGAATAGTTATCAATTTAAAATCTCCTTATAATTTGATTTCACGCATTTATTTTTCCTTGAAAAACAAACGCCGTGAGTGTGTGTTACCGTAAATGTTTAACTGTTTAAAAACTGTTGTGCAAGTTTGCCCGCTTCCTTGACGGATTTGGGCGTATTGCGCGGGGCGGAAACACCGCCGCCGCCCGCAACGAGAGGAACGCCCTTAGCTTCCGACACGCCTTTAAGATATTCGCCTATGACCGCGTCGCGGATTTTAGCGTTACCGAGCGCGCTTTTTAAAAGCTCCTCTTCGTCTGTTGGGGAGGGCGCACTCTCCGCCCCGTCGGGCAGACCGTCCGCCTTGTTCCCCTTCTCCAATTCTTTCAGCCGTTGACTGCGTCGGGTAAATTCGGCCTCCAAATCGGAGTATGCTTTCATAAGGGTCTGTACGTCCTTGAACTTTCCAAGTTCTGCCGCAGCATTTTTTTCGTTCTCCGCCTCCGCGGCGTCTGCCGTAACTTTTTCATTCTCCGTAAGATTATCCTTCATTTCCTTTTCTCCTTTTAATTTTCAATTTTTGATTTGTGCATATCTATATGTGCGCATATTCTCTTTTCGGTTTCCGCGCTCGGGTTTTCCGTTAACAGAAACGCAATGTGTTCTGCAATGTGCGTTTCGTGGTCGTCGTAATCCTTGACGTCCGCACTGCCAGATTTCATTTTCAGGTTTTCTTCCCCTGCCCGCGCTCTGTTCAGCTCCGCCAAATCGCGCGCGCCCGCAAACCCCTCGTAGCCGAGCAGCTCGAGAACCTTGTTTTTGACCGACACGGGCGTTTTCCCGTTTTCGTCGGAAAACAGTCCCCTGTCGAACATCTCGTAAATAACCGTGCGCTTTTGCGCAGGCGACAAATTAACTTCCGCATCCGCTTCCAAAACCACGTCGTCCGACGAAATATCGCTGCCCTTGAAATAATATAGGCTGAGCGTATCGTTCTGCGCAAATTTCAAAAGCCTGAGGTCGGTTGCAAACTGCCTGTAAAGACGGAGTATCTGCCGTCCGATATTTTTTACCGCGCTCTTAATCTGGCTGTAGGCATAGTCCATTCTTATTTCGTCCTGTTCTAAAACAAGCTGCAAGCCCGTTGCGGAAGTGATACCCGAAAAGCTGTCCGCGTTTTCGGATAACTCGCCCGTACCCGAAACCTTAGAAAACTCTGTTAAAAGACTTTGCTCCTCTTCGGAAAATTCCGCAGGCACGCTGCCGAGCGTCAACATTTCGGGCGGTTTGCCGCCCTGACGGTAAACTATTATTTTACCGGGCGTAAGCCCGTCTTCGATAAGCTCGTCAACGTCTACCGAGCCGTCCTCAACGGCAACCGTTCCCATTGAAATCCTGTTTAAAAATTCGTGTTTTCTGTTCTTTACCGCGTTATATGCACGCTGCAACGGTATTAATCGGTCCACCACGCTCGGACCGAAAAAGTTCCCTGCAAGCGGAAGCGCGCACTGTTTAATGAACGGATAAATCCTTTCCCCGTTCTCCCCGTTGATATACGGAAGCGAGCCGTCAAACAGCAATACTCCGCCTGCAACGACGGTAAGCCTGCCATCAGGTCTGTCCGCAGTCGGACGCTCGTACCTCTCTATAACCAGCTCATATCCGTGCCTTACCGACTTTATCCCCGGCATATCCCCGCCCGAATGCGAAAATTCCTCTATATCCCTGCCGGCAAGCTTAACGCCGTAAGCCGAATATATATCCTGCACCGACATAGCCTTTGCGTGAATTATGCTGGGCTGTGCATACAGGCTTTGCTCGGTCAGCGAATAGGGATATATCTCGAACGGCGACACGGCAAACACCTTTACCCCGCCCTGTTTAATGCCCTTTCCGTCCGCGGCAACGCCTACCGCCGAACCTGCGTCGGCGTCCCAGACCACCTTATAGAAAGCCGTGCCGCACGTTTCCGACCATACGGAAGCCTCCGAAATAACCCCGTCCAAATCTCCGTCCTCGAATACGGCGGACAGTATGGCAGAAGCAAGGCTTGCGGAATGCTTGTCACTCTCTTCGGCGGATGCCGCCCTTACCGCAAGCGAGGGGCGTATTCTTCCGAGCTTTGAACACCGCGTATCCACCGTTGCGGCAATATGGTTGAACACCCGCCGCGATTGCCAGTAATACTTTTTATCCTCTTCGTAAATCTCGCCTGCGGAATTGATGCCGCAGTACTGGTTGCCCCCGACGAAGTTCATATTAAGCTGCCAGCCCCTTTCGATAAATCTTCTCTCTTCCTGCCTTTGCAAAAAGTCCTCAGTCACTTCTTCCGCGAGCTTTTCGTCCGCGGATGTTTCGTTGTTAATCAAATTTCTCCTCCTTCAAAATTTTTAAAAGATTTTCTTTTTCCTCTTCAAGCTGCTTATCCGAAAGTCCGTCAACGCCGCTTTCTTCGATAAGCATTTTAACCGCCTTTATATCGGGCGGGACGTCGCGCCGGGTTACCTTCTTTTTTACAAGCCTCAGTTCGCCGTCCTCCATACAGAACTCTTCCACCACCTCGCTCGTCCCGAAGCCTACCGCGCACTTTTTCAGCGCACCCTTTATTTCCTCTTCCAAAATTTACTCTACCTCTCCGTTAACCTGTCGTTTTTCTTCTTCCGTATTCGCTTTAACTTATCCGCGGCAATTACCGAAAGTTCCTCCTTCCCTCTTTCCGCGGGCTTGGGACGGTTCATAATAAAATACCGCAATTCGTCCATACAGTGGTCATCGACCTTTTTAGGCGTATCCCCCTCCGCCCAGCTGTAAGTTTTGAACTCGTCAATCATATTCACGCAGTTTGAAAAAATGTAAATATTCCCCTCGCCGTTATCGCGCTTCAAAAAGCTTTTAACGCGCGCTATCCCCGAAAACACATCCTTGTTCACGTTCGTATCGACGAGTATATCCCTCTCGTAAAACAGTTCGGAAACGCTTTTTGAAGAGGCGAGCGTGCGCTGGTTCGCCGCACTGTCTATAAGCGCGTACAGCCTGCCGCGCCCGTCGGTTTTCCACCCGAGCTTTTTGCTTATCTGCCTTATCGCCTGTGCGTGAAAATCAATATCCTTTCCGCTTGCGAAGTGTTCCGCAACCACGTAAATATTCCCGTCCCAGTCAACGCAGTACCAGTGCGCGGAAAGGGGATTGTTCAGACCGGGGTCTATTGAAATATTTTCCTGCCATTCACGCGGGATATCGAAAGGCTCTATAACGTGTACGCTTTCGTCGAATTCCGGATAAACAAGCCCAGCTCCGTCGGAAAACTTACCGAACTTTCTTGCGTCCAGCGCGCTGCCGTCCAGCGCGCCCTCCAAAAGCTTCGTCTCCTTTTTGGAGAGAAAGGGGTTATCTTCCCAGGTCATAAACTCGTGCCAGATTTCCGGGTTGCGCTTGCGGTTCAGGTATATTTCGTTATATATAAAGGTCTTACCCTTCAACGGGGTCATTGTCCCGAAAATATCGCCGCGCCTGTCCATAACGCGCATAAGACATTCCTCGTAAATATCGCGGGGCGGCTCTTCGTCAAACCATACGAAGTCGAGCGACGAACCCTGAAACTTCTCCCTTCCCTGGTCGCAGCTTTTAAAGCCGAGCGTGGAAATTCCGCCGAATACGTTTTTTATTTTTATCTGGTCGATGACGCCGCCCGCGGGGCTGTCCTTCCTTCCCGAAAGCATAGTAATATCCGCAATCCAGCTTTTAGGCAGATAGTTTAATATCTTCGCCTGCGCGACGTCGCGCTGCACCTGCGTTGAAAGCGAAACCGCCCATCCGAACACGTTTTGCCTGTTCTTGCGGTAGGGGTGTATCCCCCTCAGAAGCCACAGGCACTCCACGGCTCCGCACTCGGTTTTCCCCGAGCGGTTGCCGCCGAACACCCAGCGGTTGCGCTTTTTGCATTTATGGAAAGCTATCTGCTTTTTGTGCCGTTTACACTTATTGTATCCGTTTAGTTTTTCCCCGTCATTGCGCCGTCTTTTCAGTTCGTTTTCGACTTCGGCAAGGCGGATTAAAATATCTTCCCTCTTCATAAGACCTTTTATGACAAAATAACAGTATTTTTTCTTGGTTATATACTTTATAATTTTCGGGTATGAAAGCCGCTAAGTTAACGTTATGCGCTATTATAGCCGCACTCATATTACTGTCCCCGCTCCTGCTACCCGCAACGCGAACGGTTTCCCACGCACGTGTCACAAGATACGCGCGTGCCGACGCGCGCGATATATATTTTTGTGAACGTAAAGATTTAAACTACGCGCTGTTTACAATCCCCTACACATACTGCGTTGAAATACTTTCATCCGACGGGGAATGGTATTACGTCAAGTACGCCGAGGATACCTCGATATACCGCGCCCTTTACGGATACTGTCTTTCGGCAAACCTTACACCCATAGACGAACCGCCCGCAAACATTTACCTGGATATGCCTGTTACGGTTACTTTCAAGCCCGATTCCCCGCCCATCGGCTCGCTGCCCGTGTTAAACGAGCTTAACGTTACCGTAGCGTTTTACGGCACATATTATTCGGGAGCATCCGCATATTCATACGTCTACTACGACGGAACGTTCGGTTACATATACGGGGCAAACGACGACTACCCCTTGAACGAACTCCCCCAACCCACACCCCCGCCCGACGACAAAACAGAAAGCGGTTCCAACTCTAAACTTTTAATAGGACTTGCGCTTGCCGCACTTGCCGCCGCCGCGCTGGTACTTATCTACTTCACAAGCAGAAAGTCTAAATATTTCCGTCCCGACAGGTAGAAATATTCATCTGTTCAGCTCGTACTTAATCGCTTAATTTATTAAACAATAATACTTGTCTACCAGCTTCAACGCCTCCCTGAACGCCTCAACCCGCCTTGCCCTGCGCGCAAACTTTACCGCAGCACGCTTTATGGACTTTACCTTTTCCCCGTCAAGTTTTTTCAAAGCGCAGCGCAACGAAGCATATTCTTTCAGGCAATCGGACTCATCTTGCGCAAGTGTTGAAATAACTCCCCCGATATAATCCCACAGCTTGCCGAGTTCCTTCTTTTCCTCCAAAAGACTTAAAATTATCTCCGCGCTCTTCTCCCCGCCCACAGATGCGGCGCAAGCGTTATTTAAAATAAGGTTGTTAAAAGCTCTGTCAAGGCTTTCCGCAAAAAAATAAAATTTCAGTATCTTTTTTTCTTTCAATCCTATTCTCCGTTTTCCATTTCACGGTAAAGCAAAATCCGCGTAAATTTCACTTAACCAAAAATGAACATTTGTTTGTTTTTGTCAAGTTTATTATAACCGCATAATATGACAGCAAACGGACAAATTAAAAATTAAAAAAAATTTTTTATCAAAATATTTTGTAATTATTATGAATATATGGTATAATTCAATCGTGAAAAAATTAGTAGCACTAACAACAGCGTTGCTTGCCGCATTTTCGGCGATAGGTACAATTACCGCATTCGCAGCGGAAAGCAACACAATATATCCGCAGGATACGGACTTTATAAAGTCGCTGACCTTTTCTTCTTTAAGCGATTATGCCGTAGACGGGGAAACTTACGTATTCGCCGAAGGCAGCAGGGTCTACGTGTTTGAAAACGGGAATTTAAGCGAAACCACGCTTGAAGACTGCAAATACGAATTCAACCCCTCCGAGGAAAGCATCGCGCTGGACTCTTACCTGTACCACTTCGACGGCGACGGCGCGCTTACCGCCTACAACACGTCAACCAAAACCCCGCACACGTTCAGCGGAAATTATACAGACCTGAAACAGTACGGCGGCAAGGTGTACGCAGTCAAGGAAAACTCGTTATATTGCTTTAACGGTGCGGCGGAACAGAAAATAAGCCTTGAATACGCAGACTTTTCCGCAACGCAGAAAATAAGCGTCGGACAATCCCCCTACGCACTTAAAAACTATTCGTCGCTTAAATTCGTAACGGTTGAAGCCGGCACGTATATGACCGAGGTCGACTTGACCGAGCTTGAAGACGAATACTTCGTCTGCGGCGATACGGTTACCGTGAGCGAAAAAAAGGTCGCACTTCTCCTATGCGAAACAGGCAACGCCTCTATTATCGCAATAGGCGACGAAAGCTATATTCTGTTAAAATCGAAAACCGAGCAAGCCGAAGTAAATTGCTACGTGGAAAAAGAGTTTGAAAACGCAACGATAATCGGAAACAAAATTTACGCTTCGCCTTACGTTATAATTGGTACGTCCTCCTTTGACAACGCGGCAGGAAGCATCGTAAGCGTACTAAACAAGCTTGAATACGAGGGAGTACTCGGTTCTGCGTATTACGAGGTTTTATATATGACGGAAAACGGAACAAAGGTCGGCTACGTCGCGGACGGGTTCCTTACCGAATATATAATCGAAGACAATAAAAAGCCTTCCGTTACCCCCGACCCCGACCACAGCGAAAAAGACAACGTAAAAACAGTGCTTTTAGTGCTTGCCGTTGTCGTACTCGTACTCGTTGCGGTAGGCTACATCGCCCATATCGGACTGTCGGACAAGCGAAAAAAACAAGCAAAGGAAAAAGAGCAAAAAAAGCCCCCTTCGGCTGAATAACCCCTTAATAAAACCCACGCCCCCGTTTTCTTAACGGGGGCGCAGTTGTTGCAGGTATATTTTATTTCAAATTTTACAGTTATGCTTTGAAAATAAGTTGACAGTAATTTTTTGATTTGATATAATCTTTTAGCATTGAGTTGTGCGGAAAAACTATGCGGGTGTAGTTCAATGGTAGAACACTAGCCTTCCAAGCTGGTTGCGTGGGT
>CAJUKJ010000019.1 GCA_910587365.1 uncultured Christensenellaceae bacterium | reverse complement strand
TCCAAAAATCGCAAACATTTGTTTTGAAAATCTATTGACTTTATACTGTCATAGTGATAAAATACATAGCATACCACAGTAGTGTAATGAGTGGTATTGTACCCTTTTGAAAGGGTGTGCCGAACGGATAACGGTTATGAGTTCGCAGATTCCGCAATGAGCGACAGCTCATAGGACGCGGAAGGTTTTGGGCAGTATAGCCGCCCGTGCCTTAGCTTACGGATAGAGCGTAGGTTTTTTAAGTGTACGCTTTTAGGGTTCCCGAAAAGTATCGAAGAACTTTTTGGGAAGAGGAACGGCAACGGCGCAAAGTTGCCACCGCTTTTATGCGTGTGGCATAAGGCGCAAGTTTGCCGTGACGACGTGAGCCGTGATAGGCTTTTATAAGTGTACGATTTTTTCGGAAAACGGCACTAAAATCAATTCTCTAACTTAATAGAATGATCAACCATCATAGAGCAATCAGATGTTGCTAAACACGGTTAGAAGTCGGTGATACAAGAAGTAATCAGCGGCTTTTTTGTCGTCTTTTTTACGGTATCTTTCCCACTCTTTCTTGCGTGGACGAAGATATAAAAACTAACATTTCGGAGGTAAAAACACTATGCGAAAACAAACAATAAGACCGCCGTAATCGGCAACCAAACGGTAAGCAAAAATTACGGGCAGACTTTATCTGTCGATATGGCGAGGTACGCAAGTGGCAAGCCACTTGCCGCGCTTGCGCTTGCCTCGTTAGGGGAAATTCTTTCCCCTAATACCCCTTGCCGGCATTGTCGGCAGAACAAGCAAACAATAAAATTTTGGAGGTAAAAACTATCGAAAAGAAAGTAAACAGAGCAAGACCGTATGCCTATTCTTTTAGAGTATCGGAAGAAGAAAAGAAACTCATTGACGATAAAGTTAAAGCAAGCGGACTGGACTATAGTCAAGGAAATAGACAGAAAAAAGAGAAAAGGCGTGGCTTCACGCCACGCCTAATTCTCGTTCGCCTACGGCTTACCTAATATTCCCTATGGGAATTACGGAAAATTCCGCGCGCTTTTGGTATTACTGAAAATCATATCCGACAAAAGCTTGCATTTTTCGTCTGTTTCTTATAATTTTTTACAACGCGCATATAGTAATATTTAAACCAGCATTGAACAAAGGAGCATAGCTATGACGGTAACGGGATACGTGCGCGACAGAATACTGTACATAAATCTTTGCGGCGAAATGGACGAGTGCGCCTCGCAGGACGCACGCGTAAAGTGCGACAGACTGATAGAGAATAACGTCGGCGTCGGGAAAATAATAATAAACCTTTCCGAAGTTGCGTTTATGGATTCTACCGGTATTGGCTTTTTAATAGGCAGATATAAAAAAGCGGCAAAGCTGTCCGTTCCGCTGTATATTGAAAAACCCAACTTCGCCGCCGATAAAATACTTAATATCAGCGGAATTTATTCGCTTATCCCCAAGGCGGAATAAAAGGTGAAAACAAGTATGACAAGAAACTATCTTAAACTTCAATTCTATTCGCTTCCCATAAATCAGGCGTTCGCGCGCGACGCGGTCGCCGCATTCTGTCTTGAACTCAATCCTTCGCTTTCAGCTCTTTCCGACGTAAAAACCGCAGTTTCGGAAGCGGTTACAAACTGTACCGTACACGCATACAGGGGTAATCTCGGGCTTGTTACTGTCGAGTGCGAAATCGAGGGCAACGAATTACATATAAAGGTAAGCGATACGGGCAAGGGCATACCCGATATTCAAAAAGCCATCCAGCCCTTTTATACAACGCTTCCTTCCGACGAACGCTCGGGAATGGGTTTTACCATTATGCAGACCTTTATGGACGAATTTTCGGTAAACTCTATACAGGGCGAAGGCACGGTTGTGTATATGTCGAAAAGTTTTGAAGCGGAAGTGGAGAATGCTTGACGTCGAAGAGACGAATTCACTTATACGAAAGGCAAAACAGGGCGACGCGGGTGCAAAGGAAAGGCTGCTTGTTGAAAATAACAACCTGATAAAGAGTATAGTGCGCCGTTACCTCGGAAAGGGGGTTGAGTACGACGATTTATACCAGCTTGCAAGCATGGGGCTTTTAAAGGCGATAAACGGCTTTGACGAAAGCTTCGGCGTGCGTTTTTCGACATACGCCGTTCCAATGATAGCGGGCGAAATAAAACGCTTTATGCGCGACGACGGAAGCATAAAGGTATCGCGTTCGATAAAAAGCTGTGCAAAGCAAATTAATCTTTTTATAGAAGAATATTCGGCAAGCCACGGCTCACAGCCGACGGTAAAGATAATTGCCGAAAAATTCGGTATGCCCGAAAGTGAAGTCGTGTTCACTATGGGTTCAACCCATATGCCCGTGTCCATTTATAATCAGGGCGAGTACAAGGACGAAAAAACACAGGAGCTTTTGGAAAAACTGCCCGTCGAGGACAGGCAGGAGGATATTATCGAAAGTTTGCAACTGAAAACGGCTATCGCCTCATTGCCCGACAGGGACAGAAAGGTAATAATGTTGCGCTACTTCCGCGATATGACCCAAAGCGAGGTTGCCAATATGCTCGGCGTATCGCAGGTTCAGGTATCGAGGATAGAAAATAAAATAATGGAAATTTTCCGTAAAGATTTAACGGGATAGTGTTCACGAAATTTTGTTTCTATTCTGCGAAACAAAATTTCCGTGATTTAAAAGGCGTTGCCTTTCTTGCCGCAATCATAAGGGCAAACGTAATATATAATTGCGGCAATTCAATCCACTGAGGTCGAGGTGTCGACAAATTGAGTGCGCTGCGCAAAAGCGTGGTTTTGCTTGCGCCGTAAATAATTCAAAATTTCAACCTTCCCCTAATAAAGGTGGAAGGTATGTTTTTTGTCGGAAAATGACTGGTAAAAGGCGTGCATCTCAGCAATTCTTCTTGTAAAATGCCGTTAAGTATGCTATACTTACTGGGAGGTAAAATATGTTAAACGAAACTAACGTTGCGCTCGGCAAGACGCGCTCTTCCATAAGGGAGCTTTTTGAATACGGCAACAAGCGCAAGGCGGAAATAGGGGAAAGAAACGTATACGATTTCTCGCTCGGCAATCCAAGTGTTCCCGCCCCCGAAGAGGTAAAAAACGCGTTATTGGACATAATCGCAAATTCCGACCCTGTTGCCTTGCACGGCTATACTTCCGCTCAGGGTGCTTACAGCGTAAGGAAAACTGTTGCAGACTATTTAAACAAATTGTTTGCAACTAAGCTTGACGCCGATTGCATATATATGACCTGCGGTGCTGCTGCGTCATTGACTATAACCTTAAACGCGCTTGTAAACGTGGGGGACGAGGTAATCGCTTTTTCTCCGTATTTTCCCGAATACAAGGTTTTCTGCAATCACGCAGGCGCAGTATTTGTTGCGGTTGAAAGCGAGCGCGATACCTTTCAGATTGACTTTGAAAAGCTTGAAAAGGCGTTAACCGCCAAGACCAAGGCGGTAATAATAAATTCGCCCAATAATCCTAGCGGAGTGGTCTACGGCGAAGGCGTAATAAAAAAGCTTGCCGAAGTACTTAAAAAGTTTTCCGCTGAAACGGGCAATACCGTTTATCTTATATCTGACGAGCCTTACCGCGAACTTGTCTTTGACGGCAGCATCAAAGTTCCGTGCGTTTTCAATTATTACGCCCATAGCATAGTATGCTATTCTTACAGTAAAAGTCTTTCTCTCCCCGGGGAAAGAATAGGCTATATAGCCGTGAACAACGCTATGGCGGAGTTTTCCGAAGTCTATGCGGGCATATGCGGTGCGGGCAGGGTTCTCGGCTACGTCTGCGCACCCGCCCTCTTTCAGCGTCTTGTTGAAAGGGTTTACGACAAAACCTCGGATATTTCTATTTATAAAGCTAACAGGGATACGCTGTGTTCCGCACTCGAAGAGTACGGATATAAGGTTGTAAGACCCGACGGGGCGTTCTATCTTTTTGTAAAGGCTTTGGAAGAGGATGCAAAAGCTTTTGCCGAAAGGGCAAAAGAGTACGAGCTTTTGCTTGTCGCCGGCGACGATTTCGGCGTAAAGGGCTACGTGCGCATAGCTTACTGCGTTTCAGCGGATATGATTGAAAGGGCGTTGCCCGCTTTCAAAAAATTGGCGGAAAGCTATAAATAAACGATTGCTTTTTAAAAAAAGAATGGTATAATTAAAACAGTATACGGAGGTAAATTTATGTTAAACGCAAAAATTGCAAAACTCATAAACGAGCAGGTAAATAAAGAGCTGTATTCGGGATATCTTTATCTCGATTTCGCAAATTACTATGCGGACGAAGGACTGGACGGTTTTGCACATTGGTATGAAATACAGGCGCAGGAAGAACGCGACCATGCGATGATGATGAGGAGGTATCTTATCGACAATGGCGTGCGCGTGACTTTCGACGCAATTGCAAAGCCCGACAAAAAGTTTGCAAAATCTTCCGACCCGCTTGACGCAGGGCTGGAACACGAGCAGTACGTTACTTCGCTTATAAACAACATCTACGCCGAAGCTTTTGCTATTAAAGACTTCAAGACGATGCAGTTTTTGGATTGGTTTATTAAAGAACAGGGCGAGGAAGAAAAGAACGCGGAAGATATGATAAAAAAATTCCAGCTCTTCGGTCACGACGCAAAGGGACTTTATTCATTGAACCAGGAGCTTGCGGCAAGGGTTTACACACCTTCTGCCACCGGTCCCGTAATGTAACGCAATTAAAAAACAAGTACGGGCGGCGCAAAATTGCGCCGCCCGAATTTTTATTATTTTGCCAAAGACGTAAGCTTGTTGGTTTTAAAGGAGTATTGATATACCGCGGATTTGTCGGTATAATTTTCATTTGCTACCCAAAGCACAGTCTTTTGCGTGAGGTTGTAAACTACGCTATGTACGGTAATGCCGCTGCCGCCGTGTACCTTGTTCCAGCTCCTTCTGCCGACCTCGGAGAGAATAGTCATTGCAGCGTTCTCGTCCGCAACAGTTCCGCCTGTCGCGCTTAAACGGTTGTAAATATGTTCATATCTGTCCCAACCGGGTTTATCGTCATTGCTTTCGTAGTAGTTTTCGTGGTCGTTTACGATAAAATTGGTTATCCACTGGTACTTAAAGTCATCTGCATTTCTCTGCGTATCGTATACGCTGTCGGTATTATAAGTAATTTTCAGTACCCTCGCGCTTCCGTCGTTATCCGTCTTATCGGTTGCGTTTTCGGCGGGCAGCCATTCAAGTATCGCGCTCTTGCCCGTCGCGTCGGCAATCATATAGTGGAAGGAGGACTTGGCCGAATCGTGCAGGTTGTAACTTTTTATTAACTCTACCGCCTCGTCAACGTTGGCGCAATAGTCGAGAATCATTCTCTGCATAGTGGTAGAGGTAAAGTTGTCTTTCGCTGCGTCCTTCTGGTCGGTTGCAACTGTTCCGCTTTCGTTAAGCGTTTTATCATCGCCTTGGTAAGACATAAATATTCCGCAGCTCAAGCCCATTTCGTTGACGCCGTCAAGGGGCGCGTATGCGGCGGCAATGCAGGTCAGCTTGTTCATAAGCCCGCTTACGTCCTTTTCGGTATCCATACCGACGTAGTTAAGGTCAACCGTGGTAAACGACTTATATCTGCCCTTGCCGGGGTTGTTGCTTATCGTCATACAGACGTTCGTCTTGTCGAAATCGTAGTTTCTTGCAAACAGAACGTCGTCGGAGGGGGTAGTAGCCGTAAATGCCGAGCAGTTCACGTCGGATTCGCCTATGTTTACGTTTATAAGCCCTTTGGTAATGTTTTTGGTAATGAACCCGATAAGCTCTTTATCGGAAGAAGCTCCGCCGTTTTCCCTGAACTTATCAAGGTAGAAACCGCCCTTAACGTTCATACTGTAAACCGAACCTTCTTTGTTTGCGTCGTTTCTCTCCTGCAAATGCTTAAAGCTTGAAACGGTTGAAATTTCGTTTCCCCATACGCTGAAAAGGGTAATACCAAATACTGCGGCAATCACTATAATTACCGCAAGAACTATGCTCAGTATCCTGAACCACAGTTTGCTCCATAAGTTTTTAATCTTTTCCATAAATAAACTCCTTTAATTATTTTGCAAAAAAAGCTACTGCAATCGCTCCCGGACCTACGTGCGTGCCAATGGTACTGCCTATCATATGGACGGGGATATAATTTGTTTTGTCTTTCCATAGCTTTTCGCTGTCTTTCAAGTATTTTTGAAGATATGCGTCCGTAAGG
This sequence comes from uncultured Christensenellaceae bacterium, assembly GCA_910587365.1. Taxonomy (GTDB): domain Bacteria; phylum Bacillota; class Clostridia; order Christensenellales; family Borkfalkiaceae; genus Coproplasma. The sequence continues at coordinate 23,123 of CAJUKJ010000019.1, read as the reverse complement.
CCCGAATAGGCAAGCGCGTATGGCATACCGAAGTCTATGCCGCCGCATTTGTCGACAAGCTGTGTTAAAAGGTTATTTCCCTTTTTCGACCCCATAGCTTTGCCTACAAGCTTAACTTCGCCTTTAATTATTGAAACCACGGGCTTGATTGAAAGCATTTCGCCCGCAATAGCGGTAACGGATGAAATTCGTCCGCCCTTTCTCAAATACTTCAAAGTGTCCAAAAGTGCAAGAACTTGTATTTTGTGCTTTTTTTCGTTAAGTTCGTTTACAATTTCTTCTGCGGAAAGATTTCCGTCGCCCGCAAGCTTCAAAGCATAGTTTATAAGTATTCTTTCGCCGATACACGCATTAAGACTGTCGACAACGAAAACCTTACCGTCAAACTTTTTTGCGGCTTTGACTGCACAGCCGTAAGTTCCCGAAAGCTTAGAGGAAAGGGTAATGGCAATAACCGTATCTCCGTTTTTGGTAAGCTTTTCAAAGCTTTCCTCAAAGCGGTACTCGTTTATCTGGCTCGTCTGCGGAAGATCCGCGCTTTCCAATAGCTTTTCAAAAAACTCGCTGTGCGAAAGGTTAACTCCGTCAAGATATTCTTCCGTGCCGAAGCGTATCTGGATAGGTATAAGGGTAACGCCAAGTTTTTCCGATTCGGCAAGCTCTATATCGGACGCCGAATCAACTAAAATTTTAATCATTTAAACTCCATTTATAAGGCGGCAATAATATTCTTCAAGCTGGTCTGCTATTGACGAAAGATTTTTATAAAAGAAAATTCGTTCCTCGTCGGTCATATCCGCGCTGCCCGCCTTAACCGCGCGTTCCGCCTTGTCGCCAATAGCTAAGGCAAGCTTTCTGCCGTCGTCCGTAAGCTGGATAGGCGCGTTGTACTTATTGTTGTCGTATTGGATAAAGCCTTTGTCCTGCATAGTTTTAAGCGCACGTGAAATAGCGGCTTTATCTTCAAGCGTAAGCCTTACAAGCTCGCTTGCGGTAAGCCCTTGGGGATAGTGGTAAAGAAAGTACGCGCACATAACGTGTATAGTCTTCAAATCGTATTCACGCATCTCGTAATTCTTAATTTTCTGAACCAGCTTGTTAAGCTTTAAGATGTTAATTGTAAAGTTTTCAAAAATATTTTCCATACAAATCCTCAATGGTTGATTTATCGACAGCGCAATTATAAAATATTCTATGCGTTATGTCAAACAAATTTGTTGACAAATCAACAAATAATTTAAAATATTTACCCCTGCAATTTAATTAGGTTGACTTATGCACAACTTTCCTTTACAATATAATTAATAAAATACAGCGCACGTAAAAAAAATAAACGTTGCCGACAAAAACCGCGATTTTTGTCAGGCAGACCCAATTTGCGAAAGTTTCGCCTTAGCGGATTGAATTAGTGCAATTATAATAAGTCTGCCCTTAAAATTGCACTAAGAAAGGGCGAGGACAAATTTCTCAAACGCCTTTCAAATCACAGAAAAAAACATTTCGCAGAATGCAAATGTTTTTTCGTGAAGAATATAAATTAAGTAACGATGCTGACAAAAACCGCGTTTTTGTCAGGCAGACCCAATTTGTCGATACTTCGACCTCGGCGAGGTGAATTTGCGCAATTATATAATAAGTTTGCCTTTATTATTGCGCAAATAGGGCGAGAAGCCCTCAATTCACGAAAAATTTACTTCGCAGAATAGAAGTAAATTTTTGTGAGAGATGATTATTCTTGGTCTTGACCCCGGGCTTGCGACTATGGGCTACGGAGTTATTGAAAAACTGAAAAACGATAACGTCCTCCCCGTAGATTACGGCGTGGTGCTTACCCCCAAGGATGAAAGCCTGCCCGTAAGGCTTGCAATGCTGGAAGAGGGAATAAATAAAATTCTCGACAAGTACAAGCCCGAAGAAATAGCGGTGGAAGAACTTTTCTTTTCAAAAAACATAACTACGGGTATTCCCGTCGCACACGCAAGGGGGGTAATGCTTTTAACGTGCATAAAGTACTGCGGAAAGCTTTACGAATATACTCCCAACCAGATAAAACAGTCCCTGACGGGTTACGGCAAAGCGGATAAGGTTCAGATGATGCATGTTGTAACTTCCCTTCTGCATCTTAAAAAAATCCCCCGTCCCGACGACGCGGCGGACGCCCTGGCGGTAGCTTTGTGCCACGCCCACACTTCACGGTTCGGAAAACTTTTCGGTATTAACTGATTTTTGATTTTATACTATTAATAATTTTGTTGCCGACAAAAACCGCGTTTTTGTCGAGCAGACTCAATTTGCGAAGACTTTCGCCTTAGCGGATTAAATTAGTGCAATTATATAATAAGTTTGCCCTTAAAATTGCACCAAGAAGGGCAGAGCCTTTCAAATCACGGAAATTTTGTTCGCAGAATAGAAACAAAATTTCGTGAAGGGAGAAATTTATGATAGGTTATATTAAAGGAAAAATATTAAATTTAACGCCCGAATGCGCTTTAATCGAAACGGCTTCGGGTATAGGTTTTGAAGTTGCGTGTTCGTATTCTGCTTTTTCTATGCTTTCGGGCAAGAAAGAGGGGGAGCTGTACACATATTTGCAAGTAAGCGAAAACGGAACCGCGCTTTACGGTTTTTCGTCGATTGATGAAAAGAATATGTTTTTAAAGCTTATTTCCGTTTCGGGCGTAGGACCCAAAATGGGTATAACCGTGCTTTCGGGTATGAACGTAAGCGAGCTTGCCGCGGCAATCGCGACGTCGGACGTAAAGCGTTTATCCGCAATCAAGGGCTTGGGTAAAAAGACGGCGGAACGCATTATTTTAGAGCTTCGCGAAAAGGTATCGTTAAATGCTGGCGCGCCTTCTTCGGGCGGGGGCGTTGCTTTGCCTTCTGCTTCAAGCGGCGACGAGGACGCGGTGGTTGCGTTAATGACCTTGGGCTTTTCCCGTGCGGAAAGCGAAAAGGCGATTGCGCGCGCCCGTTCAAACGGAGCAACCTCGGTTGAAGAAATCATTATGGTTGCACTTAAAGGAATGTAAATTAAGGAAGGACTGCCTTTTTTAATAAGGAAAAATTTATGTTTTTTGACGAAGAAGACGAATTTGAAGAAGACGGCAACAGGCTTGTAAAAAGCACGAAGGGCGAATACGACGTTGAGGAAAACGTTCTGCGTCCCAAGACTTTGGAAGCCTACGTCGGACAAAGCAAAGTCAAGGAAAATTTAAAGGTATATATGAACGCCGCAAAAACGAGGGGCGAGGTGTTAGAGCATGTCCTTTTATACGGCGCGCCCGGTCTCGGTAAAACCACGCTTGCGCACATTATCGCAAACGAAATGGGCGGTCAGCTTAAAATGACGAGCGCGCCCGCAATCGAAAGAAGCGGCGATTTGGCGGCAATACTTACAAACCTCAACGACGGCGACGTTCTGTTCATAGACGAAATCCACCGTTTAAACCACTCCGTAGAAGAAATTTTATATTCCGCAATGGAGGATTACGCCCTCGATATAATTGTTGGCAAGGGTCCCAGCGCAAGGAATATCCGCTTTTCTTTAAAAAAGTTTACGCTTATAGGCGCAACTACGCGTGCTGGAATGATTGCAAACCCCTTGCGCGACAGGTTCGGCATTATCTGCCGTCTTGAAATGTACACTCCCGAAGAACTGAAAGAAATAGTTACCCGCAGCGCAAAGACTTTGGGTATAGCGGCGGATGGGGACGCGGCGGCTGAAATTGCCCGCCGTTCGCGCGGAACTCCCCGTATTGCCAACCGCCTTTTAAAGAGAGTGCGCGACTTTTCAACCGTCAACGGTAATTCTTCCGTAACCGTTGCCGACGCAAGGTTCGCGCTCGGTAAAATGGAGATTGACGAACTCGGTCTTGACGAAATAGACAGGGGACTTCTCCGCGCAATGATAGAAAAATTTGACGGAAAACCCGTCGGGCTTGAAACGCTTGCCGCAACCATAAACGAGGACGCGGGTACGATAGAGGACGTATACGAGCCGTACCTGTTACAGCTTGGTTTTATTGCCCGCACTCCGCGCGGCAGGGTAATTCTCCGCGGCGGTTACGAGCATTTGGGTTATACTATGACGGAAAGACAAAAATCCCAGCTTTCTATGTTTGATAAAGATTAAAATGAAATTTTACAAAAAAGATTTTTATTACGATTTACCCGAAGAGCTTATAGCACAGACCCCCGTCGAACCGAGGGATAGCTCGCGCCTTTTAGTATACGACAGAAATACGGGCAAAACCGAACATAAAGTATTCCGCGACGTAGCGCAGTATTTAAATGCGGGCGACGTTCTCGTCGTCAACAATACAAAGGTGCTTCCCGCGCGTATGTATGCGCATACGGCAAACGGCGGTGCGGTGGAAGTTCTTCTGTTAAAGCGGCTTGACAGGGACAAATGGGAAGTTCTTGTAAAACCCGGTAAAAAATGCACCCGCGGCAAAAAGCTTACAGTTTCGGAAGAGCTTTCGTTTACCGTAGAAGATATAACCGACTCGGGCGAGCGTATAGTAAAATTTGAATACGACGGCGTATTTGAGGAAATTTTAGACCGCATAGGCAATATGCCCCTTCCGCCGTATATCAAGCAAAAATTAAAGGATAAAAGCCGCTACCAGACGGTTTACGCCAAGACGGACGGCTCGGCAGCCGCTCCCACGGCGGGGCTTCATTTCACTCCCGAGCTGTTAAAGTCTTTACGCGAAAAGGGCGTTGAAATCGCCGAAGTGCTTCTGCACGTCGGTCTCGGAACTTTCCGACCAGTAAAGGAAGATATAATAACCGAACACAAAATGCACTCGGAATATTACGAAGTGGATGAAAAAGCCGCGGAAACAATCAACCGCGCCAAGCGCGAGGGAAGAAGAATTATCGCCGTCGGCACGACGTCCGTAAGGACTCTTGAAAGCGTAGCCGACGAAAACGGTTTCGTTAGACCTTGTCACGGTAATACCGAAATATTCATATATCCGCCCTATAAATTCAAGTGCGTAGACGCTTTAATTACCAATTTCCATTTGCCCGAAAGCACGTTGATAATGCTCGTCGCGGCAATGACCGGCAGGGAACAAGTTCTTTCATTATATAATACTGCTGTTGATGAGGGGTATAGGTTTTTCTCTTTCGGCGACGCGATGATGATTGTATAAGCGGCGCAATACTGCGTTGAACTTGCGTTTTGCCTTGGCCATGTACGTCTATGTACACTCCCTGCGGTCAAAGCCGCGTTCGCCTTGTCTTGCTTGCTTCTCCAATCCTCATCCTGCTTCCCGTGCAAATGCGGGACGTAAAATACAATATATATATAAATAAAATTATGGCTAAAAATTTTTCATACGAAATACAACATATCGATAAACATACAGGTGCGCGCGCAGGGGTTTTTCATACTCCGCACGGCGATATATTGACGCCTGTATATATGCCCGTAGGCACACAGGCAACCGTCAAGGGCGTGTACCCGCGTGACTTAAAGGAAGCGGGTTCAAGCATAATTCTTTCAAATACCTATCATTTATATCTCCGCCCGGGCGACGAGCTTGTCAAAAAGGCGGGAGGTCTGCATAAGTTTATGAACTGGGACGGTCCCATTTTAACGGATAGCGGCGGATTTCAGGTATTTTCCCTTACAAAACTGAATAAAATCAAGGACGAAGGGGTATATTTTAATTCGCATATAGACGGGTCAAAACACCTGTTTACCCCCGAAAAGGTTATAGCAATTGAAGAAAACCTCGGTGCGGATATAATAATGCAGTTCGACCAGTGCAGCGAAATAGGTTTTACCCACGCACAGGCAGAAATCGCAATGGAAAGAACGGACGGTTGGCTGAAACGCTGTCTTGACGCAAAGACGCGCGACGACCAGGCACTTTTCCCCATTGTACAGGGTAATATATACGATGACCTTCGTATGGAAAGCTTGCGCCGCGCAAAGCCCCACGCAACCGAAGGTATTGCAATAGGCGGACTTTCGGTAGGCGAACCAAAGCAGAGAATGTATGAAATATTAGAGCTTATGCGCCCCGAACTCCCCGAAGGCGTTCCCCGCTATCTTATGGGCGTAGGCAGTCCGGACTGTCTTATCGAAGGCGTTATGCGCGGTGTGGATATGTTTGACTGCGTGCTTGCAACCCGCGTTGCCCGCAACGGCACGGCGTTTACCTCAAAAGGCAAAATAGTTGCCCGCAACGGAATATACCGCGAGGACTTTTCCGCTTTGGACGACGAATGCGGTTGCTACTGTTGCAAAAACTATACAAAGGCGTATGTAAGACATCTTATAAACGTAAACGAAATGCTTTCGTCAATGCTTCTCAGTCTGCACAATATAACTTTTTTACACAAGCTTATGCGCGATATGCGCGAAGCGATATTTGCGGACAGTCTTACGGACTTTGCAAGGGAGTTTTACGCAAAATACGGTAAAATATAGTGAAAGTTTAGTGTAATCGGTTTTTAATTAAAAAAAACGCTTGCAAAAACACGTAAAAACCTTTATAGTTAATTTGTTAAATAAATTTTTGGAGATATTAAAATGTTAAATTTGCTACTTGATGCGGCAGCGGAAACTACCAATAAGGGCGGACAGATTGCCACATACGTTATTCTCGGCGTGCTTATCGTTGCGATAATAGGTATGTTCATTTTCTCTTCGCGTAACCGTAAAAAGCAGGAAGAAGAGTCAAAAAAACTTATTGATTCCGTCAAACCCGGCAATAAAGTTAAAACTATCGGCGGTATATGCGGAATTGTAGTTGAAGTTGATTCCGAAGAAAACACTTTCGTCCTTGAAACGGGTACCGAGCTGTCGGGCAAATGCTTCATTAAGTTTGATAAGCAGGCGATTTACCAGACCGATGCAGTAGCCGAAAAGGAAGAAAAGTCCGATAAAAATACCAAAGAAACCGAGGCTGAAACATCGGCCGAAAATAGCGTTGAAAAGGAAGTTGAAAAGGAAGAAGTAAAAGAACTTCCCGCAGAAGAGGAAAACAAATAATAAAAAGCAAAATCTCCGCATACATTAAAGCGGAGGTTTTTTTATGCGCAAAAATATTTTTCAGGTTATAATGGCGGCAGCGGCGGCAGTGGTAATTTCGCTTGTGTTCGTTTTGGCATTCACGCTTATAATCCAGCTTTTCTCGCTTTCCACAGCGGCGGTCAAACCCGTAAACCAGGTGTTCAAAATTATATCGATAGCGGCGGGAGGTCTTATATTCATCCGCGGGGATAAGGGACTTGTAAAAGGATTAATCCACGGACTTATAGCCGTAATCATAACGTATCTATTATACGGTCTTATTGCACAATCGCTTTCCATAAGCTGGAAATTCGCAATCGAAATACTTCTCGGTATAGTTGCGGGCGGAATATCGGGCGTGATAGCCGTTAATATAAAAAAGGGAGCTTAAATTTCCGCAAAAAACACTTGATTTTTTGTTTCGCTTATTCTATAATACTATTATAAATATGTAGCAGGAGATAATATTATATGATTAAGACGATAGCGACTCCCCGTGACAAAAAGGTAACAGGCTGCGGAGAATGCAGAAGCACTTGCCAGTCCGCTTGCAAAACAAGCTGCACGGTAGGCAACCAAAGCTGTGAAAGAATAACCAGAGAAGAAAATCCCGAAAAGAATAAGTAAATTAAAAAACCGATTAAGGAGCAGAAAATTCTCTGCTCCTTAACTTTGTTATTATGATTCACGTATTTAATTATAAAACCGCATATTATATCTACGACTCTGGCAGCGGAAGCCTGCACGGGTGCGACAGGGACACCGCCGAATATCTGAAAGCGAAATACGAGGGCGGCGTTATGCCGCGCCTTTCCGAAGAAAAAATCGCTGAAATAGAAAACGATATAAAAGCTCTTAAAGAAAGCGGGGTTCTTTTTAAGGAAGAGGTAAAAACCTATCCTATGAAGCCGAACGAAGTTAAGGCTTTATGTATACATATCTGCCACGACTGCAATTTAAGGTGCCGTTATTGCTTTGCCGACGAGGGGGCTTATCATTCCGAAAGGGAATTTATGAGCGAGCAGACCGCGAAAAAAGCGATAGATTTTCTTATCGCCAACAGCGGAAACAGGAAAATTCTCGAAGTTGACTTTTTCGGCGGGGAACCCTTGATGTGTCTGCAAACCATTAAAAACGTCGTCGCATACGCGCGTGCCGAGGGGGAAAAGGCGGGTAAAAAATTCCTTTTCACAACCACGACGAACGCGCTTCTTCTCGACGACGACGCCATAGATTTTTTCAACCGTGAAATGGAAAATGTGGTTTTAAGCCTTGACGGAAGAAAAGAAGTCCATGACGCAATAAGAAAGACCAAAAACGGCAAGGGCAGCTTTGACGCGGTTATCGGTAATATCAAAAAATTCGTGCGTTCTCGCGGGGATAAAAGTTATTACGTGCGCGGCACGTTTACGGCGAAAAATCTCGACTTTTCAAACGACGTAATTTTCCTTGCCGAAAACGGCTTTGACAGTATTTCCTTAGAGCCGGTAGTAACCGACATTGACGACCTTGCGATAAAAGAGGAGCATCTTCCCGCAATAAATGCGGAGTACGAAACGCTTTGCGACAAATATCTCGACAAATATGAAAAAGGGGAGGGCTTCAATTTCTTCCATTTCAATATCGACTTGGAGGGGGGCGTATGCTTACAAAAAAGGGTTTCTGCGTGCGGTGCGGGCAACGAATATTTTTCGGTCGTTCCCAACGGCGACATCTATCCCTGCCACCAGTTCGCTGGCGAAAAGGAATTTTTAATGGGCAACGTCTACGAGGGCAAGCTTAACAGCGGAATAAGGGAAAAGTTTGCGTCGAACTGTCTGTTCACGCGCAAGGGCTGTCAGGACTGCTTTGCGAAATTTATCTGTTCGGGCGGGTGCAGTGCGAATAATTACCATTATACGGGCGATATGAATACTCCGTATTCCATAACCTGCGATATGATGAAAAAGCGCATTGAGTGCGGAATGCACACCCTTGCGCAAAAAAAAGCGGATAAAAGTTAAAAAAAGAGCGTTTAAATGTGTTGCAAACAATCATAATTAATTGACGGCGGTCACATTTTCTTATATAATAATACAGATAGTCAATGAAAATAAATTTTTCATAATCGGCTTGTATTACGCAACAGTAAAAACATAGCTAAAAATTTTAGGAGTGTATTGATGGGCAAAATAAAATCGGCGGTAATAACGGCGATACTCGTTGCCGCAATAGTGGTTCTTACGTTTTTTGCTACCGTATCTTATATGGTACCGGGCAGCAACGGCGTAAAGAGATATAATTCGTTTATAAGCAATATCAGTCTTGGCGCGGATCTTTCGGGCGAAGCGGTGGCTGTACTGTATCCCGACGGCGTTATTTCCGCTGCGGACTACAAATTGCTTACCGACGATGAGGACAAGCTTACCGAGTACGAGGAAAAGTACGCGCCTTACGGCAGCGTCTACGTTGAAAAGGACAAAATCACAGAATACGGCGAAGACGCATTCAAGGAAATGGTCGAAAACGACGCGGCGGTACTTACAAAGCGTTTAGGACAGAAAGGCTATTCAAGATTTTCCGTTTCCGTTCAGGACGACTTTACCGTAAAGGTAGCCGTTCCCTCGAACTTTTCCTACGCAGCTTATAAAAAATACGATACTACCACGCGTACAAGAGCGACTTCCGCAATAGAACAGACTTTAAAATTTATGTTTTACAGCGGCGAGTTGACTTTGCGCAATTCTAACGCGGGCAATCCGTCAGCCGACAATATTCTTACCCCCATAGCCGACGATATTACTACGTATTTCAAAAGCATTACGAAGTATTCTATGGCGGGCAACTATGCGGTTAAGCTTAACCTTACCAAAGCGGGCAGGGAAATTTTCAAAAGCATTACCAAGAAAATAACGGACGCTGCGGAAAGTGACGACGACGATAAGGCAATCGGTTTCTACGTCGGCGACGACCAGCTTCTTTCGCTTACGGTATCGGGCGAAATAGACAGCAGCAGCTTCTTTATATCGATTGAAAACGGCGGCGAAGCAACCGCACAGGACTATGCGATAGTTCTCAACTCGGTTGCACACGGCGAAGTGCTTTCCCTCGATTACAACACGGACGACTTCGACGTGGTTTATGCAAGTCCTTCACTGGGTGCGTATGCTCCCGTATTCCTTGCCTGCGCGATGCTCGTTATCATTCTTGCGGCAATAATCTATTCTATAATTAAATATAAAAAACTCGGACTTGTAAATGCGATTATGATTTTAATCTATTCGCTTGCAATAATCGTTGCACTTACTGTTATCGGTATCCAGTTTACGATAGCAGGCGCGGTTACGGTTTCTTTGGGACTGTTGCTCTTGTGTTGCTCGAACTTCGCACTCTTTGAAGAGGTGCGCAAGGAAACGAAGAAGGGTAAGACGATGCAGTCGGCAATTAAGTCCGCATATAAAAACCTTCTTACGGGAATTCTTGAATTACACGTAATTTTGCTCGTAGCCGCTATTTTACTCGCGCTTGTATGCGTTGGCGAAATTGCCTCTTGCGGACTGATATTCTTAATTGCAACTATAATATCTTACGTATTGTATTGGTTTACGAGATTTATGTGGTATGTGACGTCGTCAAATGCAAAAGATAAATTCAGGTTCGGCGGTTTTACGAGGGAGGAATACATCGATGACTAATTTAAAACTCTCTTCTAAAATGCACGTAATGATAATTGTGTCCGTACTCATAATTGCAATCGGTCTTGCAATGGGGCTGGTGTTCCAGTTCGTTATGAACGGCTATTTCAACTACGGCGTTGAATATTCAAGCTATAACAGCGTAGTGGTAGATTACGCTACCGTCAATTTCAGCGACGGCGATGCAGTAAAGGAAATCTGCGACAACGAATTTAAGAACGCGGGCGTAAGTTATTATACTTCCTCGTTCGGCGAAAGCGGCGTAGGCGGAGAATTTGTTTTCAAATTCTCTACGGGCGTGGATGAGGCTAAAATCAAAACTGCAGTTACGGCTATTCAGGCTAAGCTTGACGCAGGCGATGCCGCATCTTATTCAAACAGTGCTTATTTTCACGCGGTTGAAACTAACCTCGGTGGGGAAAAGACTTTAATATACGGCGTAATTGCCATAGCTTCCGCCGTTGTCTTCCAGTTCCTGTATTTTGCTATCAGATACAAATTGACTATGGCGTTTGCAGCGTTGCTGGCAGACGTTCACAATCTTGCAATATTCGTTTCACTGCTTGCCATAACCCGCGTACCCGTCGGCGCAACGGTATTTACATTCGGCGTGCTTACCGTTATTATGACTATGATAGGCTGTGGTTTCCTGTTTGACAGAATGCGCAAAAACTTCAAGGACGAAGGCTTTGCAAAGCTCGACAGTTTTGAACAGGTTGACGTGTCGGCAAGTCAGAGTGTTGCGAACATCGCAGCTGTTTCAGTAGGTATTGCGGTTGCGGCGGTAGTTCTGTTTGTGCTTCTTGCGATAAGTTCGATGGCAATCGAATTAATAATTTCGCCCGTTGTAATGGCACTTTTGTGCGCGCTTGCAAGCATTTACGGCACGGCGTTCTTCACTCCCGCGGTATATTCCCGCTTTAAACGCATAGGAGATAATTTCAAAGCAACGCATTCAAAAAAATCGGCTAAAAATTCTTAATTAATAAAATTTCGGGCGGGTAGGTAAAACCCGCCCTTTTTTAATAAAATAATTAATGTTGCCGCCCCAAATCGCATTTTTGGGCAGGCAGACACAATTTGCGGCAACGCCGCCTCGGCTGTTTGAATTTGCGCAACTATATAATAAGTTTGCCATTGGGGTTTTGCAAAGAAAAACAGAGTCTTATAAATCACGGGATTTTTTCGTTGCAGAATATACGAAAAAATACGTGAGGAGTATATATGAAAAAAATAGTTCCCGAATTTCAATTTTCGGACGAACAATTAAATAAAATAAAACTGCTTGCCGAGGAATGCGGGCTTTTACAGCAAACGGTTAAAATTTTGTACGGCAGAGGTTTTACCGACAGGGAAAGTATTAAAAAATTTATCAATCCCTCGCGTTCGCACTTCATTTCCCCGTTCAAAATGAGCGGTATGGATGAAGCGGTCGGACTTATAACCCGCGCCCGCGACGAGGGTTGGGTTGTCGTTGTCTACGGCGACTATGACGCGGACGGCGTATGTGCATCAACTATAATGAAGCGCGCACTTGAAGATTTCGGCATCGACGCCGTCAACTATATTCCGGAACGGCGCGAGGGCTACGGACTTAACAAAACCGCCATAGACGAAATTTTCGAGGAGTATTTCCCACAGCTGTTTATAACGGTTGACTGCGGAATTTCCTGTGCGGAGGAAGTGGAATATATCAAGGAGCAGGGTGCCGAGGTAATCGTAACCGACCACCACGAGCTGCCGGATAAAATTCCCGACTGCATTTGCATAAACCCAAAATTTAACGACGGCTATATTTACGACAATCTTTGCGGCGCAGGCGTCGCGTTGAAAGTCGGCGTCGCACTCAACGGCGAAAGCGCGTACCGTTATCTCGACTTTGCTGCTATTGCCACCGTTGCGGACAGCGTTCCCTTAACGGGCGAAAACAGGGACATTGTTGCCGAGGGGCTTAAACTAATAAATGCCTCTCCAAGAAGCTGTTATTCGCAATTTCTCACAAAAAACGATTCTTCTGTGACCGCCCAGACCATTGCTTTCGGCATTGCCCCGAAAATAAACGCGGCGGGCAGAATGGGCGACGCGCGTTCCGCACTCAATTTGTTTACGGCAATTGACGAAAACGTTATATTCGACCTTTCTTCAAAGCTTACCGCATACAATATCGAAAGGCAGAAGTACTGCGACGATTTGTATTTAAGTGCGAAGCAAAAGCTTAAAGAGCGCGGCGCATACGGCAAAGTCATTATGCTTTGCGACGAAAGCTGGAATACGGGCTTTGTCGGAATAGTCGCCGCACGGCTCGCGGACGAGTACGCGCGCCCCGCACTTTTGTTTGTGCGCAATAACGATATGCTAAAAGGCTCTGCCCGCTCGGTAGAAAACGTCAATATTTTCGAGGCGTTGAAATCGTGCGAAGCTCTGATAGCCGAATTCGGCGGTCACGCGCAGGCGGCGGGCGTAAATATCCAAGCCGAAAATTTTGAAAAGCTTGAAGCCGCTTTAAACGAGTACCTCGGCGAACGATACAGTGCAGAAGATTTCGAGCATAACGTCTACGTAAGCGGCACCTTAACCTCGCAATGTTCGGCGCGCTTTGCGAAAGAGCTTGAAATGCTTGAACCTTACGGCGTCGGCAACCGCCGCCCGATGTTCGAGGTTGAAGAGGGGGCTTTGGATGTAAAGCTTATAAAACCCCTTTCAACGCATATTTCGGCAAAGAGCGAATTTATCGAGCTTCTTTATTTCGGCGGTGCGGGATTTACCTATTTAATGGAGAGCCGCGCACCAAAAAAATTAATTTTTGAATACAACGTTTCCACGTTCCGTGGCAAAGAATACGTAAAAGGCTACGTCAGGGATATAATCTGTAACAGAACCGCGGGCGGCAGCTGCGTGAACGAAATAGCGGTTAACGGAATTGCGACGCTTGCAAACTCTGCGGTAAATTGCAATATAACGCAAAAAACGAGTGAAGAAATAGAGAGTTTAATGTGTGGCGGAAACTACGGTACGGTATTTATAGCAAGCGAATACAGCACGCTATCCCGCTATAAAAATGCGGAAAATTTGCCCGTAGAGCTGTTCCGCCTTACGTCGCACAACCTTGCGGACACGGTTTTGATATCCCCGCAGTCCGAAGTCGATTTAAGCGGTTTCAAGCGCATAGTATTCCTTGACGCACCTGTTTTAGGAGTAAGATTACCTTCGCTTGAAGGCAAAGAAGTAATTATATGCAGCGATATAAAGGGATATAACTTTATCAAGGACGTATCCTGCGAAAGGGAAACGCTTTTAAAAATTTTCTCTGCGGTTTCGGCAAACGCGTCAAACATAGTCGGGTCGGACAGCGCGGAGGTCGCGCTTAAAAACGGATTTGGCTTTGCACCGCCGCAGATTGCGTTCGCGCTTGAAGTTTTTAAGCAGCTTTCACTTGTTTCTTTTGAAAACGGCAGACTGACCGTCCGCCGCGGTGTAAAAACCGAACTTTCAAACTCCGAATTATATAAATCGGTAAAAGAATATGAAAACGGTAATAGATAAAATTTACGAAAACTATCCCGAAAGCGAAAGGGAGTTATTGCTTTCTGCATACCGCTATGCAGAACTTATGCACGAGGGGCAAAAGCGCGCCTCGGGCGAGCCGTACTTTACCCACCCCTGCGCAGTTGCGGAAATATTAATCGACCTCGGAATGGACACGCCGTCCATTGCCGCGGCGTTTTTGCACGACGTTATCGAAGATACCCGCGCAACGGCGGAGGATATTCGCGCAAGCTTCGGCGACGAAATACTTACCCTTGTGGACGGCGTTACCAAGCTCGATAAAATACGTTACGCATCGCACGAGGAAGAGGATGCGGAAAACTTCCGTAAAATTTTCGTTGCAATGGCAAACGACGTGCGCGTAATTATTATAAAGCTTGCAGACCGTCTTCACAATATGCGTTCATTGAACTTCCTTTCAGAGGAGCGTCAGCAACGCATTTCCAAGGAAACGCTTGAAGTATTTACCCCGCTTGCCGGTAGGTTGGGTATTTCGCAAATCAAATGCGAGCTTGAAGATTTATGCCTTAAATATCTCGACCCCGAGGCATACGAATATCTGGTTTCAAACATACACCAAAAGGTAGAAGAAAGGCGCAGTTTCGTTGATTTCGTTGTGTCGCAGCTCAAAGATATGCTTGAAGAAAGCGGGATAGAGGGCGAGGTTTTCGGCAGACCCAAGCATTTTTATTCCATCTATAAAAAGATGAAAAACCAGGGCAAGTCGCTTGACCAGATTTACGACCTTTCCGCAGTCCGCGTAATAGTTGCCACAACGGAGGAATGTTATGAGGTACTCGGTAAAATACACAAGCACTGGAAACCCGTGCCTGGACGTATAAAGGACTATATCGCAACCCCCAAGCGTAACCTTTACCAGTCGCTTCATACAACGGTTGTTACAAATTTCGGACAGTTTTTTGAAATTCAAATACGCACGCAGGAAATGCACAAAATGGCGGAGTTCGGTATTGCCGCGCATTGGAGATATAAGGAGCAGAAGGCAAATGAAACCGGCTTTGACCAGCGTCTTTCCTGGATACGCGACGTTATGGACTGGCAGGGCAGTTTAAACGACTCGAAGGAATTTGTCGACAGCCTGAAAAACGACTTGTACTCAAACGAGCTTTTGGTATTCACACCCCACGGCAAAGTAATTTCCCTGCCTCCCGAATCAACCCCCGTTGACTTTGCATACGCAATTCATTCCGAGGTTGGTAACAAGTGCGTGGGGGCAAAAGTCAACTCGCGCATAGTCGCGTTAAATTCCACGCTCCATACGGGCGACGTTGTTGAAATTCTCACTTCCGCCACGACTAAGGGACCTTCTTGGGATTGGCTTAAATTCGTAAAATCGGGTTCCGCGCGCGCCAAGATAAGGCAGTTTTTCAAACGCGAAATGAAGGAGGAAAACGCCAAAACAGGCAAGGTTATGCTTGAAGCCGAAGCAAAGCGGCGCGGCTATAACCTCGCGGATATTCTTACGGAAGAGTCTTTCAATAAGCTTTCAAACAAGCTTGTGTTTACGTCGGTTAACGAAATGATGGCGTCCGTTGGCTACGGTGCGGTAAGTGTAAACCAGGTAATTTTCAAGCTTATAGACTATTACAAGAAAGATATACCCAAGCCGCAGGAAATGCTTTCTACCGACAAGCTGAAAAACACCCCTGCGGGCAGCGTTTCAATTAAGGGATTAAGCGGACTTCTTATCCGCTTTGCGCATTGCTGCAATCCCGTCCCCGGCGACGAAATTGTCGGCTTCGTTTCTCGCGGCAGGGGAGTAATCGTCCACCGCAAGGACTGCCCCAACTTAAAGGGCGAGGAAGCGGAGCGTCTTCAACCCGCTACGTGGACGGGCGAACAGCTTGAATTTATCGCAGGCTTGAAAATAATCGCAACGGACGACAACGGCTTAACGGCTTTCATTATATCTGAAATTTCAGCCCTTCATTTGTATATGACGGCAATAAACGGCAGGATAAACAAGGACGGCAAGGGCGAGTTTGAAATTAAAATTAAACTCAATAAACGTTCGGATATGGATATGCTTATCAACCGTTTGAAAAAAGATAAGCGCGTAATCGACGTTTACAGGACGACAAACTAAGTTCACGTAAATATCGCGTGATGTACGGTAACGTTAATTAAATAGATATGCAGGTTAAAAAAATATTACCCGACGGGTTTGGCAGTAACTCGTATATATTGACCAAGGACGGTAAAAACGCCGTAATTGTGGACTGTGCCGAACAGTCCTTGTATTCGGAATGCCTCGAAGCGGGATTGACGCCTTGCGCCGTGCTTTTAACCCACGGACATTTCGACCACGTCGGCGGCTGCGGAAAGTTTTTTGAAAAGGGCGTTCCCATATATTGCGGCGAGCTTGAAAAAGACTTCATTTTCAGTGACGCAAACAGAAGTATTTTCGGCGGCGTGTATATCCCCGAATTTGAAATTTACAAAACGCTTAAAGACGGGCAAGTATTAGAACTCGGCGGAATAATCTTTAAGGTTATCCACACTGCGGGACACACCGCAGGCAGCGTTTGCTACCTTGCGGAGGACTGCCTATTTACGGGAGATACACTTTTTAAATGTAGTGTGGGCAGGTGCGATTTGCCGACAGGAAACGCAAATCAGCTTATAAAAAGCGTTAAAAAACTATTCTCTCTCGACGGCGGCTATAAGGTGTATTGCGGTCACGAAGGGGACACGACTTTGGACTACGAAAGAAAATTTAACCCCTATGGAAAAATTTAATGGAACGCGCAAAAAGGGCAAAGCCCTAAGTCACGAAAATTACAGACATCATCGAACGTCTGTAATTTTGTGAGGTAATATAAAAAATAAGCGGCGCGCGCAAAAATCACACTTTTTTGCAAGCGCACTCAATTTGCGAAAACTTTCGCCTCAGTGGGTGAATTTGCGCAAATTATATGATGGTGTGCCACAAAAAATTTGCGCAAAAAGGGCAAAGCCCTAAGTCACGAAAATTACAGACATCATCGAACGTCTGTAATTTTGTGAGGTAATTATTATTATGCTTTCAACCAACAGTGAATATCTGCGCCCGGAAATAATGGACGTTATCCGCGCTTTCGACTGCGAGGAAGAGGACTTTACGCATTATTTCAGCTTTACGGGCGGAAAATTTTTCAACTCAATAGAATACAAGGGAAGTTTCCACGACTTTGAAAACGAGTATAAGGTCGAGGACGAAGTGGTTTTTCGCAGGCTTGCCAAAAGATATGCAAAGCTTGCTTTTTATAAAGTTCTTTCGGAAGTAAAAGGAACTCTTCCCTGGGGCGCGCTTACGGGTATAAGACCTACCAAGCTTGCCTACGGCGAACTTGCCGAAGGACGCGATTTTAACGCCCTGTTTAATGAAATGGGCGTAAACGACGCCAAAACCTCGCTTGTTAAAAGCATACTCGAAACGCAGAAAGGCATTTACTGCAACAATGGCGGGCAGGATTTGTTCATAAGTATACCGTTCTGCCCGACAAAGTGCGAGTACTGCTCGTTTATAACTGCGCCTATTTCCTCAACGCGTAATTACGTCGAAAGCTATATCGACTGCCTTGTGCGTGAAATCCACGCGGTTAAACCGCTTATCAAAAAGCTAAACAGCGTTTACATAGGCGGAGGCACGCCGTTTGTTCTTGACCTTTTACAGCTTAAACGAATTTATTCCGCAATAAATGAAGAGTTTCCCGACGTACCCGAATACACGGTAGAGGCGGGCAGACCCGACGTATTTACCGACGAAAAGCTTCAACTTACGAAAGATTACGGGGTAACGCGCATTTGCGTAAACCCCCAGTCGTTCAACGACAACACGCTTAGAGCGATAGGCAGGGCGCACACCTCAGAGCAGACAATTCTTTCATATATAAAGGCTGATAAGTACGGTTTCGATATCAATATAGACTTAATTGCAGGTTTGGCGGACGAAAGCGTTGCCGACTTTGAAAAGTCGGTTGACACCGCAATTTCACTAAATCCTGAAAACATAACGGTGCATACGCTGTCGTTGAAGTCGGGCGCAAAGCTTAAAGAAAACGTAAAAAGATTAAACGTTGCGGGCATTAACGAAATGGTTAACCTTTCGCGCACAAAGCTTACCGAGGCGGGCTTTTCCCCGTACTATATGTACAGGCAGAAGTACCAGGCGGGCGGGCTTGAAAACGTTGGCTGGTGCAAACAGGGCAAGGCTTGCGTTTACAATATCAATGTAATGGAAGAGATAACCGATAACGTCGCCGTCGGCTCAAACGCGATTTCAAAGCGTCTTTACGCTGACGAAGACAGGATAGAGCGTTACGCTTCCCCCAAAGATATCCCAACTTATATCAATAAAGTAGATAAAATAATAGAGGACAGAAATAAATTATTTCTCGAAGGATAGTTATGGAAGAAAAGCCTGATTTTTACGAACTCGATAAGTCCAAACCGTATAAAGCAGAAGGTGTTGCCCCGTTTCATTTTTCTAAATTTCTTATAATTTTTTCTTCAGTTTTTATCGGCGGAGTAATTCTTTTTACAGTAATAAACCTTATAATCAATATTGACATATTTGAAGAATTCGGCGCAACTCTTGCACCCGTATTTTTGTTCGTTTTAGGAATGTTTTTTCTTTCTTTGGGAATTATATTCCGCATAAAAGATAAAAAACTAAAAAAGCGTGAAGAAGAAATTTTAAAAAACTGCGTACTTACCGACGGACGAATTACGGAATATAGCTGTGTGCAAAGGGAATATCGCGACAGTGACGGAACGAACGTTAATTACGAGGTTGAGTTAAAATATACTTTTTACGATAAAGATTTGACTGTCCGCAGCGGAAAATACTGCGGCACATACGGTTACGACCCCGAATTTTATAAGGGGCAGTATTTAATGATTGCCTTTAACGAAAACGACAGCCTTATTTTAAAGTTGTTCACAGTCAAAAAATCGGACGAGAAAAAATTTCTTGCCAACGAAGCCCGCCGTTCCGATGACGACTTCGACGGCTTGACGGGAGAGCTTTTGGATGTTGACGTTAAAAAACCTATAAAGGATTACGAGTATTCCATTGTCTGGTTTTGGGCGGCTTTCGCGCTTTTTGTATTTCTTGCCGCATATACAATCCCTATCGGTATAATCGTAGTTCCCCAAATTTTAAGTATAAAATTTATTGTTCCCGAAATATTCGCAATAGTCGGCATTTTTCTATTACCTGTCATTTTGTCTGTCGCCATAATCGCATTGCTTTGCGGTTTCGTTAAACGTCATAAAAAATTCAAAAAGATTATCAGCGGTAATCCTTTTTTTACTTTCGGTAAAATGTTCGCTTCCGAAAAAACGTACCGTGGCGGTTTACATAAAAAGGTATTTTATTGTTATATAGATAAATGGGGCGAAAAGCATACCGAAACGGTAACTTCGCCGCCGTTCCATAAAAAAATACAGGACGAAAATCTTGACGTGGTAGTGGCTTATGACGCGGCAGGCAATTCAACTGTCATATTAAGCTGTAAGCTCATGAATGAAGAGTAGTTATGGAAGATAATTTTTACAGGCTTAAAAGCTCCCGTTCCGCAAGGGTGGAGGGTCACGTCGGTAAGATAAACGGCTTTTTAATATTCGCCGTTTTCTTTACGGTGGTTTCTTTAAGTTTAATTATTTATAACGTTGCCGTTCAAACAAATTTGGATTTGGAAGCTTACCTTGTAATAGCTATGTTCGTCGTCGGGTGCAGCGCGTTTCTCGTCTTCGGGATATACGAACAGGTTAAAAGCAACAGGGCTAACGCTGCGGAACGCAAGCTTTTAAAAAACTGTTTATGCACCGACGGTATTATAAATAAGTGTTCTTGTAAAGAATGCGCAAAAAGCCACAGCCGCAGAACCGACAGCTATTACTATAAAGTTTCTGTGCAGTATTCCTTTTATGACGATAAAAACCGGTTAAAAAGGCGCACGTTTACAAACACTTACGACTACGACCCAGAGTTTTACGAAGGTCAGTGGCTGATGATAGCATTTAACGAAACCGACAGTGCGATTTTAGGCAGATTTGCCTTTATAAGAGAGGACAATGAAAAGTTTTTAAAAAACGAGGCGGAGCGTTCCGTCGACGATTTCGACAACCTCGACGGCGAACTTTTGGAGGTCGACCCTTCAAAAAAAATCGTGTCGGCAGAGTTTGAATACGCCTGGTTCTGGGCGGCGGTGGGGTTGTTCGTTTTTCTTTTGGCGTATACCGTACCCATAAGCATATGCGCAACGCCCGAACTCGTTACGGGTAAAATAATACCCGATATATTCATAATTTTCATTTTATATCTCTTGCCTGTTTTTTTAACTGCGGTAATAGTGGGTTTTATCGTACAGTACGTAAAAAAACGCAGGTATTTCAAAAAGATTTTAAATAACAATCCCAATTTTACATGGGGTAAAATATTCGCTTCCGAAAAGACTTACACAAGCAACGCACGCAAAAAGGTTTTTTATTGCTATATTGACAACGGGGGAAACCGTTACACTAAACGTTTTTTCGGTGCGGCTGTGCGCAAGGCGGTTCACGGCAGACCGACGGACGTTGCGGTAATGTATGACAAGGACGGAAACTCGATTCCCCTTTACAATTATAAATTTGTCGGAGAGGACTAAATTTTCAAAAATATAAGCATAATTCATTTGCTATTTTAAAAGCATTATGCTAAAATAATTTCGTTACGGATACAAAGGGGTGCGAATACTCAACGCCTTGCTTTGTTTCCCGCAAATATTCCATAGGAGGATAAATTAAATGGAAAAGTCGGAAGTAATTGCAAAATACGCTTTAAAGGAAGGCGATACAGGTTCGCCCGAAGTTCAGATTGCTCTTTTAACCGAAAGAATCAATCACTTGAACGAGCATCTTAAAGAGCATATCCACGACAATCACTCGCGCCGCGGACTTCTTAAAATGGTCGGCCGCCGCAGAGGTCTTTTAGACTATTTAAAGAGCAAGGATATCGAAAGATACCGTGCCATTATCGCAGCTTTAAATTTAAGAAAGTAATTAAAAAAGGCGTCGATTTTTCGCGCCTTTTTTTCTTTAACTGCGTATATACTTCGCAATACTTTGTTAAGCTGTAAATTTTTTCGGTTACTTACTTCATTGTAAACTCCCTCAAAAATTTTTCGCTTTCCTCGTCTTGCTTGTATCTCCGTAGTTAGATAAATTAAAATCCGTCTGCAACGGGCGTTGCAGGCACAAGAACAAAAAGGAGATAGGTATGAACAACAATTTCAAACAATTCAAACTCACAATCGGCGGCAGGGAAGTCGTTATCGAAACGGGCAAGTATGCCGAGCAGACTAACGGCTCGTGCGTGGTTCGCTGCGGCGAAACGGCTGTAATGGTTTCGGTATGTATGTCCGAAGCCCCCCGCGAAGGTATGGACTTTTTCCCTTTACAGGTAGACTATGAAGAGAAGATGTTCTCGATAGGTCAAATCCCCGGCGGCTTTAAAAAGCGCGAGGGCAGGGCAAGCGATAAGGCAATTTTAACCGCAAGACTTATCGACCGTCCTTTAAGACCGCTTTTCCCCAAGGGACTTTTCAACGACGTTGTCGTAACGGCGCAGGCACTTTCGGTCGAACCCGATATTTCCCCAGAGCCTCTTGCAATGATAGGCTCGTCCGTTGCAATTGCAATTTCCGATATCCCCTGGGCAGGTCCTACGGGGTCGGTTGTAGTAGGTATGGTAGACGGTAAGTACGTCATAAACCCCGACCTTAACCAGCGTGCAAAAAGTACTATCCACCTCAACCTTGCAGGAACTAAGGACGCTATCCTTATGATAGAAGCGGGCGCAAACGAAGTAACCAACGACGAAATGGTCGGCGCAATTACCTACGGTTTTGAAGAGATTAAGGGCATTTGCGAATTTATCGAAAAGGAAATCGTTCCCGCAGTCGGCAAGACCAAGAGGGAGATAGAGCTTTACCATATCCCCGAAGAGCTTGACAAAACCGTCCGCGAATACGCAAGCGAGAAAATCGACTGGGCTATCGACACGTTCGACAGACAGGAAAGGGAAAAAAGACAGAACGAAGCGGAAGCTGAAATTCTTGAACACTTCGCTGAAATATATCCCGACAACAAGCGCGAAATTAAGGACAGCCTTTACTATTTAACCAAGGAAAAGGTACGCGCAAAGATATTCGACAAGGGTATCCGTCCCGACGGAAGAGGGCTTAAAGACGTCCGTCCCATCTGGTGCGAAAGAGGAGTTCTTCCCCGCGTACACGGCTCGGCGGTATTTACCCGCGGACAAACCCAGACGCTTACGACCTGTACTTTGGGTATGCTTACCGAAGCGCAGAAGCTTGAAGGTCTTGACGAGGAAACCAAAAAGAGATATATGCACCAGTACAACTTCCCCGGCTACTGCACGGGCGAAGCTAAGGCTCTCCGTTCCCCCGGCAGGCGTGAAATAGGTCACGGCGCACTTGCGGAACGCGCGCTCATTCCCGTACTTCCCGAAGAGGACAGCTTCCCTTACGCTATAAGGGTAGTTAACGATATTATGTCGTCCAACGGTTCGTCGTCTATGGCTTCCGTGTGCGGTTCAACTATGGCACTTATGGACGCGGGCGTTCCCATTAAGGCTCCAGTTGCAGGCGTCGCTATGGGTCTTATCAAAAACCAGGAAACTGGAGAGTTTAAGGTTCTTACCGATATACAGGGCTTAGAGGACTTCCTCGGCGATATGGACTTTAAGGTTGCAGGTACGCAAAAGGGTATTACCGCAATCCAGATGGATATTAAAATCAAAGGTATTTCCGAAGAGATTATGCACACCGCAATCAATCAGGCGAACGAGGGCAGGCAGT
>CAJUKJ010000018.1 GCA_910587365.1 uncultured Christensenellaceae bacterium | reverse complement strand
TTAGGGCTATGCCCGAAAATGAAATACCACCCGCTACGCGGGTGGATTATTATTTACAGTTTATGATATAAAAAGTTCAATTCAGGCAAGAAGTATTGACAGATATGAGTTATATTAATATAATATTTCCAGAAAGGATTGTGTTATGAATAAGTTTGTTAAATGCTTAACAGTGCTTTTGTCATTCACGGTTTTAATATGTTCCGCGGGCTGCGCCTCGGCGAAGCCGCCGCAAAGCACCGACCCGAAGCCGTTGTTTGTCCCTGTGACACAACCTGATTTTACTCCGCACGAATCGGCGGCGGGCATTCCCGACCGCTCGGCTATGGAAAACGAAGCACTCGTTCTTTTTGCGGACGGCGGTTCGTCTGAATTTCATTTTGCGGACGGCTACTCCAACGGCGGTATGTTCAACTGTACCTGGCGCAAAAGCAGCGGGGTTATACAAGACGGTGTAATGGGTATGACCGTTTCCGAAGATGGAAGCGGCTATGCGGGTGCGGAATACCGCACGGAAAAAACGTATTCTTACGGCTTTTATTCGGTATGTATGAAGGCGGCAAAGTGTTCGGGTGTTATTTCTTCGTTTTTTACCTATACGAACAAGCCCGTCTGGGATGAGATAGATATCGAGTTTTTGGGCAAGGATATGTCCCATATACAGTTCAACTACTATACGAACGGCGTCGGCGGTCACGAGTTCTATTTTGATTTGGGGTTCGACGGCTCGGAAGATTTTCACGAATATGCGTTCGATTGGCAGACCGACAGTATTACCTGGTACGTTGACGGTAAAGCCGTTTACCGCGCAACCCAAAGCATTCCTTCGCATTCTATGCAGATTATGGCGAACGTCTGGAACTGCAAAGGGCTGGACGGATGGAGCGGCGCGCTTGATAAAACTTCTTTGCCCGCAACGGCGGAATATAAATGGTTTGCGTATTCTCCCAATATGCAATAATTAGCTTATATTAAATTAACTTAACTTTCTCCTCCTCTAAATTTGACGGACGGCTTTGCTTGGATTTGTGCTTTTTCCAAGTAAGGAAGTCCGTCAAAATTTTTTGAGTTGATTTTTGCCGTGCGTTGTGATATAATGAACGTCGGTTTTAATATTTATGAAAAGCTTTGGAAGTTTTATAAAATACGCAAGAAACAGATGCGGACTTACGCAGGATAAGGTTGCGGAAAAACTTAATATAGTCACGCCTGTGTTAAGTAGGTGGGAGAATGATAAGGCATTGCCGTCGCTTGATTTGGTTTGCAAGTTATGTAACTTATTGAACGTCAGTATAGAAGAATGTATTGCTGCGGAAATATCCGACGCCGACCGCGTTTTACCGCCGCAGGTTTACAGTCCCCGCGTACTCGGCGCAACTATTAAAAATTTGCGTATAAAAAACAGCTGGGCGCAGGTTGAAGTCGGTCAAAAGCTCTTCGTTACATCCCAGACCGTAAGTAAGTGGGAGGGCGGAGGAGTTGCTTCGTTGGAAGTTCTCGGCAAGCTCGCCGAGCTATACTGCGTAAGTCCGACCCTGCTTTTAACTGGGATTGACGGGGTTGTACCCGCAAAGCGTAGCTTAGACAAAGTGGCGAAAAAGCCTGAAAAGCTTGCGTTAAAAATAACGGCGTTATTGCTTTCGATTGTAATAATACTCGGCGCAGCGTGCGGGTTAGCGGCGGGACTGATATTAAAAAGTAAAAGCGGCAGCGTTACTCCGCCCGATAAAACGGATGAACCGGAAGATGTGGTAACTTCCGTATTTATAAGTCCCTTAAAGCAATATTACAGCTTTCAGTCGTTTGCATATGACCCGTTAGACGACCATTATTACAGCGGGTTATCCTTCATTGCCGACGTTGGTACGGAAATTTACGCCGTAGCGGACGGGGTAATTATCCGCAACGGAGCAAGCCAAAACGAAGTGGTTATTCAACATAACGGCGGTCTTACAAGCAGATACTTTTACCTGGACGAAATCGGTCTTGAAGATGGCAGTGCGGTAAAAGCAGGTCAGGTAATAGGTACAATAAGCACTGCTTACGCCCCGTTTGAAAACGCGTTGCTCCATTTAAAGATGTCGTTAAATGGCGAAGAGGTTGCCCCGTCGGATTATATAGCCGAGCTTACTGATGGCGAGGGGTAATTTTTACAAACTTAACAAACAAGTTCAGGATATAACGCATTTGCAACCAACCGTGCAGGTGCGTTTTTTTTATTTCATATTAAAATGTAAGTATGAAAACACAGAATATTTTAACGTTGTACGACACTTTGCTTTGCGGCGCAATGGTTGAAAAAAAGTCTTTCTGTACACAAAAAGGCATTTCGGAACGTACCTTCTACCGCTATATTAGGGAAATTAATATCTTTATTATGCACTGTAAGAGGGATGTGGTTTTAAGGGTGGACGACCCCTACGGACTGTATTATATTGCAAAGTTTTAAACGACTGACAGTTGCTGTCAGTCGTTTTTAAGACTTTATAATTCCATATGCTAAAATGTAACTAAGTAAATATAAGGAGAAATTTATGAAAAAATTCATAACGGTTTTTCTTTCTTTGATAATGGTTTTTTGTTGCAGCGCGATTATCGCCTGTAAGCAAGAACAAGATACGCATATACACGAGTGGTCTACGACTTATACCGAGGACGGCGACAGGCATTATCAAACCTGTTCGGGGTGTTCGGAAAAGAATTACGGTACGCACAGTTATAATTCAATAGGCTACTGTATTTGCGGTAAAGCGAAGCCTTCCGGCGGGCAAGAAAATCCGCCCGAACACACGCATAATTTTAATGAACGCATAGCGAAAAGTAAATTTATAAAAAAGTCCGCCACTTGTGTACAAAAAGCGGAATATTATTATTCCTGCGAGTGCGGGGAGAAGGGAACTGAGTTTTTTGAATACGGCGAACTTGCTTCACATACCCCCAGGGCGGCGGTGCGAGAAAACGAAGTACCCGCGACATGTAAGACAGAGGGGAGCTATAACGAAGTTGTGCGTTGTTCGGTATGTAACGAAATTATAAGCTCAACCCCGAAAACAATAAATAAAACGCCGCATAAATACGAGGACGGTGTTTGTACTGTTTGCGGACAAAGTGAAAATAAACCTCATAGCCATAGCTATACGCAAGTAGTAACCAAGCCCACCTGTACGGAACGCGGTTATACTACTTATACGTGCGACTGCGGCGACACCTACGTATCTGATTACGTAAATTCAACAGGGCATACCCCCATGGCGGCGGTGCGAGAAAACGAAGTACCCGCGACATGTAAGACAGAGGGGAGCTATAACGAAGTTGTGCGTTGTTCGGTATGTAACGAAATTATAAGCTCAACCCCTAAAACAATAAATAAAACGCCGCATAAATATGAGGACGGTGTTTGTACTGTTTGCGGCTATATTGAAGGTTTAATATCATTTAAAACATTACAATCCACCGAAGCGAACTGTGTATACGGTAAAGTATCAAATACAACTTCCACGTTCTCTTTTCTTAAAGAAATTAAAGCAAATAGCGACGCGTCCTACATTGTATGCACTGATATAGCCTGCACTGTTGCTATTCCAAGTAAAACGGTAAATCTTGAAACGGGCGACAACATTTTTTACGTGCTTGCCGAATGCGGTAACGAAGTGGTTTTGTATACCGTTACCATTCGCCGCCGTCCGATATATACGGTAACTTTTCAAACGGATGGTACGCAGGTTGACGGACAGCTTGTTGAAGAAGACGGTGCGGCAGTCCTGCCCGCAGAAACTGTAAAAACAGGATACACGTTTGAAAATTGGACGCTTGACGGAAAAGCCGTAACCTTCCCTTACACGGTAACAGGGGATTTAACTTTTATTGCTGTCTTTTCTGTAAATTCGTATACTGCAACGTTTGACGTAAACGGAGGCAATCCGCTTAAAAAATCAGAGTTTACAATAGTTTACGGCAGTCCTTTCGATTTTCCCGTACCGTCACGCAACGGTTACACTTTCCTTGGCTGGTTTGACGGGGAAACCGAGGTCGGCGAAAATAGTAATTGGACTTATGCCGAAAACAAAGCTTTTACGGCAAAATGGGCAGTAAATGAAAATTTATCTAATTTTACGTTTACTTCAACGGAAACTACTTTAACTATTACAGGTGTGATAGATAAGACGGTTACTGAAATAATAATTCCCGACAGCGTGACTTTAATTGGTGCGTACACGTTTTATGGTTGCCACAGTCTTACAAGCGTGATAATTGGCAACGGTGTGACTTTAATCGGTAATGGTGCTTTCAAGGGTTGTAGCAGACTTACGAGCGTGAAAATTGGAAGCAGCGTGACTTCAATCGGGTATGAGGCGTTCCGGGATTGTAGTGAACTTACTGAAATAATAATTCCCGACAGCGTGACTTCAATCGGGTATGAGGCGTTCACGGATTGTAGTGAACTTACGGAAATAATAATTCCCGACAATGTGACTTTAATTGGTATATACACGTTTCTTGGTTGCTACAGCCTTACAAGCGTGATAATTGGCAACGGTGTGACTTTAATCGGTTATGGTGCTTTCAGTAGTTGTATCAGTCTTACGAGTGTGAAAATTGGAAGCAGTGTGACTTCTATCTACGATAGTGCATTCAGTGGTTGCTGCGGGCTTACGGAAATAATAATTCCCGACAGTACTACTGAAATAGGCAAATCCGCATTTTCAGGTTGTAGCAGTCTTACGAGTGTGAAAATTGGAAGCAGCGTGACTTCAATCGGCGAGGAGGCATTCTATGCTTGCCGCGGGCTTACGGAAATAATAATTCCCGACAGCGTGACTTCAATCGGGTATAAGGCGTTCCGGGATTGTAGGGGGCTTACGGAAATAATAATTCCCGACAGTCTTACTTACATAGGCAAATCCGCATTTATAGGTTGTGATAGTCTGAAAAGCATTTTCTTTAACGGTACGGCTGAAAAGTGGAATAATATTTCTGTGGGAACGGGTAACGAGTCTTTATCGGATGCTGTAAAATATTTCTATTCCGAAACCGAACCTTCATTAAATGCTGACGGAACAGAATATGACGGCGATTACTGGCATTACGATACAGACGGCGTAACGCCCGTTATCTGGAAAAAAGAGAACTGATTATAAACAAATAAACGCAGTCGGCTTTCGACTGCGTTTTTTGTTATGGCTTCGCGTTTTGTTCGTTTGGCTTATGGGCGCGTTGCCGCCTTTTAATTTTTTGCCAGCTTATGAAGCAGTAGGCGTCGTTTGCGAGGAACATCGTAAAGGCGATTACGCTTGGCAGAACCTGCACGCCCGCAGTGGATATTTTCATCGACCAAAGCACTATTAAAACAATATCGTTTGCAATAAAGAACAGTGAGAAAAACTCGCACCGCCGAAGCATAAGGTACGCCGCGGTAATGCTTGTGGTAAGCGAAACGGTACTGACAATCAGATTGTCGGTTTTCAATGCCCCCAAAAGAAAGTAAAAAGCCACCGTAACGGCAACCGCGCCAAATCCCGTTAAAACGTATTCTAAGGGACGAAGGGAATTTATCTTAACCTCGTGCGCGTTGCCGTTATATTTATTCCTGAGCCAGGTTATAATGGAAATTATATGTATCGGCAGCATAAGGCAGATATAAATAAGCATTTCGCCGTAATAATGCTGTTGGTAGGCATAAATTGCGTACAGAAGGGCAAATATTATGCTTACCGCCTGCCCCGCAACGTTACCCTTTGCGTTGACGATAACGCACGTTACCCCCGCAAGCGAGGAAAGATACGATAAAACGCTTCTTTCGCTTGAAACGGCAAACCCGACGGAAATTACCGTTATGCTTAAAATCCAAAGCGTCCATTCGGCAATATTGAAGTATTTTATAAATTTTTTGAACATTACTTTGTTATACTATCACAGCCGAACATTTTTTGCAATTATAATACGCGATAATTTGCAATTCCAAAGTTGAAATGCCTGTGATATAATAAAATAGGTCATTTCCTCTGAACTGCGCATAACTGCGTTGAACTGCGCTTTTCTCGGGTTACGTACTTCTGTGTACTCGCCCATCTGACTTTGTCAGCGGTACGACGAAAATGCTTGTTCGCCTTGTTCGCCTTGTTCTGCTTGTTTATAGAAAATGACGAATTACTCTATCTGCTATATAAAAATTTGTCGGAGGTAAATTATGACGCAGGAACAGCTATTACAGAAAATCAGACAAACTAAAATAGTCCCCGTAGTGGTTTTGAACAGTATAGAGGAAGTTTTACCGAAAATGCAGGCTCTTGTAAACGGCGGGCTACCCTGTGCGGAAATCACTTTCCGCACGTATTGCGCGGCAGAGGCAATCGCGCTTACCGTAAAGAGCTTCCCCGATATGCTCGTCGGCGCGGGTACGGTTATAAATACCGAACAGTGCGAAAAGGCTATCGGCGCAGGGGCGCAGTTCATTGTTTCCCCGGGGTTTTCAGAAGCGGTAGCCGACTGTTGCAAAAAGTACGGTAAGCTGTATCTTCCCGGTATAGTTACCCCTACCGAGGCAATGGCGGCGATAGCAAAGGGGCTGACCGTTCTTAAATTTTTCCCCGCGTCGAACTTTGGCGGGCTTAAAACCATAAAGGCGGTTTGTGCGGCGTTTCCCTATTTGCAGATAATGCCCACGGGAGGAATTTCCGCGGACAATATTAAAGAATATCTCGCGTATGATAAGATTATCGCTTGCGGGGGAAGCTGGATGATGAGCGGTACCCCCGAAGAAATCGAAACAAAGACAAGGGCGGCAGTCGGGCTTGTAAAAAATCTGTAACTAAAAAGTCAATTATAAGAACGTGCGCGGAGTGCTTTTGCACTCCGCGCACATTATATTTATTATATTTACAGCGTGTCCCTGAATCCTTTGCCGACTATTTCGTTCGTGTCGGTAAGAATTACGAATGCCGCGGGGTCGACCGAATGGATACGCATTTTCAGCTTCAACGCTTCGCCGCGCTTGCATACGGTAAGAATAACCGTCTTTTCCGCACCCGTAAATCCGCCCGTTGCTTTAAAGGACGTATACCCGCGGTGCATCGCTTCTATTATGAAGGGGGTAATTTCTTCCGCCTTTTCGGTAATAATGGTAACGTACTTGCTCTTGCCTATGTTTTCGATAACCCCGTCAACGAGGAACGCTTTTGTAAAAAGTCCGAGAAGGGATAAAAGTCCCGTCCGTATATCGAAAATGAAAAACGTCGATGCGGCTATAAGGAAGTCGGTTACAAGCAAAGCCGTTCCTACGTCCATTTTCGTATATTTTTTAATAATCAGTGCAACTATGTCCGTTCCGCCGGACGAGGCGCGGCAGTTGAATATTATCGCGCTTCCCGCCGAAGTCAAAAGCATTGCAAACACAAATTCAAGGAAAATTTCGTCCGTCAAAGGCAGTTGTATGGGAATAAGCTTCATAAGTTGCATTTCGCCCGTATATACAAGGCTGCAATACGCAGTTTTAAATCCGCAGCCCCTGCCAAGGAATATAAAGCCGATAATAAGCAGCACTACGTTTATTATCGTCATTATTTCCGTCTGCCCAAGCCAGGGTACGCCTTTGGTAAAGTTTGCAAGTATAATAGAAAGACCGCTTACGCCGCCCGTGGCGAAGTTGTTGGGAGCTTTGAAAAAGTAAACGCCTGCCGCAAGCAGAAGAGTACCTAAATTGAGTACTACCCAATAAAGGACTTCGTTTTTGGTAACTTTACGTTTCAATTAAAAAGTTCCTCCGAAGCCTTTCCCGAGTATTTCGTTTGCATCGGTAATAATTACAAACGCTCCGCTGTCAAGTTCTTTAACCTTGGTTTTAAGCTTCAACGCTTCGCCGCGCTTGCATATGGTTATAAGAACCTTTTTCTTTTCGTGGGTGTATCCGCCCTCGGCGTCGTAAATAGTGTAACCGTGCTGGATTACGTCAAGGATATAATGCGCTATTTCATCGGGCTTGGTGGTAATAATAGTTATGTATTTAGTCTTTCCTATGCTTTCGATAACGCTGTCCAAAAGGAACGATTTGGCAAACAAGCCCATAAACGAGAATAGTGCGATTTCCACGCTATGGAAAGTGAAAATCGATACGCATACGACTATCAAATCGATAATCAAAAGTGCAACGCCCGTGTTCATTTTTGTGTACTTTTTAAGTATAAGCGCGATAATGTCCGTTCCGCCCGAGGAAGCACCGCAGTTGAACACAAGCGCGCCGCCAACGCCGAACAGTAATATTGCGTATATCATTTCAAGGAAGGGCTGGTCGGTCAATGTATACATACCGAACTCGTTAGAGGGCAAGCCATTGCTTATGCTTGAATTGATGTGACCCAAAACGTCGGTAAATTCCAAAAGCCAGATAATTACGGTGTATAAAAGCGAGCAGTAAATGGTTTTAAGCGTACATCTTTTACCGAGTATTATTAGTCCGAGTATAAGCAGGAATACGTTTATAATTGCCATAATAACCGATTGCGAGAAAAATTCGATAGGTATTACGTTGGATAACAGTATTGCTATACCTGCAACCCCGCCGAGTGTAAAGTTATTCGGCGTTTGAAAAAAATAAACGCTTGCGGACATCATAATTATGCCTGCGCTCATAAATATCCATTGCAAAGCGGTGCGTATACGCTTTTGTTTGGGTGTAAGCACCTTGTCGTTGAGGATAACGGGCTTGGTATCGGTAACGGTTTCACTTCCCGCGGCTACAACGTCCGTGGTTGAAACATCCGTTTTTTCGGACTGTGACGAGTCATTAACCGCGGCGTCGGGTGCGTTCTGCCCGATTGCCTCTTTAACGGGAGGGTCGGGCTGGTTATCGGTTTGTTTTTTCTTTTTGCGAATTTTCATATTTCCCTTATAGAAGTATTTATTATTTTAGCAAATAAATCTTAACACACCCTAAAATGCTTGTCAACGATAAATAGTAAAAAGCCCCGCGAAATTAATAATAATTTCGCGGGGATAAATGTTTTTTTATAGTACGTCCTGCCAGGCAAATAGTCGGGCGAAACGTCAAAATAATCAGCAAGAGCATATAAGTAGTCAAGTGAAGGGAGCGAGCCTACGCGCTTTTATTCATAAAAGAAGTTGCCGAGAAGGGCATTTATTGCGCTATCTGCGAATATTTTACTTTCATTTCGTTCATTATGGCATTTAGCTTTGGCTGAAAATCAGACGAAGGGTTTGCTTTAATGAAATCGTTTTTGTCTGTTTCAGATAATGAATAAGCCAAAGATATATTAAAATAATCAGCAAGTTTTAACAGCGTCTGTAAGATTGGTATAATTCCTTAAACAGTCATACGGGATACTATTTGGTTGCCGATGCCGACAAGCGTACCGAAATCTTTTTTATTACAAAATGATATTTTTCTTTGCGCGTCAAGAGGTATTTTCGATATAAAACGACAAAAGTTATCCTGCTAACTATTCCTTTCTTTATAGTCCGTTCTGCCCAGTAGGTAGTCAGGCGAAACTTTAAAGGCTTTTGCCAGTTCAAACAAATAATCGACAGAGGGTAAATTCTTACGTTTCAGCCAAACGTGTAAAGAGTTGCGGGAAAAGCTGCATTGATTTGTGATTGTTGAAAATTTAACGCCCTGTTCTTTCAAAAGTTCTAAAACTCTGCAATGAAAAGTAGTGGGATGTTCGGACTTTTCAAATTCGGATTTGTTTGTTTTACCTAAAAGATAACTTAAAGAAACGTTTTCGTAATCTGCAATTTTTATAAGTGACGGCACGGTGGGAATTATTCCGTAATTTACGATATTGGAAATTACACTTTTATTAACTCCGACGCGTTTGGCAAATTCGCTATTGCTGCATTTTTCTCCGTTATTATCCTCATCTTCAATAAAATCGGAAACTCTTTTATGCAATTCAAACGATATATTTTTACTATCTGACGGTTTTTTCGACATAAATCTCCAAAATCCCCT
Source organism: uncultured Christensenellaceae bacterium (assembly GCA_910587365.1). Lineage (GTDB taxonomy): Bacteria > Bacillota > Clostridia > Christensenellales > Borkfalkiaceae > Coproplasma. The sequence goes on along the minus strand of CAJUKJ010000018.1, from coordinate 21,463 downwards.
ATATTTAGACAAAAAATGTATGTTAACAAAAGTAGCTTAGTTACTAAATATATGTTATAATAATTTTGCGAATAATTGTTAACTAAGCCGTACTTGCTAACAAATAAAGTTTAGCTTATTTATATATCGCATATGTTAACTAAAACGGATAAGTTATTAAACTTTTAATTTTAAACTATGATTAAAAGTTTAATTAAAAATTTTTTACAAAGGAGTAAACTATGAAAATCATTACAAAAGAATGGAAAAACTATTATGACCTGCTGGGTGTTATTTACGATTTGCGTAAAGAAACAGGCTGGAAACTTCCTGTGCTTATAGGCGGTAGTAGTGCAAGCGTACAAAAACGCGATTTGATAACCGTAAACGCAGGGGACGTGCAATCAAACTTCGTTTTAGTTAAATATACATTTGATTTTGAAAGCGATTATACCGACGATTTTGAACCCTCGATTAAATCGCCCCAAGACGATTTTCTTTTTCAGTACGTTAACAGATTAAGGGTTTTACCGTTGTTGCCTAAGGAAGTGCTTGCAAAAATTAAGGACAGGCGTTTGTTTGCGTTGGGGTATGTCGGAAAGGAAACAGATAAATTATTGACCGCTTTTGCTGATAAACTTTCCGAAGAAATCAATAAAAAATTCAACGAATACGAAGAGGTGCGAAACAGGACATTCAATTTTACTATATATTCGCAAATGGACGAAAATTATTTCAGCTCTGTGGCTGAATTACTCGAACATAGCCGTATATTGAAATTGTGTTTTGAAAACGGCGATATTCATATCGATTTGGATTGGGAGAAAGAGGTTATTCTGACGGATGCAGAAGTAATCGAGGAAGAATGCGACGCGGTTAATTCAACGGTGTCATTTGTTGAAATTTACCGGAACGAAAACGGCTTTGAATTGCATTTGTTGCTTAAAAAGCTTGATAAAAATTTTGAGGAAAAATACTATTACGCAACTTATTCGTTTAAAGATATGAAGTTTGAAGATTGACGGCGTAAAAAAGAGGGCGCGGCAGACAAATTTTTGTTCAGCCACGCCCTCTTTCGATATTGACTTTAACCGCGCAATATGGTAAAATTTTCAATGAACAGACAATTAAAAATTTTACGGTGCAAGCAAATTCATATTTTTGCGCAGCACGCCCAATTTGGGCATACCTGCAACCCGATTTGCGCAAGTAAATAATTGTTTGCCATTAAAATTGCGTAAAGAGCGGCATAGCCGCTAAATTCACGAAAATTTCTTTGCGCATATTGGCAAAGAAATTTTCGATATATGGGATAACTAATTTATGATAAACAGAAAAGCGATATTCTCCGACGAGACCGAATTCTATAAGACTCCCTACGAACCCCAAGCGGGCGACAGGGTTTCGCTTAAAATAAGAACCCTTGCCAACGACGCGTTAAAGGTATACGCCGTTATAAACGGAAAAAGCAGGTCAATGACAAAGCTGCCTTCCGAACGCGGTCAGGGTACTTTCGATTTATATTCGGTATCCTTTAAATGTACGGCAAAGCCTGTGTCATACCATTTCGTGGTCTGCGACGATGACGACGCCGTGGCTTATAACCGTTTGGGCTGTGTTGAAAACGCTCAGTCCGAATACGATTTTTCTTTCGTCCCCGGGTTTAAAGTCCCCGACTGGGCGAAGGGTACGGTATATTACCAGATTTTCTGCGACCGCTTTTGCGACGGCAACCCTTCAAATAACGTTGAGGATAACGAATATTACTATACGGGCGGACATTCGAGGAGAATTAACGACTGGAATAAATATCCCGACGAGCTGGACGTTCGCTGTTTCTATGGCGGCGATTTGCAGGGCGTAAGGCAAAAGCTTGACTATTTGCAGGATTTGGGCGTACAGGCAATTTATTTCAATCCTCTATTTGTGTCGCCTTCAAACCACAAGTACGACACGCAGGACTATGACCATATCGACCCGCACCTTGCGGTTATAGATGAGGATATGGAGCATAGTATGCAATACTGGGAGCATAACAACGGCTATGCGCCCAAATATATAAAACGCGTAATTTCGCCCGTAAACCTTGAAAAGAGCAACGCATACTTTGCAGACCTCGTCAAGGAAATTCATTCCCGAGGAATGAAAGTCGTAATCGACGGCGTTTTTAACCACTGCGGCTCGTTTAATAAATGGCTTGACCGGGAGGGCGTTTACCTCAACAAAAAGGGATATGAAGAAAAGGGTGCGTTCCAATCGGTTGACAGCCCTTACCGCAATTATTTCAAATTCAAAAAGCCCAAGGAAGCGAACAGTGAATACGAGGGCTGGTGGGGCTATCCCACTTTACCAAAGTTAAACTACGAGCAAAGCCCCGAGCTTGAAGAATATATCCTGTCCACGGGTGCAAAATGGGTTTCCGAACCGTTTAACGTTGACGGCTGGCGGCTTGACGTTGCCGCCGATTTGGGGCATAGCGTAAGGTATAACCATAAATTTTGGCGCGCCTTCCGCGAAAAGGTCAGGGGTGCGAACCCCGAAGCCTTTATATTCGCGGAGCATTACGGCGACCCTTCGGGTTGGCTTAACGGCAAGGAATGGGACTCGGTAATGAACTACGACGCGTTTATGGAGCCTGTTACCTGGTTTTTAACGGGTATGGAAAAGCACAGCGAAGCGTTTGACGGCGATAAGCGTTGGGACGGCAATCTCTTTTTTGACAGTATGTTCAAGAATATGAGCAAATTTCCCCGCCCCTCATTGGATTCGGCTTTGAACCAGCTTTCCAACCACGACCATTCGCGCTTTTTAACGAGAACCAACGGAACGGTAGGCACGCTGAAAACGAGCGGACCCGAGGCGGCGGGACATAACGTAGACGTCAGGGTTATGGAGCTTGGCGTACTCATACAGATGACCTGGGTAGGCTCGCCCGGCATATATTACGCGGACGAGGCGGGACAAGTCGGCTGGACCGACCCCGACAGCCGCCGCACATATCCTTGGGGCAATGAAAATAATCGGCTTATTAACTACCACAAAGCCGCTATCGCGTTAAGGAATGATTTGCACTGTCTTAAATGCGGCAGCATTAAAAAGCTTGACGCGGGCAACGGATATATAATTTACGGCAGATTTGACGGCGAAGACTGCGCCGCGGTTATCGTAAACTGTACCGACGGCGAAATTAATTTAAGCGTACCCGTATGGGAGCTTGGCGTTCCAACTGGCGCGCAAATGCAGCGCAGGCTGACATGCGGGGAAGTATTCTCTTCCGATGGGGAAAGCTGCACGGTTAAGCACGGCAGGCTGTTTATAAGCGTTCCCGCGAAGTCTGGGTGCGTATACACGTATAGGTTTAAAAGTTAAATATTGCTTTGCAATGTTAAATAAACTGCGTTTGTTAAATATCTGTTTTGCGAATGTGAAATATTTTGCTTACGCAAAATGTTGAGTTCGTATTTTATAATTTTTACCTTAACACAATGAGTGTGTTGTATTTAACGCCCGCAGGGCATATTACTGAATTAACGCCTTTCAGCGTATTAATTTATTTTCAAGGGGGATAAAAAAATGCAAAACAAATTTTTCGGAGAACTTGACAGGTATCTTTTCCATCACGGCACGCATTACGAGCTGTACAACAAAATGGGTGCGCACCTTCGCGAAATCGACGGCGTTTGGGGCGTACATTTCGTGCTTTGGGCTCCCAACGCAAGGGCGGTCTGCGTCGTTTCCGACGGCAACGGCTGGACTCCTTGGCGCGACGTTATGCAAAAGGTTGACGACTGTATATGGGAGCTTTTCGTCCCGGGTATGTGCGAAGGGGTTAAGTATAAATATTTAATCGTCCGTGCGGACGGCTCGGAAGTGCAGAAGATTGACCCTTACGCGTTCCGCGCCGAGCTTCGTCCCGGCAATGCTTCTATTGTCGCCGACCTTGAAAGGTATAAATGGGGCGATAAGAAGTGGCTTAAAGGGAAGAAGGGCGAAAACTTCCTCGAAAAGCCTATGGCGGTGTACGAGGTGCATCTCGGAAGCTGGAAAAAAGACCTTTCAAAGTGGGACGAGGACCAGTATTTCGACTATCGCAGACTTGCGCACGAACTTGCTGAATATATGAACTGGATGGGCTATACCCATGTCGAGCTTATGGGTATTTGCGAATACCCCTTCGACCCTTCCTGGGGCTATCAGGTAACGGGCTATTTTGCGCCCACGGCAAGGTACGGCACTCCCGAAGACTTTATGTACTTTGTCGATTATATGCACCAAAACGGTATAGGCGTAATTTTGGACTGGGTTCCCGCCCATTTCCCCAAGGACGATTTCGGGCTTGCAAACTTTGACGGCACGCCCCTGTACGAATACGCCGACCCATTGCGTGCGGAATATCCCGAATGGGGGACAAAGGCTTTCGATTTGGGGAAAAAGGAAGTGTCGAACTTTTTAATTGCCTCAGCTTTTTTCTGGGTTGAAAAATACCATATCGACGCTTTAAGGGTGGACGCGGTTGCGGCAATGCTGTATAACAGCTTCGGCAGACAGGAGTGGCGACCCAACCAATACGGCGGAAACGAAAACCTTGAAAGCTTCGAGTTTTTCCGTCATCTGAACAGCGTTTTAAGGCAGCGCACCGACGCATTTTTAATCGCTGAGGACTCGTCCATAATAGAGGGAATAACCAAGCCCGCGAAAAAGGGCGGGTTCGGCTTCGGCTTAAAGTGGAATATGGGCTGGATGAACGACGGTATCAAGTATTACAACACCGACCCCATTTTCCGCCCCTATCATCACGGACTTATGACGCATACGTTCGAGTACGCGTTCAATGAAAACTATATGCTCGTTCTCTCCCACGACGAGGTTGTTTACGGCAAAGGCAGTATGATAAACAAGCAGGTAGGCAACAAGCTCGACAAATTGGGCAGTCTTAAAACCTGTTACACTATGATGACGGGACACCCCGGCAAAAAGCTGCTGTTTATGGGTCAGGATTTTGCGCAGGAGCGTGAGTGGAACTTCAAAACGGGGCTTGACTGGTTCCTCTGCGACGACGAGGGACACCGCGACGTTTTAAACTGCTATCGCGCGCTGCTGCACCTTTATAAGGAACGTCCCGTTCTGCATAACGACTGCGGCGGACCTTCCACGTGCGAGTGGATAAACAGCGGCGACTGCAACCGCAACGTATTTACTTTTATAAGGCGCAATCCCTGGAATTATAACGACGCGCTTATTTTTGTATGCAACTTCTCTCCCGTGGAATGGAGCAATATAGGCGTAGGTGCGCCCGTGGACGGCAAATACTCGCGCATATTCTCGACCTATCCCGACGGCAGCCCGCTTGAAATAGAGGCAAAGGAAGAGCTTTGCGACGGCAGGAAATATAAGCTTACCTTCAATCTCCGACCCTACGAGTCCTGCATTTTAGAGGTGCCTTTCCATGAAAGCACGCCCGAAGAGGTTAAAAAGGAAAAGGCTGTAAAAAGCAAAATCAAGCGCGAACATAAAGAAGTCAAAAACGATTTGTCGCATATCCCGCAGGTTCCGCCAATGGACGGGGAGGAAGTTAATAAACCCGTAAAAAGAAGAACTGCGAAAAATAATAAGTAAAGAATAATTATTATATAAAAAAGGATTGAATATTATGAAAAAGCATGAATCATTTAAGAAAGGTAAATTAATTATTACAATAATGTTTGCTTTAATTGCATTATTAGCAATAACGATTTTTTTGAGTAATATTGTAATTGCAAAGGCAGTTGATGTGAAAGTATACGAAGATAAAATTTATCATCAGATAGACGAAAATCGTGATTATGATGGGGACAAAGTATTGGTAGTTTTAGATAAAAATATATCAGGATTAAACAAGATTCATAAGACTGAATTGTTTGGGGATTTCCCCAAAAGTGAAATTATTGATTTAACTGCGAGTAAAAATAATAGTGAGCAGAAAAAAGACGACTTTAGGCAAATATTTGAAATTGTGCTTCCAGAAAATAATAAACAAAAAGTAAAAGAAGCTTTGATAAACTTACTAAATTAGTTGAAAGATATGGAGAATTTTTTTAAGCTATTTTTGATTAAAGTGAGGTAAGCGCAGATGATAAAAAAATTATTAATTTTAATTATCAATGGGGTATTTCTGCTTTGCGCACTTTTTGCTTTTTCCGCTTGTGACGCGGGTATCGTTAATGATATCGACGAGGAAATATGTTCGGATAATATGTTAACCGATTTATATAAAAGCGGGGAAATTAATATAAACGATATAAAGAATATAGCCGCGTTGAGGGTTGGTTACGTTGCAATAGCCGAAAGCGAAGGACACAAGCTTGAAGATTATAAAAAAATCGATTTCGTTGCGACAATTCCCGAACCATTAAATGACGCAGAAAAAAATTATATTGAAAATAACTTTAAATCAAAAGTGGACGGCGAAGTATCGAGTTTTGAAATTATCGGCTATTATGGCAAATATAACGATTATTACGTTGCCGAGTTATCCTATGAAATTAAAGACGTATTATTTGACACCGGTATATACCATATAAGGGTAGCAAATGTTTTTTTAGGATATATAGGCTCTGATGAGTTGTTTGTATGTAAAGCGAAATAGTGTGCCTGTAAGGATATTATCGATTCATTTAAAGCAAGTAATAAAAGCAGTTTGGAAAACTTGCAACCCTGAGGGTTAACCCCTATTGACAAACGGAAATTTATGCGGTAAAATAAATTCAACATTCGGGAGGTATAGAAATGGAAAATAAAAAAAATCTGCGGCTTGTGCTTGCGTGCTTTGTGCCTGCCCTGATAATAGGCGTCATTTTGCTTGTAACGCCGTTCATAGTTTCGTATGCGCGAACACATAACCGTATTTATTTTTACGATTATTATAACGAAAACGTTCTTGACGTAAATCTAAAGCTTGACAGATACACGGCAGCGGGGGATAAGGACTATTTCGTCTGCGAAGAAAGCCTTGAACAGTTGGGGAATGCAATATCAGAACAACTGCCCGAAGCCGAAATTCGGACTTACGGAAACAGTCTTTCGGTTAAACTGAATAAAAGTTATTATTATATTACCGACTGCGGGGAAAACACTTATTCGATAAGCGATATGGCGGCGGTATATGACGACGGCGAAATCGGTGCGGTAAGGTTTTTAATGCCCTGCCATCTTGTACAAACGGACGGCGGCAATTTTTCAAACGGCGTTAGCGGAATAACGGCGGTCGGCGGTTACGGCGCGTGGAAGGATTTCTATTCTTCCCTTGACCGTTCCGAAGAATATACCTTCAACGACGAGGCACACTATATCGAAACGCTTTGTAAGAAGGGAACGCACAACGTACAGGGTTTGAATTTAAGATTACAGTTTGACGGTAACGGAAAAGTTTCAATTTCAAGCGTCGGGTAGTATAAAACCATACTGAACGGAAATATGGATATGAATAATAAACTAAACAAACGGTGGTATATAACCGCCGTTTTGCTTATAATTTTAATATTCGGGGTTACGTTTTTTGCAGGAAGCGCGCAGGGCGCGCAAGCCGCTACCGTAGACGATAATTATTATTTCAAAAGCGTCAGCGTAGATATTTTTGTAAACCGCGATAAGACGTTCGATATCCGTGAAACGCTTTTAGTGCATTTTGACGAAGACGGTATAAATACGGGCATTATCCGCGATATCCAGCGTGAAAGTAAAACAACCCGCATTGTTGACGGTAAAACCTATAAAGGTAAAAGGTATTTTGCCAATCTCGATAACGTCGCCGTCACGCTCGACGGGGGAGAGGCAAAGGTTACGCGCAGCTTATACGGAGCTTTCCATTCTGTAAAAATGCAGACCCCCGACGAAGGCTACATAAGCGCGGGCGACCATACTTTCGTGCTGACATATACCTACGGTATGGGCGACGACAAGCTTCGCGCGTTCGACGATTTCACGTTTGACGTTCTCGGCTACGCTATGGCGCGGACGGAAATGTTTAGCGCGACCGTAACCTTTCCCGATGGTACATATTTATCCGACGTGTCTTTCAGGACTAACGATAAACAGGTATGGCACCCCGACGCCGAAAACGGGGAATACGCAAAAGTAAGCGATAACGTAATTTCTGTCTTCGCCCTTCCGCAGGCAAAGAACAAGGGTTACACGGTGCAGGTAATTCTGCCCAATGGCTTCTTTGATGCGGCGTTAACTTTTTATTGGTACTATCTGCTGTTTTTCGGGCTTGCCCTACTGGGAATGGCTGCGTGCGTCGGGCTTATAATTGCAGGTTGTTGCAATAAAAAGGTTGTTTCCCCCGTGGAATATCTTCCGCCCGAAGATATAGATATAATGCACTTTTCGGCGGTATGGCATAAGGGCGCGCGTTACAGGGACGTTGGCGCGCTGATATTGCAATGGGCGGCAAAGGGCTATATAACAATAAAAAAAGACGGCAAGCGCAATCTAACGCTTATTCCCGATAAAAGCCTGAATGATGCCAAGCGGTTGAAAAGTATATTATTGGGTATGTCAAGCAGCGAAAGACGCTTTTTTGAAGCGGTTATGCTTGACGCGCGTTCTCCGCGCACCTTTTCGACGAAACGCTTTAAAAAGCAAAGGTATACTTTTAAACGCCACGTGTACGAAAGTGCGGATAAGCTTATCGAAAAGGGTAACGAGCCGAAGCCCTATATAATTTCGCGTAACGCTCTTGCGACGGCGTTGCCGTTCGTTGCCCTTATTCCCACGCTTGCGGTTATATTATATTACTGTGTGTTGGCAAGGGGATACGTATTTTTATTCTTCTTTATATTTATGGTTGCGGGTACGTTCGTAGGAGTAGAGTTCAATAAGATAAAAAATTTACTTATGCTCATCTTTCCGTTATCTTTCTACGGCGGGCTTTACTTCTGCTACGCATTCGCGTTCGCGCTTGAAATTTACGACTATGCGGGACTTTTGATTATTGCGCCGTTGTGGTGGGCGTTGTGTCTGTTCGTTTTTCCGCACCTGATTGACGGAGGAATACGCAGTAAGGAAGTATCTGAAACTTACGGAAGATTATGCGGCTTTAAAAACTTTTTACTGCTTACCGAGTTGGAGCGAATACAGCTTATATTCGACGAAAATCCCGACTACTTCGCGCAAATTTTGCCCTACTGCTATATAATGGGTATTAGTAGAAAAGTTCAAAAACGCTTTGCGTCCCTGAATTTCATTCCTCCCGCATACTTTGCAGAGGGGTTAGACCCCGACAGCATAGGCAGATGCGCTTCGCACAGTTGCCATCATTCATCCGTGTCATTTTCCGCAGGCGGCGGAGGTTCGGGCGGAGGCGGTGGCGGCGGGGGAGGCGGTTCCTCCGGCGGCGGTGGCGGAGGCGGCGGAAGCCGCGGCTGCTGACGCGTTGCAAATTCATTTAAATAAAATTACCCGCAGAGTGTTTTGTCCGATGCTCTGCGGTAAAATTTTATTTGACATTTTCTATGCCGTTATAGTATAATTCATACAAGTTAAATAGGAATTATTTATGATTAAAGACGTACAGGATAAAATTTTAAAATTAAAGGCGGAAAAGGACGTCTGTATTCTCGCACACAGCTATATGTCCGAGGATATATGCGAGGTTGCCGACTTCACTGGCGACAGCTACGCGCTTTCCGTAAAAGCCAAAACTTCGCCCCAAAGCACGGTAATTATGTGCGGGGTAAGATTTATGGCGGAAACGGTTAAAATGCTTTCCCCACAGAAAAAAGTGCTGCTTGCCAACCCGCAGGCGGGCTGTCCTATGGCGGAACAGATGGACAGGGAGGTTATTGCCGAGGTTAAGAAAATGTACCCCGACTATGCGGTAGTTGCGTACATAAACACCACGGCGAGTCTTAAAACTATTGCCGACGTGTGCGTAACTTCTTCAAGCGCGGTTAAAATATGCCGCGCAATTCCGCAAAAAAATATCCTGTTTATTCCCGATATAAACCTCGGCACTTACGTTAAAAACCAAGTCCCCGAAAAGAATTTCAAGTTGCTTTCGGGCGGTTGCCCTACCCACGCAAAGATAGAAAGGGCTGACGTTTTAAACGCAAAAAGCGAACACCCCGAAGCGTTGTTTTTGGTTCATCCCGAATGCCGTCCGGAGGTGGTTGAGCTTGCCGACTACGTCGGTTCGACCGCGGGTATTATGGACTTTGCGGAAAAATCGGATAAAAAGCAGTTTATAATAGGCACGGAAAATTCCATAGTCCAGCATTTACAGTTCAAATGCCCCGATAAGCAATTTTATCCCCTTTCCAAAGATTTAGTCTGCCATAATATGAAGGCGACGACTTTAATCGACGTTTTAAACTGTCTTGAAGGCAGGGGCGGCGAGGAAATTATTATGGACGGGCAGTTAATTGCGCAGTCCGTAAAGTGTATTGAAAAGATGATAGAGTACGGCGGTTAAAAGTTCGCAAATTTTTGTTTTTATTCTGCAAAACAAAAATTTCGTAATTTGATGACTACTCGCACTCTGCCCGCAATCTTAGGGCAAACCTGTTATTTAATTGCGGGCATTTACCTCGGCGAGCCGCAGGTATGCGCAAATAGGGTGTGCTTGCAAAAAGTGTGATTTTTACAAGCACCGTAAAATAATTAAAATTTGGGATATATATGTTTATAACCACGAAAGGCAGAAACGCCCTTAAAATAATGGTGGATTTGGCAAAACACGAAGGGGAGGGGTACATTTCTCTTTCTGACATTGCCGAACGCCAGAAAGAATCGCTTAAATATCTCGAAGCCTCCGCAGCTTCGCTTTCTGCGGCGGGCTTTGTCGTAAGCGCGCGCGGAAAAAGCGGTGGGTACAAGCTTGCAAGAAAGGCGGAGGAATACACCGTTGCGGAAATTCTTCTCTCGGGCGAGGGTTCGCTTGCGCCCGTTTCCTGTATAGAAACAGGTTGCGAAAATTCGGGTACCTGTATGACATTGCCGCTGTTCAAAGAATTGGACGAAGTTATAATGAAGTTTTTGACTTCAAAAACTTTAAAGGATTTATTGAAGTAATATCTCTGCGTTTTTGAAATTTTTTTATTTTTATACATTAATTCCTATTGACAAAATAGGAATTAAAATTTATAATGAAATCATACTAAAAACATAGGAATTAATTATTAAAAAGCATTCATCACGCAATGCGGTGTAAGGCACCGCCTTCGGTACGACAAGCTCCGCTTTTTTCAGGTCATTTACGCATAGTAAACTCCCTTTCAAAAATGCTCGCTTTCCTTGCCTTGCGCGCGGCTGCTATTTAATAAAAATATATATTGGTGCAATATATTTATGTCAAAAACTATTTACGTGGACAATGCGGCAACGACCGCAATGAGCGATAAGGCAATAGAGGCTATGATGCCCTATCTTAAAGGGGTGTATGGCAACCCTTCGTCGCTGCATACTGTGGGACAAGTCGCTAAGGAAGCCCTTGACGGTGCGAGGGCGAGAATTGCCAAGTGTCTTAATGCCGACCCTAAGGAAATTTATTTTACTTCTTGCGGAAGCGAGGCGGACAACCAGGCAATCCGTTCGGCTGCGGTCAACGGACTGAGAAAGGGTAAAAAGCATATTGTGTCAACCGCGTTCGAGCATCACGCCGTACTTCATACTTTGAAAAAGCTTGAAAAAGAGGGGCTTGAAGTAACATACCTTGACGTCCATTCCGACGGGCTTGTAACTGCGGAGCAGGTGCAAAAGGCAATTCGCTCGGACACCGCGCTTGTAACCGTAATGTATGCAAATAACGAGGTTGGAACAATCCAGCCAATCCGTGAAATAGGCGAGGTCTGCAAAAAAACGGGCGTTCCGTTCCACACTGACGCAGTTCAGGCGGTAGGACATATCCCCGTTGACGTAAAGGCGGACAATATAGATATGCTCAGCCTTTCCGCACATAAATTCCACGGGCCCAAGGGTGTGGGCGCGCTGTACTGCAAGCGAGGTATTCCGCTTAACACCTTTATCGAAGGCGGAGCGCAGGAGCGCGGACGTCGTGCGGGGACGGAAAATATTGGCGGTATTGTTTCAATGTCGTATGCTCTGGAAGAAACCTGCGCGCATATGGCTGAAAATGCAGCAAAGCTTGTTGTCCTGCGCGATAAGCTTATTGACGGGCTTTTGAAAATTCCCCATTCCAAGCTGAACGGCGACAGGCGGAAAAGACTGCCTGCCAACGTGAATATGTGCTTTGAAGGTATCGAGGGCGAGGGGTTGTTGCTGTTATTGGACGCAAAGGGTATTTGCGCTTCGTCGGGTTCTGCCTGTACCTCGGGTTCTTTGGACCCGTCGCACGTTCTGCTCGCGCTGGGGCTTCCGCACGAGGTTGCGCACGGTTCGCTTCGCATAAGCCTTTCGGAATACAACACGGAAGAGGACGTACAGGCTATTTTAAAAGCCGTACCGGAAGTGGTAAGCTACCTCAGGGGTATGTCGCCCGTATGGGAAGAGCTTGAAAAGGGCGAGCGTCCCCATCTTATTTAAATTGAAACGTATAAATACGTAGCAAATAAAAACGCGCAAGACGATAATTTTTGTGAGGAAATAAAACAAATAACGGTGCAAGCAAAACCGCGCTTTTGCGCCGCACGACACAATTAGCGCAAACCTGCGCCTCAGCGGAGTGAATTTGTGCGATTAAATAAAAAGTGTGCCAATAAAAATCGCACAAAGAGAGGCAGAGCCTCTCAAAGTCACGAAAAATTATCGGCGCACAAGACGATAATTTTTGTGAGGAAAAATATTATGGCATTATACAGCGAAAAAGTTATGGATCATTTCACTAACCCCAGAAACGTCGGTAAAATAGAGGACGCGGACGGAATAGGCGAAGTGGGCAATGCAAAGTGCGGAGATATAATGAAGATATATCTCAAAATAAAGGACGGTATTATAGAGGACGTAAAGTTTAACACCTTCGGTTGCGGCAGTGCTATTGCCTCGTCGTCTATGGCTACCGAGCTTATAAAGGGCAAGCCCCTTTCGGAAGCTCTTACCCTTACGAACAAGGCGGTTGCGGAGGCTTTGGACGGGCTGCCCGCACACAAAATGCACTGTTCGGTTCTCGCGGAAGAGGCAATCAGGGCTGCGATAAAGGACTATTACGACAAAAACGGCATAGACTACGATAAGTCGCAGTTTCCCGACCCGCACGACGAAGAAGAACACAACGTTGACGAAGACTGATTTGTAAAGGCTTTCCCTGCGGAAGCCTTTAATCATATTCTTCCGACGGGGAAATTTTTCTTGCAAATACGGCGCACGGTGTGATAAAATATAAAATATATGAAAATTACGGAAATTCTTAAAAATAAAAAGGCAAATTTATCGTTCGAGGTGTTCCCTCCAAAAACGCTTACCAACTACGAAAGCGTGTTAAACGCCGTCAAGGGCATTGCGGAATTGACCCCCGACTATATCAGCGTAACCTACGGTGCGGGCGGCGGAACAAGCGACTACACCGTTTCAATCGCTAAAGAGATAAAGTCTTTGGGCATAACCCCTCTGGCGCATTTATCCTGTATATCGCATAACAAATCGGACGTGCGTGAAAAGCTCGTTCAGCTTAAAGAAGCGGGCGTCGAAAACGTGCTTGCTTTGCGCGGCGACCTGCCCGAAAATTTTGCTGGCAACCTCGACTACCGCTATGCAAACGAGCTTGTGGAGGACGTGAAAAAATTCGGCGGTTTCTGTATAGGCGCGGCGTGCTATCCCGAAGGTCATCCCCAAAGCCAAACGCTGTTTTCGGATATAGAGCATTTAAAGAGAAAGGCAGATTCGGGCTGCGACTTTTTAACCACGCAGATGTTTTTTGACAACGATATATATTACAGCTTTTTATCAAAGGTTCAGGCAAGCGGAATATTCCAGCCTGTAATCCCGGGCATAATGCCCGTTACGAACGCGGCGCAGACAAAGCGGATAACTTCAATGTCGGGGACGTATCTTCCCACGCGTTTCAGAAGAATAGTGGACAGGTTCGGCAACAATCCCCTCGCAATGAAGCAGGCGGGCATAGCCTATGCAACCGAGCAGATTATCGACTTATACGCAAACGGAATAAAAGCCGTACACGTTTACTGTATGAACAAGCCGGACGTTGCTGCGGCAATTAAAGCCAACCTTTCGGAAATATTATGTTAGAACTTACAGGCAAAGGCAGGATAGACAAAAAGGAAGTCTTGCGCTATCTCGGCTATTACGGCGCAAAGGACGTTACGGGCATAGAAGAGCAATTAAGCGAGTGCGAAAAGCTTATTTATTCCGCGCTTTCCCCAAAGGCGTGTTTTGAAGAGTACGCCATATCCTGCGGGGAAAAGCTGAATTTGGGCTTTGCGGAGGTTGAAAGCAAATCGCTTGCCAAAAACCTGGAAGGGTGCAGTAAAATAGTGCTTTTCGCCGCAACGGTCGGTGCGGAAGTAGACAGGCTCATCTTAAAGTACGCTAAGCTTTCCCCCGCCCGCGCGCTCATTTTACAGGCTATGGGTTCGGCTGCGGTTGAATGCTGGTGCGACGACGTAAATGAAACAATTACTCAAAAATACGGCAAAACCAAGCCCCGCTTTTCGTGCGGGTATGGCGATTTGCCTTTGGACTTACAGCGCGATATATTTTCTGCGCTTGGCGTTACAAAGCGTCTGGGTATAACCCTTTCAGACAATCTTTTTATGACTCCTACCAAGTCGGTTACGGCAATTATCGGCGTCAAAGACTGATAAGGTTTCGGCTCGACTGCTTTTACGGAAATACTATGAATTTATTAAATAAACTAAAAAAGTCTATATTAGTGCTTGACGGCGCAATGGGTACGATGCTGCAAAGCGCGGGTCTGCCTGCGGGTACTCCGCCCGAAGAGTGGAATTTGACCAACCCCGAAAAGGTTGCGGAGGTTCACCGCGCATATCTTGAAGCGGGAGCGGACGTCATTTGCGCAAACACTTTCGGCATAAACCCCTTAAAGTACGGCGGAGGAACGGAGGAGTTGGTTCGTGCCGCAATAAAAATCGCAAAAAGCTGCTGCAAGGGCTTTAAGGATAAATTCGTCGCGCTCGATTTGGGACCTTGCGGCAAGCTATTAAAGCCGCTCGGCGGGCTTGATTTCGAGGACGCGGTAACATCCTTCAAACGCGTGGTAAAAGCCGCCGCGGACGCGGGGGCAGACCTCGTGTTCGTCGAAACGATGAACGACATCTACGAGGCGAAAGCCGCCGTCCTCGCTGCAAAGGAGGCAAGCGCGCTTCCCGTGTTTGCCTGCTGCGTTTTCAACGCTTATTCAAAGACTATGACGGGCGCGTCGCCCGAAGCGGTAGTTGCCCTTTTGGAAGGGCTTGGCGTTGAAGCTTTGGGGCTTAACTGCTCGCTCGCCCCGCGCGAGATGAAGTCGGTAGCCGAAAGGCTTTTGAAGTGTGCTTCGGTTCCCGTTATAGCAAAGCCCAACGCGGGTATGCCCTGTATCGAAAACGGAAAAACCTTTTACAGCGTTGGTGCGGACGGTTTTACCGCAGATATGCTTGAACTTGTAAATTTGGGCGTTCGTTGCGTGGGCGGCTGCTGCGGAACGTCGCCTGAATATATAAAAAAGTTAAGCGTCGCGGTCAAAGATATCATTCCCGCACCCGTAAAGCAAAAAAATCTTACGGTAATAAGCTCTTACACCGACGCGGTCTATTTCGGGGATAGACCCCTGCTTATAGGCGAACGAATTAACCCCACTGGCAAAAAACGTCTTAAACAGGCTTTGAAGGAGGGGGATATCGCATACGTCTTGAACGAGGCTGTAACGCAGGCGGAACGGGGCGTGCACGCACTGGACGTGAACGTCGGTTTGCCGGAAATAGACGAAGCGGGAACGCTTACGCAAGCCGTCGCGGAAATACAGTCCGTTACGGATTTGCCCTTGCAGATTGATACCTCCGACCC
Organism: uncultured Christensenellaceae bacterium; assembly: GCA_910587365.1. Classification (GTDB taxonomy): domain Bacteria; phylum Bacillota; class Clostridia; order Christensenellales; family Borkfalkiaceae; genus Coproplasma. Next base: position 5,530 of record CAJUKJ010000018.1, on the reverse strand, counting down.
TGTCGCGATGGAACGCGCTATGCGCGTTTACAACGGCAAACCGCTTGTAAACTCCGTCAACGGCAAAAGGGAAAGTATGCGCGCGGTATTTCCGCTCGTTAAAAAATACGGTGGTGCGGTAATCGCGCTTACCCTTGACGAGGGCGGAATACCCGCTACGGCGGAGGGCAGAATAAAAATCGCGCTAAACATTTTAAAGACCGCACAGGAATACGGGATAAAGAGCTGCGATATAATTTTCGATACGCTTGCTATGGCGGTCAGCGCGGATTCAAACGCAGGCGTTGCGGCTTTGGACTCGCTTTCGTATATAAAAAACAAGCTCGGAATAAATACCTCGCTGGGTGTGTCGAATATTTCGTTCGGACTTCCCAACCGCGATTTTATAAATTCGGCGTTCTTTGCAATGGCGTTGAACTCGGGGCTGTCCGCCGCGATTATGAACCCCAACTCGCACGAGATGATGAAAACTTATTACAGCTATCTCGCGCTTGCCGGCAAGGATGAAAATTGTCTTAAATATATCGAATATGCGTCACGCGTTCAGGCGGGCGCGGTAACCGAAACTGCCAAGCCGTCCGATAAAGCAGACGGCTCGGACTTGAAGTACTGCATAATAAAGGGACTTAAAGCCGAAGCCTCCGTCCGTGCGCAAGAGCTTTTAAAAAGTCTATCCCCGCTTGAAGTTATCGACTTTTATATTATCCCCGCCCTCGACGACGTTGGGCAGGGCTTTGAAAATAATAAGGTTTTCCTGCCCCAGCTTTTAATGAGCGCGGAGGCGGCTTCCGCGGCATTCGGCGTAATCAAAAGCGCGTTCGGGTCAAACGCAAAAAGCAAAAAGCTTAAAATAGTGCTTGCCACCGTCAAGGGCGACATTCACGACATAGGCAAAAACATAGTAAAAACACTGTTGGAAAATTACGGCTTTTCCGTCTGTGATTTGGGGCGCGACGTCGACCCGCAAAGTGTAGCCGACGCGGTCAAAAAAACAGGTGCGAAGCTGGTCGGACTTTCCGCGCTTATGACTACCACGGTCGGCAGCATGCGCGAAACAATCGCGCTTCTCCGCAAGGAATGCCCCGACTGCAAGGTCATTGTCGGAGGTGCGGTATTGACAAAAGAGTATGCGGAGGAAATGGGTGCGGACGGCTACGGTAAGGACGCAATGTCAACCGTCCGTTTCGCAGAAAATATAGAGGCGGAATTAAATGGTTAAAGGGTTTAAAAAATTTTTAACGCTTTCAGTTGCGGCGGTACTGTCTTTGACCGTAGCCGTTATAGCGGGCTGCAAAAACGGAGATAATGAAGGCGGGGACGAAAAAGCAGAACCGCCGCTCTGGGCGTCTACGTACACCCTGCCCGACGCGCAGTCGGCAATGGATAAGGTGCTTGAAATTTACGGCTCTGCGGAAAAGACATATCTGCTGCAAAGCTCGATAGTGCGTATGCCCTGCCCCGAAAACGGAGCTGTTATGACGTTAAACGTAAAGTGCGAATTGGGGGAATACGCCAAGCTTGTCCTGGAGGACAGCGTTGAAGAGTTTAACGACGTATTCAAAGTAATCAACCCCAACTACAAGTTCGCCGTAAACTATGCCCCGACCGACGCGGATTTGGCAAGCGAATATTCCATAAGGCTTACTTCCGCAACCCTTCAATCGAGCGAAACAAAAATGACGCTCGGGCAGGCACCGCACGGCTACAACGGAAGCTGGATATGCAACTTCGGAATAGTTCTCGATACGAAAACGCTTGTTAACGGCAGCTATCTTATGATGACCTTCAAGCACGAGCTTATGCACCTTTTAGGCGCGGGCGACGCGTACAAAAACCCCGAGGCGCACACTTCGACTGTGGTGGAAACCCGAAAAGGACACAAGATTTCGGTATTCCGTTATTTGTCGTGGGCTTCGTCGATTAGTTTGTAGTAGATGTGGACTTCTCTCGGCGTTTTGACAAATCTTCCCGGACACTTGTCTATCGTGATGTACTCAATGAGTTCAAGGCACATTTCACGTGTCAGTTCGGAAACGTCGGTGTAGCGTTTGAGTCTGCGGATAAATTCGTCCACATCGTTTTCTTCCCTTGCGGTATCGGCTACTTTCTTTTCAAGCATTAAGACTTCGGCTTGCAAAGCGTTCTTTTCCGCTTGGTACTTACCCAAAAGATTTACGCAAATTTCTTCGGGAATTTTCTTCAAGACTTTATCTTCGTACACCGAAACAATAAGCCTGTCAAGTTCCAAAAGCCGACTTTGCACCGTTTGCAATTTCTTCTTATCGCTTGCTTTTTCCGCCGACGATAACCGTTCTTTACGTTTGAGAAAGTCCTCGCGTGCTTGCTTTTCGTCCTCTATGACGAGTTGCGCTTTTGAACGAATATCCATTAACACAAGCGTATTGATGTCTTTAAGTTTGATATAATGGCTTGTGCAATAGAATTTTCCGAAACGACTGTAATTTCCGCAGTTGTAGTTTTCCCGAAGATACGTTCGCGGGTCGGTGCGTTTATGCCTTGTATTGTTCCAACCGAGCCTCATTTTACCGCCGCAGTCCGCGCAATACATAAGTCCCGATAACGGTTGCGTTACGCCCGCTTTGTTGCGCTTGCCCTGACTGACGGACGCTTCGACTTCCCGACACTTGTCCCATAACTCTTGACTTACGATTGCTTCGTGGGTATTCCGTATAATAACTTGTTCGCTTTCGTCCCGATTGACGTGCTTTTTGTTCTTATACGAAACGGTTGTAGAACGAAGTTGTACCAAATGTCCGAGATAAGTGGGATTGTGCAGAATTTGTTTTACGATGTCCGTTTGCCATAAGTGGCAAGTCTGCTTTTTCGTGGTCGTTCCGTCCCGTTGACAGCGGTAGTCCGTAGGAATTAAAATGCCTTCTTCATTAAACGCTTCGGATATTTTCTTCGGACTTATGCCGCTTGCCCGCATCTCGAATATGCGTCTTACGTTACTTGCCGCAGGTTCGTCCACGACGGGCAATTTCTTTTCGTCTGTTCCTTTGATATACCCGTAGGGCGCAAAAGTAGTCCGATATTTACCCGCCCGTGCGTTCGCTTCGATAACCGCCCGAATTTTCTTGCTTGTGTTTGCCGAGTGCCATTCGTTAAACACGTTCATTATGGGCATCATATCCATACCCGAGCTGTTCGTGTCCGCCGTGTCCACGTTATCGCTCAATGCGATAAAGCGGATATTGTACATAGGGAATATGTAATCGACGTACTGTCCGACTTGGATATAATTTCTGCCGAAACGGGAAAGGTCTTTGACGATTATAATGTCTATTCTTCCGTTTTTGGCGTCCTCTAATAACCGTTGCACGTCGGGACGGTCGAAGTTTGTTCCGCTGTAACCGTCGTCAACGTATTCGTCCACAAGTTCCCAGCCTTGCTCGGCAACGTACTTTTGCAAGATAAGCCGTTGATTTTCGATAGAGAGCGAGTCGCCCGCTTTTTCGTCGTCTTTGGAAAGCCTTAAATATGTTCCTGCTTTCTTATTCTGTTGTAATTGCTTTGATTTCATTTATTTTACTCCTCTGAATCAAAGCAGCCTTATTCAATGCGTTATCATTATACCATAACGCATTGAATTTTTCAAGCTGCCCGACCGATTTTATGCCGTTATTTTATCCATATCGGCATACGCTCTTTTCAAGGCTATATCGTTTATTACCTTGTTCACATTCTTTTTCCCCGTGTAATGACTTGTTACGATGTATCTTTTTCCCTCAATCATATATTCTTTTTGGGAAGTGGGCGCACCCGAAAATTCTTCCCGTAATTGTTGCAACGTCTTGTTCGTAAATGTTCCTCCGATAACTTTAATAATCATTCATATTCAGTTTTCATATTAAATTCCTCCGCGATCCTATGCGCGTACCTAAACGCAATTCCATATTTTGCGTATCCGCTCAAAGGCGGTAACTTTCGTATAAAAAAGCCGTGAACGCTTCTTTCAGTCCGATTTCCTTTTCATATTTCTACGGACACCTTGCTTCACGGTCTTTGACCTTTTTCTATTGAATTGTCTTGTCTTTTACTTTAACAACAAGAACGCCGTTAAAGCCGTCTGAACGAGCAAGAGTATGGGTGTTGCCCAAAACATAAACTTGCGGAAGCCGTGCTGTAACCGTAATTCTTCCCGTGTGGTTTCAAGTAACTTTTTGCTTTCGTCAATTTCTTTCTTGACTTCCGTAAAGACAGCATCGGACTGAACGGCAATAGTTCTTCGCAACTCACTTTCCAAAGTAGTTGTCGTTCTTTTTATTGCCTGACTTGTTTCCGTTGCTATTGTTTTGTTCAGCGTTCTCGTTTCGTCTTGCAAGCTCTTCATTGCGACGATTGCGTTCGATACGCTCTCTTTTAAGTCGTTCACGTTCTTCTCGTTCCCGACGCTTACGTTCTTCACTTTCTCCGTCAAGACCGTGATGAGCGTATTCTGCCTGCTTATCAAGTCGTTGCATTTGTCGTTCGATGTCGCTAACGCTTCTCGCAACAACTGATTGTCCGTCATTTCCCGATACCTGTCGCTTCTCGATCTGATTTCGTCTATCGCCGTTAAAGGCGTAGCCGTCGTTCCCGTTTCCTTGTTTACTAATGGCATTTAATACCTCGCTTTTTGTATAGTTTTCTCCGAGCTTCGCCCCTCGAATAGGCTTTTTCTTTTCGGGGTGTAGGTAGGAAAAGTCTTTGCCGTTCCTTGTCAATGTTACCCCGTACTTTTGCAAGTGTTCCGTAAATTCTTCCTGTGTGGACGAACTGCGTTTCGCTTCCTCGATAACTTCTCGCAAATCTTCTTTCCACGACGTGCCGCCTTTCAAGATGATATGACTTTCTTGCGTCGTGCGCTTGTTCTGCGCTCTCTTTCGGAAGTCTGTTTTTGTGTACCCGAACTCGCTACCCAAACGATTGGCTTCGTCTTTCATTTTCGTATAATCGCTTTCCGTAATTCTTAATTTCTTGCCCGTGATAGGGTTGACAGCGTTCACGATAATATGACTGTGTACCGTCTTGGTATCGGTGTGGGTTGCTATTACGCATTCGTCGTCGGGGAACAGAATAGCCGCTAATTCCTGCGCATACAAATGCGCCTGTTCGGGGCTTACATTGTCTTTTCTCGCACAAGACAATTTGAAGTGATAGTACTTGCGCTCGTCAAACTTTTTACCTTTTCTGAATCTGCTCATTGTGTCCGCAAACTGTTCGGCATAATCTTCGTCCTCGAATAAATTTCTTACGCTTATGAACGCCGCTTTATCTTGACGAGTTATGTAGTCAATGGCTTTCTTCGGCGTACTCTTGCTTGCCACTCCTTTGAATAAAGGCATTTCTAACTTCCCCCGATGGCGGAAGATAACTTGCGGTAAACGCTCTTACAATCGTCCACAACGGCTAACAAATCTTGCTCGGTTAAGTCCCCAAAGTAGTTGTTCTTTACGGCTTGATTTAGGTTGTTTCCTTGCCGTTTCAACTCCGCCAAAATCTCGTTTCCGTTCCCGATACTGACGAT
>CAJUKJ010000017.1 GCA_910587365.1 uncultured Christensenellaceae bacterium | reverse complement strand
ATGGTTTTGTGGGGCAGAATTTCGGCAGCCATAGCTGCGGAATGGGTCATACCCGAACATCCTATCGTTTCGACTAAGCACTCCTGAATGATGCCGTCTTTAACGTTTAAGGTAAGCTTACACGCGCCCTGCTGGGGTGCGCACCAGCCGATACCGTGCGTAAGACCCTTGACGTCCTTGATTTCCTTTGCCTTTATCCACTGACCTTCTTCGGGTATGGGTGCGGGACCGTGTTCAAATCTGCCGGACACGCCCTTGGCAACGCAAATCATATTTTCAATGTCTTTTGAATATTGCATTACTATTCCTCCGATATTTTTTGCGGATTTAACCGCTAATTTTTTATCCATTTATAAGTATATCATATTTAAAAAATTAATTCAATAGTTAAAATGACATTTTTTGAAAATTATTGTATTTGTTCGGGATTTTCGGTTTTTTCTGTTTTATCGGATATTTCGTCGGATTGGTCTGGCTGAACGTCCGCTTCCGCGACTTGTTCAGACTGCGCCATATCCACTTCCTCCGTCTTACCGTCCGACGGTTTATCTTCCAAAAGCGAGGGAATAAGCCATTTGTACAGTCTTTTGCCGAGGAACCAGTCCGCTGTCATAATCCCGAAGAATATTACCGAGCAGATAAAGCATATTGCCATATCCACTTCGGTATCGATAAGACCGATATCGAGATAGCCGCCGGGGATGGTGTACTGCTGACCGTCGCCGTAAAAAATTATCGTATGAGTTATATTATCGATATGGATTGGTTCGATGTGAAGATGACCTTCGGAAAGATAATAAGAATAAAATTCGGTTATTATCTCGTCCTCCTGCATATCGTAGCCGCCTACTACGTAGCTTAAATACTCAAACAATTCCCAGACAAGCGCCATTGCAAGACAGAAAAAGAAGCCGAGCATTAAACAGCCGAAAAAGGACTTGTTTGTGTCGGTTTCGCCGAAAAACTTTTTGGCAATGACAAAGCCCATAACCACAAACACAACGCCCCACATTCCGTGCAGAATCGTATCGAAAAAGGGAACGTAAGTGTAAACGTCGTAACACGCGCCTATTATCGTTCCGGCAGAGAAAAGCATTAAAAAGATTGCAAATACCGTGGATACTTTAACACGGAGCAGTCCTTCTATTACATAAAACGCAGGTATTATAAGCGTGAACGCAAAGGACATTATACTGTTTCTCGATTGTCCGATTATTGCAAAATATATGCCCGAACCGAAAAAGAACAGTGCGAAAATTACCATTGCCGCAAACAGTACGGGTGCCGTTTTGATACGCTTGCCGAAATATTTTAACGGTGCGTGCTTCTTTTGATTTTCCATAAATTTATACCTTATGATTTTTTTTTATTCTACAATACCGCAATCAAGGAATTTACAATAAAAAATAAAGAAAACGTAAAGATTATGTGATTATTTTTTGTAACCTTCGGGGTTTTTCGTTTGCCAGTTCCAAAGTGACGAACACATATCGTCTATGCCGAGCTTTGCTTCCCAACCGAGTTCTTCCTTAGCCTTTTTAGGGTCGGCATAGCACGCCGCTATATCCCCTGCCCTTCTCGGTTTTATCGCATACGGTAGCGGATGACCGCAAGCCTTTTCAAATGCGTGGATTACGTCCAATACCGAGTAACCCACGCCCGTGCCGAGGTTATAGGTATATACCCCTGCCGTACCGATATTGTCTATTGCAGCGACGTGTCCCTTTGCAAGGTCAACAACGTGTATATAGTCGCGCACGCCTGTGCCGTCGTGGGTATTATAGTCGTTGCCGAATACGCCCACTTCCTTTAATTCGCCTATCGCAACCTTTGCGATATAGGGAGTTAAGTTATTCGGAATACCCTTAGGATCCTCGCCGATAAGACCGCTTTCGTGCGCGCCGACTGGATTGAAGTATCTTAAAAGCACAACCGTCCACTCATTGTCCGATTTATAAACGTCGTTAAGCATTATTTCCTGAAAATACTTGCTTGTACCGTAGGGGTTGGTAGTTCCGCCCGTTTTGCATTCTTCCGTTAACGGCAGAACTTCGGGGTCGCCGTATACCGTTGCGGAAGACGAAAAGACGATTTTCTTGCAGCCGTGCTTTTTCATAACCTGCAAGAGAACGAGTGTACCGTTTAAATTATTGTCGTAATACTCAATGGGCTTTGCGCAGCTTTCGCCCACCGCTTTAAGACCCGCAAAATGAATTACCCAGTCGATGTCGTTATCGGTAAAAATCTTATCCATCGCACGGCTGTTTCTTACGTCGGCATTGTAGAATTTAAGGCTTTTTCCCGTAATGCTTACCACTCGATTTAAACTTTCTTTCGACGAATTGGAAAGGTTGTCCGCCACAACTACTTCGTAGCCCTTTTGTAAAAGCTCGACGCAGGTATGTGAACCTATATAGCCCGCGCCGCCTGTAACTAAAATTTTCATAAAAATTGCCTCCGAATTATATATTCATTTTAAAATTTTTAAAAGTATATGTCAACCGTTTTATTCACTGTTAATCTATAACGGCGCGGACGAATGTCCGCGCCGCCGATTGCTTATATCAGACCAAGGCAAATATAACCGCAAATACGATAATATATATAAATACTATCAGTCCTATTAATACGCTTGAAATTATAATGCCCGCTTTGCTTAAAGTTTTTCCTGTATTATCGTCGGTATTTTTTACCTGATTATATCCGACTATGCTGAGAATTAAACCTACGACGGTCAATCCGCCCAGCAACGAGAAAATAAAGCCGAGAATACATATTACGTTTGTGTTTTTCTTTTGAGGCGCGCTATATACAGGCTGTACCTGTACATCGGTAGCTTTTCCGCAACGGGAACAAAACGCCGCCGTATCGTAAAGCTGCTGTCCGCAATATTTACAATATTTCATAATTTATCAGAAGAACAAATCCCACCAAAGTTTCCAATATTCAAACGAACCTATTCCCTTTGCCCTGAGAACATAGTCTGCAATCTGGCAACCGAGATGAACGACAAAGAACACTACGGCAATAATTATTCCAGCTTTTGAAAAAGATTTACAGCGTTTATTTTCATCGTAGCCTGCGTTTTTATATGCGAGTATACTGCATATAAGTCCGACGAGCGGAACGATAAACGCAAACACAAAGCCGACAATAGAAAGCGGCGAAAACGTAGGTTTTTTAGCTTTTACAGGCGCGGGCGGCGGCGTAACGGGTGCAGACGGCGCAATACGCATAGCCGTTACGGGAACGGGCGCGGTTGCCGCATTTTCCGTAGGAAACCCGCATTTGGGGCATATAACCGCCTCATCCAAAAGCTGATTGCCGCAATGAGTACAATATTTCATATTTATACCTCCTATTTATAATATAAACACAGTAAAAGTGATTCGTCGGTTTCTATGAACGAGCAGAACAAGGCGAACGAGCATTTGCAAAGGGGCGTGTAAACAGATGTACATAACCCGAGAAAAGCGCAGTTCAACGCAGTTATGCGCCGTTCAAAGGAAGCGATATATTATATTTATATTATACTACTTATATTATAAACAGTCAATAGTTAAATTAAAATATAAATTTTACGGATTCCATTTACGGTTTTCTTTAAACCAGTCCGTGTCCTTTAAAATAATATCGTTTTCCGAACAATACAGCTTTAAACTTGTAGTATAGTAAAACACTATATTTCCGTTCATAGAAGTGTATTCGCCCGCTTCATAATCCACAATCAACGTTGTACAGTAAATATTTTGGGTATACTTTGCAACCCTGTCTATAAACGCCTGTGCGGGGAAAGTATTGTTTAAGTTGGAAGTGTATTCGGTAGTACCGCAGCAACAGCAAACGGCAACGTTTTTGGGCTTGATAACCCTTAAAAGCTTTTCTGTCGAAGCAGTATAGCTTCCGTGGTGTCCGCCCTTGAAAAGTTCAACTTCGGGAAGGGTGTTATACTCAACGAGATATTCTTCCCCCTTCTCTTCCAAGTCGCCCGTAAAAAGATAGTTATATGTATCTTCGCCTGTCTGTTGCGTTAAAAGCATACATACGGAATAATCGTTTTCTTCCCTGGTGTCGTGGTCGTAGTAATAATTATACAGTATATTCATTGAAACCGTTTGGCTTTCATTTAAGTAATATTGCTTTTTTGCCCCGTCGGTTTCATACCAACACTGGTTTGCGGTATACACTGTCGTTCCACGGCTTTGCGCATATTCTACTGCGGTACAGTAATTTTTATACACCTGCGTTGTTGCACCCGTACCCGCAAACTGAATGAGAGTGCCTATTTTATACTGATACAAAATGCCCGTCTTGTTTTCACCTTTTCCAGAGCCGACAAAGCCTGCGATATGATCCTGATGGGCGTGTGTCGCTATAACGTATTCGAGAACGCCGTCCGTACAGTATTCATCGACGTAATTTTTAATAGTTGCGGCACTGTCGCTACGCGAACCCGCGTCAATCAAAATTTCGGTATCGCCGCATTTTATAAGCGTGCAATCGCCCGTAAATTTATTACCGAGTTCTAAAAAGTGGATTGAAAGCTCTGCCGAAGATATAACCTCAACGCTCGGAACATTGTTATCGTATCCGCAAACGATACAGATATTTTCGTCGTTATATGTATGGTTTTTCGTTGCGGGAAGAATTTGCGTTTCACTTTTGTTACAAACCTTGCAGGTATGCGTTTGTGAACCGTCCTTTCCGCAAGTGGGTTCCTCTACCGTCCACTCGCCCCATATGTGGTTGCCAGTACCCAAAAGCTTGTGGAAGATGTCGGGTTTGACAAACCATAAAATTGCAATAGCCGCAATTACCAAAACGAGAATTATAACTATTACGGTAATTAAGACGGGATGCTTTTTAGCAGCCTTGACCGCTTTTTTTGCCGCACGTTTTTGCTTTTTACTTGCCATTTTATAATACCTGATAATTTTCAAAAATCCTTAAATGCAAACAAAACAAGGCGCGCACGTTTACGAGGGGAGTTTACTTAGCGGTAAACGTCGTACCGCTGCCGAGGGTTCCCATCTTGGGAAACGGCAGACCCGAAGTAAAGCAGAGCGCAACGAAGAATTGCGAAGTATATATACGTTTACAGGGATTTAAGTTGTTTTAGTATCTTTTCGCGCATTTCAATGAATTTGTTAAGCTTTGCGCGTTCGTCGTCGACAAGCTTTTTGGGTGCTTTGGAAATGAAACCCTGATTGTTGAGTTTGCCGTCGGCACGGGCAATTTCCGCTGTTACCTTTTCCAGCTCGGAATGAAGCCTTACCTTTTCCTTTTCAATATCGACAAGCTCGCCCATAGGAATATACAGCGTACCTATTGCAAGGACTTTTGTCACTGCGTTTTCGCCCGCTTCCGCCGCGGAAGATACGAACTTGATTTCCTTTGCGCTGGAAAGCTTTAAAATGCTTTCCTCGTTGGCGGTAATAAGCCGCTTACTTTCGGTAGAGATATAAAGGTTTACCTTTTTCGAAGGGGGACAGTCCACTTCCGTTTTGACGGCGCGGACAGCCTTGATTATATCCATAATCCCCGCAAAGGTCTGCGCGTCCTTTTTATATGCAAGCTTGGAGTTGTAACGGGGATATTCCGCCGTCATTATAGTACCATCGGTGTTGGGCAAGCTGCGGTAAATTTCGTCCGTAATGAACGGTATAAACGGATGAAGAAGTTTAAGTGCGTTTTCAAGCACGAATACGAGAACGGAAACGGCGGAGTCGCGCTTGTTCTTATCTTCACATTTAAGGACCGGCTTGATAAGCTCGATATACCAGTCGCAGAAATCCGACCACATAAAGTCGTACATTATCTGGCAGGCAATGCCCAGCTCGAATTTGTTCAAAGCCAAAGTTACGTCGCGTATTGCCGATTGCAGCTTTGAAATTATCCACTTATCCGCAGGCGAAAGCCTCAACCCCGTAAGCGGCTTTATTTCGGCGCCCTCAGTATTCATAATTACGAAACGGCTTGCGTTCCATATCTTATTCATAAAGTTACGGCACGCCTCAACCTTCGCGTCGGAATAGCGCGTATCGTTGCCGGGAGCTACGCCCTGCAAAAGCGAAAATCTCAGACTGTCCGCCCCGTATTTGTCTATAACCTCTAACGGGTCAACGCCGTTGCCGAGGCTTTTGGACATCTTTCTGCCCTTTTCGTCGCGGACAAGCCCGTGAATTAAAACGTCACGGAAAGGAACCTTGCGCATATGCTCAAGTCCGGAGAAAATCATTCTGGCAACCCAGAAGAAAATTATATCGTAACCCGTAACGAGAACGTCTGTCGGGTAGAAATATTCGAGGTCGGAGGTATCGTCGGGATAGCCGAGCGTCGAGAACGGCCAGAGTGCGGACGAAAACCAGGTATCAAGCACGTCCTCGTCCTGGGCGATATTTTCACTTCCGCAGTAAGGACATTTGGTCACGTCAACCTTTGAAGCGATTTCCTTTCCGCAGTCGCCGCAGTACCAGACGGGTATTCTGTGACCCCACCAAAGCTGACGGGAAATGCACCAATCCTTGACGTTTTCCATCCAGTTATAATAAGTTTTTGCAAACCTTTCGGGAACGAAAGAAATCTTTTTATAAGTTACAGCGTCTATCGCAGGGCGGGCAAGCCCTGCCATTTTAACGAACCACTGCTTTGAAACGATAGGCTCCACCGTGGCGCGGCAGCGGTAGCAATGACCTACGCTGTGTGCGTGGGGCTGGATTTTTACGAGCGCGCCGATGGCTTTAAGCTCTTCGACGAGCTGTTTTCTGCACTCGTAACGGTCAAGACCGCAGAATTTACCCGCAAGCCCGTTCATAGTTCCGTCGTCGTTCATAACACGGACTACGGGCAGGTTATGGCGAAGCCCGACCTCAAAGTCGTTAGGGTCGTGTGCGGGGGTAATTTTAACTACGCCCGTACCGAATTCCATATCGGCGTGTTCGTCGCCTACTATGGGTATCAATTTATTTACTACGGGCAGAATTACGTTTTTACCGATTAAATGCTTATATCTTACGTCGTTGGGGTTAACCGCAACGGCAGTGTCGCCGAACATTGTTTCGGGACGGGTTGTCGCAACCTCCAAAACCGTACTTTCCCCCTCTACGGGGTAATTTATATGCCAGAAAAATCCATCCTCTTCCGCATACTCGACTTCCGCGTCCGAAAGCGCGGTTTTACAGTCGGGACACCAGTTTATTATACGGCTGCCCCTGTAAATAAGTTTTTTGTTGTATAAATTTACGAAAACTTCCCTTACCGCCTTAGAGCATTTTTCATCCATAGTAAAGGTAAGGCGCGACCAGTCGCAGGACGAACCGAGCTTTTTGAGCTGTTCGACTATTCTTCCCGCATACTTGTCCTTCCACTCCCAAGCGCGTTTTAAAAAGCCTTCCCTGCCTACGCTTTCCTTGGAAAGACCCTCTTTTTTCATCTGCTCGACAATTTTTACTTCGGTAGCTATAGAAGCGTGGTCGGTGCCGGGCAGCCAGAGGGCGCAATAACCCTGCATACGCTTAAAACGGACGACCGTATCCTGCATAGTTTCGTCCATAGCGTGTCCCATATGAAGCTGTCCCGTAATATTGGGCGGGGGCATCATTACCGTAAACGGCACCTTGTCGTCGTCGCGGACGGCTTTAAAACAGCCGTTTTCTTCCCAGTCCTTATATAGTTTATCTTCAAATGATTTAGGGTTGTATACTTTTTCCATAATTTTAAACCTCAATACGGCTTTATTATAACTCAAACGAACTTCAATTGTCAAACGGTAAGTAAAGCCTTTCGCTAAAATCTACTTCTATTCTGCAAAGCATATTTTAAGTGATTTTTATAACAGTTTATCTTGCCGCCCGCATAAGATGTATTATTAAATTTTTAAGGAGATTTACTTTGAAAAAAAGACTTACAGTAGTGCTTTTGTCAGTCCTGTTTGCACTTGCTTTGCCGTTTGCTTTTGCGGGCTGTAAAAAGAACGATAAAATAATAAGAATAAACGAAGTTACCCATTCGGTATTCTACGCCCCCCTCTACCTTGCGGACGCACTTGGCTACTTTGAGGAAGAAGGTATAAAAATAGAGCTTACCAACGGCGGCGGTGCCGATAAAACTATGGCGGCTGTGCTTGCAAACGAAGCCGACATTGGCTTTTGCGGCCCCGAGGCTGTAATATATACTTATCTCGGCGGAAGCGGCGACTGCCCCAAAGTGTTCGGACAGCTGACCAAACGCGACGGAAGCTTCCTTGTCGGAAGAGTTAAGGAAGACAACTTTGACTGGAACAACCTTAAAGGCAAGGATATTATTGCGGGCAGACCCGGCGGCGTTCCTATGATGACTTTCCAGTATGTACTGAAACAGGCGGATGTGACGGCAAACCTTGTTACCAACATAGATTTCAACCTTACGACCGCGGCTTTTGAGGGCGGCACGGCGGATTACTGCACTATGTTCGAGCCTACCGCTTCGGAATACCAGAAAGCGGGCAAGGGCTATATCGTAGCTTCGGTAGGACAGAAATCGGGCGAAGTCCCCTACACCTGCTTTATGGCAAAGGGCAGCTATATAGATAAAAACGGAGATAAAATCGAAGGTCTGCTTCGCGGAATAACCAAAGCCATTAAATACCTTAAAACCACCGACAGCGCGACGGTTGCGAAAATGCTTACAAAGTACTTTGACGGCACTTCGGAAAGCAGTATTAAAACTTCGGTTGAAAGCTACACCGCAATCGACGCCTGGGTTGACAATATGGCTATGAAGGAAAGCGCGTTCAGTAACTTGCAGGACATTATAGAAAGTGCGGGCGAGCTTTCAAAGCGCGTTGAATTCGACAAAATAGTTACGACGGATACCGCACAGAAGGTTTACGACGAAGTTTATAAATAATGCTTACTTTTGACAATATATCTTACACCTATCATACGAAAGAGGGCGAAACAACGGCAGTTAAAGACCTTTCGTTTGAGGTCGAAGACGGACAGTTCGTTGCGGTTATAGGCCCTTCGGGTTGCGGAAAAACGACTATACTTTCCCTCGGCGCGGGGCTTTTAACCCCCTCTTCGGGCGAGATACGCCGTGACGGCGGGGAAGTCGGATATATGCTCCAACGCGACGCGCTTTTCCCTTGGAGAACGGTTGAAGGCAACATCTTTCTGCCGTTGGAGGTAAAAAGGCGCAACACACCGGATATGCGTGAAAGGGCGGTCGCACTTGCGGAAAAATACGGTCTTAAAGACTTTTTGAAAAAGACGCCTTCCCAGCTTTCGGGAGGTATGCGCCAAAGGGTCGCTCTTATACGGACGCTTGCCGCAGAACCGGATATTCTGATGCTTGACGAACCGTTTTCCGCACTCGACTACCAGACAAGGCTTGAAGTGTGCGACGACGTGCAGGGAATTATTAAAGGCGAAAATAAAACCGCACTTTTAATTACCCACGACATTTCGGAAGCTATCGCTCTTGCAGACAAAGTAGTAGTCCTGTCCGCGCGTCCTGCGCACGTTGTTGCCGAACATAAAATAGAGTTCGGCGGTTCAAGTCCAAAAAAGCGCAGAGAGTGCAGCGAATTTGCCGCAACGTTCGAGATACTGAGAAAGGAACTCGGCATTTAAAACGACCTCATCCGTCACTGTCGGCAGACAGTGACTTCCACGGGGAAGGCAGTAATTGAAGGAACAAACTTATGAAAAACACAAACTACTCGCGCGAGCATCTCGCGTACCTTAAAAAAGAGAGAAATAAGAAAATTATAATTACTGTGTCGCGCATACTTATACTTTTGCTATTGCTTGGCTTTTGGGAACTGTTTGCGCAACTTAAAGTAATAGACCCGTTTATAACCAGTTCGCCCTCGCGCGTGGCGATTACCATTGCCGACCTGTATAAAAACGGCACGCTGTTTTTCCATATAGGCATTACGCTTGCAGAAACGCTTGCGGGCTTTTTAATTGCGGTGGTTTTAGGCTATGCGATAGCGGTTGTTCTTTGGGCAAGCGACACCGTACATAAGGTTGTCGAACCTTATATCGTGGTATTGAACTCCCTGCCCAAAATAGCACTCGGACCATTGATTATCATATGGATAGGAACGGGCTACGACGCGATAATTTTTATGACCGTGCTGGTATCCATAATAGTTTGTATTATGAATATGCTTGCGGGATTTATAGCCGTTGATAAAACCAAACTGCTTTTAATGAAGGCTATGGGTGCAAATAAACTTACCACGTTGCGAAAGCTTATTATACCCGCCTCTATCCCCGCGCTTATGAATACGCTTAAAGTAGCCGTGGGGCTTGCCTGGATAGGCTCGATTATGGGCGAATATATAGTATCTAAGGCGGGACTCGGGTACCTTATCGTTTACGGCGGGCAGGTATTTAAGCTTGACCTTGTTATGACGGCTACCTTTATACTTTGCGTGCTTGCAGGCGGAATGTACGGAATGATAACTTTAATTGAAAAAATTGTAAACAGATACAGATAAAATTCACAGATACACAACCCTCATCAGCCTGTAAACAGACAGCTTCCCCCTTTATTAAGGGGGAAGCCACAACTGAGGTTTAGGAAAACGGCGGTGCATATGCACCGCCGTTGAATTTGTTAATTTATCGCCTCGCCTGCAATAAACGAAGTCCATTGGTTTTTACTGCCGTCAAAGTTGCTTTTACCGTAGCTGTTTACTATATGCCTTATGCCGCCGTTGGTCTTTTTATCGCCAAAGTTTAAAAAGTTTGCGATAGCCATATGCTCTACCTTTATTCCGGGGTTGGAAGGCAGCTCGATACCGTGGTCGAGCGTGAACACGTTACGCAAATGTTTGCTTGCAACGTAGTATACGCCTAAGCCGTGGGCTTCGTGGTTCTGCACGTGGTCGCTTACCTTATAACTTGCCCAGCCCTGATATTCAACGCCGTTCCACTCCGACATCCAGTCCGACTGTTCGGGAGGGTCATACGGGGTTTCGGACTGGTAAAAAGCCATAAAGCCGTATTCGCCGTTCCAGATTGTCTGGTATTCGTGGAAATGCTCGACCATAAGCCCGTAAATAGTTACGTAGTCGCCGTTTACTATTACTCCGTTTACGGTTTTGTTTATATCCCAGCCTACCGTGCCGCTGTTGCCGTGGTCGGCGCGCCATACCCAGAAGTTGTCGCCAACGACATCGTTTGAATTAATTTCAAGCGTTGTATTAACCGAGGTTGCGGCACTGCCCGCACCGCCTATACGGAAAAATACGTCGTTTAACACCGTAGGGTTTTTATCGTGGCGGACATTCGTCTTTTTAGTTCCCAGCTCTAAAAGCGTATTGGACACAGGACCAGCGTCAAACATTATACCGCTTATCTTTACTCCGTCAACGTCGCTTACCCGCATTATCGTGTCTGTATTGCCCTCTGCAAGTCTTAACGACGCAAGTCCTATACCCATAAGAATTGTGTCAGCTTTTTTCACTAAAAGGGGGCTTTCTATTTCGTAAATTCCGGGTGTAAACAGAATGTGCTTGCCCTTTTTAAGAGCCTTATTAAGCGTCTTTGCGGTGTCCCTGTCCGAGCGCGCGACGTAAAAATCGGTTATGGGGATATAGTTATCGTTATCGTCTACGCCGTTTTTCCAGGATATGCCCTTAGAGTCAGTCTTTAATCCGGGAAGGCAAACGTAATAGTCTTTATCGAAAACCAGATAGGGCTTTTCGCTTATGGTACGGGTTGTTTCAAGCTCGGTTATGCGTTTTGTAGGCCATTTATAACTGCTGTCGGCAAAAGGTCCGACGCAGCCCGAAAATACCATATTTATATCACAACCAGACCACTTACCCCAGTCGGAATTGCGCGTAAACCACTGCTGCTGGACGCTTCCGTCAATAGTACCCTCTACAACGGTATCGGAAATGTATCCGCCCGAAGCCCACGGCGTGCTGCCCGTATCGTGAAGGGTTAAGTTGCCCTTTACGTTCATACGGCGGAAGCTGGTTGCCTGCGATACCGCCCACTGTACGTTGCTGTTTACGGTAATATTTTCAATACCGCACCAGAAGTTACAGGTTGCGTTTCCGCCAGAAAGCTCGCCATAAGTGTTGAACCTGCCAATCTCTACGTCGGTAGGAAGGTCGCCTAAACCCGAAAAGGTCATATAGTAACGCATAACTAAGTCAAGTTCGTTATATTTGCCCTCTTTGAAAAGACCCGCATACCTGCCTTCGCCCAAGGATATCCTATCCGCTACGATGGGTCTGCCTTCTTCGTCCCTTACGTACTCTCCGTCCTCGTCTGTTTCGTATACCGTTTCAAAAATTTCTTTATCGGCAAACTGTGAGGTGTTATACCTGAACCTGTCAACATCCGCCTGTATTGCCGCAACGTCGTCGGTGGGTGCATAGATATGGGTATTTGCTCCGAACGTATCGAAATCGTATGAATAAGTTTCGGAAGAAATGACCTCGCCGTTCTCGCCGATTGCGTCAACGCGGTAGTAGCCGTATTTGTCCGCATTCTTATAAGAGCATGCTTTTTGCGTGCTTTCAAGCGTGTACGTGCCGAAGCGGCTGGGACTGTGATAGACCTTGTATTCGGTAGCATTTTCTGACTTTTCCCATTTGACGGTCGCGCCTTTTTTGGAAATTTTGACGTTTGCGTCCCATTGCGGAAGCTTTTCCCACACGCAAGCCGAAAGCGGAACCATAAAAGAACCTGCTATCAGACCGCCTAAAATGAGTGCCGTAACTTTTTTTACCATTTTTTTCTCCTCATATATACGGTTTATAGCCAAACCGAATTTAAATATTTAAATCTTGCCTGTACCCAGCTGTAAAGCTGGTTTACCGCGTCCGTATGGTTGTGTACGGAGCTTTGCACTTCCCACGTCGCTTCGTCGCTTATGCGGAAACCGATATCCGTACCCGTGTAATTATCCTCGGGTTCGGTAACGTTTATACGGTTTGCGTTTACCTGTTGCTGTTCGGCAAGAAGATACACGCCCCAGTACAAGTTGTTGAGATACACTTCTACCTGTCGGAAGTCTGAACAGTAATATCCGTCGGAGCCTAAAATCTGCTGACCGAGATAGAACGCGACGCTGTTTCTTTCAAGCGCGCAGTCCTTATAGTCCGCAAGCAGCACCCAGCTTTTCATCTTCGCGCCGCCGTTTAGCCCAAGCATAGCCTGCTTTTTATCAAACTTGATTCGGAAAGGCTTTTTATCGTATGTAGTAGTCCAATTGCCGCGTACCTTTATCCCCGCCGTTACCGAAAGCTCGTACTCCTCCGCACAGTTGTTTACCGTAACAGTACAGTTATGATACTGCCAGTCGATATTGTTTTCGGGGTTATAGTTATCAAACGAAGGCACGTAACGCGTCGCGTCCTTCATAAACGTTTCCGAGCTTACGTAAATACGGGGAAGCTCTTCGTCGAGATGCGCAACATAATCATAGTTCGCTTCGGGCTTGCCCGGTGCTATAAACTTTTCCGTACCGCATATGGTACACTCGTTTCCGACAAAGTTATGATTGCATAGCGTTCCGCATTCCTCGCACCTGCCGTTTGCATCATAGTCATCGTGTTTACATACAATTTTGCAAACCGGACAAACGCCTTCGCTGTAATTTATATGAGGACATACCGTTTTGCATTCCGTACAAACACCTTCGTTATATTCTGTGTGCCGGCAACGTTTGTTGCACTCTTTACAGACGGCGTTTTCGTATTCTGCGTGCGGACACGCTTAATTGCACAGTGTACAGACGCCGTTACGGTATTTATGCTCGCACTTGGGAGTGCATGCGGACATAAGAAGTCCGCACACTATGATAAGTACGAAAACGAGCGATACCGTTTTATACAAAAGGTGTCTTTTTATCATTTATTTTTCTCCCCTTGCCCGTAAAGCTTATTATAAAGAGTTACGGGCATTATCGCTTTCATTCGTTCGATTAGCCTTTTATCCGACTCGGTACACTTTTCTTTTAACCAATTAACGATTATATCCGTTACGTAATGGGCGAATACTTCCGCGGAATAGCCGTAATATTCTTCGTTATCGGTAACGTTGCCGATAACGAGGTATTTTATTAAAAGCTTTTCGTGGTAGCTTCTTAAAGAGTTTATATCATGCGAATCGAAGGCGTTTAAAATTACCGCAGGACTGTTTTTGAATGAAGTTAAAGAACTTTCGACAAAGCTTTCCCAGTTGTCCGCTCCGTTTAAAATGTCATTATAAAAGTAGTTTTCAAAGCTGCAAATCATCAAGTGGTATTTGTCCTGATAATATTTATAGAACGTACCTTTGCATATGCCTATTTCGTCTATCAAATCGATTACGCGTATCGAATCTATCGATTTTGTCTTTAAAAATTTGAGTAACGTTGTTTCGATGTAATATTCTATTTTCATAAAGTTAAAATTCCGTTATCGGTGCCTTAATTTTCTTCGGTTGGAAGTGCTGTACAGTATTCTTTGAAAATATCTGCCAGCGTCTTATATTCTTCCCGCTCTTCTTCCCCGTTCACGGTATAGAACGTATAATATTCGGCGTTAGCGTTTTCGGTTCCCAGTTTTTTGAATTTCTGTAAAATATCTTCGTAACTGTCTTCGCTTACGTTTACTTTGTCAGTATTGTCGGCAATAATATTAACTATACCCCAGGGCATTCTTCCCCAGACCTTATATGTCCAGCTTGTCCAGTGCCAGCCCGTATCGTTTAACAGCCCAAGCACGTACTCCCAGTTATGGGCATTGGAATAGCAAGTAAATTCGCCCATAAAAAGAGGTACGCCGAAATTCTGTGAGGTTATGCTTTGAAGCTTTGCTTTCCAGTTTGAATTGAAGCCCTCTTCGGTAAGCTTGTCGCCTGCATAATGATGGAACGAATACATACAGTTTTCCCAACCGTATTTTTCGGGTCTTGGTAAGTTCTGGGCGTCCCAGCACGACTCGAAAATAACCACGTGGTTATCGCCCGTCGCCCGTATAGCCTTATATGCCATATCGTAAAAATCCCAATGGCGCGTAGTTGTTGTTCCGCCTTTTTCTCCCGGTTCGTTTAATATATCATAACCCGCAACGGCGGGGTTGTCCTTATAATGGTCGGCAAGCTCGCCCCAAAGCTTGGCGGTAAGCCCCATCATTTTTTCATTACTGTAAAAGTCAACCTCGCTTACCGAATTAAATATCTGCCCGCTGTGATCCTGCCCGTTCTGCGAACCGTATGCGCCGTGCAGGTCAAGTATGGTGTACATACCGTACCTTTCGGCTGTATTTATAAAATCGTCCAAAGCGGTAAAGTCATAATCAATACCTGCGTTTTCATAGTCCGATATTGCGCCGAAGTCCACGTTCATATACGTGAACGGAAGACGGATGACGTTAAAGCCCATATCCGCACAGTTTTTGAAATCTGCGTCCGTCCACCAATTCGCACGGTATTCATCCCAAAGATTTAAAGTCTGTTCCGCGCCGAAACGGCTTAAAAGCGTTTCGGTAAGCGACTTAAAATCGTTTGAAGCCGACGAGCCGTATTTAAAACCCGTCATCCAATGCTCGGTAACGAAAAGTCCGCCCGCGTTTACACCGTGGAACATTACTTGTTCGCCCTTTGCGTTTTTTATAAGCCCGCCGTCGGCAACCAGAAAGTCGTCTTCATTGAAACTGTGGTCAGGCTTGTCAGTCTTACACGCCGCAAACGGCAGGCACAAACAAACCGCGCAAGCAACGGCAAGAATTATCGCCGCTATGCTTTTCCTTAAATTCATCACTTTTCTCCAAAGAAAATATACTAAATAGATTATAGTCTATTTATATACTTTTTAATAATAAGGTAATTTTTTATTCTTTTAAGAAATACCGTGTATTGCCAATATATACCTTTTAAGCTATTATAAGATAAGGTTATTCCTTAACTATATTATACAATAAAAAATCAAATTTTCAAGACTTAATCATATTGCAATTTGCACACAAAATGTGCTAATTTGCGAAAAAACTTGCATTATTTACTTATTTAAAGCAAAAAACCGAGAGCGGAAGTAAAACGCCGTTCCGTTTTTTATAAAAATTTTATGGAGGAAAAAAACACAAACATGAACGCAAAGAAATTCAGAATTATCTGTTTCTCTGTTGCAGGAGCTTTGCTCGCGCTTCTTATCGTGCTGAGTGCGGTCGTCGGCGCGTTTGCCGACACGCTGAACAAGTTCGTTGTCGGCTATAAAGACGGCGGCGAAGCCGGTACCGCAGCCAGGGAAAGCGGCGCGAAGCTGGCTGAGCAGATTCAGGCGGAGGGAACCGTTCTCGTTAAAAACGAAGACAAAAGCGGCAACCCGCTGCTTCCCTTATCCAAAGCCGACGCGGACAAGGTAGTCGTACTCGGCTGGGCTGCCACCGACTGGGTAATCAGCGGCTCCGGTTCGGGTCAGGTAAAGACGAGTGAAGGAAAATCTAACGATTACACCATTACTCTTCTTGACGCGCTTGATGAATCGGGAATCGGATACTACAAAGCAATTACCGATTATTATGAAAGCTTCCAGAATCACCGCGAATACAGCGAAAACGGCGGCGGCATCGGCGGAGCATCGGCAAACGCAGGCGCGTTGAAGAGCTTCAACTACGAATTCAGCCGCTTGTACGAGCCTGACGTTGAAAGCGACGCTACTTACGCAGGACATCTTAATGCGGCAAAAAGCTATTCCGACACTGCGTTGGTTGTAATAGGCAGAGTTTCGGGCGAAAGCAACGACTCGCCCAAGGTTCAGTACAAACGCGTTACCAAGAACGGCGCGATTGTCGAAGACAGGGAAAGAACTTACCTTGAAATATCAACCGAGGAAGAAAAGCTGTTGAATTATGCAGCCGATAATTTTGAAAACGTAATCGTACTTATCAACTCTACGAACGTTATGGAACTCGGCTTTGTAGAAACAATAGACAAAATTGACGCTTGCCTTGTAGTTGCAACGACGGGTACGGCAGGTGCAAGGGCTATACCTAAGCTTATATACAGCGACTTAACCGAAACCGACGAGGACGGAAACGAAATAGATGTTGCTTATACCCCTTCCGGCAAGCTTGCGGACACCTATGCTTACGACCTTTCCACCTCTTCCACTTATGTTGACACAGGTTCGGGCAACGACTCCACCCACTTCTACTCAAACGCTATGTACGGAAGCGGACTGTATCCTACAAACGTACAGCACACAAACGGCAGCAACAACGTCAGATATGAAGGCGTAGCTTACCAGGACTACCGTGAAGGTGTGTATATGGGCTATAAGTGGTATGAAACCGCTGATAAGATGGGATTCTGGACAAGTAATACGGCAAAAAACCTTTGGAACGTTAACGGCTACGACGAAGTTGTACAGTATCCCTTCGGATTCGGACTTTCCTATACGACTTTCAGTTGGGAGATTACGCAGCTTTTATTCCCCGATAACCTTAAAGAAGTTACACCCGAAGATACCGTTAAAGTTGTTGTGCGCGTAACCAATACGGGCGACATTGCGGGTCAGGACGTTGTTGAGCTTTACTACGAAGCCCCCTACACCAAGGGCGGAATTGAAAAATCTTCCGTAAACCTTGCGGCGTTCGGTAAGACACAGCAGGTTTTACAACCCGGAGATTACGAGGACGTCGTACTTGAATTTGCAATACAGGATATGGCGTCATACGACTATGAAGCCAAAAAAGTTAACGGCGGCGGATACGTGCTTGAAGACGGTAACTATAATATCACTTTAAGAACGGACGCACACACGCTTGCAGGCAAAAAGCTTATAGCCGGAAGAGTTCACAGCAGCGATACTATTACCCTTAAAATTTCAGGCGATGTACTCGTTATGGAAGAAGCGGAAAACCGCTTTACGGGCAATAACACAACCGACGGCGTTGCAATCGACGGCAACAGCGACGGAAGCGCGAATATTACCTACCTTTCAAGAGAAAATTTTGAAGGCACCTTCCCCTCCGAACTCGGCGACAACCGTGCAATGACAGACGCAATAAAAGCACTTAACCTTTACACGAGCGAGCATGCAAACGCATGGGATGCGGCACACGATAACGGAGAAGTCACTTTCGGCAACAGCAGCATGCTTGTTTATGAAAACGGAAATATAAACCAACTCGGCAAAGAGCTTGGAATGAACTATGACGACCCCAGATGGGAACAGTTGCTTGACGTAATTCCCAAAGCAACAATGGAGCTTGTAGTTCTTCACGGTTATACCCACACTGAAAAAATTACAAATATCGGCAAGCCCGAAACGCTTGACGTAGACGGACCCAACCAGATATTCAGCTTTACAGGCAGCCACCCCGAAGCAACGGGCTTCAGCTCGATAGTGCTTGCACAGAGCTGGAACGACCAGCTTGCATACAGCATGGGCTTGGCATTCGGCGAGGAATGCAACGCTTACGGCGTACAGGGTTGGTACGGCCCCGGTGTCAACGTACACCGCTCTCCCTTCGGCGGCAGAAATTATGAATATTATTCGGAAGACGCTTATCTTTCGGGCATAATGTGCGCAAAGACAGTTGAAGCGGCAAAGAACAAAGGCGTATTCGCTTGGCTTAAACACCTTTGCCTGTATGAAGGCGAAAGCGGACGTGACGGTATGTATACTTGGGTTACGGAACAGGCTCTGCGCGAAATTTATTTAAGACCTTTTGAAATTGCAGTAAAACAAGGCGGCTCAAACGCGATAATGACCTCCTACGGACGTATCGGTGCAGTTTGGACGGGCGGCAGCGAAGCTCTTCTTACAGAAGTTGTACGCGGCGAATGGGGTTTTAAAGGCTCGTTCCTTACCGACTACGCAGACCACCACGACTTTATGAACGGCGACCAAATGGTTCGTGCAGGCGGCGACGTGTGGATGGACTGGTGGACGCAAGCTTCCGGCGGCGGAGCATGGCAATTCAACACTACCTCAAACGCATTCAACCGCTCTTTGAGAAATGCAACTAAGAACGTTATATATACCTGGCTTAACTCACTTGCAACCAACGCAGACTATAACGAAAAGATTTTAAGCGGCGAAATAAAAGATACGATATCTATACCTAAGAGTCCCGAACTTAAATTCCGCTGGTATATCCCCGTATTGGTTGTAGTTGACGTGCTTCTTGCAGCAGGCGCAGGCGTACTCATTTTCTTAGGAATTAAGAAAAAGGACAGCGTTGCTCCCGCAGAGGTTGTGTCAGGCGAACCCGATACACCCGCAAACGAATAGCAGTTATACAATCATTTGATTGAAAATATAGCCTTCACGCCTTTGCGTGAAGGCTTATTTTTACTGTCATAATGGTCGGCAAATCGAAAACCGCTTGTTCTTTGGCTTACAATATGATATAATACTTGCACGATAAACAGTAATTTAGCGGAGAATTGACTTCTATGAAAAGAGCATTTACAAGTATCTTGTTTAGCTTAATTTTGTGTGTTACTATCGGTTTTACAGGTTGCGGTAATGAATTTGCTAAACAGGAATATAATGACGACGAAAAAATAGTACAAATTGCAGACCGCTACGCAAAGAGTAATTCGGTATTTAATCCAATAGAAGGCGGCTATTCACTTAATGCTTTACGATTTGACGGGCGCGAAACTTTATGGGAGAAGACACTTGAAGATAGCGCAGAGATAGAATTACAAATTGATTTGAATATTAAAAGCGGAAATGCAAAAGTTGTATTTATTGATAGCAATAATGACATAACCGTCTTAATAGAACGTTTACAAAACAATTCCAATGAACTAACAACGACAAAAATCGTTTCTTTAACTAATGGACTAAATAGGTTAAAGATTGTTGGATATGATTGCAAAGTCATAGACTTGAAAATATTATTTGACGAGCCGCACGTCGATAGCAACAACTAAATTTCAATTTGATGTGCGTTGTAGTCAGTTGAAAGTTTCGGCAATAAAGATACACGGCTACTAAATTTAATTTAAACAACCCGAATATGCGTATGTACCAAAAATTTTTGCCATTCGATTGTTTATCCTACTTCTGTGTTTTTATTACAAATCATGACTACGCGTAAAACGCGTAGTTTGTGGTAGCCCTATAAGGGCATAGTACTGGCAGCACTATTCGTGCGGTGAAGAAGCTGCCAACCGCAAATATTTTCAGGCTGCTGCTAAAGCAGCCTTATTTTTTGCCTTCTTCTCCAAACGGGTCTATATACTCTTTCATTGTTAATTGTTCGTTCGCTATATCTTCTTGCATCTGATTTTGTATATATTCCGCTATCTTCTTTTCATTTCTTCCTACCGTACTCACATAGTATCCCTTACACCAAAAGTGTCTGTTTCCATACTTGTATTTCAAATTTGCAAATTTGTCGAATATCATTAGACTGCTTTTGCCTTTCAAATATCCTACTATTTGCGAGATACTATACTTGGGCGGTATTGAGATTAGCATATGTATGTGGTCTGGACACGCGTTTGCTTCCAAAATTTCTATCTTTTTATACTCACACAACCTACGCAATATCTTTCCTATTTCTGCTTTAAGCTTTCCGTATATTGCCTGTCTACGAAATTTTGGAGCAAAAACTATATGATACTTGCATTCGTATTTACAATGTGTTAAACTTAATTCATCCATGGATTCTCCTTTGATTTCTTGTTGCGCTTGGTAGCCACTTCAATTTTATCATTGGAGACTTTTTCTGTCCATAGCTTAAGCTTCTTATCCCCACGCTTAGCGTGGGGTTGTCTTTTAACAAAACAACGGACTGCCAATAACGGCAGTCCGCGTTTTCATAAACTGAACTATGATTCTTACTCTTGCTTATCTTCCGAAGAATGCGTTACGTCATTCACTGCTTCGGAAGCAGAAACGTTATCTGATGAATCGGCCGCACTTTCTTTTGCGTGGGTCTTTTTTACCATTGCAATTAATTTTTGAAGCACACCGGTAAGATATAATGCCCATACTATGAAGCCTAAGCCAACAAGTACGTCAATTACGATAAGCACGGGTTTCCACCATGAATAGCCTTGATTGCTGCTACCCAACTGCATTTCGCCCATACCGTACTTGGCAAGCTGAATTGCAAGCTGCTGGCTTACTTCAAGTCCTTCAACCTCTTCTCCTGCCATATACTTCTGATACATTTTATAATTATTTAACGTGTCAACGTATGCAAAGAGCAAGTTATGAGTGGAATTGCGCATATATTTTGCGTCCTGCGCACTGTTAAGACCGTTGTTAATAGAATTCTGAGGGTTGAGCCATAAGTCGTTACCGGCACGAACGCCCTGACGGGTGTACATACCACCCAAGCTGCCACCCTGCGTCCAGTCAGTAATGAGTGCGCCGTTGAAGCCCCATTCGCCGCGGAGAACTTCGATGTTCATTGCGTAGTTTGCGCCTGCCCAGTTTGCGCCGACGTTGTTGAACGCCGTCATTATCGAGTTGGAACCGCCCTCTTTAACAGCGATTTCAAAAGGTCTTAAATAGTTTTCGCGAAGATTCTGCTCGGTAATCCAAGTGTTAACTCCGCCGGGGTTGGGTCCTTCTTCACTGCAAACGAAATGCTTTAAGTAGCAGTTAATGTTATTTATCTTAGCACCTGCAATAACGTAAGCGGCAAGTTTGCCCGACAGAACTCCGTCTTCAGAATAATACTCGTAGTTACGGGCCGTATAGCTGGAACGGTGAAGGTTTACGCCAGGACCGTACCAACCGTTTACGTTGGTTACGTTTGCTTCTGCACCCATACTAAGTCCCATTGCAAGCATTAAGCCCTTATTCCAGCTACAGCCTATAAGTGCTTCGCTTTCATACGCAGTCCAGCTTGCCGTGTCGGGAGCCGCGCCGCCCCATCCGCCGGACATACTGTTGGTATTGAAACCTGCAGGGCCGTCGTAATCGTAAAGACGGGGCATACCTGCCGACAGAACGGCAACTCTGCGGAAACCGCCAAGTTCGATAAGGTCCTTCATTTCGGAAAGGGGTATCTGGTTTAACAATTCTTCCCACTCGTCGGAATTGTAATTTGATGCAAGTTTAGCTATTAAATCCCAGTCGTATTCAAACTTCTGGTAGTCGGTAAGCGCGCCTCTTTCACGGTTGAGCTGTGCCAGAGTTGCATTTTCAACAGATACGGGCTTATCCTCATCCGTTACTTCGGATACGGGTTTGGAGTAGGTAGCAACCTTAACAATACGAACTCCTTTATCCTGAATATTGTTCGCGTTGAAATCGGGAAGCTGCGCACCCAATTCGTCGTCCTTTAACCACCTGTTGGCGGTCGTAACCACGCTGCTGTTAGGCGTTGCACCCTTTGTGGGGAAAGTATTGTCGAAGTTTGCACGGGTCATCCATAAATCTCTGGATACGCCGCCTTCATAGCCGTCTGTACCAAGACCCGAATAAGACTTGCCGTTATATCCCGTCCAATCTGACTGGGTTGCGGTAAAGCGGTTTGTTATTTCAGCGTCTGTTACGGGGTCTTTGTCAATATTGACGGTTGTGCTGCAGTTCAAGTTGTACTCTTCAATAATAGTATGGGAGTTATCCATTAACTTTAACGTATATTTACCGTCTTCAAGTTCATAACCCCAGAAATTGTTATTGTCCTGATCGTAGCAATCGTACGAAGCCAAATCGTAGAGTGTAAACGAAACTGTCACTACCTCGGTTGCCTTGGGTTTAAGAATACCCGTTTTACCGAAGTCGAGCAGATTTACGTGAGCCTTTTCAATAGTGTTTTTATATTCGGGGGTGTAGTAAAGCTGCACCGTTTCACTACCTGCATAGTCGCCCGTATTTTTAACTTCGACCGTTACGTTAACCTGTGTACTAACTGGTAATTTGCTGATATCTTCGTCCTTATTGAGTTTTGTATTATTTTCTCCGTAAGTGACGCCGGTAATCTTCTTTTCAAACGTGGTGTAGGAAAGTCCGTAACCGAAAGGATACTGAACTACTTCGTCATAGTCGAACACTGCACCGCTGTTTTTATTATAGAAACCTTCAATGTCGGCAGTTTCGTACCATTTATATCCGTAATATATACCTTCGGCATAAGTGATACCTCCGCCGCTGGGTGCGCGGTTTGCATAAGTGGGGTCAAAATTTTTGACTACGGCATTGGACTTGGTTACGATGTCCGTAAATCTGCCTGAGGGAGAGAACATAGTCTCTTTGATTTCTGTTTTGACCGTTCCGTCTTCTCCGTCAACTTCCTCTTCTACGAATTTTTTACCCCTTAAAATTTCGGGAATTGCTCTCGCGCCGGACTGTCCGGTAAGACCGACGTTTATGCAAGCGTCGATATTTAAATCGTCAAGCCAGCCCAAGTGCATTGTGTTAGCCGTGTTTATCAAAACAATAACTGTAAAACCGGCTGTCTTTAACTTGGTAAGAATTGCCCTTTCGGTAGTTGTTAATTCGTTATACGTATCGGGAATTTCGCCTATATTTTCACCGCCGGTACGGCTAACCGTGAATAATGCGTAATGGCTATAATTGTACGCTTCGCTGAGAACGGTGTCCGTCAGCGTACTATCGCTCTTTTCCGAGATAGTATAGCTACCCGAACCCGTCGAAACATCGGTAGTAGCATAAAGCTGGGTAATTGTAGGGTTCAATTCAAAAGCAGCGACAAGATGTTCAGCACCCCATTGCGCTTTGAGTACGTTTTTATCGGCGTCGCTGATA
This sequence comes from uncultured Christensenellaceae bacterium, assembly GCA_910587365.1. Classification (GTDB taxonomy): domain Bacteria; phylum Bacillota; class Clostridia; order Christensenellales; family Borkfalkiaceae; genus Coproplasma. The sequence continues at coordinate 8,695 of CAJUKJ010000017.1, read as the reverse complement.
TTGGGATTATCTTTAAGCTCGTCTTCTATATCGAAGTCGCGAACGTAACCCGTAAGAGCCTGCTGCAAATTGATACTCTTCTGCTTCGAGATAGTGGAAGAGCCGCTTCCGATACCTCTCTGCAAGAAGCCGGCGTAAGAACCGTAACCGAACACGTTAAGTTTGTTAACGCTGTCCGCAAGGGGAAGAGTTTTGTTTTCATTCTTAAACAGAGTGATTGAATCCTCCTCCAACTCAACGACAAGCTTGTCGCCCGCCTGAAGTTCTGCCGAAGCATTACTGAAGTCGGTATCGTTAATACCCAGAATACCGTCGACTAGCAGAGAATAACGCCACGCGAAAACGTCGCCGATAATCAAAGCTATCATGACGACCGCCATAACAGCAAAACAAATTACCTTTTTGACTAAATTTTTTGTCATTTTTTTCTCCTCATAATTTTTTAGGTATTTTGTCCGACAAATCCGTTTCAACTTGAATTTATTTCAAGTTTTGTAAATTTGTCACATATTGATTTACCATATATTAGCAAAAAACGCAAGTGTTATTTCGTAAAATGATTTAATTTTAGCGTAATATGCAACCAAGTATAGAAAAACACAACCTGATTTTTGACTATTTGCCGAAAAATTAAACTTTCCGTCCGCAATGCGGACGGGAAGTTGCCTGAACTTAATTATGAATTAAAAATATAAGTTGTTATTTACGCATAAAAACCTGCGATATCTTCAAGAAAAGTTTTGCGGCGCGAGCGGCTTATTTTCAACTCTTTCCCGCTTATTAAAACATACTCGCCGTGAACACCGTTAGCGAACGCAAGGTTGACGAGATAACAGTTGTTGCACCTTGAAAAATTTTTAGGGAGCTTGCTTTCAAGACTTTTCATCGTATCGTAAACAACATACGGCTTTTCCGTTGTGTTCACAATCATTTTATGGTTCTGGCTTTCTATGTAAACAATTTTATCGACGGGTATTCTGTCTATTCCGTTTTCGGTGGAAAATAAAATATATTTGCCCTGTAAGTCTTTAATTTTTTCGATGCAACGGGCAAATTCCCGTGAGAAAGTAAAATAATTAATTGGTTTTAAAAGAAAGCTGAACGCTTCCACCGTATACCCTTTTATCGCGTAATGCGCATCTTTTGAAACAAGTACTATTAATGCGTTTTTATCCTTTTTACGGATATAAGCGGCTGCGCTGAGTCCGTCCATATGCTTCATTGCCGTGTCAAGAAAAATGACGTCAAATTCCGCCGTATAATCAGAAACAATGTCAATACCGTCATTAAAACATTCAACGTGCGCGCATTCGCCGTTTTCCCTGCAAAAATCCGTAATGTATCCTTTGAGTAAAGCAAGGCTTTCTTTATCGTCGTCAACTAATGCAATTCTCAGCATTAACTCCTCCAAATAATTTCAATAAGTCTGCCTTGACCGTCAGGCATTTATTTGGTGCATATATGCGAATTTGTAAATTTATTCGTAAACACGCACATAATCTACATACATTGTCGCTTGCGTAAAATCCTGATCGGGCATAATATTACCGTCGTAATTTCCGCCCACGGCAAGATTTAAAAGTATATAAAACGGCTGGTCGAACGGAGCGGTTGCACTATCCGAAGCCGCAGACCACCAATCGGCATTGGTTAAGCGGTATACTTCCTTATCGTCGATTACCCAGGCAATGTAGTTTTCGCGCCAGTCAACGGCGTAGGTATGCCATTCGTCGATGTTGCTTTCAAGCGTCGTCGTACTACCCGTATATTTGTTGTTAGGCCAGTTTCCGCCATAGTGGATAGTAGTATCAACCTGGTTTAAAAGCCTGCCCTTGGCTTCCATTATATCAAGTTCGCCGTTTGCAGCCCAGCCGCCGTAAACGTTATCGGACGACGTTTCGTCCGTCGGCTGCGGAAGAAGCCAGAACGCCGGCCACATCCCCTTTACTGCGGGAAGCTTCATTTTCGCCTCGAAATAACCGTAAGTTCGACTGAATAGCCCGCGCGTTACAATACGGGATGAAGTGAATTGCATACCTTCCCTATCTTCCCGCTTTGCCGTAATTTTCAATTCGCCGTCTGATACCGAAAGATTATCCCCTTCGGTATAGTACTGCTTTTCATTGTTGCCCCAATAGTTTGCACCCACCGTACTTCCGTAATAATCCCGCGTTCCCGTCTGGTAACACCATTTATCGGCATCGAGCGACATACCGTCAAATTCGTCGCCCCAAACGAATTTATAACCGTTTTTATCTGGCATTGACGGTTTTGACGGTGCTTTGGGCGTACAGCCTGCGCAAAGCGCGAGCGTAAGGCAAGCAATTGTTGTGCTTATAAATTTAGTTAGCTTTTTCAACATTAATACGCTCTCGCAAAAATAATTGTATGCTTCGACTTCTTTCCGCATACGGCGCACTTTTCACTGGTTTCGCCCTCGGCGTAAACTCTTGCGGTAGCGGCTGTTTTTGCCTTTACCTCATCCTCGCATTCGCGGCAACCGCACCAGCCCGCCTTGACGAAGTTTCCGCCCTCGACTCCGTTTAAAATACCGTCCAAATCGTCGGCGTAGACTATGCGTCCGTCACGTCTTACTCTTGCTGCTTCAAGCATATCCTTTTGGACAGTACCCAGTAAAGCCACGACACTGTCGGTAAGGTTATCCAAAGTATATTCGTTCTTTTCGAGTGTATCCCTGCGGAAGATAAGTGCCTTGCCCGCTTCCATATCGCGCGGACCTATTTCTATCCTTAAAGGAACGCCCTTCATTTCCCATTCGTTGAACTTCCACCCCGGACTGTTGTCAGTGTCGTCAAGAATTACACGCACGCCCGCCTTTTTAAGCTGTTCGCAAACCTGCGCGCACTTTTCAAGTACGCCCGGCTTTTTAGCCGCAATGGGAACTATCACGACCTGCGTAGGTGCTACAACAGGCGGAATTACAAGTCCGCGTCCGTCGCCGTGCGCCATTATCAGCGCACCGATAAGTCGTGTGGAAACACCCCAGCTTGAAGTATAAGCATACTTCTGCGCACCGTCTTTATCCAGAAATTTTATTTCAAACGCTTTTGCAAAGTTTTGTCCGAAATAATGCGAAGTACCCGCCTGTAAGCTTTTTCCGTCCTTCATCATAGCTTCCATTCCGAAAGTAGCCTGCGCACCGGCAAACTTTTCTTTTTCAGTCTTTTTGCCCGTAATTACGGGAATAGCAAGACAGTTTTCCGCAAACTCCTTGTATACGCCGAGCATCTTCATTGTTTCGTCCATTGCTTCCTCTTCGGTTGCGTGGACGGTGTGTCCTTCCTGCCATAAAAATTCGGAAGTCCTTAAAAAGGGCCTTGTCGTCTTTTCCCAACGCATAACGTTCGCCCACTGGTTTATAAGTACGGGTAAATCGCGGTAGGATTGTATCCACTTTGAATACATCGTACCTATAATCGTTTCCGAGGTGGGGCGTATAGCCAAAGGCTCGGCAAGCTCTTCCCCGCCGGCGTGCGTTACGACCGCAACTTCGGGAGCGAAGCCCTCGACATGTTCCGCCTCCTTGGTAAAATAACTCATAGGAATTAGCAGGGGGAAATACGCGTTTTCGTGACCCGTTTCCTTAAAACGCCTGTCAAGCTCCTTTTGAATATTTTCCCATATGGCGTAACCGTAAGGACGGATTACCATAGTACCCTTTACAGGACCATAGTCAACCAGTCCCGTTTTTACCACGACGTCTGTGTACCATCGGGGAAAATCCTTTTCAATATCGGCAATTTGTTCAACAAAACTTTCTTTTGACATAAATGCTCCTTTAAGCGGATAATTTTAAGTAAAGAATATTATATCATACGGACGGTTAAAAACAAAACGATTTAAAGGAAATTTAGTAAAATTAACTTGACAATTCGCAAAATTTAGCAACACTAAATACTTGTAAAATTCCGACTTATACTATATAATGGTTATATATGCAGTCATTATTAAAAAAACTTAAAAGCGGAACGGACGTGCGCGGCGTTGCCGTTGGCGACGGTATTACACTTACCGACGAAGCCGTGATTGCAATTAGCCGTGCTTTCGTGAAATGGCTTAACCGTAAATACAAAAAGACAAGCTTTAAAATAGCCGTTGGACACGACAGCAGAATTTCCGCACAGCGCGTTTTAAGCTGTGTCAAAGAGGGGATTTTATCGAGCGGAAGCGACCTCGTTTACACGGGGCTTTCCTCCACCCCCTCAATGTTTATATTGCTTAAAAAGTCGGATTGGGGATGCGACGCGTCGATAATGATTACCGCATCGCACCTGCCGTACAACAGAAACGGACTTAAATTTTTTACACCCGACGGCGGACTTGACGGTAAAGATATAGACGAGATTTTAAGTATTGCCGAAGGCGGCGGCTTTCTTTCGGGCAAGGGCGAATTTACCGAAAAACTTTATATGGACGAATATTCGCAAATTCTTGTGGATACGGTGCGTAAAGCCTGCAATAGCGAAGCTCCCCTTAAAGGCAAAAAAATTATAGTTGACGCAGGCAACGGTGCCGGCGGGTTCTTTGCTGAAAAGGTGCTTATCCCCCTCGGTGCAAACACCGAAGGAAGCCAGTTTTTACAGCCGGACGGATATTTTCCCAACCACATACCAAACCCCGAGGACAAAGGCGCGATAGACAGTCTTTCGGAAGCGGTTTTAAAATGCAAAGCCGACCTCGGTATTATTTTCGACACTGACGTTGACCGCGCGGGCGCGGTTGCAGCAAACGGGGAAGAAATAAACAGGAACAGACTTATCGCGCTGGTTTCCGCAATTCTTTTAAAGGATAAACCCGGAGTTATAGTTACCGACTCGGTAACAAGCGACGGACTTACGCAATTTATAGAAAGCTTGGGCGGAAAACACTTGCGTTTCGTGCGCGGTTATAAAAATGTTATTGACAAGAGTAAAGAGCTTAATGCAAGCGGCGTATACTCCCCCCTTGCAATGGAAACTTCGGGACATGCGGCGTTTATCGATAATTACTTTTTGGATGACGGCGCATACCTTATAACAAGGCTTTTGATATGTCTTGCTTCACTTAAAGAGGGCGAAAGCATAACGGATATAATACGCAATCTGCCCGAACCCGAGGAATGCGCGGAAGTACGCCTTTCGTTCAGCGACGCTACCGACTTTAAAGCGGACGGACAAAAAGTAATCGAGGAGCTTAAAGAAATAGCGAAAAAGTCTGACGGAATTGTTCTTGCACAGACCAACTACGAGGGTGCGAGAATAAGCTTCGGTAAAGACGGCGGCGACGGCTGGCTGCTTGCGAGAATGAGCGTACACGACCCCGTTATGCCTATTAATTTTGAAAGCAATTCAAAGGGCGGAAACCGTGTTATGGCGCAATGGCTTTTAAACGTCTTGCAAGCCTATCCTTTCCTCAACTTAGATAATTTAAAAAATTTTATACATAATTAATTATAGAAGGAGAAATTTATGTCTGTTGCCAAAAAAAGCGTTGATACGATAAGAATTTTGTCCGCAGAAGCAATTCAAAGGGCAAATTCGGGACACCCCGGTATTTGTATCGGTGCTGCGCCTATCGGGTACGAACTGTTCGCCGACTTCCTCAAATTCAGCTATAAGAACTCAAAATGGGACAACCGCGACAGGTTCGTGCTTTCTGCGGGACACGGTTCTATGCTCTTATATTCGCTGTTGCACCTTTTCGGATTTGACGTAACACAGTCCGACATAATGAATTTCAGACAGCTTCATTCAAGAACGCCCGGCCACCCCGAATACGGCGTTACCGACGGAGTGGAAACGTCTACCGGACCTTTGGGTCAGGGTATCGCTAACGCGGTCGGCTTCGCAGTTGCGGAAGCGCACCTTGCGGCAATGTTCAATAAGCCCGGCTACCCCGTAGTAGACCATTTTACCTACGTGCTTTGCGGCGACGGATGTCTTGAAGAGGGTATCGGCTATGAGGCTTGCTCGTTTGCGGGTACGCAGAAGTTAGGCAAGCTTATTCTCCTTTACGATAAAAACGATATCACTATCGAAGGTAAGATGCACAACACTTTTTCGGAAGACCCCGCCACCCGCTTTGCGGCGCAAGGCTGGCAGGTAATACGCGTTACCGACGCAAACAATCTTGCCTTGATTAAAGCGGCTATAACCCGCGCACAGAGCGACCTTACAAGACCTTCGGTTATAATTTGCCATTCGGTTATCGGCTACGGCTCGCCACTGGCGGACACTGCCGACGTTCACGGCGCACCGCTTGGCGAAGATAACCTTAGAAAAACAAAAGAATTTTTCGGATGGAACGAAGAACCTTTCGCCGTCCCCTTAGACGTTAAAGAACACTGCTTAAAGCTTGCGGAAGACAAGCTTGAATACGAGCGCGAATGGAACAAGCTGTTTAAAAAGTACGAGCTTGATTACCCCGAGCTTGCCGAAAAGTACAAAAAGTTTATGTCCGGCGCAGACCCCGATTTCAGCGATTTATCCAAGCTTTTCGATTTTACAAAACCCGAGGCAACACGCGCGTCCGGCGGCAAAATACTGAATATTCTTGCGGCGAATATGCCAAACCTTATGTCGGGTTCGGCAGACCTTGCCCCCTCCACCAAGACAGAGCTTAAAGGCAGAAGCTATTTCTCCCCCGACAACAGGGAAGGCTGCAATATCCACTTCGGCATACGCGAACACGCAATGGCGGCAATATGCAACGGTATACAGCTTCACGGCGGACTCAGGATAGTATGCTCGACGTTCTTCTCGTTCTCAGACTATATGAGGGGCGGCATAAGAATGAGCGCGCTTATGGATATACCCGTGATATACGTTATGACCCACGACTCGATAGGCGTCGGCGAGGACGGACCTACGCACCAGCCCGTTGAACAGCTTATCGCCCTGCGCGCAATTCCTAATATTAAAGTCTTCCGTCCCTGCGACGGCAAGGAAACCGCAGCCGCTTATATGTCCGCATTCACGCACAGCTCGCCCTCGGTCATAGTTCTTTCAAGACAAAACCTGCCACAGCACTCCAATTCGGGACTTACGGCTATGACGGGCGGATATATCCTTTCCGACTGTGAAGGTACACCCGACGTTATCCTTATAGGAACGGGGTCTGAAATAGAGCTTTGTACGGGCGCACAGGAGATTTTGGCAAGCGAAGGAATTAAGGCAAGAGTTGTTTCTATGCCCTGCATCGAAGAGTTTGAAAAACAGACGGAGGAATATAAGGAATTTGTTCTTCCCTCATCCGTCAAGGCAAGGGTTTGCGTTGAAGCTGCCTCACACTTAACCTGGTACAAGTATGCAAAAGATTACGGCGAGATAGTTGCGATGCACACTTTCGGAACTTCGGGACCCGCTAACGAACTATTCAAGCACTTTGGATTTACCAAAGAAAACGTTGTGGAAAAGGCAAAAGCTTGTATTACGAAAACAAAAAACAATTAAAAGTTATACGGCGGTAAAAACCGCCGTATATTGTTATCAGGGAGATTATTATGGATTTGGAAAAGTTATTTTTAACAAGACAGTCTACACGCGAATTTTCGGACGAAACTGTAACCGACGGACAGCTTGAACGTATTTGCAGATTGGCAACCTTAGCCCCCTCCGCCATCAACGGACAGCCGTACAGGCTTTACGCGATTAACGGCGGAAAGGCGAAAAAGTTTATCCCGAATATTATGGTAAACGGTGCGAACAAATGGGCTGACGGAGTATCTGCGTTTATAGTTATCGAACAGACAGCCCCCTATACTGTACAGCGCGGAACGAGGACTGTAACAAACGAACAATTTATCGGCAACGATATAGGCATTTTAACTGCTTACATAACGCTTGCCGCCGAAGATATGGGAGTACAAAGCTGTATAGTGGGCTTACGCGACGAAAAGGCAATTGCCGAATTTTTGAACCTGCCAGAAGGAACGCGTTTCCCCCTCGTCGTCGCACTCGGACATTCCGCAGACGGCTACCCCGTCCGCGAAAAACAACGCAAGCCCTTTGAGAATGTTTATAAGCTTATTAAATAAGGTTATAAAAAACCCGCCGAAAGCACACATCCCATAGGAATTAAAAAACAGCGATGCAAACAGCTCTCGAACAAAAGCGTTCGAGAGCTGTTTTGTTACACATTATTAAGTAAGATAAATTAAAATTTATATTACATACTTCATAGGCGTAAACCGAATACCGTCTATTTCCTGTTCTTCCGATAAAGGCACAAAACCCAAGTGCAGATAAAAGCTCTTTCCGTAAGGGGAAGAATTGAGCGTAATTTCTTTGACCTGCGGACTATTCTTTTTTACTTCCGCCAACAAATACTCGAAGATGGAAGTAGCAATGCCTTTGCGATGATATTCTCTTTTCGTAAAAACCAAGTTAATATGCGATTTGTTCCGCATACCGATAATCCCAACCATTATACCGTCATCAAATGCGGCATAAATCGGGCAAATTCCTTTTCTACATTTATCTATAAATTCGGTATTTTCGATAATATCCTTTTTGAATGTTTCAACACCTTGCGGTTTATAATCGGATGCTTCAAACTGCATAAAGACTTCTAACGCAAGGGCAAACGCCTCACTTACTTCGTTAGGCTTTACCTTTCTGATAAAATACATAACTTCTCCGTTAAATTGAAATTTACAGTTCTATCGTTTCAATCTTAAAATCGCAATAATACTCGG
>CAJUKJ010000016.1 GCA_910587365.1 uncultured Christensenellaceae bacterium | reverse complement strand
TAGGGCTAATTGCCCGAAAATGAAATACCACCCGCTAAGCGGGTGGATTATTATTAACCGTTATGTTATATTTATTGGGAACAAGACCAAAATTACAAAAGTGAACAGGTTATGACTAAAAACACTATGAAATATTTTAACAGGCTGATAGGTAAAATAGCGGTTAAAGACGAAAAAGCACTTGAAGCGTTATATGATATTTACGGTAAATTAATTTACGTAACCGCTATGACGGTTACAAAATCTACTTTCAAAGCCGACGAAATCGTTGACGACGTGCTTGTTAAAATTTGGAAAAACGCCGACAAACTGCCAAAGATAAAAAATCCCGAAGGCTGGCTGTATTCGATAACGGTAAATTGCGCAAAGGATAAAATAAAATGTGAAAAGCAATACGTTGAACTGTTCGACTTGCAGGAAGACGGCAGTGTCGGGGATTATCCCGAAGACGATTTTTATAATAAGATATCAACGCTTGATGAAACCGAGCAGGAAATAATGATACTGAAATTCGTTGACGATTTGACGTTTAAAAAAATTGCAAAGGCAATGGGTAAGCCTTTAAGCACAATTACTTCGGTTTATTACCGTGCGTTGGAAAAATTAAAGTAAAAAGGAAAGGAAACTATCGTATGCAGGAAATAGATATTGAAAACGAACTGAAAAACAGTGCGGATAAAATTACCGTAAAAAGTTATTCAAAAAGGCGTGATAACATTAAAGACCGCATTTTCCCCGATGGGAATGGACGGGAAGTTTCAGCCGCGGACGCCGTTCTTGCAACCTCCGTCGGTACGGTTGCTGGTAACCCCGTCAGTAAGAAAAGGAATATATTTATTGCCGTTTTATCGTTGGTTTTGGGCTGTATTTTAACATTGGCAATCGTTTTGCCGTTAACGCTTAATAAAAGCGAACCTACGTACCTTGACCCCGGCGAGTTAAAAAATAATATAGTTGACCAAGGGCAATTTTATGAACAGGTCGATAAAGCAGGATTGGAAATCGTAGATTTATCGGCTTATGAACTTTATTCGTTCCTTATAATAACTCCCATTTTAAATGAAGACGAGGTAAAAGGCGGCTCGGTAACCGGGTACGGGGATAGATTTAATATCGATGTCAGCTTTTATGATAAAACGGTTGTAATGCCCGCAGAATATTTGAAATATAAGGGCAGGTATTACGTAGGCGGTACGGAAATATATTATGAAACCGAATTCGGCGAAGAGGTTTACGACACAAAAGCGTTCGTCCGGTATAAAGATATAAGTTATGTAATACGTTATATTTCGTTGGATGACGACGTATCCGATGTTTTTGAAAATTTGTTTGCGTAAAATTTATGCCCCGCGAAAGTCAGGCTTTCGCGGGGCATAAGTTTATAAATCAAAAGCAATTGCGGTTATATCGTCGTTCAGGTTGTCGTTGAAGTGTTTAAGGGTGGATTCGAGGTTTTTAATAAACTCGTCGGCGGTGCGCGATACCGAAAGCGTTTTAATCGCTCCGTCCGCGCCGAACATTTCCCCGCGTGAGTTTTTGCACTCAGTCACGCCGTCGGTCAGCAGAACGAGGATATCGCCCTTTTCGTAGTGTATTACGTCCTCGTAGTAAGAGGGGTTGTCAAACCAATTCGAGATAGGGGGGGAGTTAAGCATAATGCGCGTAATTCCGCTGCCCGTCTTTAAAAGTATAGGTACGTTATGTCCCGCCATAGAATAGGTTATGCTGTCGCCGTCTATCCTTACCGCGGCTACCGTTACGTAGTTCCTCTCGTCAAGATTTAGTTCTGAAAATTTTGCGTTAAGGTTACTAATCGCCCTTGCGGGGGAATAAGCGGTTTTGTCGTAAGCCGCTTTGACGAAGGCGGAAAGCATTCCCGCGGAAATGCCCTTGCCCGAAACGTCGGCTATAACTCCGCACGCAGAATTGCCTACGGTAAATACGTCGGGAAGGTCGCCGCCGATGTCGCGGCAAGGGATATACATATACGAATACCTCTTTCCGCCAGCCCAGTTCCCTGCGGGAAGAAGACGTTGCTGTATGCTTTTCGCGGTTTGAAGCTCCTGTGCGATTTCCAGCTCGTAAGCGTCGTCGATAGTTCCCATATTAAGCCCGCCGCCAAGCGGGGTAACTGTAAGTGAATACGAAACGTCGTGGGTAAGTCCGTCAGTGCGTACTTTCTGGAAAACCCTGCGCGTTATTGCCTTATTTGAACACAGCGCGTCTTCAAACGCGTCGTATAAAAGGCAGCCGCGGCAATCGCTCCCGCCGCATTTTTTACCTGCGGAAGCGCAGCACGTCACTTTGCCCAAAGTCCCTTCCGACCGTCCCGAAGGGAATAGTGAACGGAACGCAGTGTTCGTAAATACGACTTTTAAATTTTTATCGGCGACCATAACCGCGGTAGGAACACCGTCGATTATCTGTCTGTAATACTTCTGAATATTCATATATTTTAGTTAAAAACTTCTGCGTGCTTAACGTTTGCCGTTACGGCTGATGGTTTGTTATTTCATATAGAAGTTAAGCTTGCCTTCGCATATGTGCGCTTCAAGGGGAGTGTCGTCGTACAGTTCGCCGTCCGCCTGTATGGTATAGCTTTTGCGGGGAATAAACTTTACCGCTTTTGTTTTAACTGCCGTTACCTGTTTAATTGCGTTAATTTTACCGAGCATAAGTCTGATAAACGCGCCTATAATTTTAATTTTTGAAATATAGTCTACCACAAGCAAATCAAGATATCCGTCGTCTATTTCCGCTTCGGGGAAAACTTTAATTCCGCCGCCTATCTGTTTGCCGTTGCCTACTGCGCCGATAAGTCCGAAATGTTTTTCTTCGACCCCGTCGTACTCAACCGTATACTCATAGCTTTCAAAGTGGATAAGGCTTGATATCAATGCGAAAAGATATTTCGATTTTTTAGTGTTCTTTCCCGCATATGCACGCTTCAATACGTCCACGTCAATTCCCGCACCCACGGCGTTTATCGAGCGTAAGCCCGAATTAAGCTCTATAAAATCGATTTTACGCGTCTTGTCCGCAACAATAATTTCAGCCGCCTTTTTTACGTTTACGGGTATGCCCGCCGCCTTGGCAAAGTCGTTTCCCGTGCCGAGGGGGATAAGCCCCAGACGGTTATTTTCAAAATTAACAAACCCGTTCAATACGTCGTGCAGCGTACCGTCGCCGCCCATTACAATTACAGAATTTCCGCTTCCGCTTGTAATTTCCGCGGCAATCGTCCGTGCGCTCTCCTTGCTTTCCGAAAGCCGTACAGTATATTCAATCCCTGCGCTGTCGAATACGGCTTTTACCGAATTAAGCTTTTTTACATTGCTTTTCCTTTTTAAAACGCACTTATTGACGATTATATAGTACATCTTTTTCCCTCTGTATGGATAATATTATATACTAAATAATTAATTATTGCAATAGTTTTAAAAATTTGATATAATAAATCTATGAAATTATTTGTTTCCGAAAAACTCAAAGCTTTGGCTTACGCCTGTCCCTTCCCGTTATATGCGGTAGGGGGAAGCGTGCGCGACTGCCTGGCGGGACTGTCCTCGCCCCAAGCGGATACGGATATTTGCGCCCCCGCCGACGCGGAAAGCTTTTGCGCCTCTGCCGTAAAGTGCGGTGCGGAGGTAACCGCCGTTTACCGCAATACGGGTACGGTAAAGCTGAAATTCGGTAATGAAGAATATGAATTTGCATCGTTCCGTTCCGATGAATACGTGCGCGGCGTGCATACTCCTGTCAGGACGTTTTTTACTGACGATATAGTTCTCGACGCACGCCGAAGGGATTTTAAGTGCAACGCGGTTTATTACGATATCAAAGAGGAAAGGTTTGTTGACCCACTCGGCGGTATCGGGGATATAGAAAATAAGCGGCTTTCAACCGTTGCGGACGCGGACAAGGTGTTCGGGGAGGACGGTTTAAGGCTTATGCGTCTTGCAAGACAGGGCGCGCAGCTTGGGTTTAAACCCACGGCAGAGTGCATTTCGGGGGCTACAAGCAATTGTAAATTGATTGCCGACGTTTCCGCGGAAAGAATGCGGGCGGAGCTTGACGCAATACTTCACGCCGATTTAAGGTACGGAATAAAGGGTGCGCAGTACGAAGGGCTTAAACTTCTCGATGAAACGGGCGTGCTTGAAATTATTCTTCCCGAGCTTACATCGGGCAGGGGTATGAAGCAGAACGAACAGTTCCACCGCTACGACGTGTTGGAGCATTCACTCCGTGCGGTACTGTACGCCGACGAAAGCGTCCGCCTTGCCGCTCTTTTACACGATATAGGCAAGCCGTACTGTATGCGGACGAACGGCAACTATCACGGACACGAAAATGAGAGTGCGCGCATAGCGGAGGAGGTGTGTGCAAGGCTTAAAGTTTCCAAAAAGCTTACGGCGGAAACAGTCCGCATTTGCGCACTGCATATGTACGATTTACGCGGCGACGCACGTGAAAACAAGGTGCGCAAGCTGATAGTACGAAATACCGATATTTTTGAAAAGCTTCTTTTAATCAAACAGGCGGACTATTCCGCCTGCCGCGACGATTTATCCCAAGCCCCCTGCGTAACGCGTTGGAAAACTATATATTCAAAGATGAAAGCGGACGGCGCGCCTTTAAGCTTAAAACAGCTTAAAATAAGGGGCGACGAGTTGATTGCCGCGGGCATATCCCCCGTCGAAATCGGTAAAACGCTTTACGCGCTGTTGGAGGATTGCGTAATCCGTCCCGAATTAAACAGCAAAGAAATTCTTTTAAAGCGCGCCTTGAAAATACAGGAAAATAAATCGGAAAAATAATTATTGATTTTTCGTTAATCGTAATATATAATAAACATACAGTTTACGGAGTTTAATATGGCAGACAACAACAACAATACAAGAAGAAGGGGTTTCAGTCCCTTACTTGCGTTCTTTCTCGGTTTACTTTTCGGGATAATCATTTTAATAGGTGCGGTTGCGGGCACGGTGGTATTCGCGCTAAATTACAAGCTTGACAATATAGCCCAAAACAAGGACGGCGACGGTAATTACATATACGTCAACGCAGACCCCGAAAGCGGCGGTGTTTCAAATGTTTTGGAGCTTGTAAAAAAGGTTACCGAACTTGCGGGCGATTCTTCGTCGCTTACGCTCGGGCAGGTGGAACAGCTTTTGCCTGTTACCAACAAGCTTACCGACGGATTATACAACGCGCTCGAACAGTATATAGAGGTTGACCGCGAAGAAGTAAAAGCAGTTCGGTTTTCCGCACTCGGCGACTATTTCAAAGACAAGGTAATGGAAGTCGAGGTTGTCAATCTTTTGCAGCAGTTCGGCGGAGGTCTTCCCGACAACGAAATTATAAATATGCTTTTATATGACGAAGAGGATAATCCCGTAACTTTGCGCCAGCTTGCGGACGGGGATTTTCTCGACGCGCTCAACGAAAAAAAAGTCAAGGATTTAATAGGCGAAAGCAACGAAATTACCGATAAAATCCTCGGCGACTTAACGGTTGGCGAATTATTGGACGGCTCTGCGGATTTTGAAAAAATAGTCAACGAAATGGAAATTTGCACCTTCGTGGACGTCGAGCCTTCGGACGCTATCTTGGCTTTCCTTGCATTCAGCGTAACCGACGTGCAGCAAACGGAGGGGGATTATCCTTATAAAGGCGTTTACCACCCCGCAGACGGCGAAGCGGAGGAGTGCTTTATCCAAACCGAAAACGGCAAGATAAAAGACGTATTTACAGCCGACGGCACCCAAACGCACAAGACAAATCTTTCCGACGTTTCCAAACAGGTGTCAAGGCTTACTTCAACACTTAAAATAAAGGATATAATAACCATTGACGAAAGCAATAAGCTTTTAAGCGCGGTAAGCGATTCCACTATCGAAGAGTTGCCCTCTTACATTGAAAATATGGCAATAAACGAATTGTATGCCGACAACATTTACGGCGACAGTGCCGACCACGCCAATCCCGAACCCGCTAAAATGTATCGCGCGGTAAGGACGGTTACAAATCCCGATGAAGAGAAGGAATATAACCCCGCGTACCTTTACTACGTCGAAGAGGACGGCAAGTATAAGCTTGTAAACGCAACTTCCGGAAATGCGGGTAAAATTATGGAGGAAGAGTTCGAGGACGGAATTTATTACACCTACGGCGAGCCTAATGCAATGTGGAAGCTGTTGCTGTATTCAAACGGCAGCGAAAAGGCGTTCTCCGTCAATAAAATTACCGATATGATAACCAACGTTACGGCAAACACGCGCAATACCACAATGCGCGAGCTTCACGAAGCCGGGCTTATGACCTTCGATAAGCCCGAAGAGCTGGATATTAAAATCAATTACAACGGTAAGCAGACCATAGGCGATTTAACCCTTTCCGAGCTTGTCGGTTTCTTCGTTTCCATTGCGCAAAATCCCGCTTTCGGAACACTTTTCGGTTCGGGTTCGTAAAAATCGTTTGACAAAACTTAATAATTATAGTAAAATTTAATAACCTTGCATACCGTTGGTGGTATGCCGATTAAGTCCGGGAGGTGAAAAAATGAAAACTTACGAAATGCTTTACGTTTTGGACAACGCTATTGCCGACGAGGCAAAGGAAGCGTTTGTCAAAAAGTTTGAAGACGTTGTTACGGCTGCAAACGGTAAGGTCGTATCCACTGACAAGTGGGGCGCAAAGAAGCTGGCTTATCCTATAAATTATAAGCACGACGGCTACTATGTGCTTATGACTTTTGAAGCGGAAGGTTCGGTTGTTAAAGAGCTTGACAGAGTCGCTCATCTTTCTGCCGAAGTTTTAAGAGTAGTTACTACCGCAAAAAACTAAACCTTAGTTCGCTCGACTAAATTACCAATGACACTTAAATAGGAAATAAAAATGAACAAAGTATTCTTAATAGGAAATTTAACCCGTGACCCTGAACTTAGCGAAACCACTTCGGGCGTGTCGCTTTGCCGCTTTGCAATTGCGGTAAACAGAAATTACGGCGGTTCGGACGGCGAAAGAAAGACCGACTTTTTCAACGTGGTCGCTTGGCGCGGTCTGGCTGAAACTGTTGCAAGATACGCAAAAAAAGGCAACAAGGTTGCCGTAAGCGGTTCAATCGAGCTTCGCAATTACGAGGACAGTCAGGGTGTAAAACGCACGGGCGTTGACATTGTGGCGCAGGACGTAGAGTTCCTTACGCCTAAGGGTTCGTCGGGCGACGGCTTTGCCGAAGCTCCCGCTCCCGCAGAAAGAAAAAGGGCAAGTTTGCAGGCGTTTGACGACGACTCGGATATTCCTTTTTAAGCTTTCTATTTAATTTAAGATAACAGGAGTAATAATAATGGAAGAAAATAAAGTTGCGGCTCCTAAAAAGAGCTATAAAAGGACTCCCCGCAGAAAGGTTTGCGTATTCTGTCAGGAAAAAGTGACGGAAATCGACTATAAGGACGTAAGCCGTTTAAAGAAGTTCGTTGCGGAAAGCGGTAAAATTCTGCCCCGCAGAATGAGCGGAACCTGCGCAAAACACCAGCGCGAGCTTTCAACCGCAATCAAGCGTGCAAGAGTTGCCGCCCTGCTTCCCTTCAAAGCAGAATAAAAAACGTAAAGCCATACTCCAACTACTGACAAGAACTATACAAAGTTTTTGCGTTTATTGGGTCGGCTTTACATTAAAATCTCATAACAAAAAATCAAGACCTTGCCAAGCGGCAAGGTCTTTTTTCGATATGCAATAATATGACGGAAAAATTATAAATTTTTTAACAAACATTTGCTTATTATGTCATAAACTTGGATATATATATTACTGACCGGTCGATTAAATAATTACAAAAGAGGAGAGAGTATATTAACCTAATGAACAATGAAAACACAAAAGATTTATCAAATTACACGATTAAGGGCGATAAAGAATTTACGTCTTTGTTCCGTCTTAATCAAACAACCCCGATTTATGTCGGGGTAAAAAACGGACAAAAGCATTGCTTATGGGGGAACGTTAACGTCAAACTGCTGTATGAAAAAACAGATTGCAGACTTGGAATTAATATAAAACTTAACAGCTTGGGCAATAAAAATTATAAAGTTTTTACCAATCACGGCAGTATTAAGGTATTTGAAGGAAAAGCCGACGGCAATGTCTATACGGTAGAGTTGGCGCACTTACTGTCCGAAGGTTACACTGATTTTATGATAGAATTGGCCGACGGCGAAGGTGTTGAAACGTTTGACGGCGGAGTAACTTTTGAAGTAGACGGTACAAGAAATTACGATTTCGGCGCAGGTACCTCGCAATACTTGCAGCTTTATCAAGCCGTAGACTGGTCGGTAGGAAGCTCGCCTATGCGTATGGGCGAAGTGGATTCAAATATGTATTATCTT
This sequence comes from uncultured Christensenellaceae bacterium, assembly GCA_910587365.1. Lineage (GTDB taxonomy): Bacteria > Bacillota > Clostridia > Christensenellales > Borkfalkiaceae > Coproplasma. The sequence goes on along the minus strand of CAJUKJ010000016.1, from coordinate 25,489 downwards.
TGCGGACTTATGGACTTAAAAGGGCTTTGTGATAAGTACAATCTGAATAAGTGCGATAAAGAAAACTGCGATTGCGAAAAGTGTGAATGCTTTATAGATTACGTTAAAAAGTTTGACCTGAAATTATATGGCGCACCGTCTATTATATCTGCTCCGTCGCAGTACTATGGAGTATTCGTTAATAACGGGATGACGCTTTTCGGAACTTATGAAGTTGACGGAGCTTATACCGTACCGCTTTTAGATATCTACAAAGCCGGCTATACTGAGTTTGCGATAGCTTATTTATCGGACGGATATGTCGAACTTGCTGACGGGTTTGATTTTGATATCTGCATCGGGTATCCCGAAAAACCCAAAAATAAAAAAGACGTCCGCTATGCTTATGACAGCGAACCGCAGAAATTGGATATTTATTTCCCTAATTGCGGCGTACCCCTTGGCGGATATCCTGCCGTAGTCACTGTCCACGGCGGCGGCTGGTCAGATAATTTAACAAAGTATTTAGGCAATTCGGGGGAAGGATATACCGATAAAAAATACTTCGGTGTTGGCGGGATGTATGAAGAAATGCATAGCTTCATTTTAGGGCAGGGTTTTGCACATATCAATATTAATTACAGACTGCTTGATAGGGGTATGCCGCCTAACCCTTCAAAAGCCCCCTACGAGTATATGCTTGACGATATAAAAAGCGCGATAGACTACGTTGAAAATAATTATCCGCTGTGGATAAATACTAAAAAGCTTGTACTTATAGGTTACAGTGCCGGTGCGCATTTGGCGATGCTGTATGCTTATAAGACAGGCGACCGTCGCGTAAAGCTTGTAGTATCCGAAGCCGGTCCTACGGATTTAAATAATTACGATGAGAAAGTCGGTAATGTATACAAGTTAAAAGAGCTTTTAGGAAAACTTATAGGGGATGCGAATTTAAATATTGATAAGCTCAAAGAAGCTTCGCCTGTTGCTAAATTAAATTCAGATTCCCCCAAGACGATACTTGCCTATGGGATAGATAATGCTTATGCTGTTGAAGGGGACGGGGTAGTACCTTATGCGCATGCAACGGCTTTGCAAAAAGCTTATGAAGATGTAAATGATAAAAAGAATTGTCAGCTATTTACGTTCAATGGAATACAGCATTTTAAACTTCAAGTACTTAATTTAAATAATCAATTAGTCAATGATTATAGAGCTACGCTAATAGCAGAATTTGATAAAATTAAAAATAAAAACATTTAAATATCCAACAAGAGGGGCGCGTTTTTAAAAACGCGCCCCTGTCTTTAATTACTTTCAATATCTCCGTCCGTACAGTGAACTGTGTAACCCTTCAAATCAAACTTTCTTATATTAAGCCACTTTTCTTTTGTGCCTTTAAAATAAATATCTGTCACGTTGCACCCCCAGAACGCACCGTATCCGATACTCGTTACGCTGTCGGGGATTGTTATTATCGTTAATTTTTTGCAATACTCGAATGCAAAATTACCGATACTCGTTACGCCGTCAGGGATTATTACGCTCGTCAATCCGCAATCTCTGAATGCCATACTGCCTATATGAGTTACGCTGTCAGGGATTATTACGCTCGTCAATCCGTTGCAATCGCTGAACGCATTGTTTAGGATGATTTTGGTTTTATTATGAATTGTGCATTCTGTAATGTTTTTGTCTTTTGCTCTGAAAAGTACTAAATAAGGGCTATTTTTATTGCCGAGATAATATGCGTTATTGTACACGTTAAAGGATAGATTATCGCAACCATAGAACGCATCGTATCCGATACTCGTTACACTGTTGGGGATATTGATGTTCGCCAACCTGCTGCAATAAGAGAACGCACCGGCTCCGATACTCGTTACGCTGTCGGGAATTGTTATTATCGTTAATTTGTAGCAATACTCGAATGCGCCGTCACCAATACTTGTTAAGCTGTCGGAAAAATTTATGTCCGTCAATACGCTGCACCCCCAGAACGCAGAACTGCCTATATAGATTACGCTGTCGGGAATTATTATTTCCGTCAATACGCGGCACTCGCCAAACGCATAAGCATTAATTATTTTAGTTTTATTATGAATTGTGCATTCTGTAATGTTTTTGTCTTTTGCTTTGATTAGTACTAAATAAGGGTTATCTTTATTGCCAAGATAATAAGCATTATTATATTCTTTAAATGCATTATCGCAACCCTCGAATGCGCCACTTTCGATACTTGTTACGCTGTCGGGGATTGTTATACTTATCAATTCGCTACAATTTCTGAATGCATCCCAGCCGATAGAGGTTAAGCCGTTGCCAATCGTTACATTTTTCAGTTCCTTGCAATCTTCAAATGCGTTGTCCCCGATATGTGTTATGCAGTCGGGGATTGTTATACTTATCAATTCGCTACGGAAGAATGCAGACAAACCAATACTCGTTACGCTTCCGTCCGTCGGGATTATGCTGTTTTTACAACCTAATAATAAAGTTTTGGTTGCCGTTTCTATCAAGCAATTTCCGTCGCTGTGATATACAGGGTTCCCGTTTGTTACTTCTATATTCGTCAGTCCGCTGCACCCCTTAAACGCACTTTCTTTAATACTCGTTACGCTATTGGGGATTATTATTTCTGTCAATCCGCTGCACCCCCAGAACGCATAATAGCCTATATAGGTTACGCTGTCGGGAATTATTATTTCCGTCAATTCGCTGCAACACCAGAACGAACTGTTTTCAATACTTGTTACGCTATTGGGGATTATTATTTCTGTCAATCCGCTGCACCATTTGAACGCACTGTATTCGATACTCGTTACGCTGTCTGGAATTAAGACGCTTTTAATATTTTCTTTGGCATCAAAAGCATTTTCCCCAATTTGTTTTACGGGTTTGCCGTCGTAGTAAGCAGGTATTATTATTTCGGTATCGTCGCATTCTCCGCCGTAAACTATATAACCGTCCCCATCGCTGTTCAACTCATATTTAAGCCCTTCTGTCGGGATTATTTTCTCATTGCAAATATAACACTCGTCGCCGATATAGGAATGCGCAGATTTTTCTATAATAGCCCCGCAATCACATTCGCCGTAATGCGAAAATCTGTCGGTTTTCAATACGTAGGAATGGGGTGTTTTATCTTTGACTGCTCCGCATTCGCATTCGCTGTAATGCGAATTTTCGTCAAATTTTGCAACGTAGGAGTGGGGTGCTTTTTCAGTTGTTACCCCGCATTCGCATTCTGTGTAATGCGAATCGTTGTCAAATTTTTCAACGTAGGAGTGGGGGACTTTTTCAGTCGTTGCTCCGCATTCGCATTCGCTATAATGAGAATTTTCGTCAAATTTTTCAACGTAAGAATGGGTATGGCAACCGCCCAAAACCGCAAGTATTGACAATATGCAACTCAATGCTAATACCAATGTTATGAGTTTTTTCATTTTCCACCTCAATTCCACTTTTATTCTATCATTATATTCAGAAAAAATCAATAGCATTTAATTTTTTTTATATTATTTGTAGTAAATGAAGGAAACGCTTGACGACAGTCAAAAGCAAGACCTTGACAAACTAAACGAGTTGCAGATAGGTATTTGTGCAGAGGGAGAGTTCGGTCATTTTAAAGAAGGGTTTAAAATAGGTCTGTTTTTAGGGTTGGAGTGTTTAAGTTAACCGTTTTTCCATAAAATAAACTTCTGAATTTTTTTTGCAATGTAACTGTAAATTATTTGCAATTGATTTTTCCGTAAAATAGTATATACTTGAATTACAAAAGTTAATTTCTGACTTTTTAGTTTGGTTTTTCACAAAAAAGGGTACGTACCCTTTGTGCGTTACATAACGCACAATTTGCGTTAACAGGAATAAAAAGCGGGAAAAGACGAAGGAAAATTATTTAAGGAGAAATTTTATGAAAATGAGCAAAAGGCTTACAGTTGCCGTTTTAGGTGTAATACTCGGCGTGTGTATGGCTTTCGGACTTGCGGCGTGCGGACCTAAGCTTGAACCTTTGGAAGTGACTTCCGTGACGCCCGCAACCGCAAACGTACTTGTCGGTGCAACCACGACGCTAAGGGCAAAAACCAACAGGGATTTGGTAGAAGGCGAAGTAATTACCTGGACATCGAGCAGTGAGGCGATTGCAAAGGTTGATGCAAACGGTAAAGTAACGGGCGTTGCGGAGGGCGATGCTACCATAACCGCAGCTTACGGCGAAACGTCTGCCACCGCAAAAATTACCGTCCAGCTTAAAAGAGAAATCAGCCTTGACAAAGAATCGGCTATCCTTGACCTTGACAAATCGCAGTCGACTACTTTAACCGCAACCTGCAAAAAGGGCGGCGATGAGGTAAGCGGGGCAACCGTTACCTGGAAATCGAGCGACGACAGCATCGCTACCGTTGTTAACGGTGTAGTAACCCCCGTAGCTAAGGGAAACGTGACTATTACCGCAACTTACGAAGGAGTTTCGGCAAGCTGCGAAATAAGCGTTATCAGTTACAGCGCGCCTTACCAGGTTAATGAGGGCAGCTCCAACGCAATCGTTTCAAAGGACCCCGGCATCTGGTACTATTTTGCAAAGACCAGCTCAGGCATAAACACCTATGAAGGTATAGATATTAACCGTACCCTTGAAGAAACGGGCGAAAAGGTAGTTGCCAAGTTCGATAAGATAGCAACGAATGAAGGCGCAGACCCTACCAAGCAGGAGCTGTATCTCCGCTTTATGCCCACTTATGAAGTAGGCACTGTTTACACCGTAACCTTCAAGTTCACTTCTACACACGCAGGCACTCTTGAAATCGGTAGCAATAAGTTTGAGTACGAAGCTAATACGGAAATTGAAGTTGTTGCAGTTCAGACGGTTACCGAAAAGATACCTTTGAACGTAAAACTGTTCGTTGTGGGCGAAAACGTTGAACTTACGTTAACAAGCATTTCTATGGCGGAAGGCGGCGAGATAACCCCTCCCGAAGCGGAATAATTCAATTTAATTAATAAAAAAGATTGGTTCAATGAACCAATCTTTTTTATTTGCCGTAATTTCTTACGCCGAATATGCAAGTTCCAAGGCGTATCATATTGCTTCCCGCGTCTATGCAAAGCTTCCAGTCGCCGCTCATCCCCATAGAAAGGTATTCAAAATCGGCGTCGTTTGCTTTTAATTTGTCATAAAGGGAACGCATCTTCATTGCAAGTTTTGTCAGCTCTTTATTATCGTCAATGAAAGGGAGCATAGCCATAAGCCCCTTAATTTTAAGTGCGGGTAATTCTTTAACTATGCGGTAGGCTTCTTCGGCTTGTCCGCATTCAAAGCCGCCTTTCGTTTGCTCGTTGCCTATATTGACCTGCAATAAAATTTCCGATGTCACACCTGCATTTGCACTGCGTTTTGAAAGCTCTTCCGCAAGGTTAAGTCTGTCAACCGAATGGTACAAATCCACTTTGCCGATAAGATATTTTACTTTATTCGTCTGCAAATGCCCTATAAAGTGGCGGCGGGGGTTGCCTGTAATAAAATCGTATTTGTCCTTAAATTCTTGAACATGGTTGTCGCCGACGTCGGTAATCCCCGCATTAATGGCACGGTTTATGCTGTCGGTGTCCTGTAATTTTATTGCCGCGACAAGGGTTACTTTTTCGCCGAAAGGGTTTTTGTCGGGTATCTCTTCAAGTAAGCTTTTTACGTTGCGTTCAATCATATTGCATCCGCTATAAGCTGAGCCATTTTTTTGCAGCCCACCTTAATTTTGCCCTCTTCCATAATATCCGCAGTGCGGTAATTTCCGTCAAGCACGGCTTGTATAGCGTTTTCTATAGCTTGATATTCTTTCTGTAATTCAAAGCTGTCGCGCAGCATCATCGCCGCCGCAAGAATAGTAGCGACGGGGTTTGCAATATCTTTTCCCGCAATGTCTGGTGCGGAGCCGTGGATAGGCTCGTACAGTCCGCGCTTAGTTTCGCCGAGGGAGGAGGAAGCGAGCATTCCGATAGAACCCGTTACTTGCGCCGCCTCGTCGGAGAGTATGTCGCCGAACAGGTTGGATGTTACGACAACGTCAAACTGCGACGGGTCTTTTACTATCTGCATAGCCATATTGTCAACAAGTACGTCCCGCACCTCTATTTCGGGATAGTGCTTTTCGCAGTATCCGTGAACGGTCCTTCGCCACAGGCGCGAGCTTTCCAGAACGTTTGCCTTATCCACAGATACAAGCTTTTTGCTGCGTTTTAAAGCAAGCTCGCACGCAATCTTTGTTATACGCTCTATTTCGGGTACGCTATACTTTTCGGTGTCCTCTGCGTATTCAACGCCGTTTTCGGTTGCGTGCCGTCTTTCGCCGAAGTATATTCCGCCGGTAAGCTCGCGGACTATAATAATTTCAACGCCGTTTTTAACAAGTTCGTATTTAAGAGGGGAGGAGTTTGCAAGGCTTTTCCAAAGCTTGGCGGGGCGGATGTTGGAATACAGCCCCATTGCCTTGCGTATGCCCAAAAGCCCTTTTTCAGGTCTTATATCCACGGGCAAACTATCCCATTTATAACCGCCAACCGCGCCCAAAAGCACGCTGTCGCCCGCCATACAGCCTTGTATTGTCTTTTCGGGAAGGGGAGTACCGCATTCGTCAATGGCTGCTCCGCCAATGGGCAAATGCGTAAAATCGAACGTGTGTCCGTATTTGTCTGCTATTTTTTCAAGTACTTTAATTGCTCCCGCGCAAATTTCGGGACCTATTCCGTCGCCGTCAAGTACCGCAATATTGAAATTCATAGTTACTCCTTTAATTTTTGGTTAAATGCTTTAAAAGCCCGCCGTCCGCAATTATATTTTGAATAAATTCGGGGAAGGGTGCGGCTTTGAATTTTTCGCCCGTGGTTTCGTTTACAATAACGCCGTCGGAAAGCTCGCAGCTTATCGTATCGCCTTTATTTATAGCTTTTACGGCAGCCGGGCATTCGAGTATGGGCAGACCAATATTGATAGAGTTGCGGTAGAAAATCCTTGCAAACGAGTTTGCAATTACAAGGCTTACGCCGCTTGCCTTAATGGCTATGGGCGCATGCTCGCGCGAGGAGCCGCAGCCGAAGTTGTCGCCCGCAACAATTATATCGCCCTTTTTGACCTCTTTAACAAAGCTTGGGTCAATGTCTTCCATACAGTGGCTTGCAAGCTCGGTTTCGGAAGTGGTATTTAAATATCTTGCAGGTATAATTACGTCCGTATCAACGTCGTTACCGTATTTGAAAGCCTTACCTTTGATTTTCATATTAACTCCTTGGGGCTTGAAAGCTTGCCCGTAACTGCGGAAGCCGCCGCAACGTAGGGGGAGGCAAGGTAAACTTCGCTTGTCGTATGTCCCATTCTTCCTACGAAGTTGCGGTTGGTAGTGGATACGGCGCGCTCGTTTTCGGCAAGTATGCCCATATAACCGCCGAGGCAGGGGCCGCACGTCGGGGTGGAAACTATCGCGCCCGCTTTAATGAATATTTCAACAAGCCCTTCGCGTATGGCTTGCAGATAAATTTCGTTGGTGGCGGGTATGATTATCGCACGGACGTGCTTTGCAACCTTTCTGCCATTTAAAATTTCAGCCGCTATGCGCAAATCGGAAATATGTCCGTTAGTGCAGGAGCCTATAACTACTTGGTCGATTTTAATTTCGCCCCATTTCGTTTTAGTATTTTCGGGAAGGTGGGGGAACGCTACCGTGGGTTCGAGCGCGGAGAGGTCAATATCTATAACCTTTTCGTATTCCGCACCTTCGTCAGCCGTGTATATCTTCGGCTCACGTTTAAAGCGGTCTTTCATATATTCAAGCGTAACTTCGTCCACGGGGAAAATTCCGTTTTTCGCGCCCGCTTCTATAGCCATATTGCATATGGTAAATCTGTCGTCTATCGAAAGGTGCTTTATGCCGTCGCCTGTAAATTCCATCGATTTATAAAGCGCGCCGTCCACGCCGATAAGACCTATTATATGTAAAATTACGTCTTTTCCGCATACGTACTTTGGCGGTTTTCCGTGAAGTACGAACTTAATGGCGGAGGGAACTTTAAACCAGCATTCGCCGCTCATCATCCCCGCACACATATCGGTTGAACCTACGCCCGTGGAAAACGCGCCGAGTGCGCCGTAAGTACACGTGTGGCTGTCCGCACCTATTACAAGGTCGCCCGCGCCTACAAGCCCCTGCTCGGGCAGAAGGGCGTGTTCAATGCCCATTTTTCCCACGTCGAAAAAGTTTTCGATATTCTGCTCGTTTGCAAATTCGCGGCAAGTCTTGCACTGCTGCGCGCTTTTAATGTCTTTATTGGGCGCAAAATGGTCCATAACCAACGCAATTTTTTTGCCGTCCGCAACGCTGTTTTGTCCCGTCTTTTTAAACTCTTTTATCGCAACCGGTCCCGTTATATCGTTTGCAAGCACTAAATCGAGCTTTGCGTTTATAAGCTGTCCGGCTTTAACTTCTTTTAACCCCGCGTGCGCCGCCAAAATTTTTTGTGATAAGGTCATACCCATTGTAGTTTGCTCCTTTAAGTTGCTAAACGCATATATGCTGCGCAATACTGCGTTGCACTGCGTTTTTCTTGGTCGTGTACCATTTTTTGTACACTCCCTGCTAAAAGCCTCGTGCGTCTTGTCTTGCTTGCATCTCTGCGTTTTGTAGTAGTCGGTTAAGCTTTACTTGTCCCAAACCGCGCCCTTTGAAGCGGAGGTAACGCTGTTTCTATACCGTTTAAGGTATCCGTCGACTTCGTGCAGCTTAGGGGTAAAGCTTTTAAGTCTTTTATCTATTTCTTCCTGCGGAACACGCAAATTTATTTCGCAGCCCGTTATATCTATATCTATTATATCTCCGTCGCGGACTATGCCTATAATTCCGCCTGCCGCAGCTTCGGGGCATACGTGTCCTATCGCCGCGCCGCGCGTCGCGCCCGAAAATCTTCCGTCGGTAATAAGCGCGACGTCCGCGCCCAGCCCCGCGCCGACGATAGCGGAGGTGGGGGTAAGCATTTCGCGCATACCCGGTCCGCCTTTGGGCCCTTCGTAGCGTATGACCACGACGTCGCCCTTGACGATTTTACCCGAAGAAATAGCCTGCATAGCAGCCTCTTCGCCGTCAAAGCATTTTGCCGGTCCCGAATGTTTAAGCATTTTAGGGTCTACCGCCGACTTTTTGACGACGCAGCCCTCTTTTGCAAGGTTGCCCTTCAAAATCGCAAGTCCGCCGCGGGACGAGTAGGGGTTGGATACAGGGCGTATTACCTCTTTGTCAAGGTTTTCCGCGTCCTTGATAACATCTTTAAGCGCAATTCCCCCGACGGTCATTACGTCGCCGTTTAAAAGCTTTGCGTCGTATAATTCTTTCATAACTGCGGAAATACCGCCCGCGTCGTTAAGTTCCTCGATATAGTGTTCGCCCGCAGGCGCAAGTCTGCAAAGGTTGGGGGTACGCTCGGAAATTTCGTTCATTATATCTATGGAAACGCTGTCAACGCCGGCTTCGTTTGCTATTGCCAAAAGGTGCAATACGGTATTCGTGGAAGCACCTATCGCCATATCTACCGTTTCTGCGTTTTTAAACGCTTCCGCCGTCATAATATCCGAGGGGCGAATATTGTTTTTAAGCAAATTCATTGCCGCACTGCCCGTTCTCTTTGCAAGCGCGAGTCTTTGCGAGTATACCATAGGCAAAGTTCCGTTGCCGGGCAAAGCCATACCCAAAGCCTCGCAAAGGCAGTTAAGGCTGTTTGCCGTAAACATTCCCGAACACGAACCGCAAGTAGGGCAGGCGTTGCATTCAAAAGCTTTCAGCGTCTTTGCGTCTATCTTGCCTGCGTTGTACGCGCCGACCTCTTCAAACATAGTGGAAAGGGAGGTCTTCTTTCCGCGGACGCGTCCGGCAAGCATAGGTCCGCCAGAAACGAACACGGAGGGGATATTAACCCTTGCCGCCGCCATCAGCATACCCGGGATAATTTTGTCGCAGTTGCCTATAAATACGGCAGCCTGGAACGCGTGCGCGCGTATAAGTATTTCCGCGCTGTCCGCAATAATTTCGCGGGAGGGGAGGGAATATCTCATTCCGCCGTGTCCCATTGCAATTCCGTCGCATACCCCGATTGAGGGTACGATAACGGGTTTTCCGCCCGCTGCTATAACGCCCTCGGCGGCAGCCTTTGCTATGTCGTCAAGGTGCATATGTCCCGGTATTATCTCGCTCTGCGCGCATATAATGCCCACAAGCGGCTTTTGCATTTCTTCGTCTGTCCAGCCCAACGCCCTTAAAAGCGAACGTTGCGAACTCATATCCGTTCCGTTTGAAAATATATTATTCATTATCTTCTCCGATTGCGGCGGCGCATATACTGCGCAATACTTTGTTGCGCTCCGTTTTCCTTGGGTCATTTACCGTTAAGTAAACTCCCCGTCGTAACCTCGTATTGCTTGCGTCTTCGCCGTCTTGTTTTTTAGTAATATTACGGAAATTTCTTGTCGCAGAATAGACAAGAAATTTCGTGAACTCATTTTATATGGTCGGAGTAGCAGTCCCTGTCTTTAAGCGTATGCTTTCCGCGTGCAAGTACCGTGACGCCCGTTCTCTGCATTTCAAGTATGCCGTAGGGTTCTATTACTTTAATAAAAGCGTCAAGCTTTGACGGGTCGCCCGTAATTTCCAATATCATTGTATCTGGGGAAAGGTCTACAACCTTCGCCTTGTAAATTTCGGTCGCCTCGACTATAAGTCTTCGCTTTTCGGCGGGCGCGGTAACCTTTATAAGTGCAAGCTCGCGGTAGACGCAGTCCAGCTCGTCTGCGCAGCCTATTTTTATAACGTCTTCAAGCTTATCCATCTGTTTAATCATCTGGTAAAGCACGTAATCGTCGCCGTTCAGAATAATAGTAAGACGTGAAATGTCGCTGTCCTCGGTAGCGCATGCCGAAATACTTTCAATGTTATATCCCCTGCGTGCAAACAGACCCGATATGCGGGTTAAAACGCCGCTCTTGTTGGCTACGAGTGCGCCAATGGTGTATCTTTTGACTTCGCTCATATCAGTTTTCCTCCATTTGCTCTAATTGCGTATCGTAAGTGGTGTTGGGTTTAATCATTGGCAAAACGTTCTCGTCAGAGGAAATGCGGCAGTCTACCAACACGGGAAGCGAATTGCTTTCCGCAAAGGCAAATGCTTCTTTAAGCTTTGCGTCTATATCTTTTTCGTCTGAAATAACTATGCCTTTCGCACCCATACTTTCGGCAAGCTTAACATAGTCCGTTTGCCTGTTTAAGGTCGTCTGCGAAAAGCGGCGGGAGTAGAAAATTTTCTGCCACTGCCTTACCATACCGAGTACGCGGTTATCCATTAAAAGTATTACCAAAGGCACGCGCTGCGTAACCGCGGTCATAAGCTCGTTCATATTCATACCGAAGCAGCCGTCGCCCGTGACGAGAACGCACAGCTTGCCCGTACCGAACGCCGCGCCTATCGCCGCTCCGAGTCCGTACCCCATAGTTCCCAGTCCGCCCGAGGAGCAGAAGCGGCGGGGGCAGTCTACTTCGTAATGCTGCGCCGCCCACATCTGGTGCTGTCCTACGTCGGTAATAAGCGGGCTGTCCTTGGGTGCAAGCGCGCTTGCCCTTTTAATAATTTTCTGCGCAAGCTGTAAGACGTTAGCAGGCTTTATATATCCTCTTGCCTCGTTTACCCAATCCTTGCGGTCTGCCTTTTTAACAAGTGGCAATAAAGCTTCAAGCGTCTTTTTTACGTCTGCCATAACGTGAAGGGTAGAGGTAACGTTTTTGTCTATTTCTGCGTTGTCTATATCAACGTGGATGACGGTCTTGCCGTCTGCAAACTTATCGCGGTTTAATGCTACGCGGTCCGAAAAGCGCGTGCCGAGCGCGATTAACGTATCGGCGGCAATTATACTCTTTGCCGCGGCGGTAGTTCCGTGCATGCCTATCATACCTAAGCATAAGGGGTCGCTTTCGGGAATACAGCCCTTGCCCATAAGCGTGTAAGCAACGGGACAGTCAAGCTTTTTCGCAAGCTGATGCAAAAGCGCGGAAGCGTCCGCCGCAATAACTCCTCCGCCTGCCATAATAACGGGCTTTTTGCTGTTTTCAATCGCCTTTACAACGTCGCCGAGAGCTTCGGCTTTCACGTCGAAGGGAACGGGGGGGAGGGGTTTTTCGGGTTCGTATTCGCATTCGTCAATCTGGACGTTCTTTAAAATGTCCACAAGAACGGGACCCTTTCTGCCGTTGTTTGCAATATAAAACGCCTTGCGCAACGTTTCCGCAAGCTCTTTAACGTCTTTGACTATAAAGTTATGCTTTGTAATGGGCATAGTTATTCCGCAGATGTCTATTTCCTGGAACGAGTCCCTGCCGAGGAAATTAAGCCCCACGTTTCCCGTTACCGCAACCATAGGCACCGAGTCCATATATGCGGTTGCAATGCCCGTAACAAGGTTGGTTGCGCCGGGGCCCGAGGTTGCAAAGCAAACGCCGACCTTGCCCGTAACGCGTGCATATCCGTCAGCCGCGTGCGCCGCACCCTGTTCGTGTGCGGTAAGTATATGGTTGATTTTCCCGCTTCTGTAAAGCGCGTCGTAAATGTCAAGCACGGCTCCTCCGGGATATCCGAATATAGTGTCTACGCCTTGCTCTAAAAGGCAGTTGATAAGTATATCCGCACCTTTCAATTTCATAAACCGCCGCTCCTTTGATGATTTTAGTTTTTCATAATATAATGGTATAATTATAAAATATTCGCGCTGTAATGTCAACCGAATTGAATGCTTTTTGTATAATTATGCAAAAATATACAAAATATGAAAGTTTATTAAATCATTTGACTTATGCCCTGCAAAAGAATATAATTATATCGATTGAAAGCCCCCGCGGGGGCTGTTTGTTGCTTTCACAACAAACAAATAAATTTAATAGGAGAGAATATGCTTGAAATCAAACACGTAACTAAGGTTTACAAGACAAAGGGCGGGGTAGACACGAAAGCACTTGACGACGTTTCGATATCGTTCGGCGAAACGGGGCTTGTATTTCTGCTCGGCAAATCGGGTTCGGGTAAATCGACGCTGTTAAACGTATGCGGCGGTCTTGACGAGCCTACTTCGGGCGAGGTAATAGTCAAAGGCAAAAGCTCGAAGGATTTTTCGGGTTCCGACTTCGACAGCTACCGCAACACGTTTGTAGGATTTATCTTCCAGGAATACAACGTTCTGGACGAGTTTAACGTGGAGGACAATATCGCCCTTGCGTTGGAGCTTCAAGGCAAGCCTAAGGACAAACAGAAAATAGCTGACCTTTTAAAGGAAGTCGATTTGGAAAGCTTTGCAAAGCGCAAGCCCAACACCCTTTCGGGCGGACAGAAGCAGCGTATCGCAATAGCCCGCGCGCTTATTAAAGAGCCTCAGATAATAATGGCGGACGAGCCGACCGGCGCGCTTGATTCGGCAACGGGCAAACAGGTTTTCGATACCTTGAAAAAGCTTTCTATGACGCGTCTCGTCATAGTTGTTTCCCACGACAGGGAGTTTGCCGAAATTTACGGGGACAGGATAGTCGAACTCAAAGACGGAAAAATTATTTCCGACGTAACCAAGGCAGAGGTTCCGCCCCAGACCATTGACGAAAACGTTACCGTTATCGGCGGTTCGACGCTCAGTATAAAAAGCGGCAGCAAGCTTACCAAACAAAATATCAAAGCCATACAGGACTTTGTGTTAAGCTGTGAAGGCGACGTTATAGTTACCAAAGGCGAAAAGGAAATTTCTTCGTTCAGGAAAGCCAACCGTATGACGGACGTCGGCGCAACGGAAACCTTCAACGAAACCAAGTCCGACGAGATTGTACTTAAAGAGTATTCCAAAGAGGACAGCAAATTTATACGTTCGCGCCTGCCTGCGGGCAAGGCAGTAAAAATAGGCGCGTCGGGTCTTAAATTAAAGCCCGTAAGACTTGTATTTACGATATTACTGTCTTTCATAGCGTTTACGATGTTCGGACTGTTTTCAACCTTAATGCTGTACGACGGTAATAGCGTTGCGGTAAATTCGTTCACGCAAAGCGACTACGATTATCTCAACGTTACAAAACAATATTATTTAGAGGAAACGTATACAAACGAACACGATAGCTGGACAAGTACAGGCACGCGCGACACCAAATTTTCCGCAAGGGAAGTAAACGAGTTTGCACAAAAATACGGTAATTCCACTTTCGGATATTTCAGCGCAAGGTACGATAAATTCCTTGTGGATAACATAAGCGTGAAAAGCGGTAAGTCGGAATATTACAATAACGGAATAAGCAAATTGGCATATGTTCCCTCGGGTCACAGCGTTCGCAACGGAATTATAGGGAATTACCCCGCCAAGTCCGACGAAATTTGTATAAGCAGCTATCTTGCCGAGGTTATGAACAAGGAAAATTCCTCTGTGGACGAAGCTACGGTTAACGCAAACGGCAATGTTTCTTACGAGGGCGGAAAGCTTACCATAAACAGTGCGCAGGATATCGTAGGTAAATATATTGTTATACCGTTCGGCGGAACACGTCTGCCGTTTAAGGTAACGGGCGTGTTCGATAGCGGAAATATTGCAAGCAAGTTTGACGGTTTAAAGGATTCTTCAAATGAAACTAACTTTATGCTATCCTTCCAGTACTCGGCATATCTTTCCGATGGAATGTTCCAGCTCGCGCTCGTTTCCGAAGATTTTTACGGTACATACGAGAACTTTTTTTCGGGAAGCGATGATGAATATAAAAGTTATTTCGAGTATTATGAAAATAATCTTACCTATAAAACCTCCGAATATACTTTCAATACCGAAACGGGAGAGTTGGAAGTAACGGATAATAGTTATCAAAACAATATGAACAATTCAATTAATCCATACGGCGGCGATAACCAGCTTAAAACATATTTTTTTGGAAGTACGGATAAAAATTCGCTTGACGATAACGAGATGGTATTGGGTATCGAATACTTGAATATAGTACGTTATCCCATTATGCAATATTTTACCTCGCAGATTAAGTCGGGTGCATACGACAACGACGAAAGACTGAAACTCCCCGCAAAGCTTTCCGAAAGCGATATAACCTACGACGATTGGGACGTAAATAAAGAAAACGGCTATTATGAAATCGAAGGCTGGGGAAATTATTATACGTATGAAGATTATTTAACAAAGTATAACTGGATTTACAATAATACTGTCGGCGTTTTTTTAAACACTTTATGCGATGATTTTTATCAGGCCGTGCAGAAATACAACAGGGGCGAATATTACAGACAGGGCTATTATGACGAAGACGGCAATTGGGTAGAAGGCGAAAATGTAACCGTTTCCAATGCCGAACGCATACAGGCTTTGGAGGAAATAGTAAAAGTATTAATTAATATACAGCCTTTCGATTTGGAGATAACCATAGACGAAACACGAACCTTAACCTGTAAGGTTGTCGGCTTCCACGAAGCGGATATTTCAACCGATTACGGCGATTCGCGTTACGGACTGTATCTGTCGCAGAATATAATAGACTCGTATCTGAAAAAACCGAAAGGGCAAACGACCGTGACGGTAAATACAAAATACGTTGAGGAAGAGGGGTCTGTTTACACCGGTGTGTTCGTAGCCTACGACAGAAGCGAAAAATCGATAAATAACATCCTCGCTTCTATCGGCATCGAAAACAGAACTTCAAACGACGTTGTATATTACTTGCAGAATTCGCTTTACAGTTCGATAGATATGGCTAACGATATGGCGGAAACGCTTTCAACCGTATTTTTATGGGTGGGCGTAGTGTTTGCGGTGTTCTCGGCACTGTTGATGTTTAACTTCATTTCCGTATCCATATCGAGCAAGCGCAAGGAGATAGGTATTCTCCGAGCGGTCGGTGCAAGGGGAGTAGACGTGTTCAAGATTTTCTTCTCGGAAGCGGGGATTATTACGGGAATATGTACTGTGCTTGCGCTTATAGGCGCGTTCGTCGGCTGCTGGCTTATAAACGGTATTCTGAAAACCGAAGTGGGACTTGACGTGACGCTTTTCGTGTTCGGCATTGCTTCCGTCGGAATGATGATAGGTATTGCCGTTCTCGTTGCGTTTATAGCAACCTTCCTGCCGGTTTACTTTGCCTCGCGTAAAAAACCAGTCGAATCAATCCGTGCATTGTAAAAATTTTATTGTAAAGCCACAAATATGCGGCAAAGCCTCCGCCCCAATGATGGGCGGAGGCTTTTGAAATATTTAAAAATTATTACGCATAATATTTAAAAGGGAAAAGCGGCGTCTGGTTCATTCCATAGACAAAAATCGACGTTTTCACACAAATTTCTCAAAATGTTCAACATATCATTGACTTTACACCTTTACAGTGGTAAAATATTAAAAAATTGTAAACTATTACCATATTATTATACGCCATTGATTTTTGGCTACGGAGAGCGGCTTGAAGATTTGTGAATTATATGATTTAAAGCACACGTTGGCGGAAGAATATCTGAAAAGGTTTACCTATCCTTGGGAAGCCCTTTCGGGATTAAAGGATTTTATAAGAAGTCTCGGCGCAAGCCTTGATAGGGAAGAATATATTGAAGCGACGCCCGAAGTCTGGGTGCATAAAACCGCAAAGGTTGCGCCCACGGCTTATTTAGGCGCGCCTTGTATTATAGGTGCAAATACCGAAGTAAGGCATTGCGCATTTATCCGCGGTTCGGCATTGGTCGGCTCGCAATGCGTCGTCGGTAACTCGGTTGAGTTAAAAAACGTTATCCTTTTCGATAACGTACAGACACCGCATTACAACTACGTCGGCGACAGTATCTTGGGTTACAAGTCGCATATGGGCGCGGGGTCGATAACATCCAACGTCAAGTCGGATAAAACTAAGGTTGTTGTAAAGAGTTGCGGGCAAGAAATAGTTACGTGTTTAAAAAAATTCGGCGCAATGCTCGGCGACTGTGTAGAGGTGGGCTGTAACAGCGTATTAAACCCCGGCACTGTCATAGGCAGAAATACCAACGTATATCCTCTGTCATGCGTCCGCGGGGTTGTTCCTGCAGACAGCATTTTCAAATCCGCAGGCAACGTAATAAAAAAGAGGTAAAGGGGAACTTCATAATGGGCAGATATTTCGGAACCGACGGTTTCAGGGGGGAAGCAAACGTAACGCTTACCGCCGACCACGCTTACAAGGTGGGCAGGTTTTTAGGTTGGTACTACGGCGAACTTAAAAGGAGGGCGGGCGACGGCACCCCGCCGAGAATAGTTATAGGCAAGGACACAAGACGTTCAAGCTATATGTTTGAATACACCCTCGTTGCGGGACTTACCGCGTCGGGGGCGGACGCATATATGCTTCACGTTACCACAACGCCTTCGGTTGCCTATATCGCAAGGGTTGACGAGTTCGATTGCGGCATTATGATTTCCGCAAGCCACAACCCCTATTACGATAACGGCATTAAACTTATCAACAACCACGGCGAAAAGATGGACGAAGATACTATTTCGCTTATAGAGGATTATATAGACGGAAAGCTTGAAGTTTTCGGCAAAAGCTATAAGGAGCTTCCCTACGCAACGCGGGAAACGATAGGCAAGACGGTTGACTTTGCTTCTGGCAGAAACCGCTATATAGGTTACCTTATTTCGCTCGGAATGTATTCTTTCCGCGGTAAGAAGGTGGGGCTTGACTGTGCAAACGGGTGCAGCTGGAACATCGCCAAATCCGTTTTTGAGGCATTGGGTGCAACCACTTACGTTATAAACGCCGACCCCGACGGTTTCAATATAAACGAAAACGCGGGTTCGACCCATATAGAGGGGCTTTGCAAGCTCGTAAAGGAAAAGGGGCTTGACGTAGGCTTTGCTTACGACGGCGACGCCGACAGATGCCTTTGCGTGGACGAAAACGGAAACGTCGTTACGGGCGACCATATTCTTTACGTATACGGTCTGTATATGAAAGAGCGCGGAAAGCTTGTTTCAAACACGGTCGTCACAACGGTAATGTCAAATTTCGGGCTTTACAAGGCTTTTGACAAGGCGGGTATAAATTACGCAAAAACCGCCGTTGGGGACAAGTATGTTCACGAATATATGTCTGAACACGGTTGCAGACTCGGCGGCGAGCAGTCGGGTCACATAATTTTTTCAAAATACGCGACGACAGGCGACGGTATTCTCACAAGTATGAAAATTATGGAAGTCATAATGGCTAAAAAGACTTCGCTTTCAAAGCTTTGCGAACCGCTTAAAATATTCCCGCAAGAGCTTTTGAATATCAAAGTTAACGATAAAGAAAAGGCGCAAAACGATAAAGACGTGCTTGCCGCTGTAAAAAAGGTGGAGGACAAGCTTGCGGGTGCGGGTAGAATTTTATACAGAGCTTCGGGTACCGAACCGCTTGTAAGGATAATGGTTGAAGCGGAAAGCGAAAAGCTTTGCAAGGAATACTCAAAAGAGGTCGCGTCGGTTATAATTAAGAAGGGATACGCATCTTAATATGGAGAGGATATGTGCGGAATAGTAGGATATATCGGTAAAAAACAAGCCGCCCCCATACTTTTGGAGGGGCTTACGAAGCTTGAATACAGAGGATACGACTCTGCCGGCGTCGCCGTTCTCGGCGAAAACGGCAAAGTGCAAATGGCTAAGGCACAGGGAAAGCTTGAAGTTCTTAAAAACAAAATTGACGGAGGAAAGGCGTTAAAGGGTACGTGCGGTATAGGTCACACGCGCTGGGCAACGCACGGCGTTCCCAACGAAACCAACGCCCATCCCCATTGCAACGACGGTATGACAATAGTCGCCGTCCATAACGGAATAATAGAAAACTATGCAGAGCTTAAAGCAAAGCTTATAAGAAGGGGCTATACTTTCTATTCGGAAACGGATACCGAGGTTGCTACAAAGCTTGTTGATTATTACTACAATAAGTACAACGACCCGATGTTGGCAATTTCAAATTTTGCTTTAAGGGTAAGGGGTTCTTACGCGCTTGCAGTGCTTTTCAGCGATTACCCCGCCCAAATTTACGCTATCCGCAAGGACAGCCCTATGGTAATAGGCGTAACGGATAACGAATGCTTTATCGCTTCTGACGTCCCCGCCCTTTTAAAGTACACCAAAAGCGTTTATTATATTGAAAATTATCAGATAGCGCACCTTAAAGAAGGCTGCGCGGCTTTCTATAATATCGATAGGGAAAAAATCGAACTTCCCCTTACGGAAATTACCTGGGACGCAAAAGCTGCGGAAAAGGACGGGTACGAGCATTATATGCTCAAAGAAATCCACGAACAGCCCGCTGTCGTCAGAAATACCGTAAATTACCTCCTGCACGACGGATATATAGATTTTTCCGAACTGAAATTATCGGACAACGTACTTGAAGAGATTAGCGGCATAACCATAGCAGGCTGCGGTTCGGCTTACCATGCGGGCGTCGTTATGCAATACGTCATAGAGGACTTGGCGCGTATACCCGTCAGGGTGGAGCTTGCTTCCGAATACCGTTACCGCAATCCCGTTACTTCGGGTAAGGAGCTTGTTATCCTTATCAGCCAGTCGGGCGAAACCGCGGATACCATTGCCGCCTTGCGCGAGGCTAAGGATAGGGGGCTTAAAACGCTTGCTATAGTAAACGTTTTAGGTTCGACTATCGCGCGCGAAGCCGACTTTGTCCTGTATACCAAAGCGGGGCCCGAAATTTCGGTTGCGACTACCAAGGCGTACAGCGCGCAGCTCGTTGCGGGATATCTTATTGCAATCAAGCTTGCAGAGGTTCGCAAAACAGTTACGGCGCAATATGCCGAAAAGCTTAAAACCGAGCTTGGTTTGCTGCCTGAAAAAATACAAAAAATTCTCTGTGACCAGATTGCCATCCAGCAGTTCGGTGCGGAAACTATGAATAAAAAGGACGTCTTCTTTATAGGCAGGGGCATAGACTACGCGGTAAGCATAGAGGGTAGCCTTAAACTTAAAGAAATAAGTTATATTCACTCCGAAGCATATGCGGCGGGGGAATTAAAGCACGGTACAATAAGCTTAATTGAGGACGGAACGCTTGTATTCGGCGTTTTAACGCAGGACAAGCTTATAGAAAAAACGGTAAGCAACCTTGTGGAAACATCAAGCAGAAAAGCCCAGCTCGCGGCAATTGCTTCCGAGGGGGTAAAACTTCCCGAAGATTGTAAAAACGTATTCACTATTCCTTGCACCGACGTACACTTTACGGCAAGCCTTGCGGTTATTCCTTTGCAGCTTTACGCATACTATCTTTGTGTTGCAAAGGGTAATAACGTGGATAAACCCCGCAACCTCGCCAAAAGCGTAACGGTAGAGTAAAACAACGTATATACGTCGCAATACTTTGTCAAACTTCACTGTTTTTCCGGTCACATACTTCGTTGTATGTTCCCTCAAAACGGCTTGTTTTCCTTGTCTTGCTCGTATCCCCGTTGTTTTAATGAAGTTCACACAAATTTTTCGTGATTTGAAAGGCTTTGCCTTTCTTTGTGTGATTTTAAAGTTAAACTTGCTCGCATCCCTCATTAAAAATTATATTAACCGGTAAAAGCCAATGAAAAATAAGTATAAAAAAATATTAGATATAGCATTGCTTGCATTTTTGGACCTCATTTCTATATCTGCCTCCTTAGTCTTGTCATTGCTTATTGTTCACGCAAAAGTAGAACCGACAATGGATTTATTATATTGGTATTTGATAAATCTTGTCGTGGTCTACGTATTTTTTGCTGTGTTCAGGCTATATTTTATAGTTTTTACTTCGGTAGGTATTGTAGATACGTTAAGGACGCTGTGCGCAGTGCTTTGCGTCTATATCATAAACGTTGCCTTATCGCTCATTTTTGATGGGATTTATTTCAGGGCTTGTTCGATTTACTGCATATTCCTGTTTATCTTCACTCTTTTAATCCGCTATTTCAAAAGAATTTATATTGCCGTAAGGTATTCGATAAGACGCAAAAATAAAAATAAGATAAGGGCATTGATTGTCGGCGGCGGAAACGCAGGCACGATGCTGATAAGGGAAATACAGACTACCGATAAAATCGATTATCTTCCCATATGCGTAGTTGACGACGACGCAGATAAACTCGGCAAGAATATTTGCGGGGTTAACATTGCGGGAACGACAGCGGATATTCCGTCGCTTGCGGAAAAGTATTCTATAGATGAAATTCTTATAGCAATGCCCGCAGCCCCTAAGGCAGACGTAAAGCGCGTATACAACATATGCGCTAAGACAAACTGTAAAGTAAAGACTTTGCCCGGAATTTACCAGATAGTCAGCGGCGAGGCAAGCGTTACCGCACTTCGCGAGGTGCGCATAACCGACCTTTTAGGACGCGACCAGGTGCGGGTAAATCTTGACGAAATTATGGGCTATATCGAAAATCGCGTAGTGTTAGTCACGGGCGGCGGAGGGTCTATCGGAAGCGAGCTTTCAAGACAGATTGCAAGCCATTCCCCCAAACAGCTTATCATTTTAGACATTTACGAAAACAACGCATACGATATCGAGCAGGAATTAAAGCGGCATTATCCCGAACTCAATCTTCTCGTACTCATTGCAAGCATAAGGGATAAGACTAAGATGGAGGACGTATTTAAAAAATACTCTCCCGAAATAGTATTCAATGCAGCGGCGCACAAGCATGTGCCGTTAATGGAAACAAGCCCCAACGAAGCGGTTAAAAACAACGTATTCGGTACGCTTAACGTTGCAACCTGTGCAGATAAGTTCAATGCAAAGGTATTCGTCCAGATATCTACCGACAAGGCGGTAAATCCCACCAACGTAATGGGTGCGACGAAGCGCATATGCGAGATGATTATACAAACCATCGGCAAACACAGCAAAAACACGAAATTCGTTGCCGTCAGGTTCGGTAACGTCCTCGGCTCAAACGGTTCGGTTATACCCTTATTTGAAAAACAGATTTCAGAGGGCGGACCCGTTACCGTTACCCATAAAGACATTATCCGTTACTTTATGACCATACCGGAGGCAGTGTCGCTCGTCTTGCAGGCGGGGGCATATGCAAAGGGCGGACAGATTTTCGTTCTCGATATGGGCGAACCTGTAAAAATATATGATTTGGCATACAACCTTATAAAGCTTTCTGGGCTTGAACCCGACGTGGATATAGAAATAAAGTGTACGGGACTAAGGCCGGGCGAAAAGCTTTATGAAGAAAGATTGATGGACGAAGAGGGAATGGATAAGACACCTAACGGTCTTATAAATATAGCAAAGCCAATCGAACTTAACGAGCAATTCCTTTGGGATTCGCTTGACAAACTTCAAAAGGCGGCAAAGGACGAAACGACGCAAATGAAACAGCTTGTCGCAGGGCTTGTAACTACTTATAAGCCGCAAGTATAATCAATAAAAAAAGCACGGCATTTGCCGTGCTTTTATATTTTGTTGTTAAACGGTTTTCTTTTCGCTTTTGTCCAATACCGCGATAAGCGCACTGTAAATCATAGTGGAGAAAATTCTGAACATATGATTGGCGAATAGCGCAGCAATAACGAAACTTGCAATTGACAGGGCGATAAACGTGCGTTCTAAGTTTACATTTTTGAAAAATGAAACAACTGTCTGTATTCTGTGTATGGCATATGCCGAAATGCCTACAATTCCGCTGCAACTTAATACCTGTAAAACGGTATTATGGCACATCGCGGGGAAAAGGCTTAACGTAGTAGGTATGCCGTAATCGAAATCCACGTAAAAACCTACGCCCCAGAAAGGTTGCGACTTGAAATATTCGAGGGCTTGTTTATATAGCCGCATTCTTCCGCTTCCGTCAAGGTTACCGTCGACGATTAAGTTGTCGAAAATCGTTTTGAAAAAATCTATGACGTATTGCTGATATATGCCTAACACGATAATCGCCGCAATCGCCGCCGCGGCGGTAACGCATAAATTCAAAATTTGATTATTGCCCTTAACAAACAGAATAAGAAGGCATATGGGATAAATTAAAGCTACGGTAACCATTGTCTGTCTGCTGCAACAGAGAAACGCGCAGGCAAACAAAACGAAAGAGTACAGCAAATAAACCGTTCCGTATTTTTTTATACCTGCAAGATAGAGTACAGGCGGAATGCATATTCCGAGAAGTAAACCGTAATCGCTGTAAACTCCCCAACCGAATATAAGCTTATATCTGTTTATTATACCGTTTTCAAATATTCCTTCGGTTCTGCAATACTCAAATATAAGTTCAACGACAAGAAGAATGCTAAGTGCGACAAACCCCAAGGCTATTTGCTCAAATCCCTTTTTGTCAAGCTTCAGGTTGTCCTTTATCAGCGAAAATATGAATAAAAAGCTTGCTACCATTACCAGGCCGTAAATAAGGTTTTTAGGGTCATAGTCTTTACTGAATGCTCCGTTGAAAAGCAACGCTGCGGAAAAGACCGCAAGTATCCAGAATGCAGGCGTAAGCTTAAACTTTTTATTGATGCACGTGACGGCGATTTTATAGACGCTTGCTACTAATAACAATGATAGCAGAGTTAAAATCTGTGCAAGATTTTCAGTACGGGTGTAATAGTCTGAATTTCCGATTACAACCGAAAGAGAATTTTGCTTTGACATCAGTACAGGCACGAACAGTAAGACTGTAATGCCCGGAGTCGTATTGTCCGAAAAAACGAGAATTAGCACCGCCGAAATTACAAGATAGTAAATCGTTACCAAATCCCATCCGAGAATATAGCACGCAAGCGCAACTGCCGCGCTTATAAACGGAAATATTTTCGACGAGTAAAAGCTGTTTAAGACCTTTACAAAGCCGTTGTTTTTAAAATTTTCACAAAACTCTTTCATTAAATTTACTCTTTGGCAAAAAATGCGACCAAACTAATCTCTCGTATTGATTATACATTATTATGTGCATTATGTCAAACTTTGTATGACAAAAGCGAAAAATCTGTATAGTTAACGCATTTTAACAAAATAAGTTTGCTTAATCCTTAGACGAAAGAAAAAACCGTATATTGACGGGTTTGCCCGCAGGTAGTATAATTTAAGTAATTGGGCGTCGAAACAAATTCGGCGCATTTCGGGAGAAAAAATGAATAAATTACTCAGGCTTTTAGGTATTATTCCTGTTGCGGCGGCGGTTGCGGTATCGTTTTCCGCATGCGGCGAACACGTCCATAAATGGGGCGACTGGCAGAGAAGCGAAACCGAGCATTGGCGGGTATGCAAAACCTGCAAGGAAGAACAGCGCGAAGACCATACCGACGCGAAGGGCAACGAAGCAACTTATGTCTGCGACGGTTGCGCGGAGTTTAAAGTGCTTGCCTTCGGCTTTAACGGCGGCATTAATATTGACACCGCACACGCCGATTTTGCGGTTGACGCAAACAAATGGTTTTCCAAAACAGGCAATGAATTAGGTTTTATTTACGAATATTCAAATACCGGCGAAAAGGGCTGGGTTGATATGAATGAGGAAAATATTGCAAATTACGATTTGATAATGTTACTAAACGATAAACCCGCTTCCGAAGAATCGAGAAGAGTATTCAAAGATTACGTTGACAACGGCGGCGCGTGTATGGCGTTCCACGCTGCGGGATTCGCAATGTGGTCAACCCCCGAAACTCCTCCTACGGAATGGGACGGTTGGTTCAGTAACGAATTTCTGCGCTGCGGCGTATACGGCAACTGCCCCCGCGACAAGTCCGACGGAGGTTTCGATACGTATTGGAATACCTGGAATCCCACTTCCGAACCTATGACTATTGAAACGCACGAGCATTTTTCAACGGAAAATCTTGAATTCGACGAATTTATTTCCGCTCCCTGCGAGTGGTACGAGTGGTACAATAATCTTTTTGAAGACGAAAAGACGACAGTGCTTATCAGTATGAATCCTACGCCCGAAAATCCCGCAGGCGACGATAATAGACCGGGAAACCTGCATCAGGTCTGGCGCGGAGGACATCACGCGATAGCTTGGGCTAACAGCGACTACAATATGATTTATATGAACTGGGGGCATAACCTTCAAAGCTATAATGACGGAGAGGAAGGCAAGCAGTCGAGTACGTTCAGCAGTGAAGAGCAAAACCGATTTATGATAGAGGCAATGTTCGGACTGACAAAAAAATAAAAATGTAAAGGACACGCTTTATCGCAGTTCCCATAGGGAGTATTCGGTAAGCCGCAGGATGTAGAGAATTAGGCGTGGCGTGAAGCCACGCCTTTTCTGTACTTTTTTTCGTGGACGAACTAGGCTACTCGTAGCCAAGTGAGATATAGATATGTTTTATATTTCCCGCAAAATTCAATCGGTTGCGTTCTTCCATTTTTCGTGATATAATAATTGTACGATAAACAGTAATTTATGGTAGCAACAATAATGAAAAAGAAAGTTGATTTCAAAAAACTTATTACCTTTACAAATG
>CAJUKJ010000015.1 GCA_910587365.1 uncultured Christensenellaceae bacterium | reverse complement strand
CACGTAGATTAACATATTCTGCGTAATTTCGGTAAGAAATGCTATAAGAGGGAAAATATATGAATATCGCCATAGTTGACAGTTCTTTATCAGACGCGGAAAGACTTATAGAGTATATAAGCAAATACTTAACTCACGATAGTATAGCTTTTAATTGTGTGCATTTTGATGACGGTATAAAATTTTTAGAAAGCGACGTCCTGTTTGACATAGTGTTTATGGAAACCGAACTTCCGTACCGTAACGGATTTAGTGTTGCGGAAGCTATGCGTGGCTCAGATAAATATATCAGTTTGGTTTTTTATACGTCAAATAGGGAAGATGCAATTAAAGGATATGATTTAGAGGCTGTTGACTATCTTTTAAAACCGCTTGAATATGATGATTTTTCGGTACACTTCAAACATATTTTAAAGCGCAGCCGTATTGACACGGCTGCGGATGACGGCAATATATTGATAAAAACCAAGAAAAAAATCGTTAACGTGCGCCTTGACAATATCGTATTCGTAGAAGTAAACGGGCATAGTTGCGTATATCATCTTGTAGACAATGAAATTAAAGTAACGGACAGGCTTTTCCGTGTGGCGCAAATATTGTCCGCACATAATTTTGAATACTGCAATACCTGCTATCTCGTAAATTTGAAGCATGTAAACAGAATTGAGGACGGATATGCCTACGTCGGGGCAGCGAGCTTAAAAATCAGTCGGGGGAAGTCCAAAATTTTTTTAGATAAGTTAACGGAATATCTTACAAAAAAATAGAGAAATATCGGATAAAAGCGATGTTTTTGCAAACTATGGAATTTCGACTGCAAAGTATGCAAAAGTATTGAAGTTTTACAGAGGTATGTTAGACTTAAATAAGTAGTACTTGCCATACTACTAAAAAACTAAAAATGGAGGAAATGTTTTATGATGAGTAAAACAAAAAAGACTGCGAAAAAAATCGCAGTTGCAGCAGTCGGAATGACCCTTGCGGCTTCGATGGGCGTAAGTACGCTTGCAGCCTCTGCTATGCAGGGTGTAAGCGAGCATCTTAGGCTCGGAGCAAACGGCGGCTATTATTACTCTGAGTTCACGAGTAACGAAGAGTTGTTGGCCGAAACCAAAAAGGTCAATATCGAAGCTGCGCAAGAATCGGCAATTCTGTTGAAGAACGGTGGCGGCGAAAACGGTACGGTAAATCCCTTACCCTATACTGACATGAAGCGCATAAGCGTATTCGGTGTTGCTTCCGACGCTTACGGCTATGGCGGTACAGGTTCGGGTTCAAGCGAATTGCAGGACGATGGCGACATCTATACATCTTGGAAGAGCAAGGGTATAGAAATTAACCCCAAACTTAAAGCGTTGTATGAAAAATACTCGGGTGGTTCGCCCAGTAAAATTTCACAGTACACAACCCCGACTTATGAGGATAAAGAGCTTCCTCAAAGCTATTATACGACGGCGTTGACCTCTACATATTCAAGATACAGCGACGCGGCTGTAATTATAATCAACCGTTTGGGCGGCGAAGGTTCTGACCTTGGAACACACAGTGTAAAGGGCAGACTTCGTCCTGATGCCGACGGTAAACTTGTTCAGGACAATTCCGAACACTATCTTGAACTGTCTTATAATGAAGAACAGCTTATCGATCACGTAACAAAGCATTTTAACAAGGTAGTTCTGCTTCTTAACAGCGGCAACATCATCGAGATGGGCGAAATAAAGAACAACCCCAAAATAAATGCAATACTTAACATAGGACAGACGGGCGACTACGGATTTGACGGCGTAATAGATATTCTTACGGGTAAGGCTAACCCTTCCGGCAGAACGGTTGATATTTATACTACCGACTTCAAGGTAGATCCCACCTTTAAAAATTTCGGTAACAACAGCCAAAACGGCAACGTCAGCAGTATGGGCGGCGTTCCTCAGATAGAATATGAAGAAGGCATTTATCTCGGATACAAGTACTACGAAACGATGTACGGACAGATTAAAGCTACCGATGACACCAAAGTCGATTTAACCGCGGCGGCGACCAAAGCCGTTTTGGAAAGCGATGATATAAACGGTAAGGCAAATGACGCCGGAGTTCGCCCCAATCCCTATACGGACGCAGACGACTGGTATAACAGAAACGTCGTTTATCCTTTCGGATACGGACTTTCCTATACTAACTTTGAGTGGTCAAATTTCTCTGTCACTAAAGAGGGCGAGGGCGAAAACGTCAAGTTTACCGCAAGCATAACCGTTAAAAATGCGGGTAGTGTTTATGCAGGTAAGGACGTAGTTGAGCTTTATCTTTCGGCTCCTTATACTAAGGGCGGCATTGAAAAAGCAGCTTGCCAGCTTGTAACCTATATAAAGACGGACAATCTTGCACCTCAGGAATCAAAGACTTATACGATGTCCTTCGACCTTTACGATATCGCTGCGTATGACTATCTCGATGCAAACAAAAATGGACACGTCGGATACGAAATCGATGCAGGCGATTATGTGTTCAGCGCGAGAAAAGACTCTCATACTGTGGTCGGCAATAGCGTAACATTAACGCTTGGCGCAGAAGGTCAGGACGGAACTGCTATTCCGCAGAATGTAACCAAGCATCCTGCAACGGGAGCTGACATTACCAACGTATTCATCGATTCGGAAGATGACAAAGCATACTACAACTATGCTTCCATTAGCCCCACAATGACTATTTTGTCAAGGGCGGATATGGTTGGCACCTTCCCTAAGGCTCCCACGGCGGATGACTACAATATCGAGAAGAACGCATCCGTAGATAACCCTATCCTCGAAGGTAAAGCGGATAATCTTAAAGTCACTAAAAAGGAAGTTGCGGATAAGTATAGCTGGGGCTTCGTGTTCGGCGGCGACGACGATACTCACGAGCTTTGGGCTAAGGACGCAGTTATTCCCGAAAGTTGGACGCAGGCAGCGGACGACAAGGGCGAAGTTAAGTACCGTCTTACGGATATGATGGGACTCGACCCTGCCGATGATGACACTACGCTGACTGTGGAAGATACCGCAGTTACCGATTTCGTTGGCAAAACTCCCGCTAAGGCGTGGGAAATGTTTATGAACCAGCTTACATATTCCGAAATGCAGAAGCTTACGAGAACCGGTTACTTCAAAACTGCGGAGCTTGCACGTTTCGGTAAAGAGGAAGCAGTTGACGCTGACGGACCTTGCACCATTGGTAACCAGACCAAGGACGGTTATCAGCATCAGAGAGGCAGGTCCGGAACAAGATACTGGGTATCTTCGCAGAACCTTGCAATGACCTATAACGTAGACCTTGTTTACAGAATAGGTAAACTTATCGGCGAAGAAGGTATGTGGAACGGTTATAATGGCTGGTACGCACCTTCTATGAATATCCACCGTTCGCCTTTCTCGGGCAGAAACTTCGAGTATTATTCGCAGGACGGCGTTCAGGGCGGACTTATAGTAGCGGCTCTCCTGCAGGGAACCAACCAGGGCGGCGTATATCCTTACTGCAAACACTTTGCATTAAACGACCAGGAAACCGCAAGAAACAACAGCTCTGTCTGGGCTGACGAACAGACCATACGTGAAAACTACTTAAGAAACTACGAATACGCAGTGGTAGAAGGCGGAGCTACCGGTATAATGACCGGCTTCAACCGCATAGGTATGGCAAACAATACCGAGCATTACGCTTTACAAACCCAGATTCTCCGTAATGAATGGGGCTTTGACGGCTCTGTCGTTACAGACTATCAGGTAGGTTCGGTAGGCGGACTTGATAACAATATTGAAGTATTCCTCCGTGCGGGTGTAAATATTCCTCTCGGCGATAAAGGCTTTACAGGCGACGGCAAATGGGATGCAACCCTGCGTGGCGGTAAAGGCGGCGTCAAGGTAGGTAAATTCAATAAGGAAACTAAAACGTATTCCGAAACCGAATTTATTTCTATGGACAGCACCAACGCAGCTGAAAAGAAACAGGCTGAAATTCAGTACTACTATATGAGAACGAGAGCTATGGAAATGCTTTATACCCATGCCCGTTCCAACGCTATGGATAACGGTGCGGACTTCATAAAGAACATGCCCGTAAACACCGTTAAAATTCCCGCAGGCGTAAATTTCTCAACGGTACTTGAAACATACTTTGAAGATATGAATAGGGTCGAAGTAGAGGTTAAGTCAAGCAAACTTCCCGCAGGCGTTACTTTCAACGCTACGACTCTGACGTTCAGTGGCAACAACAGGACGGTAGTAGGCGAGAAGGGCGATATAACGCTGAAAGTAAGCTATGATAACTGGGCAAATAAAGAAATTAAAATACCCGTTGAAATAGTATCTTCCGCAACGTATACCGGCGCAACGACTTTGGCAAAAGGAACGGCATATGAAGCAACCGTATCCCAGAGCTACTGGGAGCTTGACGACGTAGGCGAGCCTAAGCAATACACAGTTTGGGGCAGACCCGTTCAAGGCTGGGAGCGTGACGGCATCGGCGAAATTACCGCTACTGTAACCGGACTTCCCGAAGGACTTACCTTTGACGCGGCAACAGGCAAAATAACAGGTACGCCCACTACGGCAGGCGAGTACAACGTGACCATAAATTATGCAATCAAAACCCAGTCTACCCAATATTGGTGGGGTAACCTTGTAGTAAATGTAAGCACGATGAACGCTAAGTCAACCGTAAAGCTTACCGTAGGCGAGCTTGTAACGGTAACTGTGGACGGTGTTGCAACCAAGGTTGAAAAGGGTTCTACGTTAACGTTAGAAGCACCCGAAGCACCCGAAGGTATGAAGTTCGACGGCTGGTACAACGGCGAAACGAAGTTCGATTTATCACAGGCGGTAAACGAAGATTTGACTCTTACGGCTAAATTCGTTGCAATTCCCGACGAAATCGAATTCCGCGTACAGGACGGCAAAATCCAGGCAAGTATCAACGGCGGCGAATGGACTGACGTAGCTAATCTGGAAGACCTTAAAGGCGACAAGGGCGATACAGGTGCAACCGGACCTCAGGGACCTCAGGGCGATAAGGGCGATACTGGCGCGCAAGGCGAAAAAGGCGGCGGATGTAATTCCTCTATCGGAGTTACGGGCATTGTTACAATGGTAGCAGCGTTCGCTTTAATCGGCGGATTTGTCTTGGTTCGCAGGGGTTTAAAGAAAGAAGATTAATTGATTGATTAGTCTGATGTAGAGCTAATTGCAGCCCCGAAGCTTAATTCGGGGCTGTATATTTTGTAAGTTCAAATAAAAACAGGAGTAAATTTTATGGAGAAAGGACACAGAAAAAAAGCCCGTGCGGTCGCGCTTTCGGTTTGTTCGTTAATATCTGCGGCAGCCATAACGTTTGGCGGTTGCGTGGTTTCATTAACGTGCATAAGCCATATTGACAGAGACGGTAACGGAAAGTGCGATAACTGCGGCACAAAAATGACTGTTGTAATTTCCAACGTCGAAAAACTGGAAATAGCGACAACTCCCAAAAAGCTGTACTATGCGTTCAACGAACAGTTGGCATATTCCGACGGCGTGCTTGCCGTAACTTATAAAGACGGAACAAAGGAAACCGTTCCTTTTACCGATGAAAGAGTTACCGTAACGGCGCCCGGTATGGGTTCTGCCGGTCACAAATTCGTTATGGTTGCTTTTGAAGGTGCGACGGTCAGATACCAGATAGAAGTAGGCGTTGCAAAATACAGCGTAAAATTCGATTTGGGATATGAAGCGGAAAATACCGTTCCCGACCAATTTGTTGCTTCCGCAAGCAAGGCGGAACAACCCGAGCCTCCCGTGCGTGAAGGCTATGACTTCGGCGGATGGTTTAAAGACGATGAATTTAATACGGCGTTCAACTTTGAAATGAACCCCATTATGGCTGATACGACCGTTTATGCTAAATGGATAGAAAAAATATCAGTAGTTTACGACGACAACTATGCAGGCGGAAGCAAGACCGACGGATTTACCCTCAACGGTAAATTGAATCCTGACGTAACCCCTGCGGCAAGGGAAGGGTATACCTTCGACGGATGGTATTTGGATGCGGCATGCACTACCCGTGTAGACTATAATGCGGAAATCAAAGAAAAAATTACGGTTTATGCAAGCTGGATATCGGATACCGCTACAACTTATACGGTAACGTTTAATATGAATTACGGTGCCGAACCTCAGACAACCACGCAAACGGTTGCGGAAGGCAAAACCGTAAACGCGCCTGCCAATCCCAAGAGGGCTGACGTCAGTACGAAGGGACACCAGTCGCAAAACTTTACATTCGGCGGTTGGTATACCGATAAAGAATGTACTGCCGCATACGATTTCAGCGCGGCTGTCAGGGGCGATACCGAATTGTTTGCAAAGTGGACGGGAACGTACATCTTTGAAGCGGAGCATGTAAATCTCGACGGCAAACAGGGTATGGGAGCTTCGGGCGGTTCAAACGGCCCGGATATGGTTGACGGAGTTCCTCCCGATTCGTTGGGTGTGAATGCAAGCAACGGCTACTATCTGACTTACCTGTTTGTTTACGGACTCAATATCGATTTCGTAATACAATCCGACAGGGACGTGAACGACGCAAAGCTTACGTTCAGAATTACCGCCGACGACGGACAGGGAAAATTCGCTCTCGCACCTATAAGCTATACGGAATCCACAACGGCTAACGGAACAGATATTTCGACTTACGATATTTCTATTAACGGTAAACCGATTGACTACGACGTAATCGAAATTACCGACGTAGGCGGCGACCTCTTCCCCGATACGGCAGGCAGAAGACCGTTTACCGACCACGTGATAACGTTGAATCTCAATCTTAAAAAGGGTACTAATACCTTAAGCTTTACTGCGCTCAATAACGTTCCCGCAGGCGGTACCAGAACTACTACCGCGCCCGTTATAGACTGCATTAAAATAACAACGTCGGCAAACCTTAACTGGGATCCTAAAACGGCGAACGAGTTCGGACAATAAGAGGTGCATTTATGAATTTTTTCAAAAGAATATTTCATTATAAAAGAACGAAAATATGGGCGATAGTTTCCTCAGTGGTATTCGCATTGTTTTTAACGATTACCATTGTTGCAAATACATTGCTTTATGATTTGTTTATTTCTGCATTGGGGAAAAGAACAACAAAAAACTTCGGCGGCGGAATTTATTATGAATCCGATTACGATGATAAAGCCGACGCATTCGAAAAGGCGAACAAACTGAACGAGAAAATTTGCGAAGAGGGTATAGTTCTGCTCAAAAACGAAAACGACGTTCTGCCTTTCAAGGACGTTAAAAAGATTTCGGTATTCGGCAAAAACTCGGTAAATCTTTCTTACGGCGGTTCGGGTTCGGGCGCGTTTAAGATTACCAATGAAACCCCCACAATTTATGACAGCCTGGAAGACGCGGGGTTCAGTTGTAATCCCAAACTTAAAAGCTTTTATGAAAGCTCCTCCTCAGGCTCCGGCAGAGGCGAAAATCCTAAGATGGATAATGCAAGGGGTACGGTACCGGGCTTTGCTACGGGCGAAACCCCTCTCGGTAAGTATTCGGGCGGACTTAAAAGCTACATAGGCGAATATTCCGACGCGGCTTTGGTGGTTATTACCCGTATAGGCGGCGAATCGTTCGACTTGCCCCGTACAATGCTTGACGGTACAAAGCCCATTGACGGCGCAATAAGCGGCGCAGACCACTACCTTGAACTTGATAAAAACGAACAGGAATTATTGGTTGAAGTATGCAATAACTTCTCAAAGGTAGTTCTTATAGTAAACTGCTCAACTTCGTTTGAGTTAGGTTTTCTTGACGATATTCCCGACAACGACGACACGATTGTGGAAGGTATGAAGGATATATCCTCGAAAATCGACGGCGCAGTGTGGATAGGCGGACCGGGCTGGTCCGGCATTATGGCTCTCGGAAGAGTGCTTAAAGGTACGGTTAATCCGTCAGGCAGAACTATTGATACTTATCAGCGTGATTTTACGAAGGATCCTGCTTATCAGAACTTCTCCGACTATCTTGTAAACAAAGGCAACGTATATTTGTTGGACGATAACTCGACTCCTTCGGCAGAGGAACACTACGTCGATTATGAAGAGAGCATTTACGTCGGATACCGTTATTATGAAACGCGCGGCGCAAAGGATATTGTAGGCGGCGAAGGCGAAGAGTGGTATAAAAACAACGTTGTATATCCTTTTGGTTACGGTCTTTCCTATACTACTTTTGACTGGGATATAAAGGAGTATTCGTTCGGCGAAAATGAAGAACTCAATCCCTGGACGGGCGAAAACGATAAGAAATTTTCAGTTACCGTAAATGTAACAAATAATGGCTCGGTTGCCGGTAAAGACGTTGTGCAGGTATACATCACAACGCCGTACTATCCGGGCGGAATAGAAAAGGCATATGTAACGCTTGTCGGTTTTGTCAAGACCGATGAACTCAAACCCAGGGAAAGCCGCGACTATGAAGTAACCTTTAACGCGTATGACTTTGCCTCGTATGACTATTCGGACGCAAATGATAACAAATTCAGGGGCTACGAGCTGGAAGCCGGCGATTATACCGTCAGGGTAATGAAAAATTCGCATACACAAGTTGATGCGCGCACATTCACGCTTAAAGAAGGAATAAAGTATGAAAGTGACCCCGTGACAGGCTATACCGTGGAAAACCGTTTCGATAACGTAAGCTTTGAAGAAAACTACGGTTTGGACAGCTTACTTTCAAGGAACGATTGGGCAGGTACGTTCCCCGTAAACGAAGTGCTTGCAGGCGATAACAGCAAAAGAACGGTTCCTAAGGCATTCTACGACTTAATCAACAGCAAGGAAACCAATAATCCCATAGTTAAAGATGCAAGCGTGACTATGCCCGAACAGGCAACCGTAGCTTCGCCTTCCGCAACAATGCAGGTTTATAACCTAATACAGTTCGACGAGGACGAAAACGTAATGCGCGACGAAGAGGGAACTATCCTGGTAGACTTTAACGACCCCCGCTGGGAAGAGTATCTCAATATACTTACCGTAAACGAAATGATGGATTTCACTATGAAGGGTGCGTTCCAGACGACCGCGCTTCAAAGCATAGGTCTTATGCCTGCGTTCTCTTCCGACGGACCTGCGGGATTCGTATACTTTATGGCTCAGGTCGAAAGCCAGAACCCCGTTTATCAGACGTGTTCGTATGCCAGTGAGTGCGTAATTGCCGCTACTTGGAATGTTGAACTTGCATATGATATGGGTCAGGCAGTCGGTAACGAATCGTTAATAGGTAACGAAAAGGGCGACGGCAGACCTTACTCCGGATGGTATGCGCCTGCTGTAAATATTCATCGTACTCCTTTTTCGGGAAGAAACTTTGAGTATTATTCGGAAGACCCCTTAATTTCCGGCAAGCTTGCCGCAGAAGTGGTAAAGGGATGCCGCAGCCGCGGACTGTACTGTCAGGTTAAGCATTTCGCCGTAAACGATCAGGAAACCCACCGTTCGGGCGTTTGTACATGGCTTACCGAACAGTCAATGCGTGAAATTTACTTTAAGCCTTTTGAAATAGCTGTAAAAGAAGGCGGTGCGCTTGGCGTAATGTCGTCATTTAACCGTATCGGCAGCCTTTGGACGGGTGGCGACTATCGCCTTCTTACCGAGGTATTGAGGAACGAATGGGGCTTTAAGGGGTTGGTTATTACCGACTTTAACACTGAACGTTTTATGGATACGAAACAAATGTGTTATGCCGGCGGCGACTTGAACCTTGCTACTATGCCCAGCTCTTGGACTCCTACAACGGCGGCAGATTATACCGTTTTAAGAAATGCCGTTAAAAACATAGTTTACACTACTGCCCGTTCAAACAATATGAACGGTTGCGGAGAGGGCGGATATTACATAACCTATTATGCTTGGTGGGAAACTTTGATAATAGTGCTTGATATAGTACTCGGAGTCGCAATTTTGGGTAGCGGTGCATTCGTTGTTACTACTTCACTGTTGAAGAGTAAAAAGGAAGAACAAATCCCCGGCGAAGCCGAGAACAAAACAGAATAATTTGTAACGGCACGTTTAAAGGACGAAGATATTCTTCGTCCTTTATTTTGTGCTTTAAACTTAATTAAATAACGGTTTTATTGTGTGTCAATCTTACCTCGCAAAGCTGTTCTTTTCACTTAGGATAAGCGGGAAACCTGCGTTAATATATAGCATTTTAAAGAAGAAAATGCTAACGCTGAGCTATAAAACGTCAAGAGAATTTGAGGTTATGTCACTTTTAAACTATTTCTTTATTGATATAATTTTTTGGGTTTTTATATGTTCAGGGTGTAATATACAATGCAGACAACCAAAAATTAATAGGTATTGACAACGCGGTTAAATAATGTTATAATCCATACCAATGACAAAAGAGCGGAAGTAAAAAATGATACGTATAGCATATGTGGACGACAATATGTCGGAAAG
This sequence comes from uncultured Christensenellaceae bacterium, assembly GCA_910587365.1. Lineage (GTDB taxonomy): Bacteria > Bacillota > Clostridia > Christensenellales > Borkfalkiaceae > Coproplasma. Next base: position 24,139 of record CAJUKJ010000015.1, on the reverse strand, counting down.
CGAAAATATTAAAAATATGATAAAGCATTTTGTTGACTCGCCAAAATTCGGGGTGGGGGGGGGTAAGAATACCTTAATTGATTTTTTTACCGACACTATGGATTTTTTGTCGAATTATAAATACTGTTACGATTTAATATTCATTGACCCGCAAGTGAATAGCGGCAACGGATACAGGATAATCGACGAACTAAGAAAAATCGACCCCGACGTAATTTTGGTATTCGTTTCAAAAACTGATGAGTTTGCCTTATACGGCTATATCGTTGATGCGGTAGGCTATATTTTAAAATCCGATAACGAAGCAGCGGTAAATAGCTGTATGGAAAGGGCATTGAGAAAAGTACTTTCCAACAACAGGGCGTTTATAAATCTCGGACGTGACGGCGTCGTGGTTAAGGTACCCGTATCGAATATACTGTATATCGAAAAGTTTGAACATACTCTCATCTACTATACCGAATTCGGAGAGTTTAAAAAGAAGATGTCTTTAAAAGACGTGGAAGAGCAGTTTGAAGAATTAGGCTTTATAAAATGCAATCGCGGGATGATGGTAAACAGTCACTTTATACAAAGCTTCAACAGACGCGGGGTTTGTTTGGGAAAAGAAATTCTTCCCATAAGCCGAGGTCAGTACGAGGAATTTGCCGCAAAATGGCAAAAACGTTTTGAAATTCAAGTTCAAATTTAATTAATTTATATACCATATAATTTAATTGGTATAACCCGAATGACCGCTAAGATGCGCCGTATCTTTAATGATACGGCGCATCTTAGCGGTCATTCCCTATTTTTGCTCAAAAATAGGCTTATATCTTTAAAATACATTAATAATTTACTCTTTAAGTAATGGATTAACCAATTCACTGCAAAATATGTGTCTGGAATTAACAGTTTATGGACGTGAAAAACATTTTTATATTTATTATGGTAAACTACGGAGCGTCTACACAGAAAAACTGTGAAAAAATTAATGGAGGAAATTTATGACAAAGAAAACAAGACGCAATTGCGCTAAAGTTGCAATGGCTGCGGTCGCTTTGACTATGGCTGCATCAATGAGCGCATCATCGCTTGCCGTTTTCGCGAGAGAAAGTTCTAATTCTCTTGTGGGAGCAGGACATCTGTATGAAAGCGACTACAATTCTTTCCAGGAAGTAATTGACGCCGATGCAGATCTCAACGTCCGCCTTGCAGCAGAAGGCTTTGTTTTGTTGAAAAACAAAAACAATGCGCTTCCCCTTGCATCAAGCGAAAAGAACCTTACCGTTCTCGGCGCGGCGCAGACAAACGTAGCTTACGGTGGCTCAGGCTCAGGTGCGCAGGGTACGCCCGGACAGACGGGAGTAGCTTCCGCAGGTCCCCAGGTAGACCTTATATCGGGACTTGAAGCAAGCGGCTTCAAGGTCAACCCCAGAACAATGCAAAGATACCGTACAGGCGGAACGGTTCTTTCGGGTTACGTTGACGTCTGCCACTATATGGACAAAGACAATGACGCGGCAGACGGCTATGTGGAATTTGCAGGAAACAAATATAAGCCCGTAGCAGACGGCTTCCTTGCTCCCATAGAAAGCTCGTTCAACGTTTACGATGACGCGGCTGTTGTAATTATCAGTCGTACAGGTTCGGAATTCTCTGATAACGGAGCTGTAAACGTAGCAGGACACGACGACATAAAAGAACACAACCAAATGCTCAATTACAGAGAAAAGGAGCTTTTAGCTTACGCAAAGGCTCACTTCGATAAAGTAGTCGTACTTCTTAACTCGCCTTCCGTTATGGAAATCGGCGATATCGAGAGCGACGAGGGTATCGACGCTGTTCTTTGGATAGGTCAGCCGGGCTGGAACGGTTCGCTTGCAGTCGGTCAGATACTTAACGGCGAGGTTAACCCTTCGGGTAGAACGGTTGACTTCTGGATGAAGAGCATTTATACGGACCCCACGTCCTACAACTTCGGTACATATGCAATTGCAAACGGCTTGCTTAATGACCAGTGGTCCGATTACAGAAGCGGTTCTATGCCGATGATGCTCGACAAAGACGGCGAAAACAACAGCACCGGCGAAGTCGCGATGGACTATGCCGAAAGCATTTACTTAGGTTACAGATATTATGAAACCGTTGCTGCGGATATGAACGCAGTTGAGGCAGGCACGGGCGACGCCTGGTATGAAGCTAACGTTTTGTATCCTTTCGGTTACGGATTGAGCTATACCACTTTCACAAAGACGATTAAGAGCATTTCCACTGAGTCTATTGCCGAAAAGGATAAAGACGGTACTGTAAAAGTAGTGGTCGAAGTTGCCAACACAGGTAAGGTTGCAGGTAAGGAAGTCGTTCAGGTTTACTCCCACGCACCTTATTATGCAGGCGGCATCGAAAAGGCTGAAAGAGACCTTGTAGGCTTCGGTAAGACTTCTTTGCTTAAACCCGGCAAGACGGAAACAATTACCATTGAATTTGACGTTAAGGAGCTTGCGGCTTTCGACTACAACAAAGCAAACGCAGGTGACCACGTCGGTTACGAACTCGAAGTCGGTAACTATGAAATCCAGGTTGCAAGCAACTCGCACGATGTTGACGACAGAGCGACCATCAACGTTGCAACCCAGATTGATTGGGACAGCAGCAATGCAGTTAACAACATCTATTCGCAGGATGAAAACGGTCCCGCAGGCTATGAAGAAGCTAACACTTCTGCAAACCACTGGACGGTAAGCGGAAAAGACCACTATATGACGCGTGCAAGAGGAGCAGATGAAACGGACGAAGCTGCCCATAACCTTACGGTAATTCAGCTTGCAAACGCGGTTGGCGACGTTCTCGGAAAGGACGCTACTAAAAAAGCGGCAGCTCAGACGCTTATCAAGAATAAGTTTGCCTGGATGCTTTCCGACGATAACAGGTTTATCGATGGCGCGCTCAATGCAATGGCAATCAGCCGTAATAACAACGCGGCCGTAGGTTATGGCGGATTGCTTACCGAAACCACGGGCGAGGGCGAAGCTGCGCAAACAAAATATTACGACAGAGACCTCGACAATCCTTTAACGAAAGCAATCGAAACCGATTATAAGAGCGTCCTTACCTATAAGGAAGCTAAGGATATGGCAGGCTTGACCCAGGGCGCAGGCGTGGCAGATGAAGATACAGGTCTTTATGCTTTAACCCTTGCAGATATGCGCGGCGTTGCTTGGGAAGATGAAAAATGGGATACGTTCCTTAATCAGTTAACCTACAATGAATTATTCGACACAATTAAAAACGCAGGTTACAGATTACAAAGCGTTGGTACTGTCGGCGGTTCGATGGTAGGACAGCCCGACGGCCCCGGACAGCTTAAAGGTTCAAGCATGAACGGTTACGCTTGGGTTTGCGAAGTTATCGTTGCTTCCACATGGAACCAGGAACTCTGCGAAGAGCAGGGCAGAATGGTAGGCGAAGACGGCTACTGGCAGATGCACAACAACGGACCTGTTGTCGGTTGGTACGGCCCTGCAATGAACTGTCACCGTAACCCGCTTTCAGGACGTAACTTCGAGTACTACTCGCAGGACGGCGTTCAGGGCGGACTTATCGCAGCGGCAGTTTCCCGCGGATACGTATCCAGAGGCGGCATCATCTCCATCAAACACTCATTCCTTAACAACCAGGAAACCAGCCGTTCCGGCGGTGCAACCTTCTCCAACGAGCAGGCTCTCCGTCTTAACGACGCTAAACAGTTTGAACTTGCTATAACCAAAGGCGGCGCAAACGGTATGATGAACGCTTTCAACCGTATCGGTCTTGCAACGTCCATACATCCCGTAACTTCTACCGCTTTGTACGTAAACGAATGGGGTTACCACGGCTTTACCGTAACGGACTACTATTCGGCAGGCGCAACCGGTTGGAGCTGGTGGTCGGGCGTTCGTGGTTTGACCACGCCTCTTAACTCGACTTGGGCAAAATCAAGTACATGGCACAAGGCAACGGACGGCGAAGCTTATACAGCAGACGGTGTTTATATTAAGATGGGTACGGGCAATAATGCTCCCGAAAAGCTTTCCTACACTGAATGGTACTGGGTACGTGAAACTGCTAAACACAACTTCTTCACGTATTGCAATTCCTCCGCACTTGAAAGAGGCTACCTTGTAAACAATACCCAAAGCAACGGTTACAGAAACCAGACTTCAAATGTTCTCGGCAGTACTCACAACCTTGGACTGAGCAAGTCGGTTAATTACAGCATTTTCAATGCAACCCAATCAAAGGGTCTTCAAGCCATATTCGGTAATTGCGGGTATGAAGTGAAGATTGCATCCGGCAGCTCGCTTCCCGCAGGTTTAAGACTCAGCAGCGACGGTATCCTTTCGGGTACTCCTACTGCGGAAGGCACCACCAAGGTATCCGTTATTCTTCAGGGCAGATACGGTATGGCATACAATCTCAGAAGAATTACGTTAACCATCAATGTATCGGCTACGGAAATCGCGGCAACCAAGGGTGCGGCTATAACTGCAACCACGGCTCCCGCTAAACCCGTAACTCTTATTTCGGAAGGCGAAAACGCCAACTACATTCCTAACTTTACGGGTACGTCGGGCGATGCCGACAGCTACGGTAAGTACGTTAGCGACGCTGTATGGTCGTTGACGGGTAACGTTCCCGAAGGAATTACCGTAAATGCTGAAACAGGCGTTATCAGCGGAACTCCCACGGCAGACGGCGTGTACAACTTCAACCTCGTTGCAACCTATAAGGTAATAGGCAGAACGGGTAGCAAGAACAACTATCAGTATCCCGTACAGGATCAGGTGCATATTGTAACTGTTTACAGAATGATCGTAGGTCAGCAGTTCGATATAACCGTTAACGTTAACCTTCCTACCGGAAACAGCACGTTAACTTACACTGCAAACGTAGGCGAAACCGTATCTTCCGAAACTTTACTTGAATGGGTAAAGACGCAGGTAGGAGAAAGTGAAGTTTACACCATAACCGGTCTTACGGGCGTTCCCGAAGCAGATATAACTGAAGCTGTGACAATAGGCGTTGAATACGATATGCCTTATCTCGTAGTTGCAGGCGGACACCTCTGGTTAGACGGAGTTAACACAGGCATTTCCGTTGACGGCGATGACTGCGTACTCAACACCGTAGCTCCCGAAGACGGATTAAGCATTAGCGGCGCAACTATCAACGATGAAGGACATCTTATCCTTACTCTTACGGACGGTAGCACAATTGACGCAGGTATGGCTAAGGGCGAACAAGGCGAACAAGGCGTACCCGGCGACAAGGGCGACAAGGGCGACAAGGGCGATACCGGCGCACAAGGCGAAAAGGGCAGCGGATGTAAATCCGAACTCGGAGCAGGAAGCCTCATCACTATCGCAGGTGCATTGGCTATCGTATGCGCGGCAGTAGTTGTAAAAAAACTTGTTGCTAAGAAGGAAGACTAATTAAAATTTGATAATTCAATTATCGGATTATAATTGAACGAACACGCGGCCCGCGGGGTAACCTGCGGGCTGTATGTTCTGAATATCGGCATTCAATTTAAATGCCGTATAAATCACACAAAATAAAGACAGGAGGATTAAATGAAGATATTAGCCAAAAAAAGAATGCTTGCATTTGCTCTTGCAGCTACGATGGTAGTACCTTTCGCGCTTTCCGCGTGCAATAATAACAATAGCGGAAGCGGGGACGAAGACGTTTGGACAATCACACTCAATTATAACGACGACGTTCATCGCAACGGCGCGATAGTAGTGGATAAAGAGGACGGTAAGGTAAAAGTTCCTAAATCTCCCGAAACCGAAGGCAACACCTTTGCGGGTTGGTATACCGAAAAAGACGGCGGAGAAGTTGTAGATTTTGCTACTCTTAAAGTAAACGCCGATATGACGGTTTACGCGCATTGGACTCCGGCTATTTACGACGTTACTTTCGACTGGAATTTGTCCGAAGTCGAATATACAAACACGGTACTCCACGTCCCGTATAATAATACAATCGCAGTTGAGGGTGTAGCAGAGGAATACACCGTTCCTATGGAAAAGCCCGAAAACCTTACGGAAAACCAGTTTATCGGCTGGATGAGTAGGGCGGACAAAATGGACGACGAAACGGCTAAACTGTTCCCTGCGGTAATTAAAAAACCCGTTACATATTACGCTTTGTGGGCGGACGCCGACGCAAGGACTTACCACATAAATTACAATGTGGGCAATGTCGGCGCGGCTACGATTCCCTCCGCTTCTTATACGGAAGGACTGTCTGCAATAAGACTGCCCCGTTCTTCCGCTCCCGGTTATGATTTCAAGGGCTGGTCGCTTACTGCGGCAGAGCCTACGCCCGACGAGGTCAACGGCGAGCTTCCCGCATTGACGGAATACAAGCCTACCGGCGATGAATTGAATATAACCTTACACGCAGTATGGCAGACGCATAAGTACACTGTTAACTTTATCAGCCAGGGCGAAACGCATTCAACGCTTTCTAACGTGTTGTACGGCTCGAAGATTTCCAAGCCCGCAACCGACCCCACGCGTGAAAATTACGTTTTCGCAGGCTGGTATGCAACCGAAACGGGAGGTACAGCAATCAACTTTGAAGAGTACACTGTTCCCGCACTTGACGCAACAGGCGCAACCCTCAATATTTATGCTCGTTGGAGGGCGAACGGCGTAGTTACTACCATATTCGACGCAGAGTTCTGTCCCGTTGCGGATCACAATACCCCCGGCTATTCTGGCCAGACAACTACGCCTTACGGTTCGATTCTTACCGACGGCGACGGCTTCGGCGCAAGCACGCAGCATCAACCCGGCAGTATTTTTGAAGGCGAAAATTGTTACGTCAGCTATATGTATGAACCGGGCTACACGCTCACTTTCGCCATCAATTCTTCCGCATCAACCGATGCAACGCTCGTTCTCAGGGCGGCAGGCGAAGGTATATTCACGGACGTAGGGGCAGACTGCACGTTCACTTCGGCAGACGGCGGTATGTGCTTCAAGGTAAAGGTAAACGGCGTTGCTTTGGAATACGGCACTTTCACGGTTGAGGCAGATCACTTCTTGGATTTCACGCTCGGCAACATACATCTTAACGAGGGCGACAACGTGATTGAGCTGGTTGTTTCAAACAATACGGAATACGGCGGTACGGCAAAGGCGGCGGCTCCCATAGTTGACTGCATCAAGATTAACGGAGCTTCCGGAGAATTGTCGTGGCAACCCGAATACGACAACCTTATGAACAGGTAAGATGAGGTGAGTAAATGAAAAATGTAAATAAAGCAAAAGTGGTGTTCACAAGCGCAAAGTCGCTTGCTTGGTTCATAGTGTCCACGTTCTTAATTATTCTTCTTATAGTGCTTACCGTACTTGAATACGGAATGCTCGGACCTATTCTGGGTACCGTCCTGGGCGGAGCTAAGCCTATTTACGGCGAGAACAATCTTAATATTTACAAGAGCGAATATGCGACTAAGGAAGCTTCTACGCAAGCAGGTAACGAACTTAACGTGGAAATCGCGGAAGAAGGATTTGTTCTTCTTCTCAACGAGGAAACGGACGGCAAAACCGCTCTGCCCATAGAAACTTCAAACAGCAAAAAAGCAAAAGTCAGCGTTTTCGGTCACAACAGTGTTGACATCGTACTCGGCGGTTCGGGTTCGGGCGGTATAAGCGGGGTAGAAGCTACTACCATATACGACAGCCTCAAAAACAACAACTTCGAGTACAATCCCGAGCTTAAAGCATTCTACGAAAGCAGTGCTGCGGGCAGCAAGAGAACGTCGACTGTTTTAACCGACGCAACGTCCTCTTCGCCCACGCTCGATATCGGCGAAACGCCCGTTGCAAACTATACCTCAAAGGTAAAGAGCAGCTTCAAGGATTATAACGACGCGGCTATCGTGGTTATATCCCGCGTTGGCGGCGAAAGCTTTGACGTACCCCGCACCCAAAGCTCACGTGGCGGCATCGAAGGCAACCATTATCTGCAACTCGATCAAAACGAGTACGATATGCTTGATATGGTTACAGCGCGTTTCGATAAAGTAATTGTGCTTCTCAATACCCTACAGGCGTTCCAGTGCGACTTCATAGCAGAGTATAACAATACTCCTGATGACCCCCGTATCGACGCGGTTATGTGGATAGGCGGACCCGGTGCAACAGGTGCCGAAGCTGTGGGCGAACTGCTCAGCGGACAGGTCAATCCTTCCGGCAAAACGGTAGACATTTATCCTGCAGACTTTACGAAAGACCCTGTTTGGATTAATTTCGGCGACAATTCGCAATCGTCCGCAGACGGCAAAAGCAACACCGCTTACGCCGAAGGAGGCAAAGACGTTTCGGGCTACAATATGGTTATGTATGAAGAGGGTGTTTACCTCGGCTATCGCTATTACGAAACCCGCGGTAAGGTAGAAGCCGACAACGGCAATTCCGAATGGTATGACGAAAACGTTATATTCCCCTTCGGCTACGGACTCTCCTATACGAATTTCGAGCAGACGATTAAAAGCGTAACGGGCAGTCTTGATAATAAGGGTACGGTTACCATAACAGTCGAAAGCAAAAACGTCGGCAATGTAGCAGGCAGAGATGCAATCGAGCTGTACGTAAGCAAGCCTTATATTGACGGACAGATTGAAAAATCGCACGTGGAGCTTATCGATTTTGCAAAGACCGAAGTTCTCGAACCGGGCGCAACCTCCAAGACGTACACCTTTAAGGTAAACGCATACGACCTTGCGTCATACGACAGCTACGACCTCAACGATAACAAGTTTAAAGGCTACGAAACCGAAAAAGGCACGTATACCTTCTATCTCAGCAAAAACTCTCACGTTGAAGGCGTAGATAACGTTTACGATTCCCGTGAAGTGTCGGTAACCGAAAGTATGACATTTGAAACATCAGCAGAAACGCAGGATGGATACAAGGTCGAAAACCGTTACACAACGGATGAAACCGACTACTACGCAATCGATTACAGACTTACAACCACTTACGTCAACGGCGAAGAGCGCAAGGGTATGTCGAGAATGGATTTCAGCAAAGTTGACTCGACTATGAACACAGGCACGTTCCCCACGGCTCTTACCGCGGAAGAACGTACATTCCGTAGCGCGCAGGATAAGAACGGGCTTACCGAAAAGCAGGCTCTTCAAAGTCTTGCACATAACAATACGGAAGTTGCAAACGTAACTATGCCCACGACCGGCAAATCGTCCACTATAACGCTCCGCAATTTGCTCGGCGAAAAAGACCTTGACAATAACAACGAGCGTACCGCCGCAGACGGCTATCAGTTAGTATCCTACGACGATGCTAAATGGGACGAATTGCTTGACAGCCTTACCTTCGATGAGATGGTAGACCTCGTCAATAACGGCGCATTCCAGACAGCGGCTATCGCGCACATAGGTAAAAACCTTACGCTGGACTCCGACGGACCTATCGGTTTCGTTAACTTTATGCCCGGTAAGAGTGAATCGTTTAAAGGCAACACAACGTTTGCATGCGAGATTGTAATCGGTTCTACCTGGAACAAAGACCTTGCTTACCGTGTTGGTAAAATCGTAGGCGAAAACGGACTTTGGGGCGATGTAAACGGAACAATGCTTCCGTACACCGGCTGGTATGCACCCGCTATCAACTTGCACCGTTCGCCTTTCTCGGGACGTAACTTCGAGTACTATTCTGAAGATCCTATCCTTACGGGAAAACTTGCTATAAACACTATCAACGGCTGTAAGACAAAGGGCGTTTATACAGACCTGAAACACTTTGCTGTAAACGACCAGGAAACCAACCGTTCGGGCGTATCGACGTTTATGACGGAACAAACCCTCCGTGAGCTTTATCTTAAACCGTTTGAAATGGCAGTCAAAGGCAGTGACGACCCCTCACAGGTGGCAACTGCAGTTAAAGACGGCTGGACTAAGTATGAAGGAACGACAGGTATAATGACATCGTTCAACCGTATCGGCAATAAGTGGACGGGCGGCGATTACAGACTTCTTACGGATATTCTCCGCGGCGAATGGGGCTTTAAGGGACTTGCAATCTGCGACTATAAGACGGATAACTTCTTTATGGACGCAAAGCAGATGGTTTACGCCGGTAACGACCTTATCCTTGCATCGCTTACCAACCTGATGTGGACATCCGGCTGTAAGTCGGGCGCACCCAACGCAAGCAGCGCGGAAGACGTTTACGTACTCCGCAAAGCCGCTAAAAACATCTTGTACACAGTTGCAAACAGCAACGCTATCCAGCAGGATATCGAAGGCTACAAGACGGAGTGGTGGAAATCGCTCACTATCGCGCTTGACGTAATAATTCCCGTAGGACTTGCGGTATGGGGATTCTTTGCAGTAACAGGTGTAATTAAAAAGGCAGAAGCCAAAGCCGCATCAAGCGACGGGGCGGAACAGACAGAATAAATTTTAAGTTTAAGCCTGACATTGGCGGTGCGCTTTGCGCACTGCCAACGTTTTGGCTATTACCCGATTCCGAAAATAGAAAAGCAAAAAAGCTTTGACGGAACAAAGGAGTATGGTTTTGAAATCCGTAATAACCAAAGTACTGACTGCGGCATTGTGCGTAATTTTTGCACTGATCGCTTGTTCGTGTAACCCCGATGGGGAAGACGGCGGCAAACTTCCGCCCGATACAACGAAAGAATATATAAAACTCAGCTTTTACGGCGAAGAGGGGGCTTTGACCGAAAGTAAACAGATAACTGCGGAAAAGTATACGAACGTCGCGGTTTCATTGGATTTGTCTTTCGGCTTCGTTCTCGAATCGGTATCTTACAGCGGAGAATATTCCGTTCTGGGTCATACCGGCGAAGTTTGGCTGATTCTTAACAACGTAAAGTACGATGAGGCTATCGAAGTAAATACTTCGAGATGCAATTCTCAAATCGATTATTATACAAACGGGGGGATGTTTATAGGTTTTGAAAGCACTCCCTTGACACATATGGGCGAGTCGGGTACTTCTGCCGTGCGCGAACGCAAAAATACAGAGCGTGGTATTGACAGTATGTACCGTGCAGGCTATACCCAGACGGGTTGGAATACCCAACCTTCGGGCGATGGCGAGCATATAGGCTTAGGAAGCAGGGTAACCGTGGCGGAGGGGCAGATTATGCCGCTTTATGCCGAATGGGCAAAGTGGACGGACGCATCTATGTTTGAATACTCTGCGTCGGGTTACGGCGGCGAGTCTGTCAAAGTAACGCGGTATAAGGGTGCAAACACCGACGAGCTTGTAATTCCTTCCGAAATAGACGGTAAAACGGTAACGGAATTGGGCGATGGATTTGCCGACGGTAAAAGCTTCAAAAAACTGGTTTTGCCTGCAGGCTTAACTACGTTGGGCAAAAACGAAGGTTGCCGTGCAGACAAGCTGTTTATGTACGATTTAATAACCTCTGTAAACGGCGACGGCTTTGACAGCAATAATATAGGCACCTGCTACGTTAATGCGGCGCATATGCCTACGACCATAGGACTAAACAGTAACGGCGTCTTTGCCGAATCGATGGATCGCCTTATACTCAATTACGGCACCGATAAAAAGAATTTGATATTCTTCGGCGGTTGCAGTATGGCTTACGGTCTTAACTCTGCAATGGTGGACGAATATTTCGATTATAAATTTTGCGTAACGGACGTAGGGGTCAACGCTGATTTCAATCAACTGTTCCAGTTTGAATGTATTATGCAATATATAAAGGACGGCGACGTTTTATTGCATGCGCCGGAGATAATCAGCGAACAGGCTATGCTTGTTGATTTCGGTTACAGGGAAGGCTGCGGCTGGATGTTTTGGTCGGCGATAGAAGGTAATTACGACCTTTTATCGTTAGTTGATTTTTCGCATACCGAGGGGTTGTTTCCTGCATTGGCCGAATTTAACGAAACACGTTCGGATTTTCCCTATTCGCCGTATGATAAACGCATTGCCACTTACAACGAATACGGCGATTGCATAGAAGAAAGGGACGGAATAAATTTTTTTCTCAACGGAACTTATTCCTATAACCAGTCAGGTTTAAAAACTTATAACACCGACTTGCTTGAACGCGGAAAACAGCGTCTTAACCAGTGTTATGAAAAAGTGGGGGACAAAGGGGCAACGGTACTGTTTTCTTATATGCCTATAAACAAAGAGGCGTTGGTTGACGCCGACGAGTACGACTTTCTGTCGTGGCGCAATTACGATATCGCTTTGAAGTCCGCTTTAAACCCCGAATACGTGACGATAGTTTCTTCCCCTGAAACATATATTTTCGACTATGAATATATTTACGACGAAGATTATCATCTCAATGAAAAGGGCGCGGATTTGCGCACGCGTTATCTTATACCGGAAATAGAAGGTTATCTGTTATGAAAAAACGGACGCAAGCTGCGGGATCGATTGTTTTAGCGGCACTTTTAATTATTCCGCTCGCGCTTATAATAACCGCCGTTGTTCTTCCTTCAAAGTACGCGCAGTCATACTATGCCGAACTCGGCGAAATGTACGGTAAACTAAAAACCTCAAGTGGCAAAAAAATAGTTATAGTAGGTAATTCCAACGTAGCGTTCGGGGTATATTCTGATTATTTGGAGTTAATGCTTTCGGAAAGCGGCGAAGATTATACCGTTTGCAATTTCGGTCTTTACGGCACAATAGGCACGAAGGTAATGCTTGACCTTTCAGAAAACTATATTTCAGAAGGCGATATAGTGCTGTTCTGCCCCGAGCCTTATCCCCAGACGATGTCGCTGTATTATTCGGGCAGTGAAATGTGGCGCGCTCTGGATACCAAGTTGTCTATGGCGTCCGAGCTTGATAAGAAAAGCGTTTCGTCACTTGTCGGTAATTTTGCGGGATATGTTGCCGAAAAATACAGTCTTGCGCACAGTGAAGGGGAAATGGCTTCGGGCGTATATGCAAAAAAAGCGTTTGACGACAATTGCGATATGACGAAAGCGGAACGCATTTATAATCAGTTTGCAGAAGGCTACGACGTAAACAATAAAATATCTCTCGGCGAAAATCTGCTTAATGATGATTTTACCGCTTATGTAAATTCTTACTATAAAAAAGTAAAAAAAGCGGGTGCAAAAATGTATTTTTCACTTTGTCCCGTAAACAGACTTTCAATAAATAACACCGATGAAGAAATTGATAAATTTTGTGCGTCGGCAGTAGAAAAATTCGGGTTCCCGATGCTCGGCAACCCGCACAACTACGTGTTGGACCACGAGTGGTTTTACGATTCTAATTTCCATCTCAATTACAGCGGAATGTACGTAAGAACGATTCAGCTGTATAAAGACCTTATCATCACGGAGTTTAATAAAATTCCCAAATCTTATTCCCTGCCTGAAAAACCTGTAAGGGACGAGGTCGAAATTACAGAAGGCGACGACAGCGATTTGGCGTGCTTTACCTATGAATATATAGACGACAGGGAAGGTTACCGTATAACGGGCTTATCCGCAGAGGGTGCAAGCCGTACAGAGCTGGTTATTCCTACAAAATACGAGTCGGTGCCGATTATAGGATATGATGTTTCTACATTCCAAAACGCTACGCATCTTGCAAAGCTTACCGTGCAGGAAAATATTCCTATTCTGTATGATAATAGCTTTACAGGCTGTTCTTCGCTTAGACAAATAATTTTAAAACAGACAAATCCCAACAAAATTGCCACGGGATACGGTGTACTTGAAGGTACGGCAGATTGCTATTTTTACGTGGACAGAAGCGGTTACGTTGCGTTCTGCGGACACTATACCTGGGGACATCTTGCAAAACACATCAAACCTTTGGATTAAATTGTTACAAAACTATGGAAAGTGTAATAATTACAACACCCATACTTTTAATCGGCTATGGCGCGGCACTTATTCTCGGCGTGATTGAAATTTTCAAGCACGTTACGGGATATATTTTGCTTGCGCTTTCGGCAATCTTTTTTATAGCGAGTACAGTATACGCTGTTCTGCTTGGCGCAAAGTATGAAGAGATTATGATTGTAATTCTTCTTTTCCTGTTTGTAAATATCATCACGTTCGGCATACATAAAGGGGGCAGAAAATGAATTTCAATTCCCTGCAATTTCTTATATTTCTGCCTATTGTTTTATGCTTATATTGGTTGCTGCCGCATAAACTCAGGTGGGCAATGCTACTTATCGCGTCGTATTACTTTTATATGAGCTGGAATGCTTGGTTGGTATTTGCGATTTTGGGTACGACGATAGTTTCATACGGAGCGGGGCTGCTACTCGGCAAAATTAAAAAAAGCCGTCTTCGTAAGCTCGTTCTTGCGGTTACCGTTATAGTGTGCATAGGCACGCTGGTATTCTTTAAGTACTTCAATTTCCTTTTGCAAAGCGCGATAGATTTTCTGAATTTGTTTTCACTGAATATTCAAAGTTTTTCGTTGGATTTAATTTTGCCGGTAGGAATTTCATTCTACACTTTCCAGACGCTCTCATACGTAATAGACGTATATCGCGAAAAATTTACACCCGAAAAACACTTTGGTTACTACGCGCTGTTCGTTTCATATTTCCCGCAGCTCGTGGCCGGTCCCATAGAAAAACCCCAAGACCTGTTGCCGCAATTGAAAAGAGAACATTTTTTTAACGGCGAAAATATGCTTTCGGGCTTCAAAATTTTGCTTTGCGGCTTTTTTATGAAATGCGTGGTGGCGGATTACTGCGGCACTTTCGTAATAAATGTATTTAATAATATTGACGGCGCAACAGGTTTGTCTGTCTTTATTGCCTGTTTTCTGTTTTCGGCACAGATGTTCTGTGACTTTGCTGGATATTCCAATATCGCAATAGGCTGTGCAAGAATGATGGGCGTAAAACTTACCAAAAACTTCGATAAGCCATATCTCTCTTTAAGTTTTACCGAGTTTGCGCGCAGATGGCATATAACCTTGAACAGGTGGTTTATCGAATACGTGTATATCCCACTCGGCGGTAGTAGAAAAGGCAGGGCAAGGCAGCTTTTCAATATCTTATTCGTATTTGTTTTAAGCGGAATGTGGCACGGCGCGAATTGGACTTTTGTTTTGTGGGGACTGTACTTGGGCGTAATGGGCTGTATCGAAAGTCTTTTGGCAAAGCCCGTTAATAAATTCATAAAGGCAAAGGGCTTTAATATTAATCGGCGGTGGATAACCGTTGTCAGATATTTGTGTATGGGATTGCTGTCCGTTCCCGTTTCGCTTATGTTCAGAGCGCAAAGTATTGGTCAGATAGGCGAACTGCTATCGAAAATTACGGTGTTCGGACTTTCGCAGACAGTTTCCTCGCTCGGAATGGGCTTAGGCAATTTACTGTGTGTTGTTTTAGGTATTCTTTGTATGTCGCTCATACAGGACTTCGCGGAAGAGAAAACAGGCTTTAAACCCGATAAAATCGCATATGTGAAGAACGGGCATACGGAAAGAAGCTTATACGCACAAAAGCTAAGCGTATTTTTCTACGCCGTTCTTGCAGTCGGGGTATTCTGGCTTGCGTTGTTGGCGTCGGGCGATGTCTCTGCGTTCCAGTATTTTCAGTTTTAGGGAGTTAAAAAAGTGGATAATTTTAAATTTGTGGATATGGAAACTTGGGGAAGGGCAGAGTTTTACAAGCTCTTTACGGGTCCGTGGCACTCGATTTACGGTAATATGATGAAGAAGCTTGAAGTTACTGAACTCGTTACCGTCTGTAAAGAAAAGGGCGTAAAATTCGCCGCCGCGGTTGCGTATTGCGTTTCAAACGTAATTAACTCGCACGAGTGTTTCCGTATGGGTATAAAGGATAAACAACCCATAGTGTGGGACGTCGTTCATCCGACTATGCCTGTAAGAAATAGGGGTACGGGGTATTCATACCATACCGTGCGCTATGAAAAAGATTTTAAAGCTTTTTATGAAAATTATTTAGACGATAAAAAACAGTACCCAGATACGGTCGGAAAAATCTTTGCAGGGGAATTGCCGGAAAACTTTTTTCAGCTTTCCATTATACCGTTAATAGATTTTGACGATAACTCGTTGTCTATTGGCTTCAAATACTATTTCGCGCCGATGGTGGTAATCGGCAAATATGCGGGCGATGGCAAAAAATTAATGCCAGTGGCAATAACGGGTAACCACGCCGTTGTCGACGGATACGACGTAGCCAATTTTTTAAACGAATTGCAGCAGCTGTTTAGCAGCCCGTGGGAGTGGCTTAAATTGTGAGTATGCAGATGCAACCGACAAATAAACGACTTATTGAATATTTTCAGGACGCGGTTAAGGAATACGGAAACAAACGCTATTTATTCGACGAGGTAAGCGAATATTCTTACGGGGAAGCTTATAACGAGGCTATCGCCGTTGCAAACGAGCTTTACGGCTTTGGAATTAAGGAGTGCAGTTTAGTAGCTTTGCGCACGACCCGTTCGATTGATTCCGAAATAATTTTAACCGCATTACAGTTTTTAGGAGCAACCGTCGCGCTCTTTGACCCGCATTCAGACATAGAAGAAAGCGTTAAACAAAACGCCTTCAATCCGCAATATACAATATCAAACGAAGAAAGCAGCAGAGATATCGCCGCTAACGGCGGTTGGATAGTCAAGTGCGATAGCGGGCAAATATACGGGTTGGAGGTTTCCCGCACACCGAGAAAGGAAAACTTAGCTTTTCCCGCCCAAACCGACGTTAAAAGCCCTGCGGTCATTATTTTTACATCGGGGTCAACGGGTAGAAGCAAGGGTGTGGTTTTAACTCAGTATTCGTATATGAACCACGTCCGTCATTTTTGTAACGAGGTTATATATGATAAGGACGATATAGCAATAATGGTGTTGCCGTTAAACCATGTTTTCGGGTTTTCAGTGGTATATACCTGGTTCTATTCAGGTTGCGAAATATTTTTTCCGAAAAGCACGAATCCCGATTACGTTGCGGACTGTATCGAAAAGTATAAAATAACGCGCTTGGACGGCGTTCCGTCTTACGCGCTGTTAATGTGTGAAAAAAAACAAAAAAACAGTTTGGGTTTAAAAAGCCTGCGCTCGTCGCTTATGGGCGGCGCGCCGTTAAGCCCTGAGCAGTTCGGATATATAGAAAAAACTCTTGGAATAGACATCGAACCCGTATACGGAATGACGGAATGTATTGCAATTACCGCCGCTGGCAAGAGGGCAAGCTTTGAAAAACGCGCTTCGGGTGTGGGGAATTTTCTGGCTATGTGCGAAGGGAAAATTCTCGCCGACGGAGAAATTTGCGTAAAGGCACCGTCCGTAATGTGGGGATATTGGAACGATGCAAAGACCACTGCGGAGGTTGTCGACGCCGACGGATTTCTGCATACGGGTGATTTGGGGTATTTGGACAACGACGGTTATCTCCACGTTTCGGGGAGGAAAAAGGATATTATTATCTGTAACGGCACTAATATTTCGGCAATAGAAGTAGAAAATAAAATTCTTGGGCTGAAAGGTATTAAGGACGTAGCCGTTTTCGGGTTGCCCGACAGGATTCGCGGCGAAATACCCGTAGCCGCAATCGTTTACAGGCAAGGCGCAAATATTTCGTATGAAGAATTGCAGGATATGCTATGCACGGTGCTTAATAACCTTGAAATCCCCAAAAAAATAATGATATTGCCCGAGCTGCCGTTGACTTCTTCGGGTAAAAAAGACAAACAGACATTAAAGAAAAAATTTGAATAGCGTAAAAATTATGGAGTTATTAAATAAAAGTCTATATCAATGCTTAAAAGACGCTGCGGAAGAGGAAAGGGACAGAACATACTTGTTCAATGAGAGGCGGTCGTATTCATTTTTGCAGACGTTTAACGAAAGCGTGGCAATTGCAAACGATTTATATAAATTCGGCATAAAAGACGGCAGTCTTGTCGCTTTACGGATAACGCGCTCGCTCGATTCGGTTTTAATTTTTTTTGCGTTGCAGATTTTAGGCGCGGTAACTGCCCTTATAGACCCGCACAAAAAAGTCGGACAGTCGATACAAGAGTGTAACGAAAACTTTAACCCGCAGTTCGTGATTACTAACGAAGGGCATACGATGGATATATCGGCAAACGGCGGCTGGAAAATCAAAGACTGCGCAAGCGGCTTAGCCGTTAATCTTACGGTAAGCTATCCCGCAAGGCGGGAAGCCGAATTGTTCAACGTAAATACCGACGGGACAAAGCCCGCAATAATGGCGTTCACTTCGGGTTCCACGGGGGAATATAAAGCTGTGGTGCATAGCCGCTTTTCATTTACGTCGGATATTTTCGAGGTGTACAAAAGATATTCGTACAGCAAGGACAATACCGTAATAGACGTGTTGCCGCTTTGCTATTTATACGCGATGGCACTTTTGGTGTTCCCGTCTATCGCGGCGAGGTTCAAAGTTTTTATCCCCGAAAGTATCAAGCCTGAAATAATTCTGGGATATATCGGAAAATATAACGTCGATTATATTTTGGGTGTTCCGTCTTATTACAAGCGTCTTGCGGAAGCTGCTTACTGTCCGATAGGCAAGCCTATCCTCGGAATGATAAGCGGCGCACCCTGTCCAAAGGAAGATTTTGCGTTTATCGAAGATAAATTGAAAATAAAGCTGATTCCGTCTTACGGTATGAGCGAAACGCTGAACATAACGTCGAATACGGCGGACACGCCGTATGAAAAGCGTATAAACTCGGTCGGTAAAATATTGCCTTTCCGCGACGTAATCGTAACCGATTCAAACGGAAACCGACTTGGCGGTAACGAAGTTGGCGAAATTTGCGTTAAATCGCCTATGCTTATGTTGGGATATTATAATTCCGAGGAAGCCACGGCTAAAATTAAAGACGCCGACGGTTATCTTCATACGGGCGATTTAGGTTACATAGGCGATGGAAATTATTTATATATTACGGGACGGAAAAAAGATATAATTATCCGTAATGGTAAAAATCTTTCTGCAATAGGTATTGAACAAAACTTACTCCGCGCGGGCTGCTTTGCAGAAGTCGCAGTCGTAGGAATACGCGATGAAAAGGACGGCGAAGTTCCGTGTGTGGCGGTCGTGCCGAAAGACGGCGTCAAGCCCGATAAGGAACAATTGCTTGAAAAAATCAAAACGGTTTTGCATAAAAACGAATTGCCGAAACGTATAGTAATACTCGACAAGCTCCCGCTTTTGCCTAACGGCAAGATTGACAAGCAAACGATAAAGCAGTTATTTTATGATTGCTGATAATATAAACATATAAATTTAAAGCCCGTTTTCACAATGAAAACGGGCTTTCCCTATAACTGTGTCATTATTAAAAGGGGGCGGAAGCTAACGCTTGTTAATTATTTCGACGTTTCTTATTTTACGCAGCGGTTCTACCGTTTTATCGTCGGCATTTGTAAATATTGCGTTATATTCAGTAAGCTCCGCAGTGCGGAACGTCGCTTCGTTTGTAATTTTATTTTTATCGACAAGTAAAACCTTATTAGTGCTGTGCCGTAAAACTATACGTTTAAGCTCGCATTGGTCGATAGAGCTTTCATAAGCACCGTATTCGTTTATTGCCGTACAGGAGCAAAGCATAAGATTGAACCTCATATCATTTAAATACCTCAGTGCAAGCGAGCCGCTAAGCGAATTGATATTGGAAAGCAAATTCCCGCCCGGCATAAGCACGGTAACGTCCTCGCGCTTGGCAAGCTCCATTGCAACGGTAATGCCGTTCGTAACTACTGTGGCTTTAATCTTTATCAAAACGGTTTAAATATGATATTGCAAAAAATGACTATTGCAAAATGAATTTTGTTATGTTATCATATAATAGCGGGCGCGCCCGCCCTTGCTTGTATTTACAAGCAAGGGCAAAAACTTTAACAGTTTACGAAAGATTTTTTACGGTTTGCGAACGGAGGAGTAATATGAGGAATATCGCAATAGTTGAGGATGAGGACGAGGCTGCAAGGTTGCTGAACAGCTATATCGAAAAATTTTCCGCAGAAACGGGTCAAAAATTTTGTGTGGAAAGATTTTGCGACGCAGGGCAGTTTCTGAAAGAATATAAGGCTAAGTACGCACTTGTTTTTATGGATATACAAATGCCCGGGCTTGACGGAATGAGCGCGTCGGTTGAGTTGCGGAAGCTTGACAAAACGATTTCTATAATTTTTATTACCAATCTCATCCAGTACGCGCAAAAGGGCTATGAGGTTGACGCTGTTGCGTACATATTAAAGCCCGTACAGTATTACGATTTCGCGCTCAAATTCCGTAAGGCGTTGGATATATACGTAATGAACGAGAAGCAGGATATAACGCTTATCACGGCGGAAGGCCCTTGCAGAATATCTTCGGATAAGCTTATATATGTGGAAATCGTAAGGCACCGCCTGTATTACCATATGGTCGACGGCGTCGTAGAGAAGACAGGCGTACTTTCACAGGTGGAGGAGCAGCTTAAAAAATTCGGCTTTCTCAGGTGCAACCAATGCTACCTCGTCAATCCGAGATTTATCGTCGGGGTAAAGGGTTCTTCCGTGCAGCTCGGCACGGAAACGCTTGCCATAAGCAGACCGAGGAAAAAGGTGTTTATGACCGAGCTTGCAAACTGGTATGCAGGACAGGAGGACAGGAAATGACGTTCTGGCAGGTATACGGTTATATTATAGCCGAATTTCTGTTTGAATACTTTGTCTACGCCGCTCTGTTTTTACATAAGCTCGGGCGCAGGAGGTATTTCTATTTCCGTGCCGTACCTGCGGTAGTTGCTCTTTTCGCGTTGGGACTTCCCGTTGCTTTGTTCTACAAAGCGTTCGGCGCAACGCTTTGGGGGCGGATTTTGGTATACTCTATACTGTTTGCGTTGTTTACCTTGCTTGCCTGGATATGTTTTGACGAAAGTTACCTTACGGTACTTTTTTGTTGCAGTATGGCGTATGCGGCGCAAAATCTTGCATATAAAATTTATCTTATAATCTGGACTGCGGGCGAACAGCTCCGCCTGTACGATAACTGGGGGAATAAATTCGACCTTTACTACCGCCTTATTTATTACTCGGTTTTTGCCGTGTGCGCCGTCGTTTTCTGGTTTGTGTTTATAAGAAGAATTACGGCAAAGCTTGAAAACAGAAAGTTAAATTACAGGATGCTCGTCATAACGGTATTGGTTCTCGGAATTACGGTTTTATTGTGTTCCGTTGAAGACTTATACTTTGCGGAGCTAAGCGTCTGGCGAGAAAACCGTTTTGACGAATACGTTTATTTTGTTCTTCGCGAAACGGGGAATGCTTTTTCGGTAGTGTGCTGTATTATCGTACTTCTGCTTGCGTCAAAGTCTATCATCGAAAACGCGCTGTTGCAGGAGCTTGAATATCTTAAATATACGGTACGTCAGGGCGAAAGACAGTACCAGATGTCAAAAGACAGCATCGAGCTTATAAATATCAAGTGCCACGATATAAAGTATAAGCTTGACGCGCTTACCGCGCAGGGCGGTATGACGCCCGAGGCGGTTAAGGAACTACGCGACAGTATTGCAATTTACGACAGTAAAACCGAAACGGGCAATCAGCTTTTAAATATTCTGATAACCGAAAAAAGCCTTTATTGCGAGCAGAACGGCATAAATCTTTCGTGTATGATTGACGGGGTAAAGCTTGATTTTATGGAAACGGGCGACTTGTACTGCCTTTTCGGCAATCTTATAGATAACGCGCTTGAAGCCGTTAAGGAAATAGAGGAAAAGGAGCGTCGCGTCATTAATTTAATGGTAAAATCCAAGGATAATCTTTTGCTTGTGCAGGAGGAAAATTATTATAACGGTACGCGTGAATTTGAGGACGGCTTGCCCCTTACGACAAAAAAGGACAAAAACAGCCACGGCTTCGGTATGCGCAGCCTGAGAATGATTGTAAAAAAATACGGCGGCGAGCTTGCCGCTTACGTTTCCGACGATATTTTCCACTTGAATATTATTTTCAGTCGATAAAAAACGTATTAAATTGACAATTTGTGAAATAAAATTGCAGTTTAGGAAATATTCTTGAAAAAAGGGGGTTACCCCTTGTATAATCATAAAAGCGAAAACCGCTATTGTTTGGGCGATTAATAAAAGGTATAATAATTATTTAATTGCTTAAACTGAACGAAAACGGGAATTTTATATTAGGAGGAATCTGATTTTATGAAAATCAAAAAGACATTGTTGTCAATTATGGCATGTGTGCTTTCGCTTGTATTTGTGTTTGCATTCACGGCCTGCGGCGACAAAGACAAAGCCCCTGTGCCTACCGGCATTACGCTTGATTCGGCTACGCTTGAAATAGCAACGGGCGATAACCAAAGGTTGGTTGCAACCGTAACCTATTCTGTGGGGGAAAACAAGACTAATCCTTCAGAAGTCGAATGGAGCAGTTCTAATGAAGAGGTTGCAAGCGTATCGAGGGGAAGCGTTGTTGCTAAGTCGGCCGGCTCCACAACCATAACGGCAAAAATAGGCGATCATTCGGCTACCTGCGCCGTGAGCGTTTACGAGCTTGTAGTGGAAATTTCGGACGCAACCGTTTCTATCGAAAAGGGTCAGACGAAAAATCTTACGGCTACCGTTAAGAAAGACGGCGCGGTGTTGTCCGACGAAAAAATCGAATGGACATCCGATAACAAAAGTGTAGCCACTGTCGATGAAAACGGTAAGATTACGGCTTGGGCAGAAGGTACTGCTAACATCGTTGCTAAACGTAGCGGCGGCATACAGTCGGCTACTTGTGCGGTTACTGTTACTTGGAGCTCCAAACCTGAATCTTATGCAGCGATACCTTTCGGCGAGCAGAACAAGCTCAATCCCAATAAATGGGCATATTGGAACGCTCAGGAAGGCTGGGGTCAGGGTCTGGCTACCGCATACGAAGCTTATACCGAAGATTACGAAACGGGTAAGACTCCCGCAGAAGGATATCAATATATCGGCATAAACAAGGCAACGTTCGACTACGAAGTTACTTCGCCTATGCATTCACACACTTACCAGGCATTCATCCGTAGCTCCGACAACGTAGAGGGCGGACTTCTTAAATACAACCACGTTTACGAGGTAAAGCTTAAAATAGATTCCAACGTGGCGGGTACGATTGTTGTTAACCCCTACGACGACATTCGCGCACAGGGTAACGATGAGACCGAAGAAGCGTACAAAGAGTACCTTGACGGACTTAAAGCGGAAGGTAAGCTTACCGAACACGAAATCGAACTTGTAGAAGGCACGAACGAAGTAACGGTTATTTTCAAGCACGACGACTGCGGTTATGTTTATAAGGAAGGTGTATACGATAATATGGGTTCAGCCCTTCATCTTCAATTGGCTAACCTTAAAGGCAGAGTACAGCTTTCTGTTTACGACGTTCAGTACAAGGATTTAGGCGCGGCCGAATATCCCGTTGAAGATGACGAAACCAAACATGACGGTTACGTTGACCCCAATGCTGTTGAGCATCCTGCTGAACCCGAAGTTAAACCCGTAAGCGCGACAACAGTAACCGGAGTTACCCTTACGGCAGAAGACGATAAGGCTATCTACAACCTTGCAGGTACGGTTGATCTTGCGCAGTTCGACAACAGCACCGAAACTGCTGGAACCTGGCTTGCTGCTACCCATTTCGATCTTCAAAATCTTGATGACGGCTGGACGGCTAATGCCTTCAAGAGAGTAAGCGTAACGGTAAACACAGACGGCACTTTCTTAATTAAATATGACATTACCTATCTTGCAGCTAAAGATTATGCGTATTCCAGCCACTTTACCGCGAAGGAGTCCAGCGAAGATGGTTACTCCGATAATAAGTACAGGGATGTTAAGCTTGACGCAGAGCATGCTGTTCACGGTGCAAGCGTAACCGTTGGCAACAAGAAGTATTCAATCAAGAACGTTGTCGGCAGTGGAGAGATGTCTGATAACTGGGGCGTTGTATCCATTAAGGTTGATAACGTCGGCTAAAAATTCATCAGGGTAATAGTTCTTTTCTGATTATTCTGAAAGGGCGGCGGCTGATAAGCTGCCGCCCAATTTTTGTATAACGAAAACCACGCGATAGTCGCGTGGTTCAAAAGAGGTTAACCGA
>CAJUKJ010000014.1 GCA_910587365.1 uncultured Christensenellaceae bacterium | reverse complement strand
ATACCGTCAAGCGAAAAATTCGCTTGACGGTATATGGCGTGGAAGGAGGGATTTGAACCCTCGCCACGGAAATCCGTGCTAACGCCTTAGCAGGGCGTCCCCTTGAGCCACTTGGGTACTTCCACATTGTCTATTGTATGTAAATTGTCCGTTTTCTCAAAAAGGTTCAAAAATACGGTGCTTTTAATCGATTTTACTGTCCACTTGGGGACGTTCGCTTGCCGCTGCCATTATTTCGGGCATCTTTTTATAAAGCTTACATACTATAACATAATTTTATGCGTTTGTCAAAGCATTATTTACAGCTTTTTAAAAAATAATTTATCGTCCGTACTTGCATAAAACATACTGCTGTGGTAAAATAAAACCGACACTAAAAGACGCTGTAATTCTTATGCGTCCGCTTTTTATGCGTTAAGGAGTGGGAAATATGAAAATAGTATTTTTTGGGGATTCTATAACAGATTGCGAACGGGATAGGGGCGATGACAAATCGCTCGGTAACGGTTTTGTGAAAATTCTTGCGGACAAGCTTTTGCCCGTTTATCCGGATACTGATATCGAACTTATAAATAAGGGTGTCGCGGGCAATGAGGTGTGCGACCTTCTTGCGCGCGTGCAAAGCGACGTTATAAATTTAAATCCCGATGTCGCCGTAATTCTTATCGGTATAAACAATACTATCCATAAATTCAAATACGGCAAAGAGCTTAATTTAAACCAGTTTGAATACGATTTGACCGAGCTAATTAAAAAGCTTAAAGAGGCGGGGATAGTCGTCGTTTTTCTTCAACCGTTCCTTCTTCCCGCACCCGATAAGCTGAGAATGCGCAAGCTTTTCAATGAAGAACTTAAAGTTATAGACAGGGTTGCGGTTGAGCTTGCGGATGAATTTGTCGCACTTGACGAAATGCTTAACGGAGTTGCGGCAAGCATACCTTATACCGAGTATTCCGAGGACGGGGTTCATCCTACTCACCGCGGTTCGCGGCTTATTGCCGATAAAGCAATAAAAGCTATCCGCAGGCATCTTTTATAAACCGATACGAAATAGGCGCAGACGTTTTTTAACGTCTGCGCCGTAATTATTATAAATCTTCGTCGGTGTGCTTTTTATAACCTTCGCCGTAAATTTCTTTTGCCGAGGTCACTATGGTAAACGCGTTCGGGTCGATTTTCTTCACAATGTCGCGCAGTTTCGGGTACGAAAAATTTTTAATTGCGCAAAGAATAATTCTTTTTTCTGTACCGGTATACGCACCTTCGCCGTCTACATAGGTTGCGGTAATGTCAAGCTCTTTTAAAATCCCTTCGCATATAAGCTTTGATTTTTCATCGGAAGTAATGATGTATACAAGTTTTGCGGAATTTCCGCCGTAAAGCACCCAGTCGAACGCAACGGTAAAAATAACTATGGAAATAACCGTGTAACACGTAAGCTTTACGTCCCTGAAAATTATAGCCGAAAGCATAACGATAATTAAATCTATTACCATAGAAATTACGCCTGTGCGGATATATCTGAATTTCTTACGCAAAATTTTAATAATGATGTCCGTTCCGCCGGTTGTGCTGCCCATTCTGAAAATAATTCCAAGCCCCGCGCCGTAAAGCGCGCCCCCGAACAGTGCGCTTATAAGTAAATCGTCGATTAGAGTTATTTGCAGCTTGGTAATAAATACGAAGTTCCAAAGCTCGATTAAAAGCGAAGAAACCACGGTTGTTATTATGGTTGAAAGTATAAAGTTTTTGCCGAAAAAGACCGCGCCGAGTACAAAAAGCGGCACGTTTATTATTACTATGATTATGCCGGTATTTAGCCAGGGAAGGTCTATCAGATAATTTAAAATTATTGCTATTCCCGTTACGCCGCCCGAAGCAAGTTTATTGACGTCGAGAAAAAGCGCGACGCCGAGCGAATATATTATGCAGCCCAGCAATATTAACAGGTATTTTTTAATCAGTCCGACGACTACGGTTTTTTTCACTTTTATTACTCCTTAATTAATATTATAACCAAATCGGCAATTCTGTCAATATAAATTACCACGGACGCATCAGTTAAAAACGCCATACGGCGCGTTGCGGAAGTGTTTATGCATTTAATTTGCATAAACTTATATAATTTTCGGGACGCGGAAAACAAATTAATTGTTTGCAAATTGATTATAAAATTGGTTTTAACGTTTTTTTGTTAATCCTTTTCTATAATTATTAACAATATTTTCAAGCTAATTGCAAATTCTTCGTAATTTTTATGCTTAATATATAATTTCACACAAACGGCAGTTAAATTAGTTGTATTTTTATTCGGTTTATTGTATAATGCGAAATGGATATTTTTTAAATTGGGGACGGAAGACGTAATTTTTCCGTCGGGCGGAAGATATAAAACAGCAATGCGGCGAGAAGCTGCGTTTATTCCTTATTACTTATGGAGGACTTTATGAAAAAATTTCTGATACTGATATTGACGTTAACCTGTTTTGTTTGCCTCGGACTTGCCGCGGCTTGCAGCCACGAACCGAAATATTATATTCTTACCCTCGAAAATGTAAGGGGGGTTACTTACGATTGCGAAGTGCCTTCCGGTTTCGAGGTCAAAGACGGCGAAGAGGTTGCGTTTAAAATCAGTTGCTCCGATAAAGTTCAGGGAGAACCCGTGGTAAAAGCCAACGACGACGTTCTTACCGCCGATGAAAGCGGATTTTATAAATTTATTATGAAATCGGAAACAACCGTTACGGTTACGGGGATTTCCTATTTAAATTCATATAACGTTACGTTCGACCGCGGCGACAACCGCATTGCCTATAAGGACGCCGACGGCAAAGAGCTTACAAGCGTCGTTGCGGATGAAGGGGATGAAATAAGCTTTTCGCTTGACATAAGCGTATACTATAACCCCGAATCCGAATACAGCGTTCTTGCCAACACGGTTATTCTCAGCGAGAACGACGGATTGTACAAATTTAACGTTACCGCAGATACGAATATCACGGTTATAGGACTTGTAGAGGATACGGGCTTTACCGAAAGGCGCGGTGCGGGAAGCGGTACTGCCGATGACCCCTATCTTATCGAAAAACCCGTTGACCTCTATTATATGTCTGCACTTGTCCGCGACCCTTTCTATAACGGTCGTTTCGGTGCATCGCACTATAAGCTTATGAACGATATCGACTTACAGGGAGAGCAGTTGTTTATAATAGGCGACGGAATAATGTCTTCCGGACAGTCTACCCTTACATCGTATTTCGCAGGCACGTTCGACGGAAACGGTAAAACTATTTCAAATTATTATATAAGCGATACTTTTACGGACGAAAGTACTTCATATCTTCCCGTGTTTATGCCGTATATAGGAATGTTCGGCATAGCAAACGCCAACACAAACGCGCCAGTTGAAATACGCAACCTTCATCTTAAAGATTTTACTATCGATATAGACGGCGCGAAGCTCGGCGGCAGCTCGTTCTATGCGGGCGGACTTGTCGGCTACGGCATTGGCGTTAACATTACAGGCTGTACCGTAGAGGGCGTAATAAACGCAAACGGACCCGCCGAATCCAATTTCGGATACGTTGGCGGGGTAGTGGGCAGACTTCTTTCCGCATACGGCAGCGAAACGCTGAAATTCAATTCTACGCTTGTTTCCACTCAGGCGGACGTTGAAGTCAACGGCAATGCGGGCTGGATATATGCGGCTGGCGGACTTGTCGGCTCGCTTGAAGCTTCGGACGAAGCGGCTAATTCGTATATATTCAACAGTTATTCCAAAGCGAACGTAGCAGGTGCGGTTAACACCGGCGGACTTGTAGGATATATGGGTGCTTACACCGCAATAAAGAACAGCTACTTCGTCGGCGGTTTGGTAGAGGCGTACAGCGCAGTTCCAAATAACGCAACCTTATCGAGATACGCCCATTCATATGCTGGTGGTATCGCGGGTTACGTTTCTTACGACGCGATAATTTACAGCTGCTATACAAGTGCAGACGTATCGGCTTATGCGGTAACCCCCGGCAATGCTTTCAATCACGCCGGTGCGGTTGCAGGCGCGCGCGATGGTGCGGGGCTGTCGTTTGTTGAAGCTTCCGAGGCACTCGTTATAAACACTTATACCGCCGCTGCGGGACATACTCTCAACAGGACTTTCGCAACAGACACTCTTAACTGGATTGCAGGCGACTGGAACTTTGATGGGCAGTATCCCGTCCCCGTAAGCTGTAACGCAGCTTATATCTTAACCTTCGATTACGGCAACGTCGCCGTAATCGGCAGTACGACCAAGGAAGTAGGTCTTAGCGGCGCATATACAATGGCTGAGCTTTACGAAGATGCCGACAGCGGAGTGCAAAGGTTTGTCGGTTCGGGTGTACAGCGTTCATACGGATATTTCTTCGACAGCGGATTAACCCAGAAGGTTCCCCTCGCTTACGTTCCCTACGGAAACGAAACCTTCTATACGGGCTTTGCGGATTACTCGCAGGTGGCGGGCAAGTACTATATCGTGGGGGGTAACGGTGCATATCTCGAACTCTGTTTAAACGGCACTCTTATTTACAGGGAAGGCGCGTTCAGTCATACGACCTTCTATTCGTACAACGGCAGTTCGGTTACAATGTACGAAAACGCCGCGTTCGAGGTTATAGAGTCGATTTTGCAGTCTGACGGCAAGTATCTGTATAATTCAATATATTTCTGCGCGGAAGCGAATGTTGGTTCCGACGGCACACTTTCAATAGTAAATATTGCTTCGGGTTATAACGGCAGCGCAGTGGTTGACCGTTCAAACTACTATACTTCGGCAAGTCCCCTTGTTGTGGTAAAGGAGCTGGAAAACTTTGTTTACGGCAATTACAGTGCGTCAAACGTAACTTATACTTTCTCTCCCGACGGTACGGGAACTGCCGGCGCACAGGAGTTCACTTACAAGGTTGACGGTAACGTTATTACCTTAACTACCGACGGCGGCGTCCAGACGGGTACGATAAATTCCGACGGCGTTGTTACGGCTATCGGAAACACGGTTCTTTCGCCTTACGACGCATTCTTTGGCGCGTGGGAAAAGTCGGCTACTTCCGTAAAGAGCTTTAATTTCGACGGCTTAGGCAACTATATCTATAATTATTACGAAAAAGTCGGCAGGGATATCGTTTTAAGAACCGAAAACGGAACTTATAGCGTTGAAGGAAACGTGCTTACTACCGATAAGGGCGTCAAAGTTAGCTTTGACGACGACGGCTTCCTCGAAGCCGATTTCGGCAGCTACAAGGAAACTTTCTATAAATATTCAAGCTTTGCCGGCGAATGGAAATATTTCAACACGACGGAAGCGGTCGGCATTACCTTTAACGGCATCAATAATGAAAATTACGGTACCGGAAGGATTGTTTACGGAGCTAACAGATATATTTCCGATTTCGATTACAGCGTAGTAGCGCAGTACGACGAAGAGAATGAAACAACAATTGTTACCGCAGTGCTGTACCAGCAGGACGCACTTTTGGGCGAACTGACTTACAATGCAAGCGACGACACGCTGCGCGGAAGCATATATTCATATTATTATAACAGGCTTACAAGCGGTGCGTTATTCTGTATATACGACGATTTCAGAGGCGAATGGATAAGCGAGGAATTCGGCGTTATCCAGTTTAACGGACTTGGCAGATACGATTTCGGCGGCTCGGGTTCGGGCATTGTCAGGACGCGCGGACTTATTACGATAAACGGAGAGGCTGCGGGCAATTACAAGGTTGACGCACATATCCTTTCGGGTTCGTTCTCGTATAACGGAAAGATTTATAATATTGTATATAACGAAGAAACGAAGGCGGTCAACGTTAAGGAAAGCGAAAGGGAGTTCGACCTCATCTGTCTTGACGATCTGCACGGCGTAACTTACGTAAGTTCATCGGGCGATAAATACTCGTTTAACGGCGGCGGATACCTTCCCAACGGCGGCACGGTCACTTTAAACGGAGTACAGACTTATTCTTATAAAATCACTTCGGAGGTTACGGAAATACTTTCCGCCGAAGGTCAGAAGATTGGCGAATTTGTAAAATCGCCTTCGTCAAACGTATTTGTCCTTACGGTAAATTCGGTCAATACAAATCTTACCGTCGAAAATCCCTTCACGGGCGAGTGGGTGGTAGGCGGAGCGGTTGACGGAAAGCTTGTCATAAGCGAAGTGGGTGCTGATTTCACGGCAATCGGGTCTTACCTCGGCGAAGCCGTCACGTTCGTTTACGACGTTGAGGGCAACAGGCTCAGCTTTACTCTTGCAAACGGCACTAAGCTGTATGTCAACAGCTTCTCTTATAACGGACAGACGGAGTTGACCGTCGGCGACAACGAGTACGGCTACGGTTCGTATAACATATGCCTTCCCGAAGACCGCGTGGGCGCGCTTAAAGGCGTTTATACTTCTTCGTTTAATTCTTCGGTTTATCTTGACGGTATGAACGTAGGTGTGTTTGCAAACGGCAGGGGTACTGCGGTAGTCGTAAACGGCAATTCTTCATTAGACTACGTTTACAGAGTGAACGGCGGTCAGCTTGTCCTGACAAGAAACACGTTAGATGGTAATACGGAAACGCTTATAATGAGAGAGGTTCCCTTAACCCATCAGGGCGCGTATGTAAACGGCGAAGTTGCTTACGAGTTGCTCGCTACAGATTATTTCTACAATGTAAGGGTAAGGGATATCTCCGAAAATCCCACGTACTACACCTTTGACGGCATCGGCGGTGTTACCGACAGTAAGGGCAAAACGTACACCTATGAAATAATCGATTTCAGTTTGATAGACCGTGTTTACACACTTAAATTAACAGACACCGACGGGGTAGTTTACACCGCTATTTACGATTACTTCGATTCTCCTACTATATCCGTAGTGCAGGAAAACGGTACTGTTACGGAATAGTTTTGAAAGAAAAAAGTTTATACTAATTTTTGGAGGGTATATATGACTTCTAAGTTCAGACGGCTTGCATGCGTTTGTCTTACCGGCGTAATGACGGTTTCGCTTGCGGCGGGTAACGCGCTTGCATTTGCGCAGAACAATAAAAAGAATCAGATATCTACGGGTAAATACGATACCGTTAATATTACGGACGTTACCGGTAAGATGGATTTGACGGGCATCGCGCTTGAAAATATGAGTTCCGCCGTAATGGAGAACGAAAATTATAAAAATACGGTAAGCGGGGTTCAGCGTGTTATCGTCAGCTTAGACCAAAAGCCTTTGCTTGACACAAAGGACGAAAACCAGTCGGCTTCCGCGTACCTTGAAACGTTCAGCGGAAAATCGGCTCTTAAAAGCGTCCGTGACAGCCAGGAATATTTCCTCGACCAGTTATCGAGAAGCGGGGTTAAATATAAGCTTATTTCTTCGTTCAACACGGTCTTAAACGCCGTTTCGATTGAAGTTGACGTATCAGACGTTCAAAAAATAAAAAAGCTGCCGCAGGTAACTTCGGTAGTATTCTCGGAAACCTACGCATATCCCAAGGAAGCGGAAAGCGAGGGCGGCACGGGAATTATAAGCAACGTTTACGGTACCGGTATTTACGATTCCTCCGCTTTTCTTGAAGATTACGCCGACGGCACTAATATCAAAGTTGCCGTATTGGATACGGGGCTTGATTACACGCACGAAGCTTTCAGCGTACTTCCCGAAGAATACGAATTTACCAAGGAAGTAATTGCCGACAAGCTTAGCGGTAAAAGCTTTACCGCGGAGCGTATGTATGCCAACCGCGGGCTTACGCTTACTGCGGACGACGTATTTATCAGTGCGAAAATTCCTTTCGCTTTCGACTATGCCGACGGCGACGCGGACGTTTATCCCTCGTATTCCCAGCACGGCACGCACGTTGCGGGTATTATAAGCGGACAAGCGGACAGCTATACAAATAAGGACGGCTATACCGAAACTGTTAAGGACGAGAACGGCAACGAAACTCCCGTTAAGTTCCTCGGCGTTGCTCCCGACGTACAGCTTATTATATGTAAAATCTTTACCGACGACTTCGATAATCCCGACCTCGGCGGCGCGACAAGCGAAAGTATTATTGCGGCGTTGGAGGACTGTGTAAACCTCGGCGTTGACGTAATCAATATGAGTATCGGTACGACTTCGGGTTTCGGTTCTATTTCAATCGACGGAGATACTGAAGGCACGCGTTTAAACGAAGTGTACAACAGACTGAAACAGGAGGGTATAAGCGTAATCGCGGCAGCGGGTAACGAATTCAGCGCAGGCTTCGGCAGCGTGTTCGGTACAAACCGCGCTTCCAACCCGGACTCGGGTACGGTCGGTTCGCCTTCCACGTTCAACGGTTCTTTCTCGGTAGCTTCCATTAACGGTCAGCTTGCACGTTATTTAAACCTTAAAACTACTGTAAACGGAAATGAAACTGATACCCCCGTTTATTATCTTGACTCAAACAATGCAAACAGCGTCCCTTACGACTTCTGCGCCAGAGTTTTAAATAAAGACTTCCTCGGCGACAGGTACGTCGAAAATATGACTAAGTTTAAATTTAAATACGTTGTCGTTCCCGGTATAGGCCAGGCTTCCGACTATAACGCGATTGTCAGGGGACTTCTTACAGACAAGAGCGAAGGACCTGTAATCGCGCTTATAAAGAGGGGGACAAGCTCTTTCCAGGACAAAGTGGAAATTGCAGAGCGTATGGGTGCGGACGCGGTTATTATTTATAACAACGTTGCAGGCACTATAAGGATGTCGCTCGGCGATATCGACAATCCCATTCCTGCGGTTTCGGTTACTCTCGACGCAGGCAACGCTATGACGGCTGCGGCAACGGGCAGAAAGGGCTATATAGAGGTTGACTCCTCAAACCAGGCAGGTCCTTTTATGAACGACTATTCAAGCTGGGGCGCAACACCCGACTTGAAGTTAAAGCCTGAAATCACTTCCCACGGCGGTGAAATTACTTCCACGGTATCAGGCGGTTACGCCGAAATGAGCGGAACTTCGATGGCTTCGCCCAACCTTGCGGGCTTCGTCGCGCTTTTAAGAGGCTATCTCAAAGCTCAAAATCCCGATATTACCCCGCAGGAGCTTACCAGACTCGTCAACCAGATGACTATGAGTACGGCAATTATAGTACGCGACCAGCAGGGACTGCCGTATTCGCCCAGAAAGCAGGGCGCGGGTCTTGCAACGCTTGCAAACGTGTTCACTACAAATGCGTACCTCTATACCGAAGAAAAATCGGGCGAGGAGTATTCAAGCCTTGCAAACGGGCTTCGCGGTGCGGAGGATAACCGCCCGAAGATAGAACTCGGCGACGATAAGCAGAAAAAGGGAGTTTACGAACTCGAATTTTATATAAACAATACGGGAAACACCGCACTTGAATTTAAAACGCAGAGCCTGTTTATGACGGAAACGCTTTCCGCGGACGGTCTTGCGGTAACCGAACAGGCGTATATGCTCGGCGGCTCGCCCGTATGGAAGGTCGGCGGAAGCTCCGTAGAAGAGGGCGGAACCTTTACCGTAAACGCAGGGGAGAAGAAGAGGATAAACGTAACGCTCACTCTTTCCGACGCGGAAAAGAGATACCTTAACGAAAGCTTCGTTAACGGTATGTACGTCGAAGGCTTTCTTAACCTCGTATCACAGACCGCCGGACAGTGCGATTTATCGCTTCCCTTTATGGGCTTCTACGGCGACTGGGACGACGCGCCCCTTCTCGACTACAATGCTTTCCAGATAGCGGAATTCCAGCAGGACGCTTCGTATACCGACGAAACCAGACCTCAGGCGCAGGTGTTTGCAACGCAGGCTTACGGTGCATATACAAACGACAGATATTACGTTCCCCTCGGCAGCTTTATGTTCAACCAGGATGAAAACGCAAACCAGATTTACGTTGACGAGGAGCATATAGCCGTATCCAGATACAACGACTATTACGGTATAGATTCCACAAGGAATTATTACACTGTAACGTCGATAAAGGCGTTGTACGCGGGACTTTTAAGAAACGTCGAGCTTGCAACGGTTGATTTATACAACGTTGCTACGGGCGAAAAGATAGAAATTATCGACCCCGAAACGGGAGAGCCTAAGCGTCTTTACAGAATGGGTAAGGCAACGGCTAACGGCGGAAGTGCTATCCCCGCGCTCGTTGACCTCGAACTCAGCCCCGAAGAACTCGGACTTGACGCAAACGGACAGTACAGACTCGAATTCCATTTTTACAGAAAAGCCGAAGACCTGAACGACCCAACCAAGCAGGATAACACGTTTGAAATGAATTTCTACGTGGACTATGAGGCACCCGTTCTCGTTGAATCACGCATTAGATATTACGACTATAAGGAAGGCAATAAGGACAAACAGAGCGTTTACCTCGATTTGGACGTCTTTGATAACACTTACGCCCAGTCGGTTATTCTCTGTTACGCAGAGAGCGACGGAACGAACGACGAAGGGTCGGTTTCGCTAAATCTTGCAACCAATTATATTACCCCTATTTATAATTCGGTTAAAAACGGAATTAACACTGTTTCAATCGATATAACAGATATTTACGAAAAGTATAACGGAAGACTTTATGTCCAAATTGACGACTACGCGTTAAACCACAACGTTTACCAGATAGGCTTTTCGTCTGCAAAAGCGTCCAACCTTCCCTCGCAGTTTGAATTTTCCGACGACGGCAGAATAACTACCGATGCGAGAGGAAATAAGGAGCTTACCATAAGCGTTAACGAAGCTTATAAGCTTAAACTTGACTACGAAGGCGAGGCTAACCTTTCAAACTTTACCTGGTCTTCAAGCCGTAACAGCTACGTTAAAATTAAAGATAACGAAATTTTCGGTGCGGCGAAGGGCGACTCCGTGATTACCGTAACGGGTGCCGACAACGTAAGAAGGACGTTAACCGTTCACGTCGTTGAAGGTAACACCCAGCTTTCCGTTCCCAGCCTGTCGTTCGGTGTAATAACCAACTCGCAGGATTCTTTGCAGAAGGCGCAGGGCAGCGTCAAGGTAAACGCGGGACAGAATTTCACTCTTGAAATAGAATCCGACCCCTGGTATTATCCCGTAGAAAGTCTTCAACTTGAATGGTCTTCGTCCGACCCTACCGTTGCGACGGTTGACCAAAACGGTAATGTGAAAACCCTTGATAAAGAGGGGATAGCCACGATAAGCGCGTTTATAGTAAGGGACGGCGTGACTTCGCGTATAGGTGCGACGGTAATTTTAAACGTCCAGGATCCTTTCACGGTTTCAGGTACTACGCTTGTCGATTATCACGGCACGGGCGGGGTTGTAAAAATTCCCGACGACAGAAATATAACGGTTATAGGGGAAGACGCTTTCCTCGATAACGATAATATTACAACAATCATTATTCCAAAGACGGTTTCGCAGATAAGCGAAATGGCTTTCAGAAACTGTACCGCGCTCGAATATGTATACTTCATAAGCGAAGAGGCAAAGACGCCTGCAATCGCCGACCTCTCGATAATTATGCGGTACGCTTTCGACGGATGTACGGCTCTTAAAAAAGTTGATTTGTCAAACTGTAAAACCATCACGCTCGATATGTACGTGTTCAGCGGCTGTACTTCGCTTAAAGAAGTTGTGATGATGCATAAAATCGGAACGATGGGCGATTATGCGTTCTCCAATTGCCGTTCGCTAACAAGCGCGGATATAACGGGCTTGCATACGGCGGGTACGGGAGTGTTCAATAACTGTACCGCTTTGAAGGAAGTCAAAACCGCATTCTTTACCGATATGGGCGACAGAATGTTTGCCAATTGCAGGGGACTTGAAGAAATAGTCGTAAACACCTCCAATGTTTCGGACAACGCGTTCAGCGGCTGTACGTTGCTTAAAAAGGTAACGTTTGGCGGAACGCTTGAAGCGGGCAGAAGCCTTGAAGTAAGAATTGGAAGCAGGGCGTTTTTCGGTTGCGGATTGCTTGAAGAAGTAAGTTTAAACGGACAGAAGCTTGTATCCATAGGCGACAGGGCGTTTGAAAACTGCGTATCACTCGCAGAATTTGAGATATCAAACGACGGCGTAGTATTTGGCGAAAGCGTGTTCGTAGGTACGAACTGCGTATTGAAGATGCCCGCAGCCGACGGTTATGAAAGAACGGCGGACGGCGCGGTTTACAAGGGGACCACTCTCGTATTCGCACCTAAAACAATTACCGCGGATTTTGCGGTAAGGGAGGGTACGAAGGAAATAGGCGCATACGCATTCTCGGATTGCACGTTTGCTGACGGTGTGCCTGAACTAATAGTTATTCCCGCAAGCGTAGAAAAAATAGGCGAAGGAGCGTTTGCGCACCTTGCCGCAACAAGTATAGTCCTTTCGGAAAATAT
This sequence comes from uncultured Christensenellaceae bacterium, assembly GCA_910587365.1. GTDB lineage: Bacteria > Bacillota > Clostridia > Christensenellales > Borkfalkiaceae > Coproplasma. Next base: position 23,060 of record CAJUKJ010000014.1, on the reverse strand, counting down.
TACCGAAATTCCAGATTACGCATTCTACGATACAACGATTACCTCGGTTACCATACCCGCTAAGGTTCGCATCTTAGGCGAAAGCGCGTTCCAGGGCAGTATGTCCCTCGCGTCGGTTATATTTGAATCGGGTAGCGCGCTTGAAGAAATAGGCACTAACGCGTTCTATGATTGTAACGCGCTTACTCAAATCACTCTTCCCGACGGGGCGGCGGTAATGGGCAGCTACGTATTCGGCGGTTGCTACCGTCTCGAAAGGGTAACGCTTCCCTCGCTCACAAGTCTTGGTGCCAGCACGTTCTACGGCTGTATAGCTCTCAGCGAAGTATCGTTCGGGGCAAACGCTACGGCGACGGGTACAAACACGTTCTTCGTCGGTTACAAAGGAACAGATACTGACGGCAACTACGTTCCACAGACCAATGTGCTTACTTCGGTAACGCTCGGAGATAAGATGTCCGTTCTCGGCAGCGGAGTCTTTGCACAATGTGCGCAGCTTGTCAACGTAAACCTTAAAAATATTACAGTTATCGGCGACAACGCATTTGCGGGATGTTCTTCGTTACAGACCGTAACGGGACTCGACAAAGTAACTTATATCGGAGATGCGGCGTTTGCAGATTGCAGCAACCTTTCAAGGCTTGACCTTACTTCCGCGTTATATATCGGTAATTCGGCGTTCTATATTACAGATTCCGGAAGGTCGTATACGGTTGTAAACGTTCCTGCGGCTGTAAGCATAGGCAACAGCGCGTTCGCAGGCGGAAGCGAAGCTACGATAGCCCTTCCCGCGTCGTTGGAATACGTCGGCTCGGGTGCATTCAGCAATTCATCGCGCCTGACGTCAATTACGGTTGCGGGCGGCAATGCGAACTACTTCTCGGAAGACGGCGTGCTTTACCGCAACATCATAGACGGTAAAACGGGTAAGACGCAGTACGAGCTTACTGCTTATCCTTCCGCAAGAACCGCCGAAACTTACACTATAAAGGAAGGAACTGTTTCTATCCTTGCCAACGCATTTGCTAATTTAAGGTCGTCCGACGGAACGGGCGGTCCCGTAAGCTCGGTCGTAATTCCTTACAGCGTAAAAACAATAGGACACGCGGCGTTCTACGGCAGCGGAATAAAGGAATATACGTTCCACGCAATAACCGCGCCTACCCTGCTTATAGAATATTACGATATTAATATGCAGACTTCCGACGGTACGAATGTCAACTATTACTCGCTGTTCTACCAGAATTTTGAAAGCGATTTTTTACAGTTTACTAGCGTTAACTCTAACATAGTCAAAAGCACCCTTAAAATCAACTATCCCGCAAACGGCGTAGGGTACGAAGATTACGTTTACGGACTGTATTTCGGACAGAAGGCGCAGCTTGCGGAAATGCCCGAAGACGAAACCCGCACCCTGAAAGAAATGATTGAAGGCTTTGCTTCGGATTTGGAAGTAAGCACCTGGGCTTCGCTTACTGTCAACGAGGAAAATAAAGCTAAGATAAAAGCTTTCTCTGAAGATGTCAAGAAAGCGCACAGACTTTATAACAATATAAGCAGCCAGGTTCAGCGCGACTTCGTCGGCGAAGAGAATATTAACAAACTGTTTGCAATAGAAACCGCACTCAAACCCGTTAAAGCGAAATTCGGTATAGCCGTTTCCGTCGCAAACGTCACGGTAAGCTCCGAAAGTACTCACAGGTCGGAATACAAGGCGGGCGAAAAATTCGATATGACAGGTCTTGAACTTGTCGTAACCTACGATGATTACTCCACTGAAATTGCGGATTTATCGCAGATATCGTTTGCCGAAGGTTATGACAGACCGCTTGAAGAACTTGACGTAGAGGTTGTGTTTATCGGCTACGGAAAGACCATCCGTATAGGCGTTACGGTAACCGAAGGCGACGGTAACGTCGGAGGCGATAAGCTTAACCCCGCAGTAATTTACGGACCCATACTCGGAGTAGTAGGCGCGGCGGCAATAGCCGTAGCGGTTGTATTAATAGTCAAAAGCAAGAAAAAAACCAAAGACGGAAATTCCGGAGAAATTTAAATGAGTGGCAAGCGATTAAATTTACTGATAGCGTTAATTACCCTGTTTGCAGCCGCAATGTTAGCATTTGCGGGCTGCAAAGTCGGGGGCGACACCGCGCAGGATATTTTGGACAAGAACCAGATGACTGCTAACGTAATGTATTACGCAAATGGCGATGAGAATTGCAAGTTCGATAACAATTTTAAAACAAGGAATATATATTTCAGAGAAGGTTCGCCCGCTATCGATATGAAGCAGAAGGGATACCACGGTGCAGGCGACCCCTCTAACGTGTACGTCGATTACAGCAGTTATATCCTCGACGGCTGGTATTACGTCGAGCTTGACGATAACGGCAATCCCGTCTTTATCGATAATCTCGGAAAGGGGGGCGAGCTGCATATGCACGTCTTTACCGAAGAGGAGCTGAATAAAACCGAAATTCCCAAAGACGGCTATGGCAATCCGCTTGTAGGCTTCGATACCCAATCGGGCGAGCTTGTGTTCAGAAGCTACGAAACTATTAACGCGAAGTCTTCCGGGGAAAGGGTAGACTTTTCCAAAAAACTCGGCGCGGACGACAAATGGCACTTCGTAGCCGAATGGCTTGAAGATTCGCGAGTGGAATTTGTGGTTGCAAACGAAGTTTCGGTAACGATTGACGGCACAACCTATAAAAAGGGCGAAGTTGTTCACAGACTGCCGTTCGGTAACGCTAACTCTGTTTCTCTAAACAGTGCGGCAAACCAGCCGCAAGCTGCAACGGACGCTACGTACATCCAGGCGTTTGCAGACGAAAACTGCACCGAGCTTATCGAAAGAGTGCAAAAGCCCGCCGGACGCGAACACGTAAAGGTGTATGCGCAGTACGTCGAAGGCTTGTGGAGTATAGTAAAAACGCCTTTGGACGTTACGTCGATGTTTGCCGATTTGAGTTCGGGTTCAAAGTATTACTTGCTTAACGATATAGATTGTTCGGCAAACACGTTGGCTCCCATAAACGGCACATTCAACTCTACTATCGAGGGTAACGGACACGTAATCAGAAATCTTAATTTCAGCGCAACAGGCATAGGTATGGGTGCTAACGTTTCGATGCTCGGCAGACTTTCTAAGGAGGCGAAGATTAACAATATTACGTTTGAAAACGTAAACGCCACTTTGGAAACTACCAACAACGTGATAGTAAGAGGTGTTTACCTCGTCTGTGGCGGAATAGAAGAAGGCGCGCAGCTAAACGGCGTGGTATTTAACAACGTAAATCTTACGTTCAGGGACGCAAGCAAGCAGAGTGCGATTGAAAATCTATGCAGGTACACTACCGAAGTGGTGGATGGACAGCAAAAGATAAACGTAATCGAATACGTCACAGATAACTGGATGTTCGGCGGACTTGAAACCGACGCGGCGTTTATGCAAAAATACGGCGTTACGGTAAACGGATATTCGCTTAAAGTAAAAGTTAACAGAACAGACACGGAAACTCTCGTTTCCGTTGGACAATAAAAATAATCTGGAGGCAGACATATTATGAGGAAAATTTTAAAAACTGTCGCATGTGCGGGGCTTTGCTGTTGCTTAGTTCTTCCCGCAGCGGGTTGCAAAAAGAGCGGACTTGACCCCGAATCCCGTCCCTTGCAACTTGCAACGGCTGCTTTGGACGGCAACTTCAACCCTTACACCTATACTTCTATGACCGACGGCGACGTTTTGGGTATGACCCAGGTCGGAATGTTTACCAACGACGCTAAGGGTAACTTAATCTGCGGTCAAAACGAAGCTTCAGTTGCGCTTAACTATGCGACTACTATGTACGATAAGAAAAGCGGCGGCAACATTACCGCCAGCGGCACCGCGGACGGAAGAACGGAGTACGAAATTGTAATTAAAAACGGAATAAAGTTCAGCGACGGCGTTGACCTTACCATAAAAGACGTTTTGTTCAACCTTTACGTCTATCTCGACGTTGCGTATACAGGTTCTTTAACGATTTATTCAACCGATATACAGGGACTTAACGCATACCGTGCGCAGGACCCTACGCTTACCGACGAGTCGGACAGCGACGTTTCCGCAACCTTCAATTCAGCCGCGCTCGAAAGGGTTTACGCTATATTGGATTGGTTGGACAACAGCCCTTCCAACGAGATAGAACCTACCGACGCGCAGATAAAAGCCGACCTTGAAACCACTAAAAAGCTTTTCCGTGAAGAAATCGAATCTGATTGGACCAGCATCGAATCTTCCTGGGCTGACGACTTCAAGGAGTACAACTTTACCGCGGCATGGCAGGCTTACCTCTTTAACGAGGGTATCGCCTGGGTTCAGACCCGTCTTAATACAACCACAAACAGCGCGGAGCAGATTAAGGATGCAAACGGTAAATTCGTTACCACGCTTGAACCCAACGTTGCGGGTGCAAACAACGTAACGGGTGCAACGGGAGAAATTCATCTTCAGGACTATATCGATTTACTCAACGCGGCTACAACCGACGATAAGGTTTCTGCTTACGCTACCGAGCATAACTGCACAACCGAGTACGCGCTTTTACAGCTTCAAAAAGAGTATTGCCTCGAAGTAGTTTACGAAAACTTTACCGAAAAGAGCCAGATAGGCAACGTGCTTCAATACTGGGCTACCGCAACCTCTGCAATGCAGGAATTTGCCGCTCAGGAACGTACGAAATACTATAACGACTTAAGGGAACAGGGCATTAAAGTAGATAGCATTTCGGGTATAACCACCTATAAAGCTACGGGCGCAGAGCTTAAAGCTTCCAACAAGGGCTGGAAGATGACGGGAGAAACGTTCAACGACGGCGAAAACTATTCCGTCCTTAAAGTAGTTATAAACGGTATAGACCCCAAGGCTATATACAACCTCGCTTTTTCCGTTTCGCCTTTGCATTACTATTCCGGCGAATGGACCAATCCCGTAACGGGCGAAAAGAAAGATTACGTCAAAGCCGCTATGGAAGACACCGAAAACAAAGAGTTTGGCGTGCAGGTCGGCAACAGTACTTTCTTTTCCGACGTATTGAACTCCACTAAAAAGAACGGTCTTCCCGTAGGTGCGGGTCCCTATATGGCTTCTACTCAATACGGCGGCACGGCAACGGACAGAAACGAATTCTATACAAACAACACCGTTTTTTACGAGCGTAACGCTTACTTTGAAACTATGGGTACGGGTATCGAAAACGCTAAAATCAAGTTTTTGAGATATCACGTTACAAGCGACGACAGAATTATGTCGCTTCTTGTATCAAAAGATCTCGATTACGGAACGCCCAATGCAATAAACGAAAATTTAAATACAGTAACCCAAACAAAACACCTTAAAGATATCCAATATAGAGAAGGCGGCTACGGCTACGTAGGTATTAACCCCAAATTTGTTCCCGAATTAGAGGTAAGACAGGCTATTATGAAAGCCATGAATACCAATCTTATTATGCAGAATTATTATAAGGGACTTGCAGAGCCTATAAACCGTCCGATGACTAAGGAATCCTGGGCATACCCCAATGCCGCAGAGGATTACCAACCGACGAAGTATACGACCAATGATCAGGAAATAATAGACCTTGTTGAAAAGGCAGGATACCGTAAAGGCAGTGACGGTATATATGCTAAAAACGGTAAAAAACTCAAAATTACCTTTACGATAGCAGGAAGTTCGTCCGACCACCCTGCTTTGCAGATGTTTAACATGGCAAGGGACAGACTCAACACCATAGGCTTTGATATAAGCGTTTCAAACTCTTCTACGGCATTAAGGGATATGACAAGGGGCAACTTAGCCGTATGGGCGGCAGCCTGGTCGTCGGCAATAGACCCCGACCCTTATCAGGTTTATCATAAGGACAGTAAGGCAACCAGCGTCAACAACTGGAACTATCCCGAAATTCTCAAACCGTCCAACACGCAGTTCAGCCGCGAAAGAGGAATAATAGAACAGCTAAGCTTAAAGATTGACGAGGGTAGGTCGTATCTCGAACAGGAGGACCGTATTCCCGTATATGCCGAATGCCTTGACCTTATAATGCAGCTTGCTGTCGAGCTTCCCACTTATCAGAGAAGACAGCTTTGCGTTTATAACTTAGAGGTTCTTGACGCAAGCACGATAAATCAGTCTGCGTCGGCTTACGACGGACCTATTAGCGATATATGGAAGCTTAATTACGTTAAATAATAAAACCGAATATTTCGGAGAAAATTTATGGCAAAATATATTATAAAAAGAATACTGCTCGCGATCTTGGTGCTGTTCGGCGTTTCTGTCATTCTGTATTTTCTTTTGAGGCTGATGCCTACAAACGCAATAGAAGACAGATACCGTACGCAAATGCTAGGCGGCGCAAGCGTAACGGAAGAGGATTTGCAGCGTATGCTTGCCCTGTACGGGCTTGACGACAAAAGCTTCTGGGGAATTATAAAGGGCTATTTTAAATGGCTGTTCAACTTTATAAAGGGCGATATGGGCAAGGCGTTCAACGGCGACGACGTAAGCTACATTATATCCAGCAAGATGGGTATCTCGTTCGGAATTTCCTTCGTTTCACTCATTTTTGAAGTTATTATAGCAATCCCCCTCGGCATCAAATGCGCCTGCAACCAGTACGGCAAGCTTGATTATACTGCAACCGTACTGTGTATGGTAGGTATCGCGTTCCCGTCGTTCTTCCTCGGAAATATCCTGATAAAGATATTTGCAATCGACCTCGGCTGGTTCCCCATATCGGGTATGAATTCCAACCTCGGCACTGACGTAAGCCCCTTTATATGGTTTACCGACCTTCTGTGGCATCTGGTGCTTCCCATATTCGTAATGACGATACTAAGCGTAGGTTCGCTTATGAGATATACGAGGACGAACACTTTGGAAGTACTCAACGCCGACTATATAAGGACGGCGCGTGCAAAGGGACTTTCCGAAGGAAAGGTAGTCTACAAGCACGTTTTCAGGAATACGCTTATTCCGCTTGTAACCGTGCTTGCGGCAACCTTGCCTACGCTTTTCGGCGGAGCAATGATTACGGAGGAAGTGTTCGCCATAGACGGTATAGGACGTACAGCGTACAACGCGCTTAAAGACGGCGACGTCGCGCTTGCAATGAGCTACAATATGTTCCTTGCCGTACTTACGGTTATCGGCACGCTTTTGGCGGATATCCTGTATGTAGTAGTAGACCCGAGGGTCAAGCTCGGAAAATAGGAGGGAGTTATGGAAGAAAACAACGAAGTAAACGTAACCATGCAGGAAGCTCCCGCAGAGCAGACCGCGGCAAAATCTAATTTCAACGATAATCTTCACGGCGAAAACCTGACGGAAAGGGCGAAAGTACTTTCCCCGGGAATGACCGTCGCAAAAAGATTTTTTCGCTCCAAGCTGTCTATAATCGGACTTGCGGTAATAATATTTTTGTTCCTATTTTCGTTTATCGGCCCGCTTTTTTCGCCCTGGAGTGCGAACAACGGTACTGTAATGGATTTTGATACCGACGCGATAAAAGTCACGGGTTCGACTATTTCTATTACTTATATTGTTGACGGAGTGGAATACGAGGCAATCGCACTTGTTGAAACCACGCCGGCAAATAACATTCTCGGCGATATTTCGGGTTCGCACTGGATGGGTACGGACGACCTCGGTTACGACGTTATGACAAGACTTATGTACGGCGGAAGGGTTTCGCTTACCATAGGCTTTATAGTAATTCTGCTGCAAACCGTCTTAGGAATGGTTTTAGGCGGACTTGCGGGCTATTACGGAAAGTGGGTAGACCAGCTTATAATGCGTATCGTCGATATGTTAAGCTGTATTCCGTCGCTACCGATAATGCTTATACTCGGCGCGGCACTCGATTATAGGGGACTGTCCGATTCGATAGCCAAGCTGTATATAATGATGACGGTGCTGACTTTGATAGGCTGGGCGGGTACCGCCAGACTGGTAAGGGGACAGATTCTTTCTCTGAGGGAGCAGGAATTTATGCTTGCCGCCAAATGTTCGGGTCTGTCCACTACTAAAAAGATTTTCAAACACCTCCTGCCCAACGTAGTGCCGCAGCTAATCGTTACTATGACGCTCGGGCTGGGCAGCGTAATACTTATGGAAGCGACTCTCGGCTTCCTCGGAATAGGCGCACCTATAAGCACGCCTACTTGGGGCAACATAATCCAGTACTCGCACAATTCCATTTATTTGCAGAACTATCCCAACCTTTGGCTGGGAGCGGGCGTGTGCATAACGCTTGCGATACTTGCGTTCAACTTCGTCGGCGACGGTTTGAGGGACGCGTTCGACCCTAAAATGAAGAGGTAATATAATGGCGGATAACAATACGCAGGACAAGAAAAAACATTATATATCCCGTTCGGAATCAAGGCGTATAGCAAAAGAAAATTCAAAGGCGATCCGCCATTTTGAAAAGCAAAAGAAGCGCAAGGTTCGTCCCGAAGAGTACGTTACCGAGATGAAGGACGATAAAAATATTGTGGAGTTTGAAAATCTTCACACCTATTTCTTCTCGGACGCAGGAACCGTCAAGGCGGTCAACGGCGTTACTTTCTCCGTTCCCGCAGGTTCTACGGTAGGCGTAGTCGGCGAAAGCGGCTGCGGAAAAAGCGTTACCTCGCTTTCTTTGATGCAGCTTGTACAGGCTCCCAGCGGACAGATAGTCGAAGGCTCGATAAGGTTTAAAGCCGATATGTTCAAGCTTGACTCCCGCGGCAAAAAAATTCCCGTTTACGAAACGGAAATAGGCGAGGACGGGCAGGAACGAATTAAAACCGACGAAAAGGGCAAACCCGTTATACGCAAAAACGAACTCGGCGGAAATATGTATGAGATGGAAAGGCAGGTTGTGGACATCGCAAAAATGCCCACCGAAGCTATGCGTTCCATCCGCGGCAGGGAAATTGCAATGATTTTCCAGGAGCCTATGACTTCGTTAAACCCCGTTTTCACGATAGGTAACCAGTTGGACGAGGTCGGAAAGCTTCATATAGAGGGTATATCCAAACAAAAGGTTAAAGAGCGCAGTATCGAAATGCTTCAACTTGTCGGTATTGCCGACCCCGAGGGAGTATATAAAAAGTACCCGCACGAGCTTTCGGGCGGTATGCGCCAAAGGGTTATGATAGCAATCGCGCTTTTGTGCAACCCCAAGCTTATCGTCGCGGACGAACCTACGACCGCGCTCGACGTTACTATCCAGGCGCAGATACTCGACCTTTTAAGGGATATAAAGGGAAAGATAAACGGTTCTATAATGCTTATCACGCACGATTTGGGCGTAGTTGCGGAAATGGCGGACTATGTCGTGGTTATGTATGCGGGTAAAGTAATTGAAATGGGTACTGCGGCGGATATTTTCGACAATCCCCTGCACCCGTACACTATTGGCTTACAGAAGAGTAAACCCACCGTCGAACAGGAAGTGGAAGAGCTTTACTGTATCCCCGGATTTGTTCCCAACCCTATTAATATGCCCGACTACTGCTATTTCCGTGACAGATGCGAAAAATGTATGGAAAAATGTTCCGGAAAATATCCCGATTTGATTAAGGTATCCGATACGCACAGCGTTTCCTGCTACCTGTACGAGGAGAAGAAAAATGGCTGATTTAAAAGAAAACGCAGTTTCAGCCGAAAATTACGGCGGCAAGAGCTTTCTTGAAATAGACAATCTCGATAAATATTTCGCCGTGGCTACCGACTTTTTCGGCAGGCCTACAAAATACTTAAAGGCAGTGGACGGTGTTTCGTTCAAGCTTCAAAAGGGTAAAACCCTTGGAATAGTCGGCGAAAGCGGCTGCGGCAAAACTACCCTCGGAAGAACTATTCTCCGTCTGTACGACGTCACGGGCGGCGACGTATGGTTCAAGGGTCGCAAAATTTCCTCGCTTAAAGACAGGGAATTTGATAAGCTGCGTCCAGATATGCAGATGATTTTCCAGGACCCTTACGCAAGCCTTTCCCCCAGACTTACGATAGGCGAAATTATAGGCGAAGCGGCAAGAGAGCATAAACTTGTTGATAAGGAGCATTTTCACGACTACGTAGTCGACGTAATGAAAATGTGCGGCTTGCAGCCTCATTATTTTGAAAGGTACCCGCACGAATTTTCCGGCGGACAGCGTCAAAGAATATGTATCGCCCGCGCCCTCGCGCTCAAACCCGAACTCGTAATTTGCGACGAACCCGTTTCCGCGCTTGACGTTTCTATACAGGCGCAGATTATAAATATGCTTATCGAGCTGAGAAAGTCGCTCGGGCTTACTTATATATTTATTTCTCACGACTTATCGGTAGTCAAGCATATCTCGGACGAGGTCGGCGTTATGTACCTCGGCAGTATGGTTGAATACGGCAGCAAGGACGTAATTTTTGAAAACGCGCTTCATCCCTATACAAAGGCGTTGTTTTCCGCAGTACCCGTACCCAATCCCCACGTAAAGATGAAAAGGGTTATTCTTAAAGGCGATATTCCTTCGCCTGTCAACCCTCCTAAGGGCTGTAAATTCCATACACGTTGCGAAAGCTGTATGGAGATATGCAGTAAAATAAAACCGCTTTACAAGGAAGTCGAACCCGGGCATTTCTGCGCTTGCCATCTTTATAATACGGAAGAGGACGTAAAAAGGCTTGAAAACGATTATGAAATAATGTGCGAAATAGAAGTGGAGGAAGAGGCAAGGCAGGCAGAGCGCGTTACGACGAAAATGAAAAATAAGTTGCAGGACGTGAAGAAGCTTATCAAGAAAAAACCGAAAGAGGAAGATAATGCCGAAAAAGAATAAAAAGGACGACGAGCTTGATACCCAGACAACTTTTGCGGATATGAACGTAGAGGGGTTCAAGTGGTACGACCCGACCCGTAAAAAGCATAAGGAAGAAAAGACGGTCAGGCGTAAAGTCAGCCGTAAGGAATACTGGCAGATGGTACGCGGTGCGTTCGCTGCGTTTATGCCTTTCTTTTTAATCTTTCTGATTTCTATGGGAATAGTTATTATTTTAGCATATCTTTGGTTATCATAATCAAATTAACGGCAAACGGCGGCAGAATATTGCCGCCGTTTGCCGTTTTGGTAATGGTAATTGCAGGAAAACAAGTAAATTGCACATTATAAGGAAATAAAAGATAATTTTATTTGCTATTACAGATTTATTATGATATAATGAATAAAAATACATAAAATGTAATAATAAAATCAATTTTTGATAATTATTCATTTTATGGGGTAAAAAGTTATGGACAAAAACTTCAAAAACTTTAAAACCAATTATTTAATAAGAACGGTTTTGCTATGCATTGCTATCGGGGTATCGGCGGGGCTTTTGGCTGTCGGTATTGTTTTGCTGTCTTTAAAGCTTAACGAAATAAGCATAAACGCGGGCTTCTACGTGCTTATCGGCGTTGGCGTTGCCGCGCTTTTGGGCGTTCCGCTGTTTTTCTTGTTGCGTCCCGACGACGTTGCCGTGGCTAAAAAGATTGACGACAGTTATGCCCTCGGCGAAAAAATACAGACTATGGTAGAGTACAGCGACACCGAAGGGGAGCTTGTTGCAATTCAGAGAAACGACGCAATAGGCAGACTTTCGGGACTTAAAGTAAAGGGAGTATCCGTTAAAAGGGTAATCGTCGCGGCGGTAGCCGCCGCGTTGGGGCTTGCTCTGTTCATTACCTCAATCGCAATTCCCGCACGGGCTACGGTAGTTATTCCGCCTCCCCCCGATGACGTTTTCGAGGTAACGGACGTGCAGCTTGTTGCGTTGAAACAGCTAAAAGAGGACGTTGAAAGCTCCGCACTCGACGAACAGCCCAAAAATGCGGTTGTAGAAGTACTCGACGGACTGTACGGGGTTCTCGGCGACGTTAAGCAGGACAGCGTTATGCGCAGTACCGTTCTTTCGGCGGTCACGTCGGTAGACGGTATTCTTGCGGGGGAAAATTCGTACCTTAAAATAAGTTCGGAATTAAAGCTTGTACAGGACGACAACCTGACTGCGGTAGCGGAAGCAATTGTTAAGGGCGTAGCCGCGTACAGGACTCCCAATTCAAAAATCAACACCCTTGCAAGGGTAAATGAAATAGCGCAAAGCCACGATGAAATTATTGCGGCGGCAATTACAAAAAGCGTTGCGCCGCTTATCGAAAGCTGGTCGGGTATTTACGGTACTACTCTTGCAGCAAGTATCGAAAGCTTTTACTCGACGTTTACTTCATTTCTTGACAATTCCAAGTACGGCGAAGACGACGGACTTTATGTAAGCCTTTATGTATTTGCAAACGACCTTAACGGGGTTGCCTCGACTATAAGACAGGGCGGCTCGAACGCGGCGGCAATCCAGTCGTTCATACAAAAAGCGTGCGACGACTTTTCCGTAAGCGCGTCAAGAGTTCTCGGCGACCAGACTTACGTCTGTATGATGGACGAATTTGTCCGCAACAGACTTGCCGAGATATTCAATATAAGAATTTCCGACCTGCCGTTGAATGGCGAAGTTACGCCGCCTACTCCCGGCGATGACCCCAACGGCAGCGAAGATGACCCCGGTACGAACGGCGGAGGTAACGGAAACCAGGACGTCGTTTTAGGTAGTAACGATATGGTATATTCGCCCGTACTTGACGCACACGTAAAGTATGCCGAAGTAATAAACGCATACTATGCAGAGGTTTTAGAGCGTATCCAAAGCGGCGAGGCGGACGCGGAACTTGCGGAAAATTTAAGAAATTATTTTCAAATTTTATTTAACGGAATTGATAAAGATTCCGATAATAATGAAGACAATGAAAACTAAACAGGCAGGAAAAAAATGGATAATTTAGAAAAAGTAAAAAATTTCAGTCAGGCAATTGCAAAAATCAAGAACGAACTCCATAAGGACGTCGTCGGACAGGAAGATATTATAGATAACGTTATCAACGCTATAATTTCCGGTGGCAACGTGCTTTTAGAGGGCGTTCCCGGCGTAGGTAAAACACGTCTTGTCCGTTCGCTCGGCAAAACGCTTAGCCTGCCGTTCTCGCGTATCCAGTTCACTCCCGACCTTATGCCGTCGGACGTAACGGGTACAAACGTTATCGAAAAGGACGATAGTGGAAAAATGAATACCGTGTTCAAGCGCGGTCCTATATTTGCAAACCTCGTACTTGCAGACGAAATTAACCGTGCAACGCCGAAAACGCAGTCCGCAATGCTTGAAGTTATGCAGGAGCATAAAATTACCGTATCAAACAAGTCTTACAGGCTTGAAGAGCCGTTCTTCGTGCTTGCAACCGAAAACCCTATCGAACAGGACGGTACCTATCCCCTGCCCGAAGCGCAGATGGACCGTTTTATGTTCAAGCTTGTAATGAAGTTCCCCGGCGTGGATGAGTTGAAGGATATCGTCAATATGACCCAGATTACCCTTGACGAAACTGCGGACGCGGTAATCGACGGCAAGACCATTCTCGAAATGCGCGAGCTTGCAAAAAGCGTTCCTATTATCGACGACGTTTTGCACTATGCGGTAAACCTTATCGCAAGCACCCATCCCGAGCTTGATAAGCCCTCCGCAACGGCGGCAAGGTATATAAAGTACGGTGCGTCGCCCCGTGCGGCGCAGGCTATCGTAACCTGTGCAAAGGTACGCGCGCTTATGAACGGCAATTATAACGTTTCTTATGACGATATCAACGCGCTTGCTTGCCCCGTTTTAAGGCACAGGATTAAGGTAAACTTCAATGCGGTAAACGATAAGCTTACCGTAGACAACGTTATAGGTCTTCTTATAGACGAATGTAAAAAACATGCGGGACGTCCCCATACTGCGGAAGTTAAAAAATAATACTTAAATAAACGTAATGAATAAATCGATAATCAGCGAAGAGTTTTTGCAACAGGTCGAAAGCTTGCAAATGCTCATAAAAAACAACGTCGCGGGACTGTTCGGCGGAAACCATAAAAGTAAAACCTTCGGTTCCTCCTGTGAATTTGCAGACTACCGTGACTATATACCGGGCGACGATATAACCAAAATCGACTGGAATGCTTACGCGCGTTTCGATAAGCTTTATATGAAGCTTTATCTTGACGAGCGTCAGTTGCATACCCGCATTTATATCGACGCAAGCCGTTCTATGGGATACGGTAAAGGAAAAAAGGACGAACAATCGCTGAAAATTGCAGCAACGCTTGCCTATCTTTCCATTTGCGAAATGGATAAGGTTTCGATATATATTATCCGCGATAAGCAGATTCACGCATTGATTACGGGAATGTCGGGTAAAGAGGCTTATATAAACGAAATCGGTAAGCTCAACGACGTCAGCTTCGACGGTGACAGCTTTATAAGCGATGCCATTCTTCCCGAAAAGGTGGGCTACGGCGACGGTTTGTCTGTAATAATATCCGACTTTCTTACTGATAACGACTATGAATCCGCGATTGACTATCTTACGGAAAAGAAGAGGGATATCTTCTGCGTACAGGTGCTTTCCGCGGAAGAGCTTAACCCCAAAGCCCGCGGAAAAATGCATTTCTTCGATTCGGAAAATACTTCCAAATTCTACCGTAAAAACATAAACAGAGAAATTGCCAACGCGTATAAGCAGGCGTTGAACTACGTAACCGACAGGATACGCAGCTATTGCCACGCACGCGGCGCGGAGTATATGCTTGTTTCGGCAAACGAATCTATGAGCGAAATATTCTTCCGTAAGCTGACGGATATGGGGGTATTGAAATGAGTTTTTTATATCCTTTGGGTTTTTTGGGACTTATTGCAGTACCCATTCTGATTATAATTTATATAATCAAAAACAAATATACAGAACAGGTCATATCGGCAACCTATATCTGGACGCTCAGCGAAAGATTTCTTAAACGCAAAAACCCCATAAATAAGCTTACGGGTATTATAAGCCTAATACTGCAAATTCTGGCAGTTGTATTTATTTCCGTTGCCATTGCGCATCCCGTATTCGTTCTTCCGAACGCGGCGGGCGATTTTTGTTTCGTCCTCGACGCTTCGGGAAGTATGAATATTACCCAAAGCGGAGTGACGAGGTTCGATAAGGGCAAGGAGAGAATAAATTCATTGATAACAGAGTCCGCAGACGGAAGCAAATATACGCTTATCTGCGTGGGTACTGTAACCAACGTAATTTTCGAGGATATCGGGGATAAGGAGCAGGCGTTAAGCCTTGTTGCGGATATTGACCCCGCATACGTTTCTTCGGGCGTTACCGACGCAATATCCGTTGCTCAGGAATATTTTGACGCGAACGCGGATATAAAGACCTACCTTATAACCGACAAGGCATATGAAACAAGCGACAACGTAGAGCTTGTAGACGTTTCCGCGCACGAAAGCAACTTTGCACTTTCCGACGTTGGATACTCATATTCGGAAGGTAAGGTTCACGTTTCGGGTAAAGCGATTTCCTATGAGGAGGACGCCGAAAACGTTAGCGTTAAGTTGTATCTTGACGGCGAAGCTGCGGGAGAACAGGTGTTAAAGCTTAACAGGCTTGAATTCGTTGACTTTAAATTTGAAACGCAAGCGGCAGACTTTTCCGAACTCCGCGTGGAGATAGCGGAAGAGGACGCTCTTTTGCTCGACAACGAATTTGTTATCTATAACGAAAAAAGCGACTCCTCGTTCAGGACGCTTATCGTAAGCAGCGGTTCGCCTTTCTACGTACAGTCTACGCTGATTTCACTCGGCAACAACCAGGTCACTACTATGAAGGTTGAGGAATACGAAGCTGCCAATACCGAAGGCTACGGTCTTTACATTTTCGACGGCTATTCCCCCGCGGTTATGCCAAGGGACGGTGCGGTATGGTTCTTTAATCCTTTGAAGAGTACCGAAAATTCGGGTTTCAGCGTACAGGGCGACAGCATTGAAGAGGTCGGCAAAATAGAGTATTCTACTTCAAGCTCAACGCGTGTAAGAAACCTTCTCAAAGGGCTTGTGCGCGACGACGTTTATATTTCGGGATATATGAAGTGCGGCTTATACCGCAACTTTACAACCGTGGCAAGCATCAAGGGTAATCCCCTTGTATTTGCGGGTACAAACTCCTACGGCAACCGCGAGGTGGTGTTTGCATTCGATTTACAGCGTTCCGACCTTGTAATGTCGTTCGACTTCATACCTCTTGTAAGAAATCTTTTAAATTACACCTTCCCCGAAGTCGTTGAAAATCAGTCGGCTTATTGCGGGGAAACTATTCAGGTAAACGTGCTTGCCAACTGCGACAGTATCAGGGTGGATACGCCTTTGGGTAAAATCGAATATCTCGATACAGGCACCGACTTGGTCGAGTACGGGCTTACGGAAGTCGGCGTGTACACGCTTACGCTTATGTTCGGGAATATGCCGAGGGTGGTAAATTTATTCTCCGCTATGCCCGAAGAGGAGCGCGCGACGACCGTCGCTGCCGAAACGGCTTTCGTCATTAACGGCGAAGCTGGTGGCGGAATGCGCGACGGGGTATACGACAACCTCTTAATTATGTTTATAGTTCTTGCCGTGCTTATTCTGGCAGACTGGGTGGTATATTGTTATGAGCAGTATCAGCTTTAATTTCGATAACGTATATTTATTGTTTCTTGCGATACCGCTCGTGTTGCTCTTTACAGTACCGTTTATAGTAATATTCACGGTTAAAAAGGATAACAGAAACGGTCACACGATAGCGTCAATAGCAATCCACGTTGTTATGGCTATTCTGATTGCTTTCTCGGCGGCAGGAACAAGCATTACAACAACTATTACCGAAACCAACGTTTACGTCGTAGCGGACGTTTCATATTCCGCAAACAAAAATCTGGACACGGTTGACAGCTATATAAAGAATATAAAGCTGCCCCCTAATTCGAGAAAAGGCGTTATTTGCTTCGGTAAAGATTATAAGCTTATCACGCGCCTCGGCGAACGGTTCGACACTGTAAAGTCC
The DNA here is from genome assembly GCA_910587365.1 of uncultured Christensenellaceae bacterium. GTDB lineage: Bacteria > Bacillota > Clostridia > Christensenellales > Borkfalkiaceae > Coproplasma. The sequence goes on along the minus strand of CAJUKJ010000014.1, from coordinate 6,057 downwards.
TCAGGCATCGATGATAGCGAAACAAACATCGTAAGCGCGCTGAACTATGCGGGAACGCTGTTCAGGGAAGACGTTATAAAGCGCATCGTACTTATAACGGACGGTAAGCAGACTTACGAAAGCGACTCTAACGCATTGAAGCGCGCGGTGGACGGGCTTACACAGAAGGGTATTAAAGTGGACGCGATGTTCCTTGACGACAACGTCCGCAGCGACGTGAAGGAAGTGCAAATTTCCGACGCCGAGTTCTCTTCAAAGGTATACCTCAATAATAAAGAATCTGTAAGCGCGGTAATACAAAGCAGTTACGATACAGATGCTGTTTGTACGCTTTTCAAGGGCGACGAACAGTTGTCCGCCCGTGCGGAAAATCTTACTGCGGGTTCAAATTACGTAACGTTCAATAACCTTGACACTTCCGTTGCAGGTACATTCGATTATAGAATAGAAGTTACCGTCAGGGACGATACTAATTTAGCAAACAACGTTTTCTACTTTACGCAAACGGTAGCCGACAGTATGGATATACTGCTGATAACGGGCGAGGACGGCGACCGCGTTGCGTTCGAGGGGCTTTACGGCGACAGGGCGGTAATTCATTCCTACGTAAATACGTCTGAAATACCTTGCAGTGTGGAAGCACTGTGCAAATACGATGAAATAATCATTTCAAATTATAACGTATCAAAGGCAAACAACAGCGGGCTGTTTATGCAGAGTGTAGACACTGCGGTGTCGTTGTTCGGCAAGACCTTGCTGACTTTCGGCGATACGGGTATCCAGAACGACGACGAAGGAAATATGAAAGTGCTTTCGGATATGCTTCCCGTTATCTACGGAAACGGCAATCTCGACAGCAAGCTGTATACTATAGTGCTTGACGGTTCGAGGAGTATGTTCCAGATTGACAAGTTCAAAAGGGCTAAAATAGCCGCTTGCAGACTTGTTGACTTACTCAACGACGGCGACAGCATAAGCGTAGTCGTGTTCCATGGCGACTTTGAAGTAATACAGACCCCCACGGACGCGGCTAACCGCGAAGAAGTAAAACGAAAAATCAACGATTTAGGCGTAACGCAGGGTACGTTCATCAGTCTGGGACTTAACGAGGCGTTCAAGCTTATTAAGGGTTTACCGTTCGGCGAAAAACAGGTTATGCTTATAAGCGACGGTCTTACCTATACGGGCGAAACCGACGACCCTATCGAAATAGTCAGAAATATGACCTCTAACGAAATCGTCACGTCGGTAATAGACGTCGGCAGAGGAGCTGCCAACGATACAACCGCTAACGAAGCGAAAAGGCTACTCGAAAACATTGCTCAGGTGGGCTTGGGAAATTATTATTACGCCAATGACGACAAATCGCTTGAAGACGTGCTTTTCGGCGAAATCGGGGAAAACATCAACGAGTCGATAGTCGAAAGCAATTCATACGTAACGGTCAATCTCCACCGCGACGAGGTGGTGGACGGTATTTCCGACAAGTTTACGCCTGTCTACGTCGGGGGCTTTATGAACAGCAAGAGGAGAGAAAGCGCGAACACCGTGCTTACGGTAGACTACCAAAAGCCTAACGGCGGAACGGTTGCAGTACCGCTATATGCTTATTGGTCATACGGTAACGGTCAGGTTGCTTCGTTTACAAGTAAAATAAGCGGAAGCTGGATAGACATGTGGAAAAAACACGACGGGCTTTACAGCAGCTTTTTCAATAATGTCCTCGACACTACCAAGCCGCAGGAAAAAATAGACTATCCTTTCACTGCGGATATTACAAGGGAGAACGGGCGTGCGGTCGTTAACTTAACCCCCGCAACAATACGTGCGGACGCTTCCGTGGCAGTAAACGTAACCCTTCCCGACGGGCAGACGCTCGAAGGCAATATGAGCTTTGCTTCAACAGGTTTCAATTACGGTTTTGCGGCATACGACGTCGGCAAGTACACTGTGGATATAACGTATTCTTATGCGGAAAAGGACTATACCGCAAGCTTTGCATTTACAGTGCCTTATCTTTCCGAATACGACAGCTTTATCGTATTTGAAGCTTCGGGACTGTATAAAATGCTTGCAGGCACGGGCGGAACGGTCAGCGAAGACGGACAGCTTTCAATCGTAAACGACGAAAGCGAAATCGGTAAATATATAATATATCTTACCGTACCCTTGCTTATAGCGTGCGTTGCTCTGTTTGCGGTTGACATTATGGTTCGTAAACTCAAATGGGAAGATATTAAGAGTCTGTTTATAAAAGTAAACAAATAAAGCGTGAATAAAATTATGAAAAAGATTTCGTTTTTGCTCGCTGCGTTATTAATGACGCTTTGCTTTGCGGGCTGTACTGAATATCGTAAACCGGACGGCGACAATCCGGACAATCCCGGCACAAGTAAGCCGGGGCCCGACAATCCGGAAAACCCCGACAACCCTTATCCCGAAGACGCTTTTACCGTGTCTTTAAAGCTTAACGGCGAAAAATTTATACCTTCGGATACAATTTCCGCATACTGGTACGATTTAAACGGCTTTGAAATTTACAGCTCTGAATTTAATTCGGAAGGAGTTGCGGTTCAAGCGGGGCTTGACGGCGATTACAGGGTAACGCTTTCACAGCTTCCCGTATTCCGCGACAGCCTCGGCAAGGAAACCGAATATACCTATAATCCCAACGCATATACTGCAACCAACGACAAGAAAAATATTGAAATAATTCTTTACGAAGTTTCCCCGACAAGCGGCGACGGTTCGGACTATTACACGAACGCCAAAGATATCGACACTTACGGTAAAGCGTACAGGGCTACGGTTGACAGACCCGGCCAGACTATATTTTTCAGGTACACCCCGCAGGGTTCGGGCGTATATTCGCTTCAAACATTCGTTGACGTATCGGCAAACGTAATTAATCCCGTGCTGTACGTCTATCTGGGTACGGTAGGTTACGTAAACCCCGACCCCATAGATATTATAGACGACGGCGGCGAGGTAAACTCCTACACGAAAAATATCCGTTGGGAAATGAAAATTGCAGGCTCTTACGTCGGCAATAAATTCATTTTTGCTATCCGTGCGGACGGACTTAACTCAAACGCGTTCCCTATAGATATCGATTTCTTCCTCGATAAAGACGGAGAACACTCGGACGACGACCCTACGTATGAGCCTGTTGACCCCGAAGAGGATTTCACGAAAGCGGAAAGTGAGTCGGATTCGTTCAGATACGTTGCTTACCTCAGTCCTGCGCGCGTGCTTGAAGGCTCGCTGTTCAAGCTGTGGAAGAAAGAGGACGGCGGCGACGGATATTACCATTTCTATGACGAAGAAACGGACACCTATGGCAAAAAGCTTTACGCGAAGGTAAGCCGTGACTGCGAAGTGTTTGAAACTGACAGCCGTAGTGGCTTTACCGACGGGCGTATCAGTAAACGCCTTAACGGCAAAAACTATTCCGATTTCATTTCTGAATACGCGAAGTACGTCAACGATGACGGCGCGTATCCCGTTACCGAAGAGCTTAAAACCTTTTTGCAGGATTACAGCTGCTCGCAGGCACTGTTTAACGACGGCAACGGTATAGGGGAAACGCCCGATATCAACCCCGATACGAATATAATTAGATTCCCCGGTTACAGTTCTTCGGAACAGAACCAATGGCTGTTTGCCTGCGGTTATTATGCATAAAGGAGAAACCCTGTATGAAATTCAAAAAAATAATAGCGGCAGTGTCCGCAATGGCTATATCGTTTACACTACTTACAGCGTCGCTGTCGGGCTGCAATAAATGTGAACACGTCTATACTTGGACGGTCAATAAAGAGGCGACCTGCACGCAAGAGGGCGAGAGGACGGGCGTTTGCGGAATTTGCAGCGACGTAAAAACTGAAAAGCTTCCCGTAGACCCAGACAACCATACTTACGGCGACTGGCAGGTTACAAAGCCTACTTCCTCGGCGAAGGGTAAGGCGGTAAAACAATGCAGCGGCAATTCTTCGCATATACGCGAAATCGAGCTTCCCGCACTCACTTCCGACTTCACAGGCTATCAGATGACCGTACTCAGTTATCCTACCCAGCTTGAAGACGGCGAAAGGCAGCTTGTCTATGCGGACGAAGCGGGCGACGTGACGTTTACCGTTCCGTTCTCTGCCGTCGGCGTGGGTACAGTCGAGGACGCGATAGCGGTCGCGGTACAAAATAAGTCGCAGGTAAGAAAGGTTTACGGCTCGCAGTCGTCAAATACCCTTACGTTAATCCCCAACAAATTTTTCTACGAATACGGCGTAAACTATACCCATATAATAGACGACGGCTCCGACACCCGTTCGGAATTATGGTACACGCTTGACGAAAACGGCGAACCCTACGCGGTAAGAAAAGCCAACGTCAAGTACAACTACGACGAACAGGGACTGCCTACCACGGTATTGAGGGAGGGTGGCAAGCCTTTACAGGATATCAATATCAACGAGGGTTACCTTGACGGATATTCATTTGCTTATTACTATGCTGGCATAAACACGCGCTACTACGGCACCGAGGGTACGCTTAAAGGCGTATTTGCGGACGCGCAGGCAAGCACTAATAAGGACTTTACGACTTCGGTCAAGACCGAAAACGGAGAAACGGTTTACTCTTTCAGCTTCGGAAGCGTTAATCCCCCCAAATATTATTCGGAAATTACCGTTAAATTTACATTGACACCTTCGCTTGCAATCAAAAAGCTTACAATAACCTCTAACGTATACGATAACAGTTATGAAACGAAATGGGTCTACGACGAAGTAAATGCAAGGTATAAGCCGGTAGACGGTATGGCTCCAAGCGGTATCGAATTTACGGAATTTAACCAGATACTTATTTCCGAGCTTTCCGAAGAGGAAGCGGCAAACGTACCCGTTAGCCCATACGATAAACAGTCGTTAAGGGTCAAGTCGTTCGGCGTCGCACTCGTAAGGGGTAATTCGTCTGTTCCTATAGTAACGGACGAGCCTATTACGATTAACGCGAATACTGCAACCTATTTAAACATAACCGACGTTGAAAACTTTAAAGAGGGAGTAAACAGCATCGAGTTCGACCCCGTGCAGGTGTACCTGCGCACGGCTACGGGCGACCAGCTTTTGTCGGTTGAAACGCCGACCGTGGGCTATTACAATCCAACAGAAAACAGGGTTGTAATAAGGTTTGCAAATGCTTTTACCAATACGATAGTAATTAAAACCCTCAGCCAAAGTTTTGAAAAAGCCATTACCTTCAACGTAAACCCCGTAAAACCTACGCGCCTTCTTCCCGAAGTACGCGTTTACGGAACAAACAGCTATATCTGGCAAGTGGGAAATACGGCGACGGTCTACGTCGGTCAGCCCTTTATGTTCCGTTCCACCGTCGACCCTACCGAGGAAGCTTTTGCGGATAAATCCTACCGCGCTTCGGTAACCTCGGTAAATGCTTCTACGGCAACGCTTACACGTGCTGACGGCGAATTTGAAACGACCTTCGTTGCAACGGCGGCAGGCAGTTACCAGATAACTATGAACTACGACGGCACGGGCGGTACAATGTTACCCATTATAATAAATGTGACGGTAGTTAACGCACCTACGGGTGCTGCTCTGTTTAACGGAGTAACGTACAACGGTCGCAGCGAATATCCCCGCGGCTCTGTCACGGTCACAAGTTCGTGGAGCGGGGAAAGCGGTACGCTTACTATCTCGAACGCGGGCGGACAGTCCGAAACGCTTACTATAACCCTTGACGGCAATAAGCTTACTTCAACGCACAGGGGCGGCGCAAGTCTTGGCTTCGTTGCGACGCTTGACGAAGGATATCATCTCATTCTTACCCACCCGACGGGCTTCGGCGACGAAACCGAAACAATTATAATGACCACGCCACAACAATAAATGATTTAACAGAGTAATCCGTATTGGCAATGTGGCTTACCATATTATATAATTGCTTTCCCTTGTTAAACAATAAAGAACAGGGAAAGCAATTTTTTGTATAACGAAAACCACGCGATAGTCGCGTGGTTCAAAAGAGGTTAACCGATAA
>CAJUKJ010000013.1 GCA_910587365.1 uncultured Christensenellaceae bacterium | reverse complement strand
TTAGGGCTATGCCCGAAAATGAAATACCACCCGCTACGCGGGTGGATTATTATTTTAAAATTTATAAAAAATTTATGAATACTTATTGCATATTTAAAAAATATGTGATAGAATAAATGTATAAATATAAAATTTAAACAATTTTGTGCAAAATTTGGCAATTTATTAAAGGAGATATAAATATGAAAACAGGAAAGAAAGTGCTTATCGCGCTTCTCTCGGCGGCTTGTATGGTTACAGGTGCATTCGGCATTGCTGCCTGCAAGGGCGGCGGCTCGCAGGATTCCGCACTGCTCGGCGTATACAATGAATACGTTGCAAACGTGCCTTCGGGGGAAACACCTAAGACGTATGAGCAATGGCTTAAAGACGTTCTTAACTCCGCAGCAACGCCCGGACAGGACGGTAAAGACGGGCAGGACGGCAAGGACGGACAGGACGGTAAACCCGGCACGAATGGTACAAACGGTAAATCCGCATACGAGATTTACAGCGACGCAGAGTATGCGGCTGGAAGAACGCCCCTGGCTGAGGCTGATTGGCTTGCAAGCCTTGTCGGGGCTTCGGGGTTAACGCCTTCTATCGGCACAAACGGAAATTGGTATTTAGGATCTACTGATACGGGCGTAAAAGCTCAGGGGGTTGATGGCGTAAGCATTACAAAAGTTGAAATGAGCCAGGACGGCAAAGGGCTTTTGCTTACGTTCTCCAATTCGGAAACGCCTGTTTTTGTAAAACTTCCCGACGAAGTCACTCACGTACATACCCAGAGTAAAGAATATAAAGTAATTATACCTCCTACGGGTAACGTAGAAGGTATCGGCTATACCGAGTGTACTTCCGGCGACGGACATATCGAACTTGTTGTTATTCCTAATTACAGTTATAAGATAAACGTAATCGGTTTTCCTATTTCTGTTGAAAATGTAGAAGAATTAGATAATCTTGAACATTTAAAAGTTTTGACGGTTAAGCTTGTAAAGGGCGAAAAGGAATATACAGCCGAAATGGATGCAAACGGCGACGCTATATTTAACGGCGTTGAGCTTGACGAGTATTCTGTAGAAATAGAGGGATATAGCGTATTTAATAAAGATGTATTTAATAAAGATATTAATTTAGCTAAAACCGACAAGTATGATCACGACTATACTTTCCTGGTATCTGAAAAGTTAGTTGGGAATGAAGATACGTATATCGTTGGCGAAGGTTTAGAAGTAGGCGACTGCATAGCGTATTCGTTTACTCTAAGCGGAGAAGATGCTGGTTGGTCGTTTTGGTGGGACTATTGCTATTTAGCATTCCCTGAGGTTGAGGAAGGCGAGGTCGCTAAATATCAGGTTATGTTTAATAGCGAGGAAGTTTCTTGCAATATCGGTGGATATGCTTGCAGTGAGTTCGCTGCAATAATCGACAGTGAATCGCAGAATGACTATTCAGTTGATATAGACTCTCCCGAAGCCGAACAATTGGGAAGTATTACGTTTGTTGTAATGATAAAAAGAGTAGCTCCTCCCGAGGTCGGTTCAGCTGAATATCCTGCAAAAATGATTGAAAATAACGGTACAATAAATGTGAGCCATACTGCTGACCCCAATACCGACGTATATTTTTCATTCGTTGTATCTTCTTCAACTAAAAAATATAAAGTCACGTTAGGCGATACAAATGTTTCGCTTACATGGCTTGGCGCAGACCTTAGCGACCCTAAAAACAATAAATTGAATAACCAAGATGTAACTGTCGGTATGGGTTGGAATACATACTACTTTAAAGCAAGCGCGACCGACGGAAATATTGAGTTTACCTTAGAAGAGTATTATGCTCCGGGCGAAATGAAAAATCCTATTCCCGTAACTGTTGGCGCGGACACGGCAACCGAGCCGAACAAAATGAATATCTGGTATTCGTTTACCGTTGCAGAGGAAGGCTTATATACGATAGAAGGCAATAATCTTAACCTCGACTTGTACGAAGATAATACAGATCAGTACGGCAACAGTAAAAGCGTTCAAGGTACAAAGTACATAGCAAAATTTGAGGCAAAAACTTATTACCTTCGCGCAATGGGCGAATGCAGCTTTAAAGTCAGGGCTTATAGCAAGGATACTGACGAGGGCGGTTCCGCGGCTGTGCCTAAGGCATTGACGGCAGGAACAGTTACTCTCGATTCGGCAAATGACACTTATTACGTATACACCGCGCCTTCGGCAGGATGGTTCTATCTCGGCGGAAGCAACGTGACGTTTGCAGTTTACGACAATGCTGAATTTAGTGGCAGAAATAGTGGTTTAATGTTCCGTAATAGCTATAATGATTGGTCTTGCGAAGTTGCCGAAGGAGATAAGTTATATATCATGGCAAGCGCAGCCGAAATAAGTGCTACCGTCGCTTCCGGAAGTTTAATAGTAGGTTTAAGCGAAACCGAAAAGGGTACGGCAGTAAACTACACGCTCTCACTTGTTGATAATGAAGGGAATAAGCTTCCCGCAGGAATTAAGGTAACCGTTAACAATGTGGAAGGAACAACCGACGCGGACGGCAAGGTAGTAATTAATACGCTTCCCGGAATTTACGCTATAAGCGTTGATTTCGGCAGTGTTGAGGGTTACACCTTCCAAGGTGCAAAAACTAAAAAGTGTTACGTTGACAGCTCTATGACGGTAACCGTCGCAAAAAATCAGACCTATAAGATAACTGTAAAGCATAACGGCAAAGCGGTTGTTGGACTTTCATTAGTACTTGACGGTAAAACCGCAACAACCGATGAAAACGGCGTTGCAATCTTCTCTATTCCCGACGGCTATTATAGCGTAGAGCTTGGCGAACAAACTGCTGAAGATCCTTACATTATTAAGAATAATGCTCAATTTAATAAAGATATGCGCGAGGGCGAAATTACTTTAATGCTTCAAAGTGAAGTTATAGTCTATACTGAAATATCGGCTTCCAATGGTTATAAGGATGACGCTATTTCTGCAAAAGTGGCATATACATTCAAGTCGAATAAAAATACGACGATAACGGTTACAGACGGTCATATAGAATATTTTGAGTTTACAGACAGCGGTAATCCTCAGGTATGTATTGAGGATGGCGTAGTTAAATATCCCGGTATGACTATCAATAACGTAAATTATTGGCCGTATAACAACGCGACATGGAAAATTGTTATTATTCCCGATGAAGGTAAAACCGCAACATTGACAATTACTGTTGTCTAAAAACTTTATACAAACATAAAACAGATTGCCGAAAGGCAATCTGTTTTACATTATATAGTCCGTAACGCATTACAGTCTATCACCTAAAAAAAGGGTAAGAATTTAATATGGTAAAATATGTACGGCGTAGGCAAACCTATAAAACACTTGACTGTAAACGCATTTAAAGTTATAATATAAATGATGAATACTATTAACGAAAAAACGTGTAAAACGGTGCGTCTAAGCTATTCTATCGCGCTAAGCGCGATGACGGTCATTTACGCCGCATTGATTTTTTGGCAGTTGTATTTAATATGTTCTACGGGGGGCGTCCATCCGTATACGGCTGAGCGGGTAGCGGCGGGGCTTTCGCGCATTTCGCCTGCGTTCTGGCTATGGGTCGTAATGATAGCGGGCGGCTTTATCGTGTGGGAGGTTTTCCCCGTTGCCGAAAAGCAAGGGGCTTATAAAGACGCGCGTTACACGCTATACCGTTTAAAAAAGCATATGCCCAAAAAATTTGAAGGGGAGCTTGCAGAAAGCTATTCCGCATTTATGCGCGAAGAACGCAAAGTTAAAATACTTTGGGCAGTTGTTGCGGCAGTGGGTGCGGCGTGTGCAATTTATACGATAGTGTATCTTGCAAAGCCTTCGTCATTTGCCTCGGAAGACGTTACGGACGACGTTGTAAGTATGGTAAAATACGTTATGCCTTTCGTTGGGGCGGCGTTCGTTATCGCGCTCGGCGTTGCCTTGTGTGAAGGTATAATTGCAAACCGTCAGCTTCCCGTTGCAAGAAAGCTTGCGGCTGTCAGACGCACGGAAGAAAACACTGCATACGTTCCGCCGAATAAATTTTTTGCGGTATTGCATACGGCGGGAGGAAAGGTTTCTTACGTTACCTCTAATAAATATTTCACGCTTGGCGTGAGAATTGCGATAGCCTGTGTGGGAGTGGCTTTCGTAATAGCAGGCATTGTCAACGGTAATGCCGGCAGGGTGCTTATAAAGGCAGTTAATATTTGTTTGGAGTGTGTGGGAATTGGTTAAGTTAAAAAACTTTTTTAAAAAAGTCGGTTTATGGTTTAAAAACCACGCTCCCACAAAACGCAGACTTATTCAAATTTATACGGCACTTTTATACAACGCGAATATTAAGGGGTTTGTTGTTGGCGACATATACAAGGGTAATACAAAATATGCTTGTGTACCCGGGTTCAACTGTTATTCCTGCCCCGGTGCGATAGGCGCGTGTCCGTTGGGTTCTTTACAGGACTCGCTTGCCCAGTCAGGACAGCGCGCGCCATTCTACATATTAGGCATTCTCGCTTTGTTCGGGCTTATATTTGCAAGGACGATATGCGGTTTCCTCTGTCCCGTAGGACTCGGACAGGAGCTGTTGTACAAAATTAAAACGCCTAAGCTCAGAAAGAGCCGCTACACCCGAATTCTTTCGTATTTTAAATACGTTCTGCTTGTCGTGTTTGTTCTGGCTATACCGCTAATTACGTCAAGCTCGCCGGGTTTCTGCAAGTATATATGCCCTGTTGGTACTTTTGAAGGTGCAGGCGGACTGCTGTCCAATCCCAACCAATATGATAAGTTTGAATCGTTAGGCTTTTTGTTCAGTTGGAAGTTTATAGTTCTTGTAATTGTAGTTCTGGCAAGTATATTTGTATTCAGATTTTTCTGTCGTTTTATTTGTCCGCTCGGCGCGATATACGGCTTTTTCAACAAATACGCGCTTATCGGCGTAAAGCTCGACGATAAAAAGTGCGTTGACTGCGGAAGGTGCATACAGCACTGTAAAATGGATATTAAGCACGTAGGCGACCACGAATGTATCAACTGCGGCGAATGTATTCCCGTTTGTCCTACTAAGGCGATTAGCTGGAAGGGTTCAAAGCTTGTGCTTGCGGGTATCGATACTTCGGTTTTGGAAGAGGAGAAAGCTCCTCTCAAAGCAATGGCGGTAAAAGGCAAAACCGTTGAAGCGCGGGTTGCCGATGATACGGAGATTGTTAAAACAGAGATTGCTAATACAGAGCCTGTTAATACGGAGCTTGCCGCTACCGATATTGAAGAGCAGGAAGAGCGTATAAAAGAAGTAAAGGCAAAAATAAAAAAGCGCGGCTTCTGGTTGCAGTTCACGGCTTGGGCTGTCGCGCTTGCAGTGCTGGTTACCGCGCTTGTCTATTATAACTTCGTGGCGAAGAGCGACGAAGTGGATAATATCTACAAGGTCGGAGATACGTTTATAGACCCCGAAAAGGATGACGTGGTACTGACGAAGGTTTATTTAACCGCAGGCGCGTACAACGAAGACGGAACGGTTATGGAAAGCCTTTCGCTTCAAAGTCTGTTGGGTAAAGTAACGGTATTCAATTTCTGGTATACGGACTGCGCTCCCTGTGTAAGAGAGCTTCCCGAGTTCGAGGAAGTCAAGAAAAGCTACGGCGATGAGATAAATATGATTGTCGTACATTCCAACAACGGACTTAGTGAGAAAATGGTACAGGATTTTATCGACGGGGACAGCGGAACGGGAAAAACTTCAAGCTGGTCTGACTGGCAGTTGATATTTACCCACGACAATGCCGAAGTGAATCTTTACCACACGCTCGGTGGCAAAAGCGGTTTCCCCCGTACCGTTATAATGGATGCACAGGGCGTAATTACTTACCAGTGGGAAAACATTCTCGGTAAGCAGGTTTTAATCGAACAGATTGAAAGTGCAATGAACAAATAATGTAAAAATAAAAGGCATTTAAAAAAACGTTCTCATAGAAATACGTATTATAAACGCCCTCATATATTACCGATAAAAACGCCCCCTGCGCAACTGCGCAGGGGGCGTTAGCTTTATTAAGTTATTTAAGCTTTTACTAATTGTATCGTAACGCTTGCATTCTTTGCGCTGAGTACGATATTTTCGTCGTAGCTATACCCGTCGGGAAGTCCGAGAATATGCAGTGAGAAGTTTTCTACACCTTCAAGTGCTTCCTGTAATTGGCTAATGGACTGGGTAATTTTTCCGTCTGCGCCAAGATTGAGCAGCTGGTAGCAGTTTTCTCCGTTGTCTGCATCACAGAACTGTACTTTAATTGCGTTTCCGTTGTAATCTCCGTTTCCGTCCTTGGTTCCGTCTACGGCTTTGCCGTCGGGGTATACAACCGTTACCGTAAGCTCGGTGGCGGTGGAGCTGTTGTTGCAAGCTGATGCGAATACGCCTACGCAAAGGGTAATTGCAACCGCAAGCACGATAGCTAAACTTGTTAAAATTTTCTTCACTTTAAGATATCTCCTTTTTTCAATTTTTAAACTTGTTCATTGTTTATGCACCGTAATGTACGAAGTACGTTGCAAGTGAAAGCCAGAAACCGCTTTGGAAGCTGTTCATATCTTTAGAGGTTGATGTTGAATCCATAAACAGGCAGAGGTAGTTAACCAATTCTTCATCCGCTTCAAGCATTCCGTACAATACGTCGTTCTTGTCTTTGCCTTCGATTGACTTGTAGTAATACTGCATCATAACGCTTGTGTAATCGGGTCCGTAGTCTTTGCTGAAATCGAAGTATCCGTTTTCAATTATCCAGAGCAGCGAGTGGTTGTTCTGTTCGTAGAAGTTGGGATGTATGAAGTCGATATATATTACCGAGCCTTCCTCGCCGTTACGGTCTAACGCGTGGTAATAACCGTCCATTTCATTATAAACGGTGCTTACCGCAATGTAGTACGCGAAGTCAATTCCCAGTTCAGGATTATACGTCCACAGACCGTTGCCTGTGGTTGCAACCCTCAATACGTCTAAGCTTTCATCCTTGTATTCGATATAGAAATCGATTTCGCCTGTTTCCTGTAAGCCCTTGGTTACGCGCAGGTAGTAGGTTTCGCCTGCGGTAAGGACGACGTATCCCTCAAAATCTTCAAGGTTTTCGCGCAGGAACATATCATAGCTTATAAGGTTATCGAAAGAGACAATCGTTTTGCGCTGCGAGTTGTAAACTGTTGCCGAAGGGTCGTCGCCGAGTACGCCTTTACTGTACATATAGTAGACGCCCGTGGTTTCGGGTACGAATTTGAACAGTACGCCGCCGCCGCCCGAATTTGAAATATTCCAAACGTTCGCGGTGTTTTTGCCTTCGACAGCCGTATACGGGTTAGTGAAAGTCATTCCGGGTACGGGGTCGGTAATTGCAAGACAGTCATCGCCGAAGGTGTGCGCGGGGCCGTGATGCTTGTAGTAGCGGCAGAATTCAAGCCACATTTCTTCGTAATACTCGATGTTTTCGACTCTGCAATATTCTTTGGTAAATTCAATTACAAGTTTTTTCAGTTCTTCTGTTACGGGTATAAGTCCGGTGGGGGAGAACTGGGCTGTATAGTATGAGTTGATGTAAATCGTGGATAAGCTTTGTTTGTCGCTTCCGCCGAATGTCAGCATTAAATTCTGCGGGTCGGTCGCGCGGGTTGTATAATCCCAGTAAACTAAGAAATAGAATGAAGCTGTTTGCTGTAACTCGTAGGTGTGCGGGGTAAACGTTTCTCCGCCGATATGCAATTCCGCAAACAGTGCGGGTTGGTTGTAATCCAAGAACAGTATCGAATCCTTGTCGCCGTCGTACTTGACGTGGTAATATTCGTCTTCTTTGTTGTAGATGGGCGTAACGTACTGCGAATAGCGCGTACCGGCTTCGTTAAGCTCTCCTAATGCCGTGTCGGTTACCGCGTCAATCGCTTCGGTTGCGGTTTCAACGTTTCCTATGGTAATATTTCTTATTGCAACTTCGTCGGTGCCGACGTCTTCAAGCATATCTTTCATATAACAGAATGCAAGCTCTATCGTTCTGCTTCTGCTGGCAATGTAAACGCCTCTGTTTCTAAGCCAGCCCTGTTCGTCGCTGTTTTCGTCTTCTGCGCTTATGCCGCTATGCTCTGCAACCCGCTTTCCGTCAATAAGTACGTAAAGTATGTCGCCGCCCGTCATCGTGGTTTCCGTGCTTGTAAAGTATTCGTAGGAAACATAGTCGCCGCTGTTAAGGTTGATTCTTACTGTCAGTATTGAGAACGAGTTGCCGTGGGAAGCGTTTGTTGTACTTACGTATTGCTTGCCCGTTGCGTCGTCCGTGTGCAGTAGCCAAGGCCAGTTGTACAATTTATCGCTTTCGCTGGTTGTCGCGCCTAAATATTCTATTACTTTCCCGTCCGCACCCTCGCCGTTGATAGCGGTAAGGAATTTGCTGTAATCGTCTTCTGCAATGTCGGGTATTACCCTGTCGGTAGTAGGGGGATTGTCAGGGTCTTCGGGATTGTCTGGCTGTATAGGCTGCTGTACATAATTGTCCGAAGTGAAATTATCAAACAATGCAAGCCATTTAGCTTTGTCGGGTTCGGTACCCTGACTGCGGTAGGCATAAACTCCGTATCTGTCAACAACGACGGTGGTGGGGTTCGCCGAAACTCTGAACTGTGTCGAAAGCAACGACCCCGAGTCCTGTACCATATCGAAAGTATAACCGTTTTCTTCCCTGAACTGGTTTATTGCGCTCAGACTGTCGTCCTTATCGAACGCGATAAATTTTATTTTGTCGCTGAAAGCTTCGTAAGCGGATTGGATTGCCGGGAATTCGGTACGGCAGGGACCGCAACTTATATACCAGAAATTAAGAACTACCGCCTTGTATTGGCTTCCTTCGGCAAGTAAATCAGAAAGGGTCTGTCTATCGCCGTTGTTGTCGGTGTAGCTGAAATTGTACATAACGTCGCCGACGTTGTATCTGTAAGACGACGCCGCGGTACTTGTCTGCACCTTAGAACTTGCAATTACCCTCGCCTTTCCCGAAGTGGCGGACGTTTTAAATACCGTTCCGTCCATAAAGTAGCCTGTGGGCAGTGTGGACTCGTCCACGACAAGCTCGTATTCGTTGGGTTCAAGGTCAAAGCTTACAACTCCGTCAATCGAAATAGTGCTTGCAACTATTTTACCGTCAAGCATTACGTTAACCTTTACCCCGTTGAGAATAGTTCCGCCCGAGGATATAACTTCAATGGTGTAATGTCCCGTAAAATCTTCGTCTCCGGGATCGCCGGGTTCGACATAATCTACGGGTTTGCGGTAGGCGGGGAAGTCCGCACTTTTATTGCACGCCGCTATTCCCAAAGCCGTGCAGCCGAGGACGCAAACCGCGAGTCCCGAAATTAAAAGTTTTCTTATTTTGTTCATTTTAACCTCCGTAAATAAGGTGATGATATTATTTACTCTATAATATAATACCACATTGTAAAAGCAAAATCAACTTAATTTTTGTATTATTATTTTCCACTTTGCATATTTTAATGCCCAATTGCCCGACGATAATGAATTTATGAATAAAATAATCAAATTTTATGCAATTATACTTTTATGGCCTTTAAATTTTTATTTAAAAATATGTAACTTTTTTGTTTAAGGCAGGCGCGAAAGTTTTATATTAATAATGTAGGAAGGCAAAAACAAGGATTATATTATATAATGAAAGAAGATAAAGAAATACTCAAAAACGAAGAAGTAGAAGAGGCTAAAAAAGCTGCGGGAATAGTGGAAGAAGAACCCGAAAACGAGTCCGGGGAAGATAGCGGGCTTGAAAAAGCTTTGGCGTATGCAGAGGAGTGCAAGCGCAAGTGGTATTCCGTTTCAGCCGAGTACGACAATTACCGCAAGCGCAACGCGCAGGCTGTTGCCAAATCGTACAAGGAAGGCGTTTCGGACGCGGTATTAAAGCTTCTGCCCGTGGCGGATACGTTCGGCTACGCGCTTGACTCGGCTTCGGACGAAAAGACAAAAGCGGGTATTGACAAGGTTATCAAAAGCTTTAACACTATTCTTGCTTCGTTAGGGATTGAAGAAATACCTGTAAATGTAGGCGACGACTTCGACGAAAGCGTGGCGGAAGCGGTTATGAACTTCCCCTGCGAAGAGGGGGAAAAACCCAACACTATCAAGCAGGTGTTAAAAAAAGGCTATAAAAATAATGATAAAGTAATACGTTACGCGCAGGTAACCGTAACGGTTTAAAAAAATAAAAATTACTAAGTCAGTAAAGGAGTTATTATGGGAAAAGTAATAGGAATAGATTTAGGAACAACAAACTCGTGCGTTGCGGTTATGGAAGGCGGCGAGCCTGTGGTTATCGCAAACAGCGAAGGCAACAGAACAACCCCTTCGGTCGTTTCGTTCAAGGCTGACGGAAGCCGTATCGTCGGACAGGCTGCAAAACGTCTTGCGGTCGCGCAGCCCGACAAGACGGTTATTTCAATCAAACGCCATATGGGAGAATCTTACAAAGTCAATATAGACAACGGTTATTCCCCCCAGGAAATTTCGGCAATGGTGCTTTCAAAGCTTAAAGCGGACGCTGAAAGCTATCTCGGCGCAAAGGTAACCGACGCGGTTATTACCTGCCCCGCTTACTTTAACGACAGTCAGCGTCAGGCGACCAAGGATGCGGGCAAAATTGCCGGACTTAACGTTCTGCGTATCATAAACGAGCCTACTGCCGCAGCCCTCGCTTACGGTCTTGACAAGCAGGACGGAAGCCAGAAGGTTATGATTTATGACCTCGGCGGAGGTACGTTCGACGTATCCATTCTCGAAATAGGCGACGGCGTGTTCGAGGTTCTTGCTACCAACGGCGATACCCATCTTGGCGGCGACGACTTCGACGCAAAGATTATGGACTACCTCGTGGAAACATTCAAAAAGGAAACGGGCGTAGACCTTTCCAAGGACAAAATGGCTATGCAGAGGCTTAAAGAAGCCGCTGAAAAAGCTAAAATAGAGCTTTCCGGTATGAGTACCACCAACATCAACCTGCCCTTCATTACGGTGGTTGACGGCGCACCCCAGCACCTCGATATAGATATATCCAAGCAGAAGTTCGACGCGCTTACCGCGGATCTCGTAGAAAGAACGGTCGAGCCTATGCGCAAGGCAATGCAGGACGCGGGGCTTAATTACAGCGATATCGGAAAAGTAATAATGGTAGGCGGTTCTACGCGTATTCCCGCCGTATTCGATAAGGTAAAAAGCATTACCGGCAAAGAACCCTTTAAGGGGATTAACCCCGACGAATGCGTGGCAATAGGCGCGGCAATACAGGGCGGCGTGCTTTCCGGCGAGGTCAAGGACGTACTTCTTCTCGACGTTATGCCTTTAACCCTCGGCATCGAAACCCTCGGCGGCGTTTCCACTCCGTTGATTGAAAGAAATACTACTATTCCCGTAAAGAAGAGCCAGGTATTCTCAACCGCAGCGGACAATCAGCCCGGCGTTGAAATAAACGTATTGCAGGGCGAAAGAAAGTTTGCGCGCGACAACAAGTCGCTCGGTAAGTTTATGCTTACGGACATTCCTCCCGCACCCCGCGGAGTTCCGCAGATTGAGGTTACGTTCGACGTCGACGCTAACGGTATCGTAAACGTTACCGCAAAGGATTTGGGTACAGGCAAGAGTACAAACATTACGATTACCGCATCGACAAACCTTTCGGAAGCGGATATCGACAAGGCGGTCAAGGACGCGGAAAGATACGCCGAAGAGGATAAGAAGCGCAAAGAGGCGGTTGACAACAAAAATACCCTTGAAAGTATGGTAGACAGCCTTGAAAAGACAATGAAGGAAGCGGGCGATAAGCTGACCGCCGACGATAAAAAGATTGTTGAAGACGCTGTTGCAAAGGCAAAGACGGAGCTTGAATCGGGCGACAACGACCGCATTAAGGCGGCGATAGAAACCTTGCAGAACGAAATTCAGCCCGTGGTCGCAAAGATGTACCAGCAGGCAGGCGGTAATCACGGGGCAGGAGCTAACGGTGCAAACGGCGGGGACGACGATACCGAATTCCGCCAGCACTAAAATAGTTCACAAAAAATGCTTTGCAAATTTTTCGTGAGGTTGCTAATGTCGTGAAACGCTTAACGGCGAAAGTAAATTCCGCCTTGCGTTTTCTCGGCGTTATCATAAATATAGCCTTCCCCTTGGGGAAGGTGTCACTGCCGATATGCAGTGACGGATGAGGTAAAATTATGCCTTGAAAAGTTTTAATGCGCAAGCTATTGCGCTGACTTTTCAAGGCAATATGTGTTATAATTTTAAATAATTTACGGCGCAAGCAGGGTTTCCCTGCGCTGCGCACCCAATTTGCGCATACCTGCGGCTGACCGAGGGGGAATGCGTGCGATTATATGATTGTGTGCGCTTAATATTGCGCGCAGTGGGCGCGTAGCCCCGAAAATCACGGAATTTTTGTTTCGCAGAATAGAAACAAAAATTCGTGAGGAGTTTTATATGTCTAATAAAAATTACTACGAAATCCTCGGCGTGTCTAAGACGGCAACGCAGGACGAAATTAAATCGGCGTACAGAAAGCTTGCAAAGCAGTATCATCCCGACTTTCATCCCGGAGATAAAGCTGCCGCCGAAAAATTCAAGGAAATTAACGAGGCTAACGCCGTGCTTTCGGACGAACAAAAGCGCAAGCAGTACGACTATGAGCAGGCGCATCCCGGTATGGGCGGCAATCCTTTCGGCGGTTTCGGCGGCGGAGGAGGCAACCCCTTCGGCGGAAGCGGGTTTGAGGATATTTTAAACTCTATGTTCGGCGGCGGTTTCGGCGGGGCGTCCTCGTTCGGCGGAGAACAGAAAAAGACCAACAGGGGCGCGGATATCGAGCATACTATTTATCTTTCCTTCCTTGACGCCATAAAGGGTTGTTCAAAGGAGGTAAGCTATACCCGTAACGAGCCTTGCGCAGCTTGCCGCGGCACAGGCGCAAAGGGCGGAACTTCGTTTAAGGTTTGTACCTGTTGCGGGGGCAGCGGAAGAATTAAATACACTCAGGACACCATTTTCGGCAGAACCATCCAGGTCGGCGTGTGTCCCGACTGCGGAGGCGGAGGAAGACAGATTCTTGATAAATGTCCCGACTGTAAGGGGAAGGGGTATATCAGGAAGGAAACGCGCTTTACCGTAAATATTCCCGCGGGCGTCGATAAGGACAGCAGTTTACGTAAGCGCGGCTTCGGTCAGGCGGCGGGTAACGGCGGGGAATGCGGCGATTTGTACGTTTATTTCCGTATCGAGCCGCATAAGCTGTTAAAGCGCGAAGACCGCGATTTATTCGTAACAGTACCCATTTCATATAAAACCGCAGTTCAGGGCGGTAAGGTTTTAGTTCCCGGCGTAGAGGATACTATCGAACTCAACATACCCGAATGCACCGCTTCGGGAACGAAGTTCTGTATACGCGGAAAGGGAGTAAAGACGGTAAACGGTACTGGTAACCTGTACGTTACGGTGGAAATAGACGTGCCTTCCAAACTGTCGCGCGACCAGCTTAAAAAGCTTGGCGATTTTGAAAGCTCGGTGCATTTAAAGTCGTGCGAAAATATGAACAGATATGCCAACAATATGTCCGCATTATACGGCAAAAAAATAGACAAACAGTAAAAACGGTGTATGCCTTGGCGTCTATTTGTTAATTAAGGATACAATCCGACAAACAGTCGCGTAAGCAGTATATTATAATAGTTTAAAACCGCTCCTTCCACGGAATATGGGAAGGAGCGGTTTTGTGTATATGGGTTTAAAAATAATGTGGATAAATAAGTGTAATTTGCAATGTTTTTAGCAAATCATATAAAGTTATCCACAAAAAGTTGTCCACAATTACATTGTGTAAAAAGGCAAAAATATTATAAATTCAAAATATTTATCCACTTTTTATCAACACTTATACAAATATTCGTAAAGTGCGCCACTTTTTCGACAAATTATTACAAAAGTATGAATAAAGTTATCCACAATTCCTAATCGGGGTTGTTGCGGCATTATGCAATACTTTTATATACTATGCTTGAAATAACCGTTTTAATATGTTATAATTGAAAAAATTAAAAAAGTTGCGGGGAATTTATGATAAGCAAAATGCCAAATCTGAATTATAAGGAAATTACCGAGGAAAATATATTGTTTGCAACGCACCTCGAAATGCAGATATTTCCGTCGTCGTGCGGCTATTTTAGTTATTTAAAAGCATACGAAAAGGGTGCGCCGTATTTTCTGGCGTATTTAGATAACGAAGCCTTCGGCATTACGGGCTTGTACGAAGAGGAGCGGTTAGGGGAAAAAGGTACTGTCTGGCTGGGTTGGTACGGTATATTGAAAAATTACAGGGGACGCGGTTTAGGAAAAGCTATTTTGCTGGATACAATAAAAGAAGCTGAAAACAGAAAGTACGAAACATTGCGGCTATATACTTCCGAAAAACTGTGTCCCGAAGCGTGTATTTTGTATGATAAGGTTATGGATTTGGGCGAAAATTACACCGTTGAGGAGAAAGATTTAAAGCGGAAGGTTTATTCAAAATCTTTAAACGGTAAGCCTGTTAAGCCGTGGAAAAATAAATTTCTTTATTTAGAGGAAAACCATAAGGAAGAAGAGCAGGCAAACAAATTTTATATTAAACTTTTAAATAAAAATTAAATAAACTTCAAGATAAAATTTTAAGGGGTATGTTTTGGATATTTTTATAAGTTACAGAAGATTGGGCGGTGCAGATTTTTGCGGAAGATTATTTGATAGATTGATAAACGAGCATTATTCTGCGTTTTACGATAAGGAAAGTTTAAAAATCGGAAAATTTAATGAGCAGATTTACAGAAAAATAGAACTGTGTAATAATTTTATTATTATTTTGCCAAAAAACGGACTTGACAGATGTGTATATGACGACGACTGGGTAAGGAATGAAATACGTAAAGCAATTGAGTTAGACAAGAACATCGTACCTATATTTTTAAAAGACTTTGAATTTCCTGAAAAGCTACCCGACGATATTGCGGCAATTAAAGATTACCAGGGAATAACTTATGATTCTACCATATCGCGTTTTGACGATATGTTTTTAAAACTTACGTCTTACCTCGTTGATGAAAACAAAAACAGTTTAAGCACAAGCAGAAGCCGTACTGTTTCCAATACATATTACGAAATAAACGGTATATCCGAAAGAGAGAAAAACCGTATAAAGCTTGACAGAATATCATGTAAAGAAGTTGAGGATGAAATTTTCAAAAAACTTTTTGGCGAGCGGCATAACTTCGTTATTTTTAATCCTGCCATATATGAAATAACGTCCACTATGGATAAATACAATGGATTGGACTATTCTAAAGTCGTCGGCTTTTTATGTAATAAAAGTGAGGCGGACAAGGCAAATGAATTGTATGCTGAAAATAATGGGCATTTCTATGTCGGCAATATGGAAGACGATGATTTTGAAAGTAAAATGGATAGAATTCTTTCCGAAAATGACATTTTCGGTTTTGATTTTGTTGATCTTACGCTTATATTGAAGGACAGTAAAAATCCCGCAAAGAAGCTTCGCTCAATCGTAGAGCGTCTTAACGACGGTGCGATAATCTACGTTCGCGAGCTTGATGACGGTATGGTTGTTTGCAGTCCCGACCCGTCTAATTTATTCAAAAAAATGATAAGTGTAATTGAAAAGGATAAATATGCAGGTGCAAGAAACTTCGGCAGGGAAGTTTATAATTTATTAAAGAATTTAGATGCAAGCGAAGTTAAAATGGTAGAAAGTCTGGTTACGACGGCTAATATGAAAATGAAGAAGAGGAAAATTCTTTTCGATACTTATTTTTCTTACGTTCAGCCTGAGTATGAGGATCTGTTAAAGGAAGAACCCGAAAACGACATATTTTTAAATAACCACCAATGGCTGGTAGAAAATTATGAAAAATTAGAGCAGGCATTTTTAAAGAAAGATTTTCTATTCGTGTCGGGTTTTATGTTCTTCTACGCAAAGTTTGACGATATAGAATAGTTTAAATAATTAAAGGCGACGGAACGAATTTGCGTTCCGTCGCCTTTATTATTTATAAAACCTTTGATAAAAAGTCTTTCAGTCTTGCGTTTTCGGGGGAAGAGAATATCTTTTCGGGGGAGCCTTGTTCGACTATTTTGCCCTCGTCCATAAACAAAACCTTTGTTGCTACCTCGCGCGCAAAGCCCATTTCGTGGGTAACTATGACCATGGTCATTCCCTCTTCGGCAAGCTCTTTTATAAGCTGTAAAACTTCGCCGACCATTTCGGGGTCGAGGGCGGAGGTGGGTTCGTCGAAAAGCATTACGTCGGGGTTCATAGCCAGTGCGCGTATTATGGCAATTCTCTGTTTCTGTCCGCCGGATAGGGTGGAGGGGTAAACGTTTGCTTTCGTCTCCAAACCTATTCTCTTTAAAAGTCGCATTGCGTTTTGTTCTGCGTCTTCTTTTATTTTGGCTTTCGTTGTCTTTATTTCCTGAACGGGAAGCTTGTTGTCCTTTTTCCTGAAAAGGTTTAAAAATTTGAGTTTTAAATTACTCAGTTGTTGTTTTTTAAGCTCCTGCATTGCGACGTGTACAGGGGAAAACGTGATATTTTTCAGTACTGTCATATTGTTGAACAGATTAAATTGCTGGAATACCATTCCTACTTTTCTGCGCTGTACGTTGATGTCGACTTTTAAATCGCACAGGTTGTTGCCTTCAAAAAATACATAACCGTCGGTAGGATCTTCCAATACGTTAAGGCAGCGCAGAAACGTGCTTTTACCGCTTCCCGACGGGCCGATTATGGCTACTTTTTCGCCCTGATAAATCTTTTCGGAAATATCGTCCAAAACTTTAAGGTTGCCGTAATATTTAGTAAGATGCTGAACTTCTATAAGCGATTTTTCATCGTAAGTTTCAACGGGGATTGACCGCTTGTTCTGAAACTTAGGCTTATATTGCTTTTGCGTTTTAGCGTTTTTCACTCTTTCTAAGCCCCCTTTCAACAAGTTTTATTATTAACGTCAAAATAACTACTATCACAAGATATATCAAAGCAAGTGCTATGTAGGGCGTCATTGTGTCGTAAGTCGCACCCGATATCGCCGTGAAAGCTGCGTTCAGGTCAACGGTGGCCGCATAGCTTGCAACCGAGGTATCCTTTATCAGAGCGATAAGTTCGTTTCCGAGAGTGGGAATAACGTTTTTAATTGCCTGCGGAAGTACGACCTTTATCATCGTTGTTACATAAGAAAGCCCAAGGGTGCGTCCTGCTTCAAGCTGCCCGGGGTCAACCGACTGGATGCCTCCGCGCATAATTTCGGCAACGTAAGCCCCGCTGTTTAAACCGAAAATCAGCGTCGCTTCCCAAGGGGAGGGAAGCGCGCCGCGGAAGATGACGAAATGGAATATAAGTAGCTGTACTACTATGGGAGTGCCTCTGAAAAGACCGGTATAGGCGTCGCCTGCGTAGGATACTATCTTTGCAGCCCTGTTCCGTGTGCCGGCTAACTTTATTATAGCTACTACCGAGCCGATTACAATTCCTATAACCAATCCGCCGAAAGCTATGATAAGAGTATTGCGCAGTCCTTCAAGTACCTGTTTATAACCGCCGTAATCTATTAAATATTTGAAAAATTGGTCAAAATTCATAAATATATTACTTATTTATCGCTTTTACAGCCGCGTTAAGTGCGTCTTTGTCGCCGCATACAAGCTGTATCGTACCGTTTGAAAGGTCTTTAACTGCAAGTGCTACCGTGTTGTAAGGGGTAACGGTTATATTTTCAAAACCGTCAAATTCAAAATCGGGGTTTCCGTTAAGATAATAGTAGCCCGTTTGTGCCTTAGCTGCGCCAGCTTTTACGTTTTTAAGTCCTTTCAGGACGTTTACTACGTCTTCTTCGGTTTTGCATTCGTCAAAGTCGGTGTTATCAACGGAAACGGCAATGTATTGGGTGGTGTCGTAGTAAGGAAGGGAGAAGTCTACTGTTTCTTTACGTTCATCGCTAATTGTAAGAGCTGCAAGACCTATATCCGCGGTTCCCTGGGCAACTGCAGTGGTTACGGCTTCAAAAGCCATATGCGATACTACAAGCTCTTTGCCAAGCTGGTCTGCAAGAATTTTTGCAATCTGCATATCAACGCCGCCGAAAGAATCGCCTACCATATATTCAAAAGGTGCGAATTCTGCGTTGGTGGCAACAACAAGCTCGTTGTCGCGATTGGTGCTAGTCTTTTTGACGGTACCGATTGATATAGGAGTGTTGCTTGTTTCTGCCTCTTTTTCGGCGTCGTAAAGGGTGCTGAAAGTCACGGTTTTATCGCCAACGGTAACTCCGTCGCCCGTAAGAGCGGTAATAACTTCGTTTACCTGTGTTTTCAGGCTGTCGTTGTCCTTTGCAATAGCTACGCCGTACTGCTCGTTGGAAAGACTTATCTCTATAATTTTCACGTTTGTGGAAGATGAGCAAGCCGCCATTGAAATTGCACAAGCCGTGCAAAGTGCTGCGGTTGCAACCGCCGTTAAAATCTTTTTCATATATTTTTACCTCTTTTTTTATTGTGGGTTTATAATATCACTTTAATTTCCAAAAGGCAAACGTTTTTGTATAAAATTTATAATTATTCAAAAAAATGAATAATTACACATTTTTTATGATAAATTTTATCACTATTTATCGTAAAATAACGCATTGTAATTGCAAATAAAAACGACCGAAAGCATTATTCCCTTGACTTTATAATTATAAATCACTTATAATCGAAGGTAAATACCGAATAAACATTTGCATAAATAATGAGAATACAGTTATCTGAACATTTCACTTATAAAAAGTTATTAATATTCGTGCTTCCGTCAATAGTAATGATGGTGTTCACAAGCATTTACAGCGTTGTGGACGGGCTTTTCGTATCCAATTTTGCCGGACCGTCTGCGGTTGCGGCAATCAACCTTATATATCCGCTGATATTCGTCCTTGGCGCAATAGGCTTTATGCTCGGCGCGGGCGGAAGCGCGCTTGTTTCCAAAACGCTTGGCGAGGGGGATAAGAAACGGGCTAACGCATACTTTTCTCTTCTCGTATACGTTACCTTGGGCATAGGTATAGTCATAGCCGTTGCTGGTCAGTTCGTTGTTCCGCCTATTGCAAAATGGCTTGGCGCGGAGGGTATAACCTACGACTATTGCGTGCTATACGGCAGGGTACTTTTAGGCGCACAGCCCTTTTTTATTTTGCAGAACGTCTTTCAAAGTTTTTTCGTTACGGCGGAAAAGCCCAGGCTCGGTCTTATAGTTACGGGAGCGGCAGGCGCGGCGAATATAATTTTGGACGCGGTTTTTGTTGCAGGGTTAAAGTGGGGGCTTGCGGGCGCAGCTGCCGCGACAGCGGCAAGCCAGGTAATAGGCGGCGTAGTTCCGATAATTTATTTCCTGTGCAGAAACAACAGTCTTTTGCGGCTTACGAAAACAAGCTTCTACGGAAAAGCTCTTTTAAAGTCCGCGACAAACGGTACCAGCGAATTTCTTGCAAACGTATCCGCGGCGGTCGTTACGATGCTTTACAATTTCCAAATCCAAAAGCTTGTCCCAGGCGACGGCGGTATTGCCGCATACGGTACCGTTATGTACGTCGTTATGATTTTCTTTTCCATATTTATGGGCTACTCAGTGGGCAGTGCGCCTATTATTGCTTATAATTTCGGTGCCCAAAACAAGAGCGAGCTTAAAAATTTGTTTAAAAAAAGTCTTGTAATTACCGCTGCTTTCGGAATATCGATGACTGTGCTTTCCGAAGCACTTGCATATCCTTTTATAAAGATATTCGGTTACGATGGGGAGCTTTTCGATATGACCTTACGCGGTTTCAGAATATACGCTCCCGCATTTTTAATTGCGGGGTTCAGTTATTTCGGCTCGTCGATGTTTACCGCGCTGAATAACGGACTCGTTTCGGGGATAATATCTTTTTTAAGGACGCTTGTGTTTCAGGTCGTTGCCGTGCTTACCGTGCCGCTCGTTTTAGGGCTTGACGGCGTCTGGTCGGCAACGTGCTTTGCCGAAATAGCTTCGCTCGCCATAACCGTAATTTTTATTATTGCTTTCCGCAAAAGGTACGGGTATATTTAATTGTTGTTAATGAAATTATTATGAAATTATATTTAAAGATTAAAATAGCTATTGCAAAAACAGGCAAGATGTGGTAAAATAAAAAAATAAAAGCAGGTTCGTGGGATTATGCAGGAAATTATTAACAGTATCAACGAGGCCGAAGCGAAAGCGGCTGAAATAAAGGCGCAGGCTATAAAAAAGGCGGCGGAAATTGCGGAAAACGCTGAGGAGCGGTCTGCCGAAATTTCAAAGCTGTCCGAAACCGAGCTTAAAGCTTACCGTGAAAAGAGTGTTAAGGAAGCCGAAGCCGAGGCGCAGAAAAGATATGATTCCGAAATTGCAATAAAGCGCGCGGAGGCGGCGCAGTATGCGGCGGAGCGTCTTAATAATGCCGACAAATTTATCGGCGACATAGTACGGAGGATTACCCGTGGCAGTTGCTGAAATGAGTAAGCTCAATCTCGTTGCGATGTCGTATGACAAGGACTCCGTTTTAAACGCCCTTCAACGCACCAACGCCGCCGAGGTTAAATTGCATTACGAAGCCGAAAACACTGTGGCGTTGACAGCCGACTGCGAGGAGATGCGCGAATATCTTTCAAACGTGGAGAACGCGCTTAACCGATTAAGTTCGGCAATTGAATCGTACAATAAAGATAATAAGATAAAATCCGATGTTTTAAAGGACGGCTTTGATGTTTCTTATTCCGACTTTATGTCTGCAAAGGATATGAAGTGGGATATGGACGCACTTGTTGAAAAAGTCAATTTGTTATATAACGGCGGGAAGGAGTTGAGCGTCGAGCTAAGTAAATTAAAACGCACAATTTCTTCGGCGGAAATTTACTCTACGGTAAAGTTGCCGTTAAAAAATAGCGATACTCTTCATACTAAAATAAGAATGGGGACGTTGCCCGCAAATTCAAAGGATAGCTTTATATCATCGTTTAGCGACGGGCTTTGCGCGTTCAGCGTGCTTGCCGAAAACAGCGACGGGGTTTTAATTTCAGCCGCATACCATAAAAGCATTGGCGCGGAAGCGGAAAGTATTTTGCAGGAAGCGGGGTTTGTTCCCTGTCCGTTCGACGGAGAAAGCACGGGCGAAGAGGTCTTTCTCGGTTTAAAGGAACGCGAAGCGGAAATTTTAAACAGCTTAAAGCAAAATTCGGAAGAAACATATGCTTTAAGCAACCGTATTCACGATTTGAAAATATATTGCGACTACCTCGGTTTCGAGTTGGAAAAGCAGGAGCTTGCCGAAAAAATGAGGGCGACGCAGGCGACCGTTCTTATAGAGGCGTATGTCCCCAAAGAAAGCGAAGAACAGATAAAAGAGGTGCTTGAAGGTACTTCCAACGCGGTATATTACGAGTTTTCAAGCCCTGCGGACGACGAAATTCCGCCAACGCTTTTAAAGAATAACAAAGTCGTTAAAAATTTTGAAGCCGTAACCAATATGTATTCGCCTGTAAGCTACCGCGAGTTTGACCCCAACACGGTTATGGCGTTGTTTTACAGCCTGTTCCTCGGCTTTATAATGGGCGACGTGGGTTACGGACTGTTAATGTCCGTGCTTGGCGGTACGGTATATTTTTTAAGCAAGCGCGACACAGGCTTGAAAAGGCTTGCGGGAGTGTTTGCCGTCGGCGGTATTTTTGCAATAATCTGGGGCTTTTTGTTTAATTCGCTGTTCGGTATACAGTTACCGTACAAACCGCCGCTCCCCGACGCACAGGGCGATATGTGGCAGCTTATGGGGATAAAAATTCCCGCTGTGCTTATAATAAGCCTTTTAATAGGCGCGTTGCAGCTTTGTGCGGGCTACGTATGTAAAACGGTGCAGTGTTTCAGACGAAAACAGATAGCCGACGGTATTCTCGACGGAATGGTCTGGGCTTTCTTCACACTTGGCGTAGGGCTTGCAATTGTAGGACTTATCGACGATTTTAACGTAAAAATTCTTGCATATGTCGGCGGAATAATCGCAGGGGTAATGCTTGTTACCGCAATGCTTACCGCAGGCAGGAAAGAAAAGCTTTTGGGCAAGTTTACAAAGGGCTTCGGCGCAGCATACGGCGTAATCAATTTCGCGTCCGACGTTTTAAGCTACGCAAGACTGTACGGGCTTATGCTTTCGGGTGCGGTAATCGCACAGATAGTTTCAAGCTATGCAATAGGATTTATAACAGGCGGCAACGCCGCGCTTGCAATACTCGGCGTTGTGCTTATGGTAGTAGGTCACGCCTTCAACCTTGCAATAGGTCTTTTAGGCGCGTATATTCACGACGCAAGACTTCAATACGTAGAATTTTACGGCAGGTTTTATGAAGGCGAGGGCGAACTTTTTGCTCCCCTCGGCTCAAAACATAAATATATTTATCTTCAAAATTAAAATTTAAAAAAGAACGGAGGTTTTTATGTTCTTATCACTCTTAGACGCGGAAGCACCCGTCGTAGAAGCTGCCCCTATGGGTTACGCTATCGGCATAATCGGTATAGCTATTTGCGTGCTTTTATGCGGAATCGGTTCGGCAATCGGTCTTTACAAGACAGGCAGTGCTGCGTCGGGCGTACTCGGCGAAGACCCTAAAAAGTTCGGTAAAGTGCTTGTGTTGGTGCTTCTTCCCGCAACGCAGGGTATTTACGGCTTCATAATCGGTATTATTGCTTCCGGCTCGCTCGTAAGCGACGGAATGGCGGCAGCCGAGGGCTGGGCTCTTTTAGGTGCGGTTCTACCTATGGCTTTTTCGGGCTTGGTTACGGGTATATTCCAGGGCAAGTCCGCGGCAAACTGTATCTACGCGGTAGGCAAGCAGGAGTCGCTCGGCGGTAAGCTTATAATCTATCCCGCAATGATAGAGTTCTATGCAATTCTCGGACTGATTATTTCGATAATGCTTATAGCATAAGGAAACGTTATGAGCGAACAGGCAATAGTCGAAAGAATAATTTCCGACGCCGAACAAGAGGCGCGGGATATTATAAATGACGCGGAGGAAAAGGCGGCTAAAACGCTTGCCGAAGCTTCACTTCGCGCCCAAAGAAACAAACAGGGCGTTGAGGCGGAGGTACGTGAAAAGGTAACGGGTATCTTCGACGGAAAAGCCGCAACCGCCCGCCTCGATTGCGCCAAAATCGCCCTCGGAGAAAAGAGGGGCGTTATCGACGCAATTTATTCGCGTGCGTTAGCGCAGCTTGTGGAGTTGAACAAGGCCGACGCTGTGTTTCTTGCAAACAGGCTGCTTTCAGCCTATGCGGAAGACGGAGATGAAATAGTTTTCGCCGAAAATTACCGCTTTGTGCAGGACGTTTCAGCCCTTCCCGTAGTCAGGGAAAAGGGCTTAAAGGTAAGTCCGAAGTCCGCTAAGATAGACGGCGGATTTATGCTTTGCGGAAAAAATTCCGATAAAAACCTTTCCTACGGCGCGCTTTTGGCTGCGGACAGGGAAGAGTTTCAGGCAGATATAGCGGTTTCCCTGTTCAAGGTTTAATTTATGGTTAAAGACGCAACGTATACCAACGGCGTGATAGCCGTAAAAGAGAAATATCTTTTAAAGGATAAAATATTTAAAATGTGCGAAGGCGGCGCGGAGGAGGCTTTGCGCGCGCTTACCGACTCAGGGTTCGGCAGGGGTACGGAAATTGCGTCCGTTTACGAGTACGAAAAGCTTGTTGCGGCGGACGAAGAGGCGATAGACGGCTTTATCCGCGAGTATGCGCCTGCACGTGCAGAGGCGGAGTATCTGCTTGCCCCGCGTGATTTCCATAACGCAAAGGCGTTAGTGAAGGCTCATTTTACGGGGCTTGACGCCGATAAACTTCTTGCTCCCGAAGGGCTTATACCTGTTTCGCATATTTTGCAATGTATCGAAGAGGGTAAGTACGACGGTCTCGGCAAAATTCTCGGCGGTGCGGTAAAAGAGGCTGCCGACGCATTTTCAAAGGACGGAGGCGCGTCGGGTGCGGAAATAGGCAATATATTTGAAAAGGCTTTGTATTCCCACCTTTTTAACGCGTGTGCAAGAAACCCGCTTTTAAAAAGGCTTATTGCGGTAAAGGCGGATATGACTAATATCTTAACCGCGCTCCGCTCCGTTGACAGGCAGTATGCTTTAAACAGCTTCGTTTCGGGGGGCAAGCTTTCAAATGAAACGCTGTTAAAGCTTTTAAACGACGACAGGGAAAGGGCTGCGCATTCTTTGGATAATACGCCGTATGCGGAGTTCGTTAAAAAATGCTTTGCGGACAGGTCGGAGGGTCTGCCTTTGACCGAGGCGGAAAGACTGTGTGAAAATTATGAAATACAGTATTTTTCCGCAAAGAAATACGACCTTATTAAAAACCAGCCTTTCCTGTACTACGTTTTCCGCCGCCGTGCGGAGAACGCGAATGTAAGAATACTGTTCGTATGTCTTCTTGCGGGTATGCGCGACAGCGAAATTAAAAAGCGTTTAAGGTAATTATATGACAGGTAAAATTGCTATTATAGGCGACGGCGACAGCATAATGGTCTTTAAAGCGGCAGGAGTTGCCACGTTTCCTGCCGAAAGCGAGGCAAAGGCAAAGGAAACCTTACGCAAAATCGCAAAGGACTTTCAAATTATCTTTCTCACGGAAGAGCTTGCAAAGCCTTTGTCCGATTTTTTAAAACGCTTTGACGAACAGCCCTATCCCGTGGTTTTAAGCATTCCTTCAAAAAACGGCAGCACAGGGTACGGAACCGAGCTGTTGCAAAGCGCGATGGAACGCGCCCTCGGCGTAGATATTCTCTTTAATAACTAAACGGCGCGCGCAAAAATCACACTTTTTTGCACCACAATATCTGAAACATTTAACAACAATGTGCGCAAAGCGTCGTTTCACTCGCGTGCAAGCGCACTCAATTTGCGCATACTTGCGCCTCAGTAGGTGAATTTGCGCAAAGTATATAATGGTGTGCCCTTAAAATTTGCGCAAAGAGGGCAACGCCCTAAAATCACGGAATTTTTGTTTCGCGCAAGAAACAAAAATTCGTGAAGGAGTTTCTTATGGGTAAAACAGTTAAAATATCAGGACCTTTAATCATAGCCGAAGGTATGTCGGACTGTAAAATGTACGACGTTGTACGAGTTTCCGAAAAGGGACTGATAGGCGAGGTAATCGAACTGAGGGGCGACAAGGCTTCCGTTCAGGTCTACGAGGAAACTTCGGGGTTAGGACCGGGGGAAGACGTAATCTCCACGGGCGAACCTCTTTCGGTTGAGCTTGCCCCGGGACTTATTTCGGGCATTTTCGACGGAATACAGCGTCCGTTGACGACGTTGTTTTTTAAGTACGGCTCGCGTATTTCAAGGGGCGTTGCGGTAAATAATCTTGACCGCGATAAAAAATGGGAATTTTCCCCGTTGGTTAAGGTCGGCGACGAAGTAACCGAAGGCGACGTTCTGGGTACCGTACAGGAAACCGAAGTAGTCGAACATAAAATTCTCGTCCCCAACGGCGTAAACGGTAAGGTTGTCCGCATAGAAAAGGGCAGCTTTACAATAGAAGATACCGTTGCGGTTATACAAACCCCTTCGGGTCAGAAAGCGGTAAGTATGCTTCGTAAATGGCCCGTAAGAAAGGGCAGACCGTATAGGGAAAAGCTTTCCCCCGATAAGCCAATGGTTACAGGTCAAAGGGTCATAGATACGCTGTTCCCCGTTGCCCGCGGCGGCGTTGCCGCCGTACCGGGTCCGTTCGGAAGCGGAAAAACCGTCGTCCAGCACCAGCTTGCCAAGTGGGCGGACGCGGACATTATCGTGTACGTCGGCTGCGGCGAACGCGGAAATGAAATGACTGACGTTTTAAACGAATTTCCCGAGCTTATCGACCCGAAAACGGGCGAATCGTTGATGAAACGTACCATATTAATAGCAAATACTTCGGATATGCCCGTTGCCGCGCGTGAAGCTTCCATTTATACGGGTATAACCATTGCGGAATATTTCCGCGATATGGGCTATAATGTAGCTATAATGGCGGACTCGACTTCGCGTTGGGCGGAAGCTCTCAGGGAAATGAGCGGACGTCTTGAAGAAATGCCGGGCGACGAGGGATACCCTGCGTACCTTTCAAGCAGGCTTGCCGAATTTTACGAGCGCGCTGGTATAGTTAAGATTCTCGGCTCGAACGGGCGCACGGGTTCGGTTACTGCGATAGGCGCGGTATCTCCCCCGGGCGGCGACCTGTCGGAACCCGTTTCACAGGCAACCTTGCGTATAGTAAAGGTATTCTGGGGACTTTCGGCTTCGCTTGCATACAAGCGTCATTTCCCTGCAATCGACTGGCTTATAAGCTATTCGCTGTACGCCGACAAAATGCGCGACTGGTACGGCGAAAACGTCAGTACGGACTTTTCCAAGTACCGCCAGTTCATAATGACCGTGTTGCAGGAAGAGGCGGCTTTGGATGAAATTGTAAGGCTTGTCGGTATGGACGCGCTTTCTTCCAAAGACAGGCTGACTATGGAAACGGCAAAAATTATAAGGGAAGATTACCTGCACCAGAACGCATTCGACGAGGTTGATACTTATACGTCGATGAAAAAGCAGTTTTTAATGCTTAAACTTATTTATGAATTTGATTTCCGTGCAAGGGAAGCGGTTGAAAATTTCGCCTCGCTTGACGATATTTTAAAGAGTTCGAGTAAAGAAAAAATAGGACGCGCAAAGTATATAAAGGAAGATAATCTTTCCGAATTTGACGAAATTTTAAAGCTTATGGGTTCGGAAATGAAGGCGTTACAGGGAGGGGAAGACGATGTTTAAGGAATATAAAACCATTCGCGAAGTCGTAGGCCCCCTAATGGTCGTCGATGGCGTTGAGGGCGTAACATATAACGAACTTGTGGATATAGTATGCTCGGACGGAGCTATCCGCCACGGCAAGGTGCTTGAAATAAACCGCGATAAGGCGGTGGTGCAGTTGTTTGAAAATTCGCAGGGCTTGCAGATTTCAAGCGCGAAAGCCCGCTTTATGGGACACAGTCAGAATCTTGCCTGTTCGCCCGATATGCTCGGCAGAGTGTTCGACGGTATGGGTAACCCCCGCGACGGCGGCGCGCCTGTAATTCCCGATAAAATTTTGGATATAAACGGCGAGCCTATAAATCCCGCCGCACGCGACTATCCCGACGAATTTATCCAGACGGGCGTATCGGCTATCGACGGACTTAACACGCTTGTCAGGGGACAGAAGCTTCCCGTGTTTTCTATGAGCGGTCTGCCCCACGCCGAGCTTGCCGCGCAGATAGCGCGTCAGGCAAAGGTAAGGGGAACGGACAGCAAATTCGCGGTAGTGTTTGCCGCCATAGGTATTACTTTTGAAGAGGCGCAATATTTCGTTGACGACTTCAAAAAGACGGGCGCAATAGAAAGAACGGTACTGTTTACAAACCTTGCAAACGACCCCGCGGTAGAGCGTATCGCAACCCCGCGTATGGCGTTGACGTGTGCGGAATACCTTGCGTTCACTTGCGGAATGCACGTGCTTGTAATAATGACGGATATTACCAACTATGCCGAAGCATTGCGTGAAGTGTCCGCCGCACGGCGTGAAGTCCCCGGCAGGCGCGGTTACCCCGGCTATCTCTATACCGACCTCGCAACAATGTACGAGCGCGCGGGCAGGATAAGGGGGTGCGAGGGTTCGATTACCCAGATACCCATTTTAACAATGCCTGAGGACGACAAAACCCATCCCATTCCCGACCTTACGGGTTATATCACGGAGGGGCAGATTATCCTTTCGCGCGACTTATATAAAAAGGGCATAAACCCGCCTATCGACGTTTTACCGTCGCTGTCCCGTCTTAAAGACAAGGGCATAGGCAAGGGTAAAACTCGTGAAGACCACGCCGACACTATGAACCAGCTTTTCGCCGCATATGCAAGCGGTAAGGAAAGTAAAGAGCTTTCCGCAATATTGGGCGAAGCCGCCCTTTCCGACACCGACAAGCTTTACGCAAAGTTTGCCGAACAGTTTGAAAAGGTTTACGTAAACCAGGGTTTTGAAGCCGACAGGTCGATAGAACAAACGCTTGATATCGGTTGGGAGCTTTTGAAAATTCTTCCCGTATCCGAACTGAAACGTATCAAGCAGGTATTTATCGATAAATATTTAAATGCAGAAAAATAAGGAGCGGTAATGGCTCGTTTAAACGTAAATCCCACGCGTATGGAGCTGAAAAAGCTTAAAGCGCGTTTAGCGACGGCTACGCGGGGACACAAGCTTTTAAAGGATAAGTCTGACGAAATGGTGCGCCAATTCTCGCTTATCATAAAACAAAATAAACTTCTGCGCGACGAGGTGGAAAAGGAGCTTTCCGAAACTCTTCGCCAGTTTTCGGTTGCGCGTTCGGTAACTCCCGCATACCGTGCGGAAACGGCTTTCGCTATGCCGTCCGCAGTGGTTAAGGCGGAGTGTGAAGTTCAAAGCGTAATGGGGGTGGAAGTTCCCAAAGTCAGCCTTATTAACGAAAAACGCTCCGACGGACTTCCTTACGCCTACCCCGAAATTACAAGCGAGGCGGATTATTCCGTTGAAAAGGCTTCCGCGCTCCTTCCCAAAATGGTCGCCCTTGCAGAAACGGAAAAAAAGGTGCGTATGCTTGCCGACGAGATAGAACGCAACAAACGCCGCGTCAACGCGCTTGAATACGTTATGATACCGCAGCTTGAAGAAACGATTAAGTATATCAAAAGCAAGCTTGATGAAAACGAGCGCGCCGCAGTTATCCGCTTAATGAAGGTTAAAAGTAAACAATAAAAATTAAGGCTTCCCTTTCGGGAAGCCCTTTATAGTTGTACTAAAGCATCCGCTGCAGTGCTAAAATAAGGTTTAGTGCAAATATAGGTATTCTAATACTTATTATCTTAACACAGCAAACGCAACCTAATTCGAATACTTACTAAAAGTATCGGGTTAGGTTATTTTCTTTATGCTTAAAATCAAGCGCAACGGCGGTTTATGCCGCAAAAGGCTATTGACTGAAATTGCGGTGTGTTAGGCTCGAACGCCAAAGGCAAACCAAAACCCACCGAGATTTATCTCAGTGGGTTGCTGGGTTTCGCCCTTATTTGCCTATATACACACCGCAAGAAAAGTTTCAGTCAATAGCACTGTGGAATAAATAGCCGTTGGTTTACGGCTTTATATATACAATACAAGTTCTGTTTTCTGCGTATAAGGTTTTGTATTCGCCCATTTGAAAGTTATCATTTCAATAGTTTCCGAATAAAAAATCAGCCCCGACTGTTCGTTGTCGGGACTAATTCTAATGGGGCTATTAAACTGTATTTCGATTTTATCGTCAAATAAAATTACTTGCTTTATAAGGTATGTTATAAGCATTTTCGGCTCGTGTAACATTTGCTCGTAAAACTCTCTGATGTCGCTTGCTTTAAACTGTACGGCTTGTTTACTGCGTTCTATAAGTATTTGCCTTTCTAACAGTTCTTGTTGCTGTTCAAGCTCTTTTAAACGCTTACTCGTTGCGTTAGTTATAATACCACGCTCAACGGCATTAACCATATTGTTTATAGCCGTTTCAACCTGCTTTTGCTGTTTCGTTAAAACCTTTAAAACGGAATTTTCTTTTAACTGCATTTCTTGTATTCGCAAAAGCTCATTTACAATATAGTTCATATTTTCGGGGTTGCTTAATTCTTCAACGGCGGTATTGATAACAATATCTTCAATGACTTCCTTGCGTATCATACCTTTGTTGCAATCGTTAATACGTTTTTTTCGTCCGTTGCATTTGTAGTAATAGATTTTCGTGCCGTTCTTGGTTGTACCGCTTTCACCGTGCATAGGCTGTCCGCAATTTCCGCATATTAATTTTTGCCGTAACAGAAAATCAATGTGTACGCTCTTTTTGCCGTACTTATTATTAGTAACTTTCGCACGGACTTTTTCGTAAATGTCGGTAGGAACGATTTGCGGATACATATTATCAATTACTTCTTCGCCGTGTTTATATACACCCGAATACTTTTCGTTACGCAGAATATTATAAACGCTGTTTTTAACGAATGGCTTGCCTTTATATAAAATGCCTTTTTCGGTCAAGTCTTTGATTATATCTCTTACAAATACGCCGTTTGCATATTGTTTGTACATATAGCGGACTACTTCGGCATCGTTCTCGTCAACTACGATTTTTCGTCCGTCAATTTTGTAACCGTACAATACCGCACCGCCTTGATATAAACCTTTGCGCCTTGTTTCTTTCATTCCACGACTAACCTTTTGTGCAAGCTCGGCTGAATAGTATTGGTTCATTCCTTCGAGTAAACTTTCAAGAATAATGCCTTCTGGGGTGTCGGGTATGTTTTCCATAGCGGAAAGCACCTTAACGCCGTTATCTCTTAAAGTCTTTTTATGTATTGCCGTTTCATACTTATTACGGCTGAAACGGTCTAACTTATATACAAGCACATAATTCCATTCTTTGCGTGCGCTGTCTTTAAGCATTTTTTGAAAGTCTGGTCTGTTATCGTTAGTACCTGTCATAGCTCGGTCAATATAAGTGTTGAGTATGAGAATATTGTTGCGCTGTGCGTATTCTTCACAAACTCTCAACTGTCCGTCAATGCTTTGTTCTGTTTGGTTATCGCAAGAGTATCTTGCATAGATAACTGCTGTTTTCATAGTTCTTTAAACTCCTTTAAAAATAGATTTTTTATTTTGTCTTTCGACAAGGGGCGAACAAACGGCTTTGGCTGTTAAAACGCTTTTTAACTGTTGTCTTTTTTACGCCGTCAAGGGTTGCCGTACGGCAATACACTTTACCCTTGACGGCGCAGACAAAGTCGTTTACGCTCCGCCGGTCGATAGACAAAATATTTAATTGGCTTTGGGCATTTGCTCTATAACTTCGGGACTTACTTTGCCCATAAGTACGCCCTCGTCTATACATTCAAAATTGTCAAACAGTAGTAACTTCTTTTCGTCCACACCAAAACCGCAAGCTATATCTTCGTCCAAAATATCGCTCTTGAAGTAGGTAGGTAGTTTACCGCCGTAAACAAGTTTTTCACCCGACTTCTCGATATATTTGAGTAAGTATTTAACGGACTGCGATATATCGTTAGGAATATCTATTGCCTTAAAATCGTTGCGCCCGAACTCTTTTAGAAAGTGGGTATTTTGGTATGTTGTCTGCATACGGTGGCTTTTTGTGCTGTAATCTTTAACTTCCACAATTTCGCCTATCATAGCGTTTTCGGGTATATAGAATATGCCGTGAAAGTGTAGGCGTTGTTTCTCTGGACTGTGTTCCCATACGCCGATATACTTCCAACCGTTACGGTTTACGGCGTGTTTGAGTGCGTTCCGCAACCTCTTCTTAAAGGTTTCTTCGGTATGTTGTTCGTCCGAATAGGTAAAGGTTACAAAATAATTCCATTCTTTTTGTAAATGCACTTTGCGCCATAGTCTTGTATAGCGTTTATAAGCGTTGTTTTTCTTGCGCTCGATATTGCTTTCTACAAATTCCTTTACTTGCTCTGCGGTTTTAAACTCGGCTTTCAGCTTGTCGGCAATATACTTTTTCCGCTCTCGCTTGGGTAGGCTTTGGCTTTCCTTGTACGCCGTTTCAAATTTGTCTTTCGGCGTAGTAGGTGGTGTTCCGTCCGTCTTTGGTGTAGTAGTAGGTTTTGGCTTTTTCCGTTTACGCTGTTTGCTCGGAAAGTTTTCGAG
Organism: uncultured Christensenellaceae bacterium; assembly: GCA_910587365.1. Lineage (GTDB taxonomy): Bacteria > Bacillota > Clostridia > Christensenellales > Borkfalkiaceae > Coproplasma. The sequence goes on along the minus strand of CAJUKJ010000013.1, from coordinate 3,877 downwards.
TGGTATGGCGATATAATGTCCGCCGTCTGAATACACTTTTGTTCCTATATATGGCATATCATTTTCCCCCTTAATTTCCGTTTTGTTGTTTCAGCTCTTTAAGCCTTGCTAAAAGCGTTTCAAAAAAAGCTGCGCGCTCGCTTTCGGTCAATGCCCGAATGTCGGGTTTTCCGATAGTGATAACTTCTAATTGTTGTGTTTTGTTTCCCTGCAAATTTCCGTCCTCCAAATCGAAAAAATTTGCACGAAAAAAGGGCGATGTACAAAATCTTACGAGAACTTAATCTCATAAAACTTTGTACATCGCCCGTTGAATAAGAGTGTGCTATCTTCTCTCTTATCAAAACGCAACTCTGCACCTTTTCTTTGTGTTGGGGGTGAGCCGGCTTTTCACTCAATCGCTACTTCGCACCTTAAACTATACACTGGTATGCTGTTTTAGCTGCACAATAGATTTCCTATTGACGCAGTTACTCATATTAAGTTGTAACCGCACTTTTTTTGTGCGTGCAAGTATTATATAACCAAAGATTTATAAAGTCAAACATTTGTATACATAATTTTAAATTTTTTTGCGAAAAAATCTTGCAAAAAACAGTTTACATCGCTGAACGCTGAAAATTATGACAGTATATGCGGAATTTTGCAAAGCATTGTCGCAAGCAGTGAAAAGCTGGGCGCGCCGCCGTTAAAAGAAAAAACAACCCCATACTAAAAAGTATAAGGTTATGAATTACGCCGCCGCACGAAGAAGGGGGCGATTTGCAAGCGGTTTAGCGCAAACGCCCCTTTCGTGCGGCGTTCATAGCTTTCTTTTTATTCGGTTGTTTTCTTTTGTGGCGGGTGCTTGAACGCGCGGCGTAGCCGCGCGCTCGTTTATTCAAGCACCCGCCACAGTGCCAAATTTGAAATTGAGCTTATTTTGAGCTGTTTAAACTATTGCTAAAAAAGTTTGCGTATGATATAATAATTTTGTATATATGAAAGCAGAAGCAATAGCATTATCAGAAGAAAAATTGAATGGGCGTTTTTATACGCCTGAATTTATCGTCAATAATGTTCTTGATTTGTCAAGCTATTACGGACAGACGATTTTAAAAAAGCACGCCATTGACAATAGTTGCGGTGATGGCGCATTTTTGGTTGCTATTGTTAATAGATATTGCAATGAATTTTTAAAGAATAGTACTGACCTGCAAATATTGTCCGAAGAATTATCTACTTATATTCACGGTATTGAAATAGACGAAATAGAAAGCAAAAAGTGTATTGATAATTTAAATAGCACAATTAGGCAGTTCGGCTTAAACAATGTTAATTGGGATATAAACTGCGCCGATACTTTGACCATAGATAAATATAACGGGAAAATGGACTTTGTTTTAGGAAATCCGCCTTACGTCAGAGTTCATAATTTAGGTAGTTCTTTTGACTGTATTAAAAAGTTTTCTTTCGCTCAAAACGGTATGACCGATTTATATATCGTATTTTATGAAATCGGTTTAAAAATGCTTAATGAAAACGGTATTTTGGGTTATATAACGCCGAGTTCGTTTTTCAATAGTCTTGCAGGAAAATATATGCGGTTACATTTGGTTAAAAATAATCTGCTTGATAAAATCGTTGATTTAAAACATTTTCAAGCATTTACCGCAACCACTTATACGACTATCGCAATATTAAAAAATAATCGCCAACAAAACACAACCGATTATTATCAGTTTGAAGATAAAAATAATTTTCCTTACTATGTCGATACATTAAGCGTTGAAGATTATTATATCTGCGATAATTTCTATTTTGCCGAGAAAAACAAGTTGCAAGAATTAAAGAATATTTTGACTTTAAATATTGCAAAAGACCATTTTGCTGTTAAAAACGGTTTTGCTACTCTTGCAGACAGCTTTTTTATAGGGAATTTTGATTTTGACGAATTTACAATACCTATAGTTAAGGCATCAACGGGGAAACAATATAAATGCTTATTTCCTTATAAAAACGGTAGGCTTGTTTCTTATGAAGAATTAACCGCTAATTCTTCCTTAAAATTGTATTTGGAAACTTATAAAGAATTGTTGTTAAAGCGCAGTTTGGAAAGAAATAGCGGTTGGTATGGCTTTGGGCGAACGCAAGGCATAAACGATGTCTATCGGTGTAAATATTCAATCAACGCTTTATTAAAAACACAATCGGATTTAAAACTAATTAAATGTGATAAAGGCGTAGGTGTATATAGTGGTCTTTATATCTTAACCGAAATTGAAGAAAACACATTGCGTGATATGTTATTTAGCGAAGATTTTGTTTCTTATGTTTCACTACTTGGCAAATATAAGAACGGTGGTTATTATACTTTTTCATCAAAAGATTTAAAGAATTATCTTGAATATAAATACTCACAAAGGAACGGATTTGAAAATGAACAATTCTCAATTTTTAGCTATTCTTAAAAAGTCGTTTATTACTTACTTGCAAACAGGCGCAAGAAGCAATAAAAAATTAGGCATTTTACACGGCGCAATTTCGGAAGATTTACAAGAACGTTTGAATAATAATACATACTCTGTTTATTCTTTGGGTTATGGAATAGGCAAAGAACATAAAATCTACGGACGATATGTTGACAAAGCAGTTGATATTACTATTACTGAAAATAATCAACCTATTGCTGGCATAGCCGTTAAATATGTAATGAGCAATTACTCGCAAAACTCAAATAATTACTTTGAAAATATGCTCGGCGAAACGGCAAATATACGTTGTGCTAAAATTCCGTATTTTCAGATTTTTATAATTCCCGATAAAATACCCTATTTTGATAAAGACGGTAGTATTTCAAAATGGGAAACTATCAGCGAACATAATTTAAACAAATATATTAAGCTATCAAATGATAATATTGATACATACTTGCATACGCCGAATAAAACGCTTGTATTTATCGTTCATATTCAAGATAAGAATTCTAATGCAAAAATATCAAATAGGCAAACCTATGTAGATTATTACTCAAATAATGATTTTGATATGACAATGTCCGCATTAAGTTTCAATTTTGGTAGCACTATTGTGTATAACGACTATGATAAATTTATTGATAAGGTTGTACACGCAATAAAGAGCTTGTAAATCAAAGGTTAAAATATGGACGATTTAAAAATAATTAGAGACGGGGATTGTAGAAATTTTGCTTCGTGGACAATAGAAAAATTAAGCAATGCTATAAGTGGACTTGCAGATTTAATAACCGAATGCCCTAACATAAAAAATAGTGATAGTTTTCATAATGCACTATATTATAACCTGTTGGTGTACGGATATTTAGTTGGGGGATTAACTGACTTTACAGAAAATGGTAATTTTGCGTGGTTAATTTTAGATTATGGGAATGACGGTTTTTTATTCCTTAAAGATTTAATTTATAAATCACAACAAAGCGAGATATTAAAAGAAATTAACGCTTCCAAAAATGATGAAATAGCTGTTAATAATATCATTCAGTTAATAAATGAAAATAAAAAAACTAATCGTACTTTGATAGCAGTAGAATTAAGTAAAATTAAGAAAAAAGACTTGCTAATTCAAAGTATCGAAGAAGATATAGAATTAGTCCATCAAGGTGAAAAATCTTGGGAATGGTTTTATAACAAGCATAAATTAGATAAGTATTATTCAAATTATAGCATTGATAAAAAGCTGTTAGAATGCTACGAAAAATTTTATTGAAAGTAATAAGTCGAACTTATCTGTTCGGCTTTTTTAATTATAGAAAAACACAACCTTATCCGACAGTATTCGAATAAGGTTGCGTGTGGTGCGCCATAAGGAATTCGAATCCCTAGCCTTTGGTTCCGTAGACCAACGCTCTATCCAGTTG
>CAJUKJ010000012.1 GCA_910587365.1 uncultured Christensenellaceae bacterium | reverse complement strand
TAGGGCTAATTGCCCGAAAATGAAATACCACCCGCTAAGCGGGTGGATTATTATTTGTAAAAATTACGCTTAGTTGACAAAATGCAAACCGATTGCAAACCAAATGCAAACAAAAGGCGGTAGAAATTTTATAAAAACCGTGCTACTCTTGAAGTATAAAAACAAACGAAAATTACGGGAGGGCAGACCAATGATAAAGTAAATTAAAAATTAATCGGTAAAATTTTAACAAACCTATTGAAAAAAATCTATTAGAGGTGTAAAATGAAAAAAATTAAAAACTTTAATTTAACAAAAAAATTATCAGCACTTATTTTAGCGGTTGCATTAGTTGTTTCAACGGCAATTGCGTTGGGTTTTGGTTTTAAGTCTGTTTCCGCAAGTGCGGCAACGGCGGCAAGCGAGGGCGTAGAACGTTCGGGCTTGGGCTTATCTGTAAATGCGATAACGACTGACTACCTCGATTTAACCGAATTAAAGGACGGTTCGCCTATTTTTGATAAGGCTTGGCTTGCATCGCAAGTTGATTCGGCAAATTACGTTTCCGTAGCTTCAACAGATATTAAAAGCTATAAAGGGTCTGAATTTGAAACAGTCGCAAAGCGTTTTGTTGCAGATTTGAATATCAGTCAAAGCGCGTCTTTGAATTTGGATTTATTTGCGGCGGCTGTGTCAAGCGGATTCGAATTTGAAGATTTGAATCATTATAAGACTTTGTTAAGTCATTATTATTACTTATTTCAGAGTAAAATAGAACGGTATACGTTAAGCTTGCCTAACTATACGTCTGATTTAAGTTCGTATAAATCGCATTTAAGCTTAAACTATCAGCTTGCGCTCTATAAAGTATTCAACGGGCAAATGACTTATGAAGATTTTTTTAATACGTACGGCACACACGTAATATTAAAGGGCGTTTACGGCGGAATGCTTAATATGCATTACAGTCTTGCATCTAAATACGTAGACGTCGGCAACAGTTATTCTGTGAAAGTAACAAACGGAATATCTGCAAGTATCAGTAACGTTGTTGATTATAATTTAGCGGCTAATTTTAATATTAACAAAGTATTGGATTGCGAGAACGGGGACGTTGAAGAAAAATTTCATCTTACCGCGCGCGGAGGAAACCCTTTTACCGGTTTATCTATAAATGATTTCGGTAGGCATTTTCAAGCTTGGTCAAGCTCTGTGGCAAATACCCCCGTGTTAATTGCTCCTTCAAGCGACGGGCTTGTTCCCTTGTGGGAATTGCTTCCCTCATCATATAGCAGCCGTAAAACGGAATTTAAAAACGCCTTTGAAAAATATGCGAATGAATATATTGAAGATATTTATTGGCAGCACTTGCATGCGGATTTAGCAGTACTTGACGGTGAACCAATTAGCTTAATAAGTGAGAAACGTGGTTTTGAAGTTACAATTAAAGATAACGGCATAATGAACCAACATAGAGATATATTAAATTTAAACAAAAATTTAATCGGATGCGATATGTTGCGTTCGTACGGTTATGAATACGTGGAAATAAGCGTTGAAATGGAAATGAGGGAAATAAATAAGGGTTATCAGCATATTTGTCTTTATCTTACCGAAGAAGAGGATGAAAATCTACAGATTCAAGATATTCCATTTGAGTACGGAGGCAATAAGCTTGTAAAGGAATATTCATACGTTACCCATACGTTTGATAAAATTCCATTAAGTAAAATCACGGACGTTAATTCGATATTTAAGTTTAAACCTATCGTAATCAGGTATAGCGCGTCGGGATCGTTGGCGGACGATTGGTGCAATCGCAATTGTACGATAACGGCAACGTTTTCTAAAAAATAATTTTATGGCTGGAGTATTATGGCTAACAATGAAACGTTAATAGAAGTTAAAAATCTTACTAAGATTTACAAGCTAAAAAAAAGGGCGAAGGTCACTGCGTTAAACGGCGTTTCGTTTGACCTGCCTAAAAGCGGAATGGTTTTCTTTTTGGGCAAGTCGGGTTGCGGCAAGTCAACGCTTTTAAACGTTTTGGGCGGGTTGGATAGCTTTGACGGTGGCGAAATAATCGTCGGCGGCAGGTCTATAAAAAACTTTACCTCAAAGGAAAGCGATACATACCGTAACGAATATATAGGCTTCGTCTTTCAGGAAAATAATTTGCTTGACGGTTACACGGTCGCGCAAAATATCGGCTTTGCATTGGATATAAAAAAGCAGAGCGGCTATGACGACAAGGTAAATTCCGTGCTTGAATCGGTAGACTTAAAGGACTTTGCAGACCGCAAGCCAGACAGCCTTTCGGGCGGGCAGAAGCAGAGGGTTGTAATCGCCCGCGCCTTGGTAAAGAACCCCGAAATTATACTTGCCGACGAGCCTACGGGCGCGCTCGATTCCGATACGGGCGAAGAGGTTTTCAATCTTTTAAAGGAAATAAGCAAAAATAAGCTTGTAATAGTAGTTTCGCACGACAGATTGAGCGCGCAAAAATTCGGCGACAGAATAATCGAATTAAAGGACGGAAAAATACTTTCGGACAGCAGCCCGCTAACCGACGGCGATTACGGTAAGGCAGAAAATATAAGCTTCGGCGGCGGTAAAAGCGGGCTGCCCGCAAAGCGGGTATGTTCTTTCGGGTTTGGTATTTTAATTGCAAAGCCCATACGCCTTGCCTTTTGCGTGCTTATTTGTCTTATAGCGTTCGTCAGCTTCGGCGTTTCGGACGCGTTCAGCTGTTACGACAGGCAGGTCGCGTTATGGCAGACTATGAAGGAGTACTCAACGCCGTGCATAATTTATGAAAAGTATAACTATGAATACAAAGACACTTATAATCCCATCGGCAATTTCGGTTTGAAGAGGTCGGACTATGAAGTTTTAAAAAGCGAGGTAAAAAGCAGTCGTCTGGATATTGCGTATTTAGGGCATTGCCCTGATATCAGAGAGTATACGGTAAATAAAAACAGCGATACATTTTTTAGTTTTACAGGGTTTTCCGAAATAGATAAAAGCCTTGTGGACGATTACGGGTATACGCTGTACGGGAAACTGCCGACTTCGTACGACGAGGTCGTGCTTACTAAATTTACTTTCAACGCATTTAAAAAATACGGGTATACGGACGGAGTGAGCAACAAGCAAATAAACGTTTACGACGATTTGATAGGTTGCGTAATAACCAACGGGTACGATATCTATCACGTAGAAAGTTTTAAAATAGTGGGAATACTCGACACTCTTTTCGACGAAGAATATTACGGCGGACATATTTATAGGGACGAGGACGTTTCGGACGTAGTCGTTAGCAGATATAACCATTTAAAGCGCAACTGTACACATAATCTTATTTATCTTGCCCCCGGGTATCATGAAAACGTGGTATTAAATTTCTGGGAATGGGAAAATAATGAAGAAAACCACGGAAGAATAGACTTTGCATACTGCCCCTTTAAAGGGAGCGACAGCTCTACCCTTTCAAACATACGGCTTGAAGAAAAGGTGTACGACGCGGGCGACGGCATACATTACTCGCGGTTTAGAACCGCAGGCGATATTACGTATTTGATAGATCAAGTTAATTATGAAATGAGGTTTCTTAAACCGCTGTTTTTCTGGATATCGTTAGGCACTATAATACTTTCCGCCTTGTTCGTTTTGTACTATTCAAGCGGTGTAATTGCCGAAAAGAAGAGGGATTTAGGAGTGCTTCGCGCTATGGGTGCGTCGCGGGCAGACGTCATCAAAATATACATTGCACAAAACGGTATTTTTGTCGTCAGTCTTGTACTATTGGCAACTATATTTTCCGCAGTGGGCGTAGTAATCGTAAATGCAAATCTTGCGGCAACATTAGGGGTTTCCGCAGTTCTGGTAAGTTATACTATACGGCAGTTTGCGATATTGGCGGCAATAGCCGTCGGCGCGGTTGTAGTGGGCATAATAATACCGCTTATAAAATTGCTTTGCGCAAAGCCCGTCGATTTGATAGCAGGCAGAAAGTAAATTTAAATTATTCAACTTACAAACATTACAACCTCTTAAAATTTATTTCAATTAATAATTCCCCGTGCGTTTTTTGCGCACGGGGGATTATTTGTTTAACTATACCGAAATATTAAGCGCAGTAAAGAAAGTAAGAAAAGAATTTATGTAAAACAAATATGGCTTCCCCCTTAGTAAAGGGGGAAGCTGTCACGCAGTGACTGATGAGGGTTGTGTAATTTAACCAAATAATTAGGAAAGAAAGCACAACCCTCATCCGTCATTTTCTTGCAAAAATGCCACCTTCCCCCTTTACTAAGGGGGAAGGCTGTAATTGTAATAAGGTAAAACCACCCCGTGCGCATTCGCGCACGGGGTGTTGCTTTTTTATGCAAAAAGTATTTTCGAGTCGAAAAGGCTTTTGCAAAATTCTTTGATGTTAGTTAAAAATTTGTCCTTTGTGTCCTCGGGGTAGTGGAACAGCCAGTTTCGTATAAGGAATGACGCCGCACCCGTAACAGCCGAAGACAGTAAATTGATATTATATTTAAAGCGGTAGTTTTTGCCGTATTCGCCCATAAGGTCGCCTACTGTCTTTTCTATCGTTGTGGAAATCATCGTAAGCACAAGCTCGCTGTTGTGTACCGCCATTAAAAACTGTTTCCTGTCAAGGCATTCCTCCACGATTGCGTCGACAAGTGCGAAGGTAAATTCCATTGTGTTGTTTTCAATAGAAGCGGAGGGGCTTGAAATTTCTATTCTCGTCTTTATGGACTGCTTTATCTTTAAAAGCAGGTCGTTCATAAGCTCATACTTGTCGGCGTAATGCTTATAAAACGTCATCCTGTTTACCATAGCTTTTTCGCAAATTTCCCCTACCGTTATCTTTTCAAACGGCGTTGTAAGCATCATCTCGGTCAGTGCGTTGCGCAGGTCGCGCTTACTCTTGGTAATTCTTATATCTTCCCGTTTACTCATAATTATACAATCCTTTTAATTTGTATCGGTAATTATACACCTTGCAAATAATGTCCTTATCATAAGTTTGTGTACGGTTTAAATATATCATATAATATATACGGTGTCAAGATATTAATACTATAATATAAATAAACAGACGGTTGTCGGTAAAATTCAATGAATAAAATAGCTAAATTCATAGTCGGTAAAAAAAATTACATATTTATACTTTTTATCGCGCTTATGGCTTTTAGTATCTGGGGAATGACGCAGGTCAAGGTGGAGTACGACATAACTACTTATCTTCCCAACGCTACGGATACCAAAAAAGCCATAGAGATAATGGACGAGGAGTTTATAACTTACGGCACTGCCACCATAATGGTACGCAATATTTCTTTTGACGAGGCGGAAAGGCTTCACGAAGAAATAGAGTCGCTTGAAGGGGTCAAGACTTTCGAGTTTAAAAATACCGAAGACTATTACAAGCAGTCGTGCGCGCTATTCAGTATAACGTTCGACGGCGACGGCGAAGACGAAAAGGCGGTTGCGGCGTATGACAAGACGCTTGAAATTCTTCAAGGCAACGACCTTCTTATTTCCGTGCCGCTTGTCGACAATTATGCGGATGAGCTTCAAAGCGAAATAAATTTCGTACTCATTCTCGCAGTCGTCGTAATTGTCGCGGTGCTGGCGTTTACCTCGAAAAGCCTTGGCGAAATTCCCGTATTTTTACTTACCTTCGGCGTTGCCGCGCTTTTGAATATGGGAACGAACTTCTTGTTCGGTACAATTTCTTTTATATCAAATTCGGTATGCGTAATTTTACAGCTCGCGCTTGCCATAGATTACGCGATAATTTTATGCCACAGGTTTGCGGAGGAAAAGGCGAATTTTTCAACCCCTCACGAAGCGATGGCGGCGGCTCTGGCAAAAGCCATACCCGAAATAGGCAGTTCCTCGCTTACGACTATATCGGGATTGTTGGCCCTTGCAACAATGTCGTTAAGGCTGGGCGCAGACCTCGGCTTTGTGCTTGCAAAAAGCATAATTTGCAGTATGGTTTCGGTGTTTTTGTTTATGCCCTGCGTGACGCTTTTGTTCAATAAAGCGATAGATAAAACAACGCACCGTAACCTCGTACCGCGGATAACCGCCGTGGGCAAGTTCGATGTAAAGCTTCGCTACGTTCTTCCTGCGGTATTTTTTGCGGCGGCGGTAGTTTGCGGATATTTTTCCTTTCAGGTGCAGTACGTGTATTCCACAAACAGCATCGACACGTCGCGCCCGTCCGAGGTAATGATAGCAAAAAGCGAAACCGAAAAGGTTTTCGGGCGGTCAAACCAGATGGCTATATTAATCCCTTACGGCGATTACGGGCTTGAAAAGCAGGTTATCGATATTGTCGCCGCCCATAATGAGGTAAGCGACGCTCTCGGAATTTCCAACGTGGAAATAACCTCTAACGGGCAGACGTATACGCTTACCGACAAAATAAATTACAGACAGTTCGGCAGCCTTTTAGGCGCGGACGACGCAACTGCCGCGTACATATACCGCGCCTACGCGTTCTTTTCCTGCGACGACACCAAGTCGGGGCTTGAAGAAGAGGCGGTGTTTGAGGCGAACAAGGATATTTACACGGCGTCCATATTACAGCTTTGCGACTGTGCGTTTGAACACGACGATTTCATATCGGCGTATCTTGCCGATAACGCCGACATGCTGGAAAGCTACGCGGATATGCGCGATACGGTGCGCGACGCGGAGGACCAGCTTATCGGGGTCAATTACACCCGAACGGTTTACAACCTCGACTGCGATATAGAAAGCGAGGCGACGTTCGCGCTTTTGGAACAGCTTTTATCGGAGGTTAAAAGCGTCTGTCCGGGCGCGATATTCGCAGGGGATACAATGAGTTCGTATGACCTGGACCAATCGTTCTCCGTAGACAATTTAAAGGTAAGCATACTTACGGTTGTGTTCGTGTTCCTCATACTTATGTTTACTTTTAAGTCGTGGGGCATACCCATACCGCTTACGCTGACAATTCAGGGCGCGATATTCATAAATTTCAGTTACTACGCGGCGGCGGGAACAAACCTTTTCTTCTTCGTATATCTGATAGTTAGTGCGATACAGATGGGTGCAACCATAGACTACGCGATAGTGTTTACCAACAGATACCGGCAATTCAGGGAAAGTATGGACAAAAAGACCGCGGCGGTGGAGGCTTTGAATGCAGCCTTCCCCACGATAATGACTTCGGGTACAATTCTTGCCGTGGCAAGCTTTTTGATAGGCGGACTTGTAAGCGACCCGCTTATTGCAACCCTCGGTATGTGTCTGGGAAGAGGAGTGCTTATATCTATTGCAAGCGTTATTTTAATTCTCCCCGCACTGATGGTTTGCTTCGATAGGGTTCTCGATAAAACTGCGTTCAAGCCCCTTAAAGAAACCAGTGCGGAAACGGCGGCAAAACGCGAAAGCAAGCTTAAAAAGAAGACTAAACAGATAATCGATATAATCAGACAGGGCGACGATGAAAACGAAAAGGAGAACGGCAATGAAAATCAGGACTAAAAGATTAACGGCTATAATTGCTTTAACTTGCATATTTGCCGTAAGCGTTGCGGGCGCGGCAATATCTTATGCGGATAGCAACGATTACTACGTCTGTTTTTCCAACCAGAATTACGCCGTGCGCAATTCCAACAAGATGCAGGCGGCGGAGGACGGAGAATATATTCTCGGAAATATAAGTCTTTCTTCAAGCATTGACTTTTATATAACAGACAGCTCGGGAACGCGCTGGTATTCTGCGGACGACGAACCCATCTCCGTTGAGGAGTCGGCTGTCTACGCCTACGACATAAAGTTTTCCCCGTCTAAAATATACGCGTCGGAGGATAGCGGTTGGGCGGACACGGGGTGCAGGATAACTTACCGCTTTTTCGTCCCCGAAAGCCGCTTTGTGCGCATTAACGGCGAAAGCGCGAACCTTGATTATAACCCCTACAACACCGCCTACGAGCTTCATAATCTGTCGTCCGTGAAGCTTAACGCGGGGGACGCGGTAAGCTATGAAGGGGAAGAGCATATTATTGCCTCGGACGGGTATTACAGAATTTTGTTCACACCCGACAATACCCTTTACGGAAGTGTTTACAAGTTCGACGAAAACGGTAATTACGGAAGCGGCAGCGATTATAAGTACAATATTTATATTGAGGACGCACCCAGATATTTTGCGGTATTCAAGGCCGGTGTGAATATATATGCGGCAGCGGATAGCTCGATAGACGGCAGGGACGCTTATTTATTGCAAAGGTATGAAAAGAACGTGTCTTCCCCCGAATACCGCACGCCGCAGTTCTTCGTCGGCGACAGGGACACGGACGTGAAGTACTGCGTTTACGAGGAAGGGGCCGACGGCGCAATCAGGCTTGTTGACGACGACAACGACGCAGATACGGAAATTTCAAAGCTCCGCGCCGCGGACGCGGGTTGGTATACCCTGTCGTTTACCGAACTTACAGGCTCGTATATGTCTGTGCTTAGCCATGAGGAAAAGCCGTTCGGCGGCTGGTACGCCGTCGGCGAGTTCAACGGCTATGGCTTCAATAAGGACGGCGCGGCGGATTTGGACGATGTTTACCGTTTTGCCGAGGTTGAGGAAGGCGACGACGATTACGAAGAAGACTATAAGCAGTATTTACTTTATTTCAACGTTTCCGAACGCGATTTAAGGGACGGCGACGTGGAGTTTTACATAACCGACGGCAAGGATAAATATAAAAACGGTGCGGGATATATCGCGCTCAACCGCGCGGGCAGGTATAAAATACTGTTTTCGCAAGAGCATTTATACGGCAGGTTAAATTACCGCTACGTTTTGGAGGACGGGGACAAAGAGAATACCGAAATATCAATAGGCACCGCTGAGGAGTTCATTGAATTTGCCGAAAACTGCTCGCGCTCGGCGGATTACTCCGTGAACTTGACCGTTTACCTGACAAGGGACATTGACTTCAAGGACAGGACGTTTGTACCCGTGGATAGCTTTTCGGGTAAGTTTATGGGACAGAACCACGTCCTTAAAAACGTGACGTATGCCGACGGCGCGGAATACAACGCGGTATTTTCTGTAATTACGCGCACGGGCAGCGTCGAAAGGCTTGACGTGGAAAACGTAAATCTCGGCGGCAAGGATAGTAATTACGTTGGTATAGTTGGTAGGAATTACGGCACTGTTTCAAATGTAACCGCAACGGGAAAAATGTTCGGCAACGAATACGTCGGGGGCATTGTTGCCTATAACGGCGTCAGCGCGGTTGACGGCGATTCTGCGACGGTGGACTCCAACGACGTCGTCAGCAAGGCGGTATTAAAGGAATGTATAAGCAGCGTCGAGGTGTCGGGCTGCCGTAACGTCGGCGGGCTATGCGGATACAACTCGGGCGAAATTTATGCTTGCAGGTCGGACGGCGGAGTTAAAGGCGTTAAAAACAAAACCTCGTCAAGCGTGGTTAATATCGGCGGTATCGCGGGGTTTAGCAAGGGCAGGATATACGATTGCGAAAATTCCGCTGTGCTTTGCGGCGGGGACGACAGCCTTTATGCAGGCGGCATCGTCGGGCTGTGTACTGGCGAAATTTACTTTTCCTTCAACCGCGCAAGCGTTTCGGCAAGCAAGTATGCGGGCGGGATATGCGGCTATTACGGCGTAATCGAAAACAATTCCGACGATTTGAAAAATTACTTCGGCGGTATGGACTATGAAACTTTTATCAAAAATATGTTCGGCGACGGCGGTTCGGACAATGAAAACCAAAACATAACGGGCATTATCGAATATTGCGCAAATTACGGCGATATTACCTGTACTGCCTATGCGGGCGGAATAGCGGGCAACGTGACGGCTAACGGACTTAAAATTTTAAACTGTGCAAGCACAGCCAACGTTAACGTAACGGCTGGTTCGTATGCGGGCGGAATAGCGGGTAACTTCTCAGGTGCGGAAATTACGGGCTGTATGAGTACCGGGCTTATACAGGCTAAGGGGCTGGGCGGCGGAAATTACGTCGGCGGCGTCGCGGGCTACGGCGCAAACATACGTTACTGTATGAGCGCGGCTACAATAAAGGGCGGCGACTATGTCGGAGGTATCGCTGGCTATGCTTCGGATGAAATTATAGGCTGTTATACCAATGTGCTTGTAAGCCCCGCTTCGGACGCGGTTAACGTCGGCGGTATCGCAGGGTTTGCGGCAGCGTATAATATTTCTTTAAACAGTTTCGGCGATAAGGTAAAGGGCAACTACTACGTTGCGGCACTTGAAGGAATAAACGGCATACACGGCAAGGATTATGCTTCAAGCTACGACTATGCCGCGGCGGAAATTGCAAGCTCCGTATTTGCAACCGACGGTATGCTTTCATATGAACTGAGCGAGCATTTCAGCCGTGAATATTGGCAGGGCGGCAACGGAAACGTGCTTTATCCCACGCTTTGCTACTTTGAAAAGTCGGACGTGTGCGAGGAGTTCGGCGACGACGAAAAGAGGGACGCACTGTTTGCAAAGTATGCGGAAGGGTTTAAGACCCTTACTGAGGACGGCGCAAGGCTTACTTTTACCGTGACCTTTATGGAGTGGAATAAGGACAACGGCGATTTGTACGACGACGGACAGTTGCAGACGGATAATTTCGATATAATTAGCGTCGTGCGTGTGTTTGCGGGGCAGACGGCGGAAATTCCGCAGTTTGTCTACGCACAGCCTCACGCAAACGGAGGGTACGTCTACGAGGGCAGCGAGGCGAGGTATTTCGTGTCTTTCCCCGAAGTGCCTTCCGACAGTAACGCCATCGTTTACGCACAGTACCGTGAAATTGTTAATTCCGTAACCGACGAAAACAATACCGTGTTCGCGGAAGGCGATTTCTCTAAGGGAACGCAGGTGCGGCTTGTCCGCGTCGGCGACTACATTACCTTTGAGTTTACTCTCGACGGTACGGAAATTTTTCCCGAAGATATAACCGTTAAAGTGCTTGCGGGCGAAAACGCGGATAAATTCGGCGTGTATGAAGTGAACGGCGAGGGTACGGATAAAGTTGCGAACGAGGTTTCGGGGAAATATTTGCAGTTCGGCTATTCAAGCGGACAGTTTTTCCTCTTGGAGGAAAATACCGCCGCGGCTATGCCGTTTTGGGCGTGGCTGTTGATAGGTATAGGTTCAACGGCTATCGTATGCGGCGGGGCGGTTTTAACCGTGTATCTCGTTAAACGCAAAAGGAATAAATAATCCGTTTCCGCGCAAAATAAGGTTATGGCAAAACGCAGAACACAAAAAATGATAGAGGATATTTTTGAAGGTACTGCCAGTGCGAACGAGTGTACGGGGCTGTACCAGAAGGTTTCGCTGGATACCGACGAAATAGCAAAATTCCATAAACAGTTCATAGAAGAGGACGAAGATTAAAAAAGAGGGCTTGCGCCCTCTTTTTTTGTGTGTTATAATATGACTATGAGTAAATATATTTTATCCGTTGACCAAGGCACTACAAGTTCGCGTGCGATAATTTTCAATAAACGCGGTCGCATAAAGTCAATGGCGCAGCGGGAGTTTAAGCAAATATATCCCCAAGCGGGGTGGGTAGAGCATTCCCCGCAGGATATAATGGGTTCGGTAATGGCAGTCATTGCCGAGGCGATGGTGCGCGCCGAGCTTTCGCCCGAGGATATCGCGGCGGTAGGCGTAACCAACCAGCGTGAAACGACGCTTGTATGGGATAAAAGAACGGGCAAGCCCGTTTACAACGCCATAGTATGGCAGTGCCGAAGAACGGCGGATTATTGCGAGCAGCTTAAAAAGAACTGTTCGGGGTTAATTTACGAAAAGACGGGGCTTATCCCCGACGCGTATTTTTCGGCAACCAAAATAAAGTGGATACTCGACAACGTCGCGGGTGCAAGGGAAAGGGCGCAGGAAGGCGGGTTGCTGTTCGGCACGGTGGATACCTTTTTGATGTGGCAGCTGTCAAAGGGGAAAATTTTTGCAACCGACTACACGAACGCCGCCCGTACAATGCTGTTCAATATACATACCCTCGAATGGGACGAAGAGCTGTTGAAGCTGTTCGGAATACCCCGTTCTATGCTTCCCGAAGTCAAGCCCAGCGGCAGCAATTTCGGTGTTACGCATAAAAGCGTTCTCGGTGCGCCCGTGCCTATATGCAGTGCGGTAGGCGACCAGCAGGCGGCTCTGTTCGGTCAGCTGTGTACGCAGGCAGGCGATTTGAAAAACACTTACGGCACGGGTTGTTTCCTTTTAATGAACACGGGCGAAAAGGCGGTAAAAAGCAATAACGGGCTGGTAACAACGCTTGGCGCAACCTTGTACGGTAAGCCGCCATACGTACTCGAAGGCTCGGTATTCGTGGGCGGCGCGGTTGTACAGTGGCTGCGCGACGGTCTGAAAATCATATCCTCCGCGGACGAAAGCGAAGCCCTTGCCCGCAAGGTGGACGGTAACGGCGGCGTGTACGTCGTACCCGCGTTTACGGGGCTTGGCGCGCCCTGGTGGGACGGTGCGGCGCGCGGAACGATAACGGGCATTACCCGCGGTACCTCGCGCGGGCATATTGTGCGTGCTGGGCTTGAAAGTATCGCCTATCAGGTTGCCGACGTCGTACAGGCAATGGAAAAGGACGCGGGTATAAAAATAACCCGCCTTGCCGTAGACGGCGGGGCGAGCAAAAACGAATTTTTATTGCAGTTTCAATCCGATATATTAAACTGTCCGCTCGTCCGTCCCGAGGTGGTGGAAACTACCGCGCTGGGTGCGGCGTACCTTGCGGGGCTTACCGTCGGTCTTTGGAAAAATGAAGATGAAATCAAATCGACCGTAAGGGAAGGGCGTGAATTTACGCCCGATATGCCCGAAGAAGAGAGGCGCAGACTTTTAAGCGGTTGGAAAAGGGCTATACGGCAAACAAGAATACTGTAAACGCAGCTTCGGCGGGACTTTAAGTCCCGCCGAAGCGTTATTTATTTTCATCGTCTAAACCCTTTGCGCCCTTTTTGCGGTATTTCACGCACTGCGTCAAAAGGTATTCTATCTGCCCGTTTACCGAGCGGAATTCATCCTCCGCCCAGCGTTCAAGCTCTGCGTAAAGACTGTTTGAAATTCTCAGTGGAATTTGTTTTTTACCGTTTTTATTATTATCCATTGTTTACCTGTTCGGAGTGGGAGTAATATACAAGCATATCACAAAGCAGCGTCAAAAGCTGTTTTCTTGGAATTTGCGAGCAGAGCGTGTGAATTTTAATTTCGCCTAACGACCAGAATAGTAGCCATTTCCTGTAAAAGGACTGTTTTCTTTTAAAAGCGTTAAAGTTTTTTACGTAAATTTTAATCGACGGGGTGTCGCTGTCAAGCATGTCGAGGACAGCCGCCTCTTTCGTAAACCCGCCAATCTCCTGCCATGCGACAAAGCCGAAGTGGAAAAATCCCGAATAGTTGTAAACCCCCTTTTCGTCAGCGGTTAAAATGTAGGGGAAGAAGAGGTTCCGTAAATTCAGTACTCCCAAATAAAGGCTTTCCGCGGTCAGTAAAACCGCACAGACTATTAAATATATGCGTAGGTCATCCGACGGCAGATATTTTATAACGGCAAGCGGGAACGCTACCGCCAAAGCTATGCCCACTGCCAGAAAAGCTGCTGCGGCAATTGCGGTAAGCCACCTTTTGCGCGCTATATACAAATTTTCGGGTTTAATCTGTTTTTCCATAAAATAACCTTGTGCCTAAGGCAGTGCCTTTTAGCTCACGGAAATTTTGTTTCGCAGAATAGAAACAAAATTTTGTGAACTCTTTAATATATCGACCCGCTGTTGACTATGGGCTGCGCGTCGCGGTTTCCGCAAAGCACAACCAACAGGTTGGAAACCATAGCCGCCTTTCTTTCGTCGTCAAGCTCTACTATATTGTTGTCCGAAAGCTTTTTCAACGCCATATCCACCATAGAAACCGCGCCGTCAACGATTTTCTGCCTTGCCGCTATTATAGCCGCCGCCTGCTGGCGTTGAAGCATTGCCGCCGCAATTTCGGGCGCGTAGGCAAGGTTGTTAATTCTTGCGTCAAGTATTTCAATTCCCGCGGTGTCTACGCGCGATTGAAGCTCGCCTTTCAAAACGTCGGCAATTTCCTGCGAGGAACCGCGCAGCGACTTTTCGTCGCCGTTTTCGGAAACGTCGTAGGGGTACTGTCTTGCAACCTGCCTAATCGACGAATCGCACTGCGTAGAAATAAACGTCATATAATTTTCAACGGCAAACACCGCTTTTGCCGTGTCGCGTATGCGCCATATGACAACCACGCTGATTTCAATGGGGTTGCCTTCCTCGTCGTTGACCTTCTGTTTTTCGTTGTTTAAAGTCATTGCTTTAAGGCT
Organism: uncultured Christensenellaceae bacterium; assembly: GCA_910587365.1. Lineage (GTDB taxonomy): Bacteria > Bacillota > Clostridia > Christensenellales > Borkfalkiaceae > Coproplasma. Next base: position 23,186 of record CAJUKJ010000012.1, on the reverse strand, counting down.
CAGCTTTCTGCCGGCCTTGCCGCCGAACGCCGCCGCGGGGTTAACGGACGAACAGAACGGGTTCACAAAAAAGAATCCGTCTTTTTTAATCGTTCCGTGATATTTACCGAACAGGGTAAGCACAATCGCTTCGTTGGGGGCTATAACTTTCAGTCCCGCCATACAGAAAAGCGCAACGACAAACAGTATTATCCCTGCCGCCGTAAGTGCGAAATATGCGGGGTGTTCGGTGTTGTCGTCGCCGCCGATAAGGGTAACGCTTACCGCAAAAAGCACGATGCCTGCGAGAATACCCAAAACCGTAATTGCCAGCATAAGCCAGCCGTTTCCGCCCTTTAACTCTCTTTCTTTAATGTCGTTCATAAGAAACTCCTTATTTTAGATTAAGATATCGAATTGATATCAAATAGATTATAATGTATTATTACGCGGTTGTCAATATTTTTGTTGAAAAAAATTTTAAAAGGTGTATAATTGAAGTATGAAAGCTAAACGGATAATAAAAATTACGGCGATAGTTCTTGCGTGTATAATTGCCGCGTTTGCCCTGCTTGCGGGCGGTTACGTCGCATACGTTGCAATACAGTATTACAGGATAGAGGACAACCTTTCGCTTGAAACGCAAGGCAACGTCGGGCAAAGGGTGCAGGCGGGCGGCACTCTTTCCGTTATGACTTACAATACGGGCTTCGGCGCGTATTCGCCCGAATACTCGTTTTTTATGGATACGGGCATAATGGACGACGGCAAAGAGGTTGCGGGCATTTATGCCAAGGGTCTTGATAAAGCCGACGTGCAGAAGAACGTGGACGGTCAAGTGGGTATTATAAAGGGTGCGGGCGCGGATTTTTACTTTTTGCAGGAAGTGGACGAAAAGGCGGACAGAAGCTATAAAATAGATATGAAAAGCGCGTTTTCCTCGGCAACCGAACTCTCTTCGACCTATGCGGAAAATTTCCATACGGCAAACCTTTTTTATCCGTTTAACGACCCGATAGGTAAAACAAAGGCGGGTATTCTTACCCTTTCAAAATATAATATAGAAAGCGCGGTGCGCCGCTCCTTTCCGCTTACGGATAGCTTTATAGATAAGCTGTTCGATTTGGACAGGTGCTTTGCCGTCCAATACCTTCCCATTGAGGGAAGCGGTAAAAAGCTTGTAATGATAAACCTGCATATGTCTGCTTACGACGAGGGCGGAACTGTCCGCGCACAGCAGCTTGAAATGCTTAATTTCGTTTTAAAGCAGGAGTATGAAAAGGGCAACTACGTTGTTGCGGGCGGCGACTTCAACCACTGTCTTATTGCTGATTATTTTGAAAGCGACGAACAGGCTTTATCGCATTTTCCGAGCAGGCAAAAAGTCCCCGATTGGGTCAAAAGCTCCGTTCTACACAACAGCGAGCTTTCAGAAGGTTTCCGCATAGCCGCCGACAAGGACAATGCAACCTGCCGCGGCGCGGACATACCTTACGAAAAGGGAGTAAATTACACTAACACAATCGACGGGTTTATAGTTTCGGACAACGTGGAAGTTGTTTCGGTCAATACGGTAAATACGGAGTACGCATACAGCGACCATAATCCTGTAATATTGAAATTTAAACTCACAAATTTTTAAAGCTATTCTGCGCTTTGAAATTTTAGTGATTTGAAAGGCGTTGCCTTAACTTTTCGGTTAATCGTAAAACTTAACTTGTGTGCGACGTAATTAAAATAAATATAAGTAATTTGTCAAATGAAATTAAATTTTGAATTAGTACCCGATTCTTGCTGGTACAGCAATTTAAGAAGTATTCTAACTCCTGCGCAGTGGGACGTCGTCCGTAAAGAGGCGTATTCCCGCGCGGGTGGCAAGTGTATGATATGCGGCGCAAAGGTTGCGCGGTTAGAGGCGCACGAGCAGTGGGAGTACGACGAGGAAAAGTGTATACAAAAGCTTAAAAACGTTGTGGCAATCTGCAAAAGCTGTCACGAGGTTATACATATCGGCAGGACTACGCTTATGGGAGGGGAGAAGCGCGCAAGCGAGCATTTTATGCAGGTAAATAATTGTAGCTATGCCGCATACCGCAAAGCCTTGGGCGAAGCTAACGAAGCCCACCGACGGAGAAACAAAGTCGCCGAGTGGAAGCTCGATTTGTCATATTTAAAAAAATTCACTTAAAAACAGTGCGGGGTGCATTTGACACCCCGCACTGTTTCAGCTTTCACGCCCTAAAAGATAGTCGACGGAACAACTAAACGTTTTTGAAAGTACAATTAAGTTATCGATATTCGGCAATGCCTTATCGTTTAACCATCTGTAAGAAAGCGAACTTGAAATCTTCAATTTATCAATAAAGGCTGTTTCCGTCATATTGCTTTCTTTTAAAAGATTGCGCAGTCTTTTGCCGATAGGGGTAAAGCGGTTAAAAACATCGCTCTTCGGAAAGTCTGTTTTACACAATACGTAATCTGCGGAGCAATTGAAATAATCAATAAATGCAATAATAAATTTTGTTGACGGGTTATGCGTGCCGTTCAATAAATTAGTTACGGTAACTCTGCTGAACCCTAACTCTTTTGCAAGAGCTTTGGCTGTTAAATTTGCTTCATCTTTAAATTCGTTTAGCCGTTCGGCGATTTTTGTTAAATTTTCCATAATTCTATAAATAATTATCCTCACTTTTCTTTACAATTGCTTGACTGTAAAACAAAGTGAGGGGTATAATAGAATTGCGTTTTGTTTATTTTTAACTTTCACGACCTAAAACTTTATCAATTGAACACTTAAAATAATTTGCTATATTTTCAATGCTTTGAATAGTAGGAGAGTGCGTGCCTTTTTGCCAGTGATAAAAACGGCTGTCCGGTAGTTTTACGTTTTTACAAAATTGGTATGCCGTAAGCTTGCTTAATTCCAAAAAATAATTTATCCGTTCCGATATTGGCGGGCAAGGCAAAAATTTTGTGTTTGGCTTTTCTTCCGATAAACCGAGAAGAAAATCTACACTGCAATTGAAAAAGTCTGCAAGTTTAACAACGGATTTAACAGAAGGCATGCAATTACCTTTTAAGTATCGGTTTATTGAAGCTTTGTCTATTCCTGTTCTTTCTGCAAGCTCTTTTTGTGAAATCTTGTAGTCAAACATCAAATCATTTAAGTTTTCTGCAAATTTCCTTAAATCAACCATAATTTTACGAATTTATTATCCTATCAGGAATCAATTTTTACTTGTCAATTGATTCCTGATAGTGCTATAATTAAATTGCACTGCACAAGTGACAAACTTAAAGGACGAATTAATTATGGTTTTAATTAATGAAAATCAAACAGCAAAAATTATCGCAGCCGGTATAGCTGCGATATAGGAGTGCTTATGAACCTTGAAGATAGCAAGTTGAAGTATAATAACGGTGTATTCAGTCACAGTAATTTTTCATTTTCTTTTCCTGAAAATTTTTATTTCAAATTATATGACGATAGCGGATTTCAAAGTAACGTTTTAAGTTTTTGTTCCGAAGATAAAAAAATACATTTAGAAATAGAAATTGGATACTGTGAAGAAACTTTGGATGAATATTTTGAAGAACTGTTTTCAAACGACGAACGAAAAAAATTAAGTGATTTTATTACAGTAAAACGTGGAAACGGGAAAGCTTGCGGAACTTATTATGTATTTAAAGATAACTCTACTCCTACTTATGAAGAGGTATATTATTTCAAAAAGAACAAATACGGAGAAAATGTAGTAAGAGTTGCCGTTTATTTATGGAATGGTAACAAAAAAATAAACAAGACTATTTTTGAAGCTGTCGAAATTCCTGAGGTAAAGGCTTTTTTAAACGGATTTAAATATTACTGATGTTATAAGGATAATTTTATTATGGAACAAAAGAACGAAAGGAATAAAAACAAAAAACTCGCAGTAAGCTTTGCTGCAATTAATGAAGAAACTATTTTACCTTCTGACTTGTTACAAGAAATTTTACCGTTACTGCAAGAATATTTTGTAGGAAATTTTAAAATTGAAGGAGGAGCAATAAGCATAAAATTTCTTAACGGGCAAAAATTTCGGCTTACAGTAGGCGAGTTGGTAAAATAAAACACGCTTTTTGTAGGTTTATACATAAACTTTTCATCAGTTTGTCGAATTAAGGTATATAATGTTAATTATTTTCAGACACTATATATAGTATTGCTGTTTAAAAATAACATACAAGATATTGTGGTTTAGGGCTTGACTTTGGCTTAGGGTTGTACTATACTTGTAAACACTTACGCAAATCGGGAGGATAAACGAATGAAAGTTATTAAACGTGACGGCTCGACAGTTGAATTTGACAGAAAAAAGATTGTAACCGCGATAGGCAAGGCTAACGAGGCGGTTGACTTCGAGGACAGAATAACCGACGCACAGATAAAATCAATTGTTGACGACATCGCTTCCCGCCACAGACGGCGCGTACTCGTCGAAGATATCCAGGATATGGTAGAGGAAAAGCTGATGGAACTTCAAAAGTATCAGCTTATGAAGTCGTATATCCTTTACCGTTACGAGCGCGCTCTTATCCGTAAAGCCAACACTACGGATGAAAGCATTCTTTCGCTCATTAAAAACTCCAATAAGGACGTAATGGAGGAGAACTCCAACAAGAACGCGCGCACGGCTTCCACCCAGCGCGACCTTATCGCGGGCGAAGTTTCAAAGGATTTAACCCGCCGTATTCTTCTGCCCGAATACATTTCAAAAGCACACGACGAGGGTGCGATACATTTCCACGACGCGGACTATTTCTTACAGCCCATTTTCAACTGCTGCCTTATCAATATTAAGGATATGCTCGACAACGGCACCGTTATCAACGGCAAAATGATTGAAAGCCCCAAGTCTTTCCAGACCGCCTGCACGATAACTACGCAGATAATAGCTTCCGTCGCTTCTTCGCAGTACGGCGGACAGTCGGTAAATATTGCCCACCTCGGTAAATATTTAAGGCGCACTAAGGAAAAGTATAAAAAGCAGTGCGACGAAAAATTCGGCGACACCATCGACGCGGAAACAAAAAAACGTTTCGTTGAAATGAGATTGGCAGAGTCGTTAAAGGCGGGCGTTCAGACCATACAGTACCAGATAAACACACTTATGACGACTAACGGACAGTCGCCTTTCGTAACCTTGTTTATGTATCTCGACGACAAGGACGAATATATCGAAGAAAACGCTATGATTATAGAGGAAATCTTAAAGCAGCGTTACGAAGGCATAAAGAACGAAAAGGGCGTTTACGTGACCCCCGCGTTCCCCAAGCTTATATACGTTTTGGACGAAAACAACTGCTTAAAGGGCGGCAAGTACGACTATCTTACCAAGCTTGCGGTTAAATGCTCGTCCAAGAGATTATACCCCGACTACATTTCCGCAAAGAAGATGCGCGAAAATTACGAGGGCAACGTGTTCTCGCCTATGGGCTGCCGCTCGTTCCTTTCCCCCTGGAAGGACGAAAACGGAAACTACAAATTCGAGGGCAGGTTCAACCAAGGCGTTGTGTCTATTAACCTTCCCCAGTGCGGAATACTTGCAAAGGGCGACGAAAAGAAATTCTGGGAAATACTCGAAGAAAGATTACAGCTTTGCTATGAAGCGTTAATGTGCCGCCACAACGCGCTTTCCGGGGTTACCAGCGACGTTTCCCCCGTGCATTGGCAATACGGCGCGATTGCAAGGCTTCAACCCGGCGAAAAGATTGATAAGTATCTTCACAACGGATATTCTACAATTTCATTGGGCTATATAGGTCTTTACGAGGTTACAAAGCTTGTTAAGGGCGTATCGCACACCGAACCCGAGGGTACTAAATTTGCCGTTAAAATTATGAACACCTTGCGCGAACACTGCGAAAAGTGGAAGAAGCAGACGGGACTCGGCTTCGGTCTTTACGGAACTCCCGCGGAATCTTTGTGCTATCGCTTTGCAAGGATAGATATGGAAAGGTTCGGCAGTATCCCCGACGTCACGGACAAGGGCTATTACACCAACAGCTATCACGTAGACGTGCGCGAAAATATCGACGCGTTCTCGAAGTTTACGTTTGAAAGCCAATTCCAGCAGATTTCATCGGGCGGAGCTATTTCATACGTGGAAATTCCCAATATGCGCCATAACCTTACCGCGATAGAGGACGTTGTCAAATTCATTTACGACAATATCCAGTATGCCGAATTTAACACTAAGTCGGACTATTGTCACGTGTGCGGCTTCGACGGCGAAATTATTATCAACGACGATAATGAGTGGGAATGCCCCGTCTGCCACAATAAAGACCAGCGTAAAATGAACGTAACCCGCCGTACCTGCGGATATCTCGGCGAAAATTTCTGGAACGTGGGCAAGACGAAGGAAATAAAGTCCCGTGTATTGCATTTATAAAGTTCACAAAATTTTGTTTCTATTCTGCGAAACAAAATTTTCGTGATTTGAAAGGCTCTGCCTTTCTTAGCGCAATTCCAAGGGCAAACTTATCATATAATTGCGCTAATTCAAACCGCTGAGGCGAAAGCATTCGCAAAATGAGTGCGCGACCCAAAAGTGTGATTTTGGGTCGCGCCGTTAATTGTTTGTAATGAGGTGTGTGTTTTGAATTTTGCTACTATAAAATTTCACGACGTTTCCAACGGGCCGGGGGTAAGGGTATCGCTTTACGTAAGCGGTTGCCGCAATCACTGTAAAAACTGTTTCAACCCCGAAACGTGGGACTTTTGCTACGGCGAGCCGTTCACAAAGGAAGTCGAAGAAAAAATAATTGCGGGACTCGACCACGATTATATAAAGGGGTTTACCCTTTTAGGCGGCGACCCGTTCGAGCCTGAAAATGCGCAGGTGCTTGCGCCCTTTATGGAAAGATTGAGGAAAAGGTTCCCCGATAAATCGTTCTGGTGCTTTACGGGCTACGACTACGAGGCAGACCTTTTAACGGGCAAAAAGGGCGATTTAAAGACGGTTATGCGCATTTTAAAATGCCTTGACGTGCTTGTCGACGGAAAGTTCGTGGAAGAGCTTAAAGACCTTAATCTTTTATTCCGCGGTTCGTCCAACCAGCGCATTATACTTGTCAAGCCGTCCTTAAAGACGGACGAAGTGGTGCTTTGGGACGAAAAAACAATAGTATAAAACCGCATATATACTTCGCAATACTTCGTTAACCTCCGCTGTACTTCGGGTCACATACTTCTTGTATGCTCCCCCTCGTAAATGCTCGTTTGCCTTGTCTTGCTCGTATCTCTGTGGTTTTAGTTTTCAAATTAATTTTATAGAGGATAAAACAATGAAAATCAATATTAAAAAGCTCAATAAAAACGCAATAATCCCCACTTACGGAAGCGAGTATGCGGCGGGCGCGGATTTGTACGCGTGTGTTGAGGGCGAAGTGGAAATAAAGCCCCATACCACGGCGGTTATTCCGACGGGCATCGCGCTTGAACTGCCTTTGGGATATGCGGGGCTTATATATGCGAGAAGCGGGCTTGCAACCAAAAAGGGGCTTGCACCTGCAAACAAGGTGGGCGTGGTGGACTGCGACTACCGCGGCGAAGTGAAGGTCGCGCTTCATAACCATTCTGACGTTGCGCAGTGCATATGTGCGGGCGAACGCATTGCCCAGCTTGTTATAACTCCCTACATAACGGCGGCATTCGAGGAGGCGGACGAGCTTTCCGCAACGGCGCGCGGTGCGGGCGGTTTCGGCTCGACAGGCAGTAAATAATATATTCCAAGCTTAAAAAAGCGGGACTTGCTTAAAACAAGTCCCGCTTTTGTCTGTACGTCGCTTTTTATGGATTTAATTGTAAACTCTGCTTTAACCTTTGTAAAAATATTTCGGCGCATTTGGGGAACACCTGATATTTTTTCCAGGCTATATAGAGGTGCGATGTCAGCTTCGGGAATAACGGTCTGAAACAAAGCTTGCTGTCGCCGCTTGTGTTGATAAGCTTGTCAAGACCGACCGCATAGCCCATGCCCTCTTCCACGAGAATGGACGCGTTGTATATAAGATTATACGTTGCCACCACGTTCAGCTCCTTCGCACTTTTCCCGAACCAATCGGTTATAATGCCTTTGCCCAAAGAGTGCTTGGAACGTATCAGCGGTTTATCCCGTAAATCTTCGGGAGTGATGTATTGCTTTCCTGCAAGCGGGCTGTCCTTGCGCATAATCACGCCCATCCCGGCGTGAACGACGTGAAGGCGTATAAGGCAATCGAGAAGTTTGTCGAAGAGGGCAAAATACGTTCTATCGGTTTATCGAATTGGTATATCGAAGAAATCGACGGTTTTATCTCGCAGGTCAATATTATGCCTGCGCTCGTGCAGAATGAAATACACCCGTACTATCAGGAACAAGCAGTCGTGCCGTATATGCACGACCTCGGTATAGTTGTGCAAGCGTGGTATCCGTTCGGCGGCAGAGGACATACGGCATCGCTGCTCGGTAACGAAACGATTGTAAAAATCGCACGGTCGCATAACGTGACTTCCGCGCAGGTAATACTTCGCTGGCATTTACAGCGCGGTGTGGTTGCAATTCCCGGCTCGTCAAATCCCGACCATATACGCGAGAATATATCTGTATTCCACAAATGAATGAAATTGCCGCGCTTGACAGAAACGAAAAGCACGATTGGTACTGATTTAAAAAAACGCGGTAAAGCGCGCCCTATCCGAAAAACGGATAGGGCGCGCCGTTTTTCTTTTGCATATAAAAATTTTTAATCTTGACAGTAGTAAATATTAGGAGTATAATAGATAAAAAGATAACAATAATCTGAAATAAATTAACAGAGGAGATGGGTTATGTCGTTATACATAGGTATCGACGTCGGGGGAACTTCTATAAAGGGCGCACTTATCGACGGGGAAGGAAAGCTTTACGGCGAGGACTGCGTGCGCACGGGCAACGGCGTGGAAATAGTTGACGGTATTGTCGCCATATGTAACCGTTTTACTTGTAAGTCGGGCGGCGAAAAGATAAAGGGCGTCGGCATCGGCTGCGCGGGGGTTATAGACTCTGAAAACGGCACGGTAGTATTTTCGGGTAATTTGAGGATTAAGGATTTCCCCCTTGTAAAGCTTGTAGAGGAAAAAGTCAAGCTTCCCGTAAAGATAACCAACGACGCTAATGCGGCGGCTCTCGGCGAAGCGAAGTTCGGCGCGGGCAAAAATTACAGCGACAGCGTTCTCGTCACGCTCGGTACGGGCGTAGGCGGTGGAATAGTAATAGGCGGAAAGCTTTTTGAAGGCAACAAATCCGCGGGTGCGGAAATAGGACATATGGTTATAGAAAGCGGAGGTAACAGATGCTCGTGCGGTCGGCGCGGGTGTTTCGAGGCTTACTCTTCCGCAACTGCGCTAATAAAGCGTACAAGATGGGCTATGGAAGAGGACGCAGGTTCGGCAATGTGGCAAACCTTTACTTCCGATACGGCAACGGGGAAAACCGCCTTTGACTATATGGATACGGATATCTCCGCGCACGAGGTAGTGGAGTGGTACGTAAAGTACCTTGCCTGCGGTCTTATAAATTTGGCGAATATTTTCCGCCCGCAGGTCATAATGCTCGGCGGCGGGGTTGCCGCACAGGGGGAAAGGCTTACTTCTCCACTGCAAGCAATACTTGACAGAGAGCTTTATGCTGGCAGCTACGCACCCGTGAAAATAACGTGTGCCACGCTCGGCAACGTTGCGGGCGCATACGGCGCGGCGGCGTTACTTATCGAGGATTAAATTATGAATAAAGATATACCTGTAATATCATTGCAAAGACTTCCCGTCTATCTGAATTATTTAAAGAGTATGCCGTCGGACAGAATATACGTTTCGTCAGGACATATTGCCGAGGCTTTGGATATGGGCGAAGTCCTTGTAAGAAAAGATTTGGCGTATACATCCGCAGTCGGCAGACCGCGCGTAGGCTACGTTAAGCAAGAATTAATCGCGGCGTTGGAAGACTTTTTGTGCTGTAACGGCAGGCGCAGCGCGGTTATTGTAGGCGTGGGTGCGCTGGGCAGGGCGGTTTTAGGTTACGGCGGGTTCCATAATTACGGAATAGAAATCGTTGCCGCGTTCGACAGCGACCTGAAAAAGATAGGCAGCGAGGTCGCAGGCAAGCCCGTTTACGATATTGCGGAAGTCGGCGGAAAGGTAAAGCAGTTAAAAGCGGAGCTTGCCGTAATATGCGTTCCCGCAAACCACGCGCAGGAGGTTGCGGAATTGCTTGTAAAAAGCGGAATAAAAGCAATTTTAAACTTCGCGCCCGTAATGATAAAGGCACCCGAAAACATCGTAGTGCGCCACATAGACGTTGCGGCTAACCTTGCGATACTTTCGAGTATGATATAAAAATAGTTCACGAAATTTTCGCGCTATTCTGCGGGGTGCGCGGGCGGAAGGAAACCTTTCTTGCGCCGTAAATTATTTAGGAAAATAGTTTGGCGGTTTTTGCACCCTACGTAATTTATTTTAGAAAATTATAAGGTTTTTATGGAACAGGAAAAAGAAGAATATGCCAAGCTGCTTGCAAAGCGGGCGGAGCTGGCGGTTAAAATTATAAAAATTCTCGTTTGTGCGGCATTGACGGTCTTTGCGGGACTGGTCGTTTACGCTATAACCGTATACGCATTGAAGGCGGATATAACCGAAAACGGCAATCTTGTAGTAGGCTTTATAGTCTTTATGGCTTGTATAGCCGTTCTCGTCTTAGCCGTGTTTGCGGTAATTGCATACGCCTATTACAATTTAAACAAATTGAAAAAGCTGAAATAATATTTAATTGTAACCGCCGCGGAGGGCAAAGCCCTCCGCGGCGTTAATATTTTCGCGCATACCGTAATATATTAAACCGTATGGCACAGGAAAGGTTTAAATCGAGGGGCGGGTTTATTCTCGCCTGCGTGGGCGCGGCGATAGGCTTAGGCGATTCGCTGCGTTTCCCGGGGCTTTGCGCCAAGTACGGCGGGGGTACGTTTCTCCTTATATATATGATTGCCCTCGTTGTTATAGGCATACCCATTCTCAACGCGGAAATAGCGATAGGCAGGAAGTTCCGCGCGGGCGCGCCCAAGTGTATGGCAAGCCTTAATAAAAAGACGGAGCCTTTGGGCTGGGCATCGTGCTTCAATTCCTTAGGTGTTGCGGTTCTTTACGCGGGGCTTTTAGGCTGGATAATCGCAATGGTTATCAAAATAGTTCCCCTCTGCAAAAACTCGACGTCGATGACCCATTCCGAGGTAAGCAGCTACTTCTTTACGCAAACGCTTTCAGAAACGGGTATTTCCCCGCTTGTTTTAGCGTGCATTTTGTGCGCCTGGGTGTTGATGTTCCTTTGCCTCAGGGGCGGGGCGGGGTCGCTTGCCAAAACGGCTAAGTTTACAGTCTTAATACCGGTAGTTTTACTGACCTTTTTCGCTGTGCGAGGGCTGTTATATGAAAACAGCGGCGAGGCTTTATACGCACTGTTCGTTCCCGACTTTTCCGCCCTCGGCGACGCCGAGCTGTGGCTGAACGCAGTGGGGCAGGTGTTCTTTTCGCTGTCGATTTTAGTCGGCATAATGCCCGCATACGGCGCGTATCTTCCCGAAAAAACCAATGTATTCCGCGACAGTCTTATTATCGCAACCGCCGACTTCCTTGTGTCGGTGCTTTCTTCCGTCGTTCTGTTCACTACGCTGTACGGTTGCGGGCTTCAAGGCGAAATTTCGCAGTCGGGCATCGTTACTGCGTTTATGGTCTATCCTGCGGCAATATCCCTTGTGTTCGGTTCCGGCAATACGGTACTAAACAGCATCGTGGGCGTGCTTTTCTATCTCTCGCTCGGAATGATGGCGTTGCAGTCCTCCGTGTCTATGATTGAAGCGGCGGCAAACCCCCTTTCCGAAAAATTCGGCTTTAACAAAAAAAAGCTTGTCGCAATAATTTCTGCGGTCGGTGCGTGTATATGCGTAGTGTTTGCAAGTCCTTTGGCGTCAACCGTTCTCGATATTTCAGACCATTTTCTTAATTATTTCAATATACTCATTTTAGGTATTGCGGAATGCGTCATACTCGGTAAATACGCTAAGACGGTCAACCTTGCAGGGGAAATAAATCTATATACGGGCAGGGCAAAGATGCCGTCGAAGCCGCTTGTATTTTCGCTTAAATATTTAAGTCCCGTGGTTTTGTCCTGCCTTACCTTATGGGGAGTTTACCATCTCATATTCGTAGAGGGCGGGCTGTACGGCGGATATCCCCTATGGGCGCAGGTTGTGTTCGGCTGGCTGTTAAGCTTGTTCGTGTTTGCTTCGGGCTTTATTATATGCGGCTTTGCGAAAATGCCTTTCCGCCGTTTCCCAAAAAAGAAGAGGGCAACCCCTTGACTTAATGGTATAATTATGGTATAATTTTCACATAACAAATTCGGAGGAAATTATGCAAGCTTTACCTAAGGTAATACCTATTAACGAACTTAAAAACACTGCGCAGATTTCAAAGACCTGTCAGGAAAGCGAAGTGCCTATAATAATAACCAAAAACGGATATAGCGATATGGTTATGATGAGCGTAAAGTTGTATGAGCAGACCATTGCGAAATTGCAAGCTGCCGTACTTGTAAACGAATCGCTTGACGAGATAGATAACGGCGGAGCTTTATACGACGGCGGGGAAGTTTTTGACAGTCTGAGGCGCAAGTATGGCGAAAAATCTTAAACTTAAAATTTCCGCCAAAGCGTTGCAGGATATGGAAAATATTTTTAAATACATTTCCGTCGACCTTGCAAATCCTTCGGCTTCGGACAAGCTTATGCAGGAAATGCGCAATTGCCTTAATACGGTTTGCGAATTTCCCGAAAGCTGTCCCAAGGTCAATAACGAGTATTTTAAGGACAAAACGTTAAGAAAGCTTATCGTAAGCAATTACATAATATTTTATAAAATCTTAGAGGAAGGACAAGTCCTTTTAGCTGTACGCGTTTTGTACGGTATGCAAAATTTCAGTGATATTTTATAGTAAATAAACCTGCGCCCGCAGACGGAAATTTCCGTCTGCGGGCGTTATAATATACGTTGTAAAATGACACACCCCTCATCCGTCTGCTTCCCCCATAATAAAGGAAGAAGGCTTATTAAAGATTTTATAAATTATTTTATGCGGGGTAAAATTAAATAATTTATAGACGTTATCTATATATCCTGATTTTTAAAAATAATAGCGTTATAATAATTTACAACAACCGATGGTGGTAAGTGCTGACAAATATTTTTTCAGTGCTGAAATAAATTCTTACATAAGGAGCGTATCTATGGATAAAGAAAAACAAAAGAAGTCTTGCGCAAATTGTGCGCATTATTTCCAGCACTACGGCTGGATAGCGGAACACATACAACCTTTGAACTGCGGACACTGCTTAAAGCACAGGGTTACCCAAAAAGAGTACGGCAGGTGTCCGTCTGTTTACGTCTGCGGGTCATGGGAGCCTGAAAAGATAAAATTAGAAAAGAAGAATAAAAAGCTTAAAACAATTTTAACCGAAATGGCTAAAAAAATAGACGATATTGCGGCAATGTTGAAAAATGACAATTTTTACTAAATCTTTATATTGCGAAATTTAAAAAAATCCGTCGAAAACATTTTATTTTCCCGTATATATGTGATATAATAAATCAGTATTAAAATAGCGATTAATCGCTGGCACAGGAGAGTACGATGGCAATTAACACATTTGAGGGAACGGCGGAGCAGATGAATATGCTGCTTGACTGCATTCGATCTCACAGTGGCGAAGCGGGCGCATTAATGCCCGTCCTGCACGAAGCGCAGGAAATCTACGGATATCTTCCCGCGGAAGTACAGACCGTTATCGCCGAGGAACTGAACATTCCTCTTGCGGAGGTCTACGGGGTTGCGACGTTTTATTCGCAATTCTCGCTTGCGCCTAAGGGCAAACACAAAATAAGCGTGTGCTTAGGCACGGCTTGTTACGTTAAAGGCTCGGATAAGGTGTTGGAAGCAATTGAAAAAGAACTGAGAATTTCTTGCGGGGAATGCACGCCCGACAAGAAGTTTTCGATAGACAGCTGCCGCTGCGTCGGTGCGTGCGGACTTGCGCCCGTAATGATTGTTGACGGCGAAGTATACGGCAGGCTTACCGCAAAGGACGTTGCGGGAATACTCGACAAATATATGAAGGATTAAGGGGGCGGCGTTATGACTTGCGAACAACTTAAAAAACTTGCCGCCGAAAAAGCGGATATTATAAACGTAAGAAGACTAGTCAGGGAACAGGCTGAAAAGCTTGCACCCAAAACGGGGTACAGAAAGCAAATCCTCGTCTGCGGCGGCACGGGCTGTACCTCATCGAAATCGCTTCAAGTTATAGAACAGCTTGAAAAAAGCTTTAAGGAGCTGGGCATAGACGATGTATTAATCGTAAAGACGGGCTGCTTCGGACTTTGCGCGCTCGGACCTATAATGATAGTTTATCCCGAAGGTGCGTTTTATTCGCAGATGACCCCCGAACACGCCAAGACGGTTGCCGAAAAGCATCTTGTAAAGGGCGGGGAAATAGTAAAGGAGCTTTTATATGCAGACACCGTCCACAGTGAAGGAAGCGTTATTCCCTTTGCGGAAATACCTTTCTATAAACATCAGGTTCGCATAGCCCTAAGAAACTGCGGCGTCATTGCGGCGGAAAGCATAGAAGAGGCGATAGCGGCTGGCGACTATCAGGCACTTGCAAAGGTTTTGACGGAAATGACCCCCGACGGGGTAATAGCGGAAATTAAGGCGTCGGGGCTGAGAGGTCGCGGCGGCGCAGGTTTCCCCACAGGCTTGAAATGGCAATTTACCAAGGACGCAAAGGGCGATGTAAAGTACGTCTGCTGTAACGCGGACGAGGGCGACCCCGGTGCGTTTATGGACCGTTCCGTGCTTGAAGGCGACCCCCATACCGTTCTGGAAGCAATGACCATTGCGGGCTATACCATAGGCGCGCAGGAGGGTTACATTTACGTCCGTGCGGAATATCCCATAGCGGTTGAAAGGCTTAATATCGCAATAGAGCAGTCGAGGAAGCTCGGGCTTCTCGGCAAAAATATTTTAGGCAGCGGTTTCAATTTCGATATACACGTTCGCCTTGGCGCGGGCGCGTTCGTCTGCGGCGAGGAAACCGCGCTTATCGCCAGCGTTGAAGGCAAAAGGGGCGAACCCCGTCCCAAGCCGCCTTTCCCTGCGCAAAGCGGAGTATTCCATAAGCCCACGGTTATCAATAACGTGGAAACCTGGGCAAGCATTGCGCCCATTATACTTAACGGTTCCAAGTGGTTTTCTTCGATAGGAACGGAAAAGAGTACGGGTACGAAGGTATTCGCCGTCGGCGGTAAAATAAATAACGTGGGGCTTGTGGAAGTTCCTATGGGTACCACGCTGAAAACCATAATTTACGACATAGGCGGTGGTATCCCGGGCGGTAAGCGGTTTAAAGCCGCACAGACGGGCGGACCTTCGGGCGGCTGTATTCCCGCAACACATATCAATATCGAAATGGACTTCGACAATCTTACGGCTATCGGCTCTATGATGGGTTCGGGCGGTCTTATCGTTATGGACGAAGATACCTGTATGGTCGATATCGCCAAATTCTACCTTGAATTTACCGCGGATGAAAGCTGCGGAAAGTGCGCGCCCTGCCGTATAGGCACAAAGCGTCTTTTAGATTTGTTGACGAAAATTACCGAGGGCAAGGGCGAACCTGCCGACCTTGATAAAATAAACGACCTTGCGCACCATATGAAATCGTCTTCGCTGTGCGCGCTCGGGCAGTCCGCGCCCAACCCCATACTTTCGGCAATGGAACACTTCGGCGACGAGTATATGAAACATATTTACGCCAAAAAGTGTCCTTCGGGCGTATGTAAAGCACTTCTCAACTACTATATTGACCCTGACAAATGCAAGGGCTGTACGCTATGTAAGCGCAACTGTCCCGCCAATGCTATTTCGGGCGACGTCAAAAGCCCCCACGTCATCGATACGGCTAAGTGTATCAAGTGCGGGCAGTGTATCGCGCATTGCAGATTCGGCGCGATTGTAAAAAAATAATAAGTTTGGGAATTGTGCGAAAGGAGTAAAATGGTTAATTTAAAGATAAACGGGATACCCGTAAGCGTACCCGAAGGTTCAACAGTATTACAGGCTGCAAAAGCCGCTAACATAAGAATACCCACCCTTTGTTACTTAAAGGATGTACAGTGCGTAGGTTCTTGCCGTATGTGCCTTGTTGAGGCAACGGGCGCAAGGGGACTTGTAGCCGCCTGCGTATACCCCGTTACCGAGGGAATGGAAGTGCGTACCAATACCCCCAGGGTAAGAAAGTCAAGGAAAATGACGCTCGAACTCATTCTTTCAACACATAAAAAGAAATGTTTAAGCTGCGTCCGCTCGATGAATTGCGAGCTTCAAAAGCTTGCCTTGGAATACAACGCCGAAGAGGACGCATTCGGTACCGACCACGACTTAAAACCCGTTGACGACCTGTCGGCGTCGGTGGTTAGGGATAACAGTAAATGCGTTATGTGTACTCGCTGCGTGGCGGCGTGTTCTCAGCAGACAATAAGCGCGATTGGACCTAAAAACAGGGGCTATGCAAAGGAAATAGGTTCTCCCTACGACGTTTCGCTTGCCTTTACGCCCTGCGTTAACTGCGGTCAGTGCGTGGTCGCCTGCCCCGTAGGCGCGCTTTACGAAAAAAGTTCGGTCGCCGACGTCTGGGGCGCAATCGTTGACCCTGACAAGCAGGTAGTGTTCTTTACCGCTCCGTCGGTAAGGGCGACGCTCGGCGAGGCGTTCGGCTTGCCCGTGGGTACCAACGTAGAAGGTAAAATGGTAACGGCGATAAAACAGCTCGGCGACGTAAAGTGCTTTAATATGGATATTACCGCCGACCTTACCATTATGGAAGAGGCAAACGAGCTTTTGGACAGACTTAAAAACGGAGGTAAAACTCCTATGTTCACAAGCTGCTGTCCCGGTTGGATTAAGTTTGCCGAACATTACTATCCCGAGCTTCTGCCCAACATATCTACCTGTAAATCCCCGCAGGAGATGTTTTCGGCATTGCTTAAAACCTACTACTGCGAAAAGCACGGTATCAATCCCGAAAACCTTTATGTGGTTTCGGTTATCCCCTGTACGGCGAAGAAGTTCGAGGTATCGCGCGACGAGTTGGGGCATTATACGGACGCGGCTTTGACCACGCGCGAGCTTGCCAAAATGATAAAGGAAGCGGGTCTCGATTTTGCCAACTTGCCCGACAGTACTTTCGACACTCCTTTTGAAGAAGCGAGCGGTGCGGGCGCGATATTCGGCGCGACGGGCGGCGTTATGGAAGCGGCGTTGAGGACGGCGGCTTACAAGCTCGGCGGAAGCGGCGCACCCATCGAGTTTAAGGAAGTACGCGGAACCGCAGGCGTTAAGGAAGCGGAGTACACCGTCGGCGGAACGACCGTTAAGGTTGCGGTGGCAAGCGGACTCGGCAACGCAAGAAATGTGATAGAGCAAGTAAAGAGCGGTAAAAAGGACTATATCTTTATTGAGATAATGGCTTGCCCCGGCGGCTGTATCAACGGCGGCGGACAGCCCTACGTCCACGACGAGGTAAGAAATTCCATTGATTTAAAGGCGGTACGCGCGCAGGCACTTTACGACTACGATAAGGAAAGTAAATTGCGCACCTCGCACGAGAACCCCGCAGTTGAAAGCATTTACAAAGAATTTTTAGGCTCGCCCAACAGCCATAAGGCACACGAGCTTTTGCATACTACATATGCAAAAAGAGAAAAGTATTGATTTTGTAATATAAAACAGCGGACAACTACACGTTGTCCGCTGTTTTTTAAAATTCGGGAAAAATATTATTTTGTTCTATTGTTTCTCTAAATAATTGTGTAGTAATTAAGATACATCGGTTAAGCGGAACGCTTATAGTTGATTTGCAATTTGTCGGTAACTTGTATAGTAATTAAGATACATCGGTTAAGCGGAACGCTTATAGTTGATTTCAATTTGTCGGTAACTTGTGTAGTAATTAAGATACATCGGTTAAGCGGAACGCTTATAGTTGATTTGCGATTTGTCGGCGACTTGTGTAGTAGTTAAGATACATCGGTTAAGCGGAACGCTTAGACAATTTTTTACAGTCATAAACTTTTTATTTTAAGCCCATACTGATAGCAGAGGTTATTTCACACCTCGAAGCAAAGGAGAAAAAAGTGGAGAAGTTTATTTTTGGCGTCGCCCTCGGAATGGCGGGCGGTGCGCTTATTGTCGCTAATAACTGTAAGCTCCGCAATCTCGTCAAAAAAAATCAGGACGATTTAATGCAGAAAGCCGAACAGTATATCGACAGTAAGCTCGAACAAATGGAAGGCGGACAGTCACAGTCCTAATTCCCGATATTGCCGCGTATTTATACGCGGCAATATTTCGATATTAGTTCACGGAAAGTTTTCCGTGAGGTATTCTGCCGTGGAACGGCTTAACGGTTGAAGTCAATTCCGCCTTGCCGTTTCTCGGCATTATTATTTCAAATCTTGTTTAAGTAAAAATATGCCGTGTAAATTTTTAACGCGTAAACCGTTGCGCTAAAAATCCCACGGCAATACTTGTAATTTTAAAAATTATATGATATAATGCGCTTATGGAAAGATACGTTGCGTTCGACATAGGCGATAAGCGTATAGGCGTTGCCATTTCAGACCCCTTCAATACTTATGCCCTGCCATCGCAGACGTATTTCCGCAAGGGCTTTAAAGAAGACGTAGCCGCGCTTGTAAAAATTGCAAACGAAAAGGGTGCAACGGCAATAATTTGCGGGCTTCCCGTCAATTTCGACGGAACCGAGGCAATACAGACCGAAAAGACCCAACGCTTTATCGACGCTTTAAAGGAACAGACCTCTATACCCGTAATATGCGAGGACGAGCGGTTTACCACCCGAATGGCGCACGAGGTACTTATTTTTGAAGGAATGCGCCGTGAAAAGCGCAAAAACTACGTTGACGCGCTTGCCGCGGCAAATATACTCGACGGATATCTTGCAAAAATAAAGTCAACAAAGTAGGCGAAACGGCTAAAAAATAACGGCGTATCGACAGGGCAAGCCGTACAGCTATCTGACGGCAAAAAATATTGCGTGAAAAAACAAGGAGAATTAAAATGAGCGAAAAAGAGCTTAACGACGTCAACGAGGAAGAGCTTGACAACGGACTTATCGAGCTAATCGACGAAGAGGGAAAAGTTATCAATTTCAAACTTTTGGACGTTACAGAATATAAAGGGGTCAAGTACACGTTGCTTCTTGCTGCCGAACCCGACGAAGAAATCGCCGAGGACGAAGTCGTCATATTCCGTTTAAACGAAGAGGAGGAAACTTTAGAGCCTATCGAGGACGAAAACCTTTTGCAGGAGATTTTCGACTTCTACCAGCAGGAGGTCGAAGGCGAAGAAGTCTACACGGACGAAAACTAAAACTTGGTTTATAAGCTTCGCAATGTTGCGAAAACCAAGTTGATATGTTTATTTCAGCCGTATAATTTCCCGATAATAAAGTTGATAAACCGCACGGGAAGCAGACGGTTTAAAAATACTTCGAGCTTTGAAATAAACCCAACCGAAACCCGCAACGGCGGGTTTCTTCTTTTTGCCAATTTATATATTATCTTTGCAACGCGTTCTGGGCTTGTACCGCGCTGTTCGTCGCGCTCCATTTTCTTTATCGACCTATATGCCCTTTCGTTACTGCCTTCGATTTTCCTTGCGGCGGTAAACCCCGTTTTCGTATCGCCGGGCAAAACGGCTGTTACTTTGATATTATACGGCTTAACCTCGTTTGCGAGCGCGCGCGAAAAAATCTCGACGCCCGCTTTGGTAGCGGAATAAACCGCCTGATAGGGCAGGGGCATAATTCCACCCACTGACGAAACGTTGACAATCCGTCCGCCGCTGTTTTTCATATACGGTATAACTTTCCCGCAAAGCACGCAAAGCGAGGTAAGGTTGACTTCTGTAAGTTGCCGTATGCTCTCTGCCGAGGTTTCTTCCATAGCCCCCGCAACGCCGAAGCCTGCGTTATTGACGACTACGTCGATGCGTTTTTCCTTTTCGTATACGTCTTTAAAAACGCTTTCCATAGCTGCGTAATCGGTAACGTCTGCGGAATAGCAGTAAAAACCGTTGCCGGCATATTTTTTACGTGCAACCCCGTAAACGGTAAATCCTTTTTCTGTGAACAGCTTTGCGGTTGCAAGCCCTATGCCGCTTGTAGCTCCCGTAATAATAACAACTTTTTTCATAATGCGTAAAATATTATAGTTATAAAGGCAAAAATTGTCAATCAATCGCCTACAACCGCGTTTATGCCTGAATGCGCATTGCGTAAATCATGTCTTGACAATTTGCCAATTATGTTTTATAATAATAAACAAGCAAGGATTAATAATTAATAAGGATAAGTGGGAATGAAAAAATTTATTATTGCTTTTGTTTTAACCATATTCGCCGCGTTGTCATGCTTTGCATTTACCGCGTGCGGCGTTAAAGCGGAAAGTATCGAGTTTAACGAAACGTCGGTTACTTTGGAAAGTAACGCATCCCAAGGGTTTAAATGCACCGTTCAACCCGAAAACGCAAGGGTAAAAATATCAATATCGGACAGCACGGTCGTCAGCTATGAAAAAGGTGTTTTAACCGCATTGACTGCCGGGACGGCAGTGGTAAAGGTATATTCCCCCGACGACGAAGGGATTTATGCGGAATGCAACGTTACCGTTAATACGCCCAAGAACTACGTGTCTTATAAAAATTCGGACTGCAAGTTTGTTGTGCCTTCCTCGTGGAGCAGATTCACGGTGCAGGGCGCAGAAGTCGCGTTTAGGAATGCCGCTAACTCCTCAAACATCAACCTTGTATCCGAAAGTAAGAACAATTCCTATTTTACTGCTTCTGCAAGGAAATTCAAAAACACAATTACCGAGGCGTATGAACAGTCGGGTTATTCCGTACAGTTTACCGACTGTAAGGTAGACAAATCCAAATACCTCGGGTACGACCGCGTACACATTGTCTACAATTATTCGTTAAGTGGAAAAGACATTCATCAGGAACAGATGATTCTTACGTCGGGAGAAAAGACGTACATACTTACTTTAACGTATGACCATACTCCGGTGGCAAGCCAGGTTGAAACTATATTTTCCGAATTTGTCGGTTTAAAATAATAAAGCGTTAAAATATCGCCGCGCCGACGGCGATATTTTTGTTATTAATGCCGTTTTTTCGCTTTACAAGCGCGGAAATATTTGCTAAAATACTAAGGCTATAAAAATTCACACCCGTAAAGCGGGCGTTCCGTGGCGGTAAAATCTTTCAATGCCGCAATAAACGCCGTTAAAGCTGCGTTTACGGGGAGGTAAACGGAGGAATTAAAATGGCAGTTATAACAATGAAACAACTGCTCGAAGCGGGCGTACACTTCGGGCATCAGACGAGAAAGTGGAACCCCAAAATGGGCAAGTACATTTATGCGGCACGCAACGATATCCATATTATCGACTTGCAAATTACCGTAGGTCTTGTCGAGGAAGCTTACAAGTACGTCGTTGAAGCGGTTAAGGACGGCAAAAGCGTTCTTTTCGTAGGTACTAAAAAGCAGGCTCAGGACGCCGTTAAGGAAGAGGCGGAGCGTTGCGGTATGTACTATGTAAATTCGCGTTGGCTCGGCGGTACGCTTACCAACTTCAAGACTATCCGTTCGCGTATCGACAGAATGGTCAAGCTTGAAAAAATGGAAGCAAACGGCGAATTTGACCTTCTTCCCAAAAAGGAAGTTGCAAAATTAAAGGAAGAAATGTCCAAGCTTCAAACCAACCTCAACGGTATCAGGGATATGAACAAGCTTCCCGGCGTTATGTTCATCGTTGACCCCCACAATGAGGAAATTGCCGTAAAAGAGGCAAGAAAGCTCAATATTCCCATCGTGGCTATTACCGACACGAACTGCGACCCCGACGTTATCGACTGCGTAATTCCCGGTAACGATGACGCTATCCGTGCGGTTAAGCTTATATCTTCGGTAATTGCAAACGCTGTTATCGAGGCAAACCAGGGCGAAACGCCCGTACTCGAAGTTCCCGAAGAAGAGGGCGAACCCGTTTCTATCGAGGAAGTAGTAGCGGCTGAGGAAGTTCCGGAAGAAGCTCAGTCCGAGGAGGTTTAATTTATGGCGTTCACGGCAAAAGACGTAATGGCACTGCGCGAAAAGAGCGGCGCAGGTATGTTGGAATGTAAAAAGGCACTTACCGACGCAGACGGCGATATGGAAAAGGCTGCCGACCTTTTAAGGGAACGCGGCATTGCAAAAGCCGTTAAAAAGGAAGGCAGAATTGCTGCCGAGGGCGTAGTCGGCGCATACGTTTGCGACAAATGCGGTTTAGGCGTTTTGCTTGAAATCAACTGCGAAAGCGATTTCGTATCCCGTGGGGAAAAGTTCCACGATATAGTTGATTCGGTTGCAAAAGTTGTTGCGGAAAATAAGCCCGCAGACGTTGACGCGCTCAACGCTTGCAAGCTCGGCGACGGCACCGTTAAAGATTTTATTACCAACCAGACCGCTATTATCGGCGAAAAGATATCTATCCGCAGATTTGTTATTTTTGAAACTAAGAATAAAATCGAAACTTATATCCATATGGGCGGAAAAGTCGGCGTTATGGTTGAAGCAAGCGACTTCAAGGCAGGTTCGGAAGATACCCTTCACGACGTTGCCCTTCAAATTGCGGCTTCAAAGCCTTCCTATCTGACCGAAGCGGAAGTTCCCGCCGAGGTTTTGGAAAAGGAAAAGGAAATAATGCTCGTCCAGATGCAGAACGACCCCAAAAACGCTAATAAGCCCAAGGAAATTCTTGAAAAAATCGTTTCGGGTAAATTGGGCAAGTTCTATCAGGACAACTGCCTTTTAGACCAGCCTTTCGTAAAGGACGACAGCCAGAAGGTTTCCGCAGTCATCGGTTCAAAATTCAAGGTTGTAAAATTTGCACGTTTTGAAATGGGCGAGGGCATCGAGAAGAAGAGCGAAAACTTGCAGGATGAAGTGGCTAAGCAGGTAGCCGCAATGAA
>CAJUKJ010000011.1:17231-44124 GCA_910587365.1 uncultured Christensenellaceae bacterium | reverse complement strand
AGGCACGGGATTTTGATTCCCGCATTCGTAGGTTCAAATCCTGCCACCCCAGCCAAAAACAAACTTAAATTAAACGCTGTATGTGTTTGATTTAAGTTTTTTTTGCTTCTTGGATGAGTGATGCAGGATTTGTGGGAAGGGAAGTCGATGGGTCTACCATCGACAAAACAGTCCAGTGGACTGTTTTCCGTGCGCCGTGCTAAAACGGCAAATCCTGCCACCCCAGCCAAAAAGCTTCAAAGTGCTTCTGCACTTTGAAGCTTTTTTCTTTTTTTGGGAATTATCGCAGTGTGAAAAAATCGGACAGTCTTGCCGGACTGTCCGACTTTTTATTTACCGTTATTTAAAAAATATCAATCGCTCTATAATTCTTTTCATTTATTTTTGTTCAAAATTAATTTCCTTTATCCCGTCCTCGACAAGGTAACACATTTCCTCGTGGGCGGTAACGTCCTCCGCTATCTTGTTTGCATCTAACTTTAAATAATTAACCTTTCCGTTTGCAAGCAGCGTGCCGTATTTGTTGTACAGCCCCACTTCTGCGGCACAGAATTTGGGCGTATCTTTGACAACGATTCCTTTACCTATAATAGTTTCATCATACGGCACAGGCTTCCTAAATTTGGTTTCAATCGACATCGTAACGCCGAAGCTTTCTTCCGAAAGCTCTTTTGCCCATAGCGCGCGAAGCCCCATTTCATCAAGCATACTCGTAATAAGTCCGCCGTGTACTCTGCCCGGGTAGCTTTGGTGCTGTTTACGGTATGAAAATACCGTCATAACGCTTCCGTCTTCCATACTGTAAAACGGGGCGCGAACCCCGTACTCGTTATCAAGCCCGCACATAATACACATTTTACTGTTCCGCTGTTTTTTTATTACTTTCATGATATTCCTTAAAATAATTCCTAACTTTACAGTTCGGCTGTTAACGTATTATTTTTTAAAAATATATTCCTTGTTTATTTCCTCTTCGCTGATTTCACGCAAGACCCTGCAAGGATTGCCAACCGCAATTACGTTGTCGGGTATATCGTGCGTGACCACGCTGCCGCCACCTATTACCACGTTGCTGCCTATCGTAACTCCCGGCATAACCTGAACCCCTCCGCCTATCCAGACGTTGTCGCCCACCGTTATGGGATATGCGTATTCAAGCCCCGCATTGCGCCTTGCACTGTCTACGGGATGCCCCGCCGTGTAAAACCCGCAATTGGGCGCAATAAAGACGTTATCGCCGAACTTCACTTTTGCTCCGTCCAAAATAACACAGTTATGGTTTGCGAAAAAGTTTTCCCCCGCTTCGATATTATATCCGTAATCACACCAGAACGGCGCAAGCACGGTGCAATTTTCCGCCGTTTTTCCGAAAAGCTTTTTAATCAGCTTTGCCCTCTCTTCGGTCTGCGAAGGCTTTAACAAATTGTACTCGTAACACATATCCTTGCACGCCAGCATTTCCGCACCCAAAGCCGCATCATAGTTCGCGTCGTATAAAATCCCTTTATCCCTTTTTTGTTTTTCAGTCATAATTACACCTCCGTTAAACTGTGGATACGATAAATATTCTAACATATAATTCCGCCGTTTTCAACCCCGTAAATTAAACTGTTTTAGTTTTCTTTCGTGGCAAATGTTTGAACGCGCGGCGTAGCCGCGCGTTCGTTTATTCAAGCACCCGCCACAGTGCCAAAATTTATTTTTAGTTCAATTTGCCTATTGGTTACTTGAATTATAGGTCAATATATGATATAATAATTCTATATTTGTAAAGGAGAAAGCCTTAATGAAACTTTTAAGTTTGTTTAGTGGTTGCGGTGGCTTAGACTTAGGCTTTGAGAAAGCTGGTTTTACTATATCCGTAGCTAATGAATATGACCCAACAATTTGGACCACATTTAAGGCTAATCATCCAAACACAAAATTGATTGAAGGCGATATTCGCAAAATTAAAGAAGAAGATTTCCCTGATGATATTGACGGGATTATTGGGGGGCCACCTTGCCAGTCTTGGTCAGAAGCTGGCTCATTGCGTGGAATAAATGATTTGCGTGGTCAATTATTCTATGAATATATAAGAATACTTAAAGATAAACAGCCTAAATTTTTTCTTGCTGAAAATGTAAGCGGTATGCTGGCAAACCGACATTCACAAGCCGTGAAAAACATAATTTCTATGTTTGAAGAATGTGGATACAATGTAACTATTACATTAGTTAATGCAAAGGATTTCGGTGTAGCTCAAGAAAGAAAAAGAGTTTTTTATATAGGGTTTAGAAATGATTTAGGTATTGATTTCAAATTTCCCGAAGGTTCTACCGCTGATAACAGTAAAAAAATAACTCTTAGAGATATTATTTGGGATTTGCAATATAATGCCGTTCCTACTGCTGATAAAAACTATCATAATCCAAAAGCAGTAAATAATAATGAATATTTTACTGGTGCTTATTCTCCTATTTTTATGAGTAGAAACCGTGTAAAATCTTGGGACGAGCAAGCCTTTACTGTTCAAGCATCAGGCAGGCAATGCCAAATACACCCTTCTGCACCTAAAATGACTTTTATTTCACAAAACAAACGAGAATTTGTAAAAGGTCAAGAGTGGCTATATAGGCGTATGACTATTAGGGAAATTGCAAGAATACAGGGCTTCCCTGATACTTTTCAATTTATTTATGAAAATGCTGACGATGCATATAAAATGATAGGTAACGCAGTCCCCGTAAATCTTGCATATGAAATTGCAGTTGCTATTAAACAAGCGTTAGAAAACACAATGGAGGAATCAATGAGCAATCAAAGCAACAATCAAGGGCGAGCATATGAATTTATATGTCTTCTAACACTTAATGAAGAAATCAATAAAATACGCAAAGCAACCATTGAACATAATAGTGCTTATATTGCTGCTGAACACGCGTGGTCTTTAATGCCTGCCGAATTTCAATCAATTTTAACGCAAAGTGCTAAAGCTGCCGTTGCTACTATTTTTGATATGGAGCCCTTGATATTAGAGCAAAGCAACGGTGAATTAAGTTTAAAAATACAAACTGATAATGAAGGCAAAGAAGGCGATGTAAGAGATATAGTCATCGCTCGTAAGGATATTAAATGGGAAATCGGATTAAGTTTAAAGCATAATCATTTTGCAGTTAAACATAGCAGATTGGCAAAATCGCTGGACTTCGGACAGAGATGGTTTGGTATTCCTTGTTCTGAAATATATTGGAATTCGGTTAAACCTATATTTGATTATTTAGCGCAACAAAAAAATAGAAACTGGCGTGATTTACCATCAAAAGATACTACGGTATATGTTCCGCTTCTTCAAGCATTTATAGATGAAATTTCACGCAGTAATGCAATTAACTCTACTGTACCGCAAAAAATGGTAGAATATTTGCTTGGTGAGTTTGATTTTTATAAAGTTATTAGCATTGATAGTAAACGTTTAACGCAAATTCAATCCTATAACTTACACGGTCAATTAAATCATTCAAGCAAGGTTATTAAACCTAAAATTGAAGTGCCTGTTGCTTGCTTGCCGACAAGAATTGTAAGCCTTGAGTTTAAGCCGAACAGTACAAATACAGTTGAGTTATATATGGACGGCGGTTGGCAGTTTAGTTTTAGAGTACATAATGCTTCAACAAAAGTAGAAACAAGTTTGAAATTCGATATTCAAATTGTCGGTATGCCCACTACTATTATTTCAATAGATTGTAAGTGGAATTAAAATGCTTGATTTTGTACTTTAAATTTAAAAAGGAGAATTGATAAAATGTCAACAAGAAATTTAGTTATTGAAAATTGTAATAATATAACGAAGTGTGAAGTTTCCCTTGACGAACAAAAATTAAATATAAAGTACGCAATAAATGGCACTGGAAAATCAACCATTGCAAAAGCTATCAAGTTATCGTCATCAGGAAAAACCTTAGACGAATTAACACCATTTGACTTAATTGCTAAAAAGGATAAAACTATAAAACCAAGCATTTCAGGATTGCCTTTTTCAAATGTAGCGGTTTTTGATGAGGATTATTTAAAACAATATGTATATCAAAAAACCGACTTACTTAAAAATACTTTCGAGGTATTGATTTATAGCGACGAATATATTGCACTAAAAGAAGCCATAGATAAAGAACTTTCCGATGTAAAAACTATTGCTAGAGATAAACCGAACGTTACGGTTATCCGTGAAATAACAAAGGCGTTGTGCGAGCTTCTTGCTGTTAATAAAGAAAGTACTAAATTATCAAGAAAAAAAGGTGGCGTTAAAAGTATTCTCGATGATAAAAAAGGAGCTTTATTCAATCCACCTGAAGAGCTGAGCGGATTTAAACCATTTATCGATGATGAAAAATCACTTGAATGGGCGTCGTGGAAACTTAGAGGTATATCTTCTTATGGTAAAAAAGGATTATGTCCTTATTGTGCAAGTGTTGAAACTGATAAAATAAAAACGGAAACAAAGATATTTCAAGAGTCTTTTGATGAAACTAGTATCAACTATTCAAATCAAATAAAAGAGTATTTAGAAAAAATAAGAGATTATATAGATGAAAAGAAACTGAATAATTTATTGACTTCTTTAAAATCTTCATCAGACAGAAGCACCTTAGAAATGCAGCTTGTAAAACTACGTTCGGAAGCTGACTATTTATCACAAAGATTATTTGTTCTTGCAAATTTTAATGGATATTCAATAAATCAAGATAATATGCAAGAATTTGAAGATAAATTTGCAGATATGCAAATTAAATATGAAGCATTAGATTATTTTAATACAGACCTTTTTTTAGTGGAAATTAACCCTCTTAATGAACAAATTAAAAAAGTCCTTGAAATGATAGGCAAATTAAAAGGTGAAGTTGCAAAGTTTCAATCTTATTTGAGGAATACTGTAAAAGATAGACAAAAAGACATAGATGAGTTTTTATTAACCGCAGGATTTAATTATTCATTTGAAATTGCCATTGACGGTAATGATAGTGCTCACGCTCTTTTAAAATATAAATTATCCGACGGAACATTACAAGATGTAAGCAATCCTGATAAACATTTAAGTTGGGGTGAGCGTAATGCTTTTGCTCTATTGTTGTTTATGTTTGACGCAATTAGTAAAAATGCTGATTTAATAATATTAGATGACCCTATATCTTCATTTGACAGCAATAAAAAATATGCAATAATAAATCGTTTATTTAGAACAGGTAGCAAAGGAAATAGCTTTTATCAAAAAACTGTTTTAATGCTTACCCACGATTTTGAACCTATAATTGATTATGTTCAAGTAGGTGGTAAAATTAGCGGTGATTCTATTTGTGCGCATTATCTTAAAAATAAAAATGGTATTGTGACCGAAACGAAAGTTCAAAAGAATATTGATATGCTATCAATGGTAGTTTTAATGAAAGAGTTGGCAAGTGATTCATCATTGTCCCTTCCTGTTAGGGTTGGCTGTTTGCGAAAATATATTGAACATACAGTTGCTGACCCAAAAGAGGAAAGTGTTGCTTATAATATTTTGTCCAGCTTAGTACACAATCGAGAAAGTGCAACTTACGATACGGAAGGTGAAAATGCAATTCCTGATACATTGCTACAAAAAGGAATTGAAGATATTAAAGAATTTATAACTGATTTTAATTATCAAAGCGCATTGGAAAAATTCCAAGCTAAATCATTAATTGAAATGTTTGAACGTGAGGAAAAAAGTTATTTTAAACTTTTAATATTAAGAGCGTATACTGAGCAAAGCGAAGATGTTAGAAGGCGTATAAAAGATTTTAATGACGTATTAAGAAAATATATTGATGAAACATATCATATCGAAAATGATTATTTATATTCGCTTGAT
This sequence comes from uncultured Christensenellaceae bacterium, assembly GCA_910587365.1. Classification (GTDB taxonomy): domain Bacteria; phylum Bacillota; class Clostridia; order Christensenellales; family Borkfalkiaceae; genus Coproplasma. The sequence goes on along the minus strand of CAJUKJ010000011.1, from coordinate 38,255 downwards.
GTAAGAAAATTTGATATAGTTCCGCAACAATATCAATGTGAAGCTGAGCGGTTTATTGAAGAAGAAAAAAGATTGATGGCGTAAATAGCCTATTCTACTTTTATTCTTCACTCTCCAAATAAAAATAGTCGAACCGTTTTTATAACGGCTCGGCTTTTTGTCGCAAAGAAAAACACAACCTTACCCGACTATTCGAATAAGGTTGTGTATGGTGCACCTTCAGGGACTCGAACCCTGGGCCCACTGATTAAGAGTCAGTTGCTCTACCAACTGAGCTAAAGGTGCATCTATATAAAAACGCTGTTAACGTTTTATTTGAAGTGTTCCCGAAAATATGCACGGCAGATTTTTGGGAATTAGGAGCGGCATAAATTACTTTCGTCAATAAAAATTGCCTTAAAGCGTAGGTTTGCCGCAAAGTGGTGATCCATCCGAGATTCGAACCCGGGACACCGTGATTAAAAGTCACGTGCTCTGCCAACTGAGCTAATGGACCGATTTGACTTATATTATTATAGCAAAAAAAATGAAATATGCAAGCAATTTTAAAGGGGTTTAACATTTATTTCACTAAATATTTTTATAAAAATTTAAATAATCAAACCAAACGCGTAACGGATATAGTGGAAAGCGGGTTTACCCGCTTTTAAAAGCGGAGTTTCAAACTGCGGAATATTTACCGCGTTAGGAATAAATTGCGGTTCGAGGCAGAATCCGCACCTCGGCACATACCTTCCGCTTTTGCCGTTACCTTTGATATAGTTTCCCGAATAAAATTGAAGTCCGGGTAAATCGGTATATACATCAAGCTTAATACCGCTTTCCGCGTTAAAAGCGGACGCGCCGTGCGCACCGTCCAAAACGTAATTAACGTCGAACCCACCCGACCAGGCAAGCTGTTCGTCATTGCAGCTTATAGCCACCCCTATGGGTTTGGGTTTTGTAAAGTCGAACGGTGTGCCGCCGACAAAAGCAACTTCCCCCGTTGCAATATGTTCTTTATCCAATCTTGTAACTTTACGGGAATTTATTTTTAATACGCAGTCATTAATGCTTCCGCTGTTTTCCCCGTTAAGATTAAAATATGTATGGCAGGTCGGCGACCATAAAGTATCCTTGTCGCTTACTGCAAAATAGCGGATTTCAAGCGTCCGTCCCGTCAATTCATATTCAACGGTAAACGCCAGATTTCCGGGAAACCCCTGCTCCCCGTCGTTACTATCATAGGATAACTTCAATATATCCCCTTCTGTTTCGGCTTTGAAAAGCTTTCTGTCAAACCCTTCTTTTCCTCCGTGATTGCAATTTTCGCCTTCGTTTGGCAAAACTTTATATTTTACGCCGTTCAACACGAACTGCGCGCCCTTAATACGGTTTGCCACCCTGCCTATCGTTGCACCGCAGTACGTTCCGCTTTTAATACGTTCTTCAACGTTCGGATAGCCGAGGGCAACGTCCTTAACACCCTTTTTCGTCCGCAAGCGGATATACTGCACGGCGGCCCCGAAATCGGTTATTCCCACTTCAATGCCCTCTCCGTGCAGAACGTATAAATAGCAATCCTGCCCATCATAGTTGTCAAAAAATAATTTCTCTATCATTGCGAAAAATCCGTTTGTATTAATTCTATAATTTCGTTACCGTAATTCCGTCGGATATGTCCGCCTCGTAAAACGAAGGTGTATACGCCGTTTGCTTTTGATATCTTTCGTACACGTATTTTTTAAAATCCTGCACGGCTTGCGTTTTTACTATTGAAATGGTACAGCCGCCGAACCCTCCTCCCGTCATACGCGAGCCGACGCAACCGTCGAAGGCTTGCGCCGCTTCCGCAAGGCAATCAAGCTCCTTCCCCGTGACCTCGTAAAGAACCTTCAAAGAGTTATGCGACTCGTTTAAAAGCTGACCGAGAGCGACCATATCCCCTTGCTTCATTGCGTATTCCGCCGAACGCACGCGCGCGCATTCTTCAATGACATGCTTAGCCCTATCCGCAATTTTTGCGGGAAGATATTTTGAAAGCCCTTCAAACCGTTCTTTCGTAACGTCCGCAAGGCAGGATACTTTTTCATAAGACTGAATAATCGAAAGTGCCTGTTCCGTTTCCGCGCGCCGCTCGTTATACTTGCTTTCTATAAGGCTGTGCGGCTTGTTGCAATTTGTTATAATCAAAGAGTATTCCCCGAGATTGACAGGCACGTACTCGCAGGCAAGCGTCTTGCAATCCAAAAGCATTGCGTGTCCCTTTTTACCGCAGGCGGAAGAATATTGGTCCATTATGCCGCAATTGACGCCCGCAAAGTCCTGTTCGGCACGCTGTGCAAGCCGGGATACTTCAACGGGGTTGAACTTCTCCCCAGCGACAGTGGCAAGCGCGGCAATGGTTGAAACCTCTATAGCCGCAGACGAAGAAAGCCCGCTGCCGAAAGGAACGATGCATTCCTGCAACATATCGCAGCCAACAAGCCTATGCCCCGCGTTTTTCCACATAAGCGCACTGCCCGCCTGATAGTTGCCGTACTTCAAGGAACGGCTCTTTTCAAGGTCGTTTATATTTAGCGTAACCTTATCCGTAAGCGTAGTCCAGGACAAATTTATTTTATCCGTTCCGTTAGGGCGTACATACACCGTATTACAAAGCGACAGTGCCGCAGGAAAAACCCTGCCCCCGCAATAATCAACGTGTTCGCCTATGATATTTACCCTTCCCGCTGCGGTAACTTTGTATTTGTAATCTTTTTCGTTAATCATAATTTAAACCCTAAATCTTCCAAGAATTTAACCGTCTGCATTTTGTCCTTGAACACCGCCGTATTTTCAAGAATGCTTGCGCATATACCGCCCAGCTCTTCTCTTACTGCTCTACGCACGTTTTCACGCGAATAATCGCCGTCACAGCGCGCGTACACCCCCGCATATACTGCGGCGAAATCCGACATTTCGGGTTTAAGAGCTTCTCCATTAACGATAAGTTCTTCCAACTTACCAAGCTCGTCTTCAAGCCTTCCGGGCAAAATGAAAAGACCCTGCGCTTCTATTAGTCCTATGCTCTCTTTCTTAATCACGTGATATTCGGGGTGCGCGTGGAAAACTCCGTCGGGATATTCGGCTGAAGTAATATTACTTCTTAAAATAATACTCATTTCATACCCGCGCCCCGTTTTAACCACCGTAGGACTTACCGCATTATGTACGCCGTTTTCGTCTTCGGGAATAATCCCGAGTAATTTATCCTCGTAATTAACCCACTTTTCGCGGATTGCCTCGCATATATCCTCTATCGAACTGCGTTTTTTTGAAATTATTCTTACAACCGTTCCTGCCCAGCCCACCACTTCCACGGCAACTTCGGGACGGGCTTCGCTTTTAAGCACAAACGCCGCCTTTGCCCTGTGCATAGGCAAAATCTCCCCGCCGCCCTGATAGTGGTCGTGCGCAAGCACGCTTCCGCCTATCCTCGGCAGCGGCGCATTACAGCCTATAAAGTAATGCGGAAACAAGTCAACAAAGTCCATAAGCCGTGTAAACGTAGACTTATCGAATTTCCAGAACCGCGTTTTTAGCGTATACGGCGTCCCTTCTGTTTAGCTCTAAATTATCGAGCGCGTAATTAACGTAGGCTTCCGCCATACCGAAAATTTTATCAGTTTCCAACTTTAATCTCCGTCTGTCCGCTTAATTTTCCGTCCGTTGCCCTGACGGTAATTTGCTTACCGCAAGCTTTAACAACCGCCAAAGCTTCGCCGTAATAAGTGTCCGTCTTTGTACCCGTATAGCCTATTTTATTGAACGGACACGCGCAGCCCGCTGCAAGCAGTTCTCCGCCCTCAACGGCAACTTCTATAATGCCCCTTTCAAGAGGTTTAACCGTGCCGTTTCTGTCCGTATACTTCAAGCGCACAAAGCAGACCTCGCCCGCCTTTACTTCACTCTTTTCGGGGAGTACCGTCAAAACGGTTTCGTTACCCGCAGTTTTAAGGCAATTGCGGGAAAGCTCCTTTCCGTTTTTATCTAAGTTTACAGCCGTAATTTCCCCGCCGGAATATTTAACGTTAAAATCGAAACGGCAGTTTTTCTTGAACTTCTTTTTGCCGACCTTTTTGCCGTTTATATACAGCTCGACTATGTGTGCGCGGGAATACACCTCCACCTTTGCCTTTTTGCCGTCCAAGCCGTTCCAGCTCCACGAGGGCAGGGCGTTTGAAAATTTCCAGGCCGACGGAGAGTGTTTGTCGTTGGTATGGCTTACGGGAACTACGGCTATCTGCGGCTTATCCTCAAGCCCGAACGCAACCTTTGTGTAAAGTGCTTCGCCTAAGGGATTGCCGATTAAATCTATCCTTCCGCTGCCTGCCGTCAGCCAACCTACGCCGTGCAGAAAATCGGGTGCATAGTCCCTGTATTCCCAGCTGCCCACGCCGACCTCGCCGAGGTAGTCCATTCCCGCCCAGACGAAATCGCCTATAAGCGCGGGGTTGCCCTTTGCAAATTCCCAGAACGCGTAAGCGTCCGAACAGAACGTTTCGCTGCCTAAAATTATGCGTTCGGGGTACTTTTTGATATCGTGCTTATAACGTTTAATTCCGTAATTGTAGCCCGCCACGTCCATTACCGCGAAACAGTCGCGGGTCTTTTTATCGCAGCCGGGAAGCTTAGCCATAGTCTTCATAAACTTGTCGCCGAAAATACCGGCAAGGTTATTGAAAAACTCGCTTCCCACTTTTTTGTTGGGATTTTTCTCCGCCTTTTTGTCCGAATACTGACCGAAGCCCAATGCATACAGATAGTTAAAAAATATATTAACGCCCGTGGTCACGGGGCGGTCGCCGTCGTACTGCTTGCAGACGGCTTTCATACTTTTAAAAAGCTCTATCCCGCGTTTTTCGCCTGTTTCGGCAACCTCGTTGCCCAGCGAATACATTATTACCGACGGGTGGTTATAGTCCTTTTCAATCATATCCTTGATATCGCGGGCGTACCAATCCTCGATATAGGAAGCATAGTCATAGCGGTTTTTATGGATATACCACATATCGCAGTATTCGTCCATAACAAGCATACCCAGCTTATCGCAGGCGTCCAAAAGCGATTTTGCGCAGGGGTTATGCGCAGAACGTATTGCATTGTAACCGTTTTCCTTTAAAAGTCTTACTTTGCGCTCTTCCGCTTCGGGATAGCTTCTTGCCCCTAAAATTCCGTTGTCGCTGTGAATGCACGCGCCGCGGATTATAACCCTTTCGCCGTTAATGCAAAGTCCGTCGGTATGGTCGCAGGTCAGAGTGCGGATACCGAACGAGTGAACCTGCTCATCTTCGGCAAACTTTACACGGCAGGTATAAAGCTCGGGGCTGTCGGGCGACCAGAACTTCGCATAGGGAATTTCTATCGCGAATACCGCGTTTCCGTCCTTTTGGCTCTTTACGTCCGAAACGACTTTCTTGCCGTTCCTCTCTATACTTACGGTTATATCCCCCACGCCCGTCGTGTTTACTAAGACTTCGACCACGGCGGGATAAAGCGACAGCGTCCTTATCTTAACGCCGTTTAATGTTATCCTCTTTTTATCGCCTACGAACATATTCACGGGGCGGTAAATGCCCGCACCCGAATACCAACGGCTGTTGGGCTGGTCGGCGTTGCGCGCTATAACGCGCATTTCGTTCTCTTCGCCGTACTTTAAAAACTTGTCGGCGGTAACGTAAAAATTCGTATAGCCGTAGGGGCGGTAAACCGCCTTTTCGCCGTTTATGTAGACTTCCGCATTATGATAAACACCTTCAAACTCGAAGATGACGTTTTTATCTTTATATTCCACGGGTACGGTAAAGGCCTTTAAGTACTCGTAATCGTACCACAAAAACCAACCCGTATTTACCCCCGCTTCCGCGTCCTTTGAACGCTGTTCGTAAATAGCAGCGTCGTGCGGCAAAGTGACGGACTTCCACTCATCGTCCGTATTTAAGTGCCTGTATTTCCAGTTTTCGTTAAAATCCGATTTAATCATTTTCTTAAATCCTTAGTTATTTTTATATATGAAACAAATAATTAGTTTGTCTCAATTACGGCACGCCCTTATTTGGTTAAATTATAACATTTTTTGTTAGCAATTACAAGAAACTATTTTACTACTTTTGGACATTTTTTTACTTTTTTATTAAATTTACTATTGACTTACAGGCTGTTAAGTAATAAAATAGCCTTAAAGGAGAACTTGGTTTGAAGGCAAAAAGGGAACAATGGCAATATCCGCCCAACGCCAAAGTTTGGGCGGGAAAATACAGAAATTCGCATAATATGCCCCACTGGCACTACGATTGCGAACTGTTATTTGTAGAAAACGGCAGTCTTGATATATTCTGTAACCAAAAAGGTTACCGTGTTTCAAAGGGGCAGGCGTTTTTTATCGACAGCGAACAGGTGCATTATATGCACGCCCTGTCGGCAGATACCGTCGTCACGATGATAATTTTCGATTACGATATAATAAAGCCGTTTACCGAAAAAATCGCGCTTGCCTCGCCCTTGCTTTGCGGAAAGTATCAAATGGAAAATGTATACTCTTCACTCAAACGCGAACTTAGCGAAAACAAACCGTTCCTTGAAAGCGTCACGTCAAGTATAATTTCCCTGTTTATGGCAGACATTTTCCGCAACGAACGCACGGCGGCAAAGGTAAAACCGGCACGCGTAGTCGAAAGGTTTAAATCGCTATTGAACGAAATAGACGAAAAATACGAATTTTACGATTTGGAAACCGCCGCAAGCGATATGGGAATGAACCCCTCGTACTTTTCCCGCCTGTTCCATAAACTGACGGGGCTGACCTTTTCGCAATATCTGAATTACGTCAGGTGCGAAAACGCCGTAAGGCTGTTGCAGACAGAAAGCGACATGCCGATAACGGAAATAGCCTCGCGCTGCGGTTTTGCCACGATACGCAACTTTAACAGGATTTTCAAAGAATTTACGGGTTACACCCCCAAAGCTTTACCGCAGGACTATATTATGAAAGACAGTATTACTTCCATAAACGAAAACAGCATTAACCCCACATTTGCCGAATGTGTGCTGTTGGAATCGACCGACGCATAAGCCCCCTTACACTTGCCTTCCCTCAATTAAAACGCTAATTGAAGATATGCACAACCCTCATCAGTCTGCAAGCAGACAGCTTCCCCCTTTACTAAGGGGGGAAGCCCTTTGTTCATCCTCAATTTGCCTCCCCCCTCAGCAAAGGGAAGAGGGCAGACTTCATAACCCACTTACTTGCCTTCCCCCTTAGTATAGGGAAGAGGGCAGACTTCATAACCCACTTACTTGCCTTCCCCCTTAATAAAGGGGGAAGGTGGATTTGCCGTCAGGCAAAGACGGATGAGGGTTGTGTAATACGTAAAAAAGGCGGGGAAGCAAAAGCTTCCCCGCCTTTTTAAAACTGCAACGTAATTTCAAGATAGCTTCCGTCAAGCGAAGCGGAAATTTCCCCGCCAAGCCGTTCGCAGATAATTTTCGCTATCGAAAGCCCCAAGCCCGTTGCGGTTTTACCGTTTTTGACGGTATAAAACCTGTCGAACAGCTTGTTTACGTCTATGAAGTCAATATTTTCGGCTGTATTGCCGAAAGTGATTTTTCTTCCGTCGATACCTACTTGAAAGTCCCCTGCGGAATATTTAAGCACGTTACTTATAAGATTGGAAAACATACGCATCATGTCCGTTTTGTCCGCTATTAAATTAAAAGACGGCGACGGTACCTGTATTTCCGGCGTTATGTTCTTTGCCGTAAATCCCTCGTAAAAATCGGCTAAACATTCCTTCAACACGCTTCCCGCGTCAAGCTGTTCACAGCGGCCTTCTCTGAAACCGTCCGCCGCAACCGAATAGGCAAACAACTCTTCGGACAACCTTGAAAGGGTTGCCGTGCGTTCGCGTATAACTGACAGATACTTTTCCCTTTTATCTTCGTCGCTTTCGTTTTCCAAAAGGTCGAGATATCCGCTTACCGCTGTAAGCGGCGTGCGCAAGTCGTGCGCGGCGTTAGTCAAAGCCGACTTTACTTCCTTGTCGCCGCTGTCGTATCTAAGCTCCTTTTCCCTCACTTCGGCAAGACGGACGTTTAATTCCACGGCAAGATTTTTAATAGCCGCGTCCCCGCCAGAAACGGTTAAAAGCTTATTTGTTCCGCCCCCGATAATTTCAGGCAACTGCTTTTGTATTTCGTTTATTCCATGCAACACAAGGATTAACTTTATAGCAAGAATTATTACGGCTGTAATCAAAACGCAAACCGAAACGATAAGGGCGGTGTTCATTTTTTACCTTCTTATTTTAAATTTTCTTTGGAAAACACGGCTAAGCCTATGCCGCCGGAGAAACCTATTAAACATAACGAGCTTACCGCCGCCTGCCAGGCTACGATTTTGTCGCTACCCAAAACGGCGACCTGTCCCGACGGGAAAATATTTAAAAGCACTTCAAAGAACGCAAGCACGCTTTCGCTTTTCCTGTACGGGTTGGGTATTGTTTCCTGAACCTGTTCGCCGAATTCGTTAACAACTATTTGCGTATACGTCAAGGGTGCGTTTATTTCCGAAAGAAAGTACTGTGCCGCCATCGTCATAATAAACAGCGATGCAACGGTAACTATAAGCGCGGCTACGGTGTTTTTCGTCGTCATAGCCACTGCCGTATACAGCGACGCGTAAACGAGCAACGTAAGGTTACCGAGGAAAAAGGTAGTCAGCAGCATATTTGTTTTTTCGATAAACCCGCCGAAGAGCGGAAGCGTTAATGGATAGAAAACGAGCATCGCCGCAACGTTCATACATTCCGCTATTACCATTACGGTAATCAGGTTTGCAAAATATATTTTATACCTCGGCAAGCCCGATATAAGCTTATTCCTGATAGTGCCGTTATGGTAATCAGCCCCTATGAACAGGCTGCAAATTACCGCAAGCAACGCCGCGGACAAAATCGAGCATACAGTAAACGAAAATACCATATCCGCCCATAATTCCGAACCGTATTTTAAGCTTTGCAGATAACTGTTTAAAGTTATGAACAGCATTACCCCCGCCTGTATGGCGAGCGCGGCGTAAAAGGGTTTGAATTTAATAAGACGCGATAAATTAGACCTGAGAAGCTTAACCATTCAAATCACCCCCTATAAGGTTGATATAGTATGATTCAAGGTCTTCGTCCTTTTCGGTAGCGTGCAACAGCGTAACGCCGTGTAATTTTAAAATGCTGCCAAACTCGGTAAGGTCAACATCCCCGTACACGTCCGCCTTGTTTTCCGCCGTCAGACGGTATTCGAGTTTGAGGAAATCGAGCGCGGGCGCAAGCGCGGAAGGGTTTGTTACCGTTATCGAAAGGCATTTACGGCAGACGTCTTTCAGCTCCTGTGCGGTTATTTCTTTAAGTATTTCGCCTTTATGCACAAAGCCGTAATGCGTTGCTATTTTGGAAAGCTCGCCCAAAATATGACTGGACACGAGAAAAGTTATATTCTTTTCGCGGTTGAGCTTTAAAATAAGCTCGCGTATTTCCACAATGCCCTGCGGGTCGAGTCCGTTTACAGGCTCGTCCAAAACTATGAAGTCGGGGTTGCCCGCAAGCGCGATTGCAATACCCAGCCTCTGTTTCATACCGAGTGAAAAATGCCCCGCCTTTTTCTTGCCCGTATCGTCAAGGCGGACAAGCTTCAACAGCTCGTCAATGCCGTCGAACGACGGCTTGCCCAACAGCATAAACTGCTGTTTTATATTTTCATAAGCGGTCATATTCGCATATACGGAAGGCGTTTCGACCACCCCGCCCATACGCGAACGGGCTTTGTAAATACCCCTTCCGTCAAACCTTTCGCCGTACAGCGAATAGCTTCCGCCCGAGGGATTTTGCAGCCCGCATATTATGCGGATAAGCGTAGTTTTGCCCGCGCCGTTTTTACCGATTAACCCGTAAATCGCGCCCCTCGGGACGTGCATTGTCAGCCCGTTGAGCGCGTGGAAATTGCGGTAGTTTTTGATAAGATATTCTGTTTCAAGACAATATTCCATCGATTTTGCTCCTTTGATTTTTTAAGTATTTTACAATACCGCAATCAAGGATTTTACAATAAAAGATAAAGAAACAGTCAAGATTTAAGCTTGTAACCTATACCCCAGACCGCCTCGATATAGTCCTTGCCCCCCGCAAGCCTCAATTTCTGGCGAAGATTGCCTATATGCGTGCGCAAAGAGTTCTCCTCACAGTCGGGGGTTAAGCTTTCCATTTCATTCATTATTTTTTCTTTCGTGACAACCTTGCCGCTGTTTTTCATAAGCGTCAGAAGTATAGCGTATTCCGACTTGGTAAGCTTCACGGGAGTGCCGTTTACCGTTACGGCAAAGTCGCTTACATTAAGTTTGATATTTTCAAACGACAGCTCGCCCCCTTGACCGCCCAATCTCAACTGCACGCTAATTCGGGCAAGCAGCTCCTTCGTATCGAAAGGCTTGGTTATATAATCTGCGGCTCCGCCCAAAAGAGTTGCCACCTTGTCGTCCACGCCCACTTTCGCGCTTACCACTATTACGGGTATTTTTTTGATGTAGGGAAGAAGGTCTTCCCCGCATATCCCCGGCAACATTAAATCAAGTAAAATCAAATCGGGCGAAAATGAAGTAATACCCGTTAAAGCCTCTATACCAGAGTATGCACGGGAAACGGCGTAACCATTTTTTTCAAGAAGCTCCTGCACCATATCGCCTATTGCGATATCGTCGTCAATAATTAATATTCTCTTTTGCATAATGCTCTATACAGCACCTGACAATAGCCGTATCTCCTTTTTTAATTTCCACAAAGTCCTTACTGCCGTCTGCAAACTTATATACCTGCAATTTATCGTTTTCAAAAGATTGGTTTATATAAAAAATTTCCATCTGCTTAACCGGACGGCAAAGAAGCTCGTTTACGGAATAGGTGTTAAGAATAAACTTTACGTACTCCACGTTATTGGTATGACGGCTGAAATCGATATTGCAAGAGCGGACGCGAACTTCATCAATCAACTTCAAACCGTCTTCGCAGAACTTGCCGAATTCCGTATCCATAAGCGGAGCGTGCTTTTCAAAGCTTCCGTCAATCCCCACGGAGGAAGTTTTCCTTATCCTGCCCGTCTGCAAATCGAGGGCGCAAAGCTCGGTCTTGGCGTATGCAACTATTGCGCCCTGCAAATCCTTTACCGCAGTTTCTATGATAAGCTTGGCAATGGAATATGCCGTGATGAAGCTTTCGACGCGGTATCCCTCTCCCCACGGCAAGGGCTTTATAAGCCTTACCGCGTTTTTGGAAAAAACCCACATTGCGCCGTAAATCTTTTTAGCGGTAATGCCGTCTATTTTCAGTTTGCCCATAAGCTCGGTAACGCCGTTTTCCGCCAGCCTGAATACCGCCGCCACCGACAGTTCCCCTTTGGCGTCAATCATATCCGTACTGACACAACCTTCCCTGCCGTAAACCATATACTGCTCCTTTAAACGTTTTTACCCATTTCAAAAGCTTGCGCGGGGAAGTCCGTATTATTTACGTCCCCCTTGTCGGTAACCCCGGCTGCACGGAGGACGCCCTTCAACGAAACCCCGTCAAAGCAGTCTATCCAGCCCTGGATATCCTTTACCGAACCGTCCATCGCGCTTTCCGCATCCTCGGCGGCGGTTGCTATAAGATATACTTCTTTAAACCTGTTTGCACGGGGATATAGAGGGTTTAACCTGTCGAGGAACGTTTTAAGCTGTCCGCATACAGCGTAATAATAAACGGGCGTGGCAAACGCAATTACATCCGCATTCTGAAACCTTTCGTAAAGGGCGTTCATACCGTCGCCAAGCACGCATTTATCGTGCGACTGGCAGTACATACAGCCCGTACAGAATTTCAAATCCAAATCGCGTACCGCGACTGTTTCAACTGCATTGCCCGAAAAAGCGGCACCCTCGGCAAACTTGCCTGCAAGAATTTCGGAATTGCCGCCCTTCCTCGGCGAACTTGTAACTACTATAATTCTTTTCATTTTGTTTGCTCCTTAAAAGTTTTCTTACAAATTTTATCATATCTTTACAACGTTTGCAACAGTTGAAACCAAATAAAAAAGCGCGTAAGCAAAACGCTTAACGCACTTTTTCAAATAAAAGAGGAATGAGGAATATGGATGAGAAATATATTTAAACGCCCGAATAGGCTGAAAAGCCGCCGTCTATGGGCAGGACTACGCCCGTTATGAAGCCCGCCGCCTTTTCGCTTGCGAGAAAGAGGGTTGCACCTATAAGCTCCTCAATCTCGCCGAATCTGCCCATAGGCGTTGCAGCTATGATTTTACCCGTGCGCGCAGTAGGCGTACCGTCCGCGTTCCATAAAAGCGATTTGTTCTGCGCAGTGGAAAAGAACCCGGGAGCTATTGCGTTTACCCTTATACCCGCCTTTGAAAAATGCACCGCAAGCCACTGCGTAAAGTTTGAAACGGCAGACTTTGCCGCGGAATATGCAGGTATTTTGGTAAGGGGGGTAAACGCGTTCATTGACGATATGTTTATGATATTACAGCCCTCGCGCCCGACCATATCACGCGCAAATTCCTGCGTGGGAAGAAGCGTACCCAGATAATTTAAGTTGAATACAAACTGTACCCCACCCTCGTCCAAATCAAAGAATGATTTCGTGTCGGCGTCAATATCGCCGTTTTCAAAATATTCTTTATCGGTCTGCGCCTTGGGATTGTTTCCGCCCGCGCCGTTAACCAGAATATCGCACTTACCTAGGTCGTTTAATACCTGTTTATGACAGTCGGCAAGACTTTGTTTATTAAGAACGTTTGCGGAATACCCCTTCGCCACTCCGCCGTCCTTTACTATTTGTTTTGCGAACTCTTCCGCCCTTTCGCCGTTCAAATCCAAAAGCGCGACTTTTGCTCCCGCCGCCGCAAGGGCTTCCGCAAGCATAGAACAAATTACCCCGCCTGCACCCGTAACAACAGCAACCTTTCCTTTAAGGTCTACCCCTACGGGCAATCCGTTAGCTTTCATATATACTCTCCTTAATGTATTTTATAACTTGGTTTACATACCGTTAAACACTTAAACCGCCGACTATTGCACGGCGAATGTTTATTTTTCTTTTTCTATCGCTTCAAATAAGCCGTTTAAATACGCCGCGCCCAAAGCCCTGTCGTATAAGCCGTAACCGGGCTTGCCGTCCTCGCCCCAGATGTTTCTGCCGTGGTCGGGACGGACGTAGCCGTCAAAGCCCGCCTTGACTAACGCCTTGATTATAGCGTAAATATCGAGGTCGCCCGCAGACGTCAGATGCCCCGCTTCGGTAAAGTCTTTTTCCCCGCCGTACTTCAACTGTCTTATGTGCGCAAAATAAATTCTGTCCGCGTACTTCTTTGCTATGGCGGGTAAATCGTTAAACCTGCCCGCGCCCAGACTGCCCGTACAGAAGGTAAAACCGTTGTGCTTATCGGGTACGGCTTCAATCATTTTATCATAGCTGTCCGCGCCCGTAATTATCCTCGGCAGCCCGAACATATCCCAAGGCGGGTCGTCGGGGTGTATTGCCATATTTATACCCGTATCGTCACACGCGGGCATTATCCCATTCAAAAAGTAAACCAGATTTTCAAACAGCTTTTCATGCGAAATGCCCTTATATTCCTCTAAAAGAGAATTAAGCTGTTGCGTAGAATAGCTTTCATCCCAACCGGGAAGATGCAGGTTTTTCGGGTCGCATTTTAATAGCTGCGCGTGGTTGTAGGAAAGCGAATTGCTTCCGTCCTTCGCCTTGGTTTTAAGGTCTGTGCGCAGCCAGTCGAACACGGGCATAAAATTGTAACAGATACACTTAACCCCCGCTTTGCCGAGGTTGCGGATATTGCGCGTGTAGTTGGCTATAAGTTCGTCGCGCGAGGGCTTGCCGAGCTTTATATACTCGTGTACGGGAACGGACTCGATGACTTGCATTTCCAGTCCCTCGTTTTCGCACAGCTCTTTCAATTTCAGAATTTTATCAAGCTCCCACACCCCGCCGACGGGGACGTCGTAAACGGCTGTTACCACGCCACTCATATTGGGTATTTGCTTTATGTACCGTAAAGGGATGCTGTCCTGCTCCCCGTACCATCGAAAGGTCATTTTCATAAATAAATTCTCCTCACAAAAATCTCGGCTAATCTGCGCCTGCGATTTTTCGTGATTTTCAGAGGCTTTGCCTCTCTGTCTGCGATTTTTAAGGGCAAACAATTATATAATCGCAGACATTCACTCCACTGAGGCGCAAGTTTGCGCAAATGCTGTGCGCTGACCGAAAATCGTCGTTTTCGGTCGCGCCGTTATTATTTTTAAATCTCCTCACAAAAATCTCGGCTAATCTGCGCCTGAACAAAACCCATTTTTATTCGTTTTCTTTTTCGGTGCCGTCGGTTTCCACAACGCCTTCTTCTACCTTACACTCTTCCGTTTGCCCGACATCCTTACCGAAATTTGCAATATCGGCGCGAACCTCGTCCGTCAGATACTCGTCGGGAATATCAACCGCATTTGACGACGGTGCGGCAGAGGTCGTCTTTTCGCGTTTGGTAAAAATTTTGTTATAAACTTTATCCAGCCAATTTTCTTTTTCTTCGATAACTTCGCCCGTTTTTTTATTAATGCGCGGTTTCTTCACGGGTACGAACGCCGCGGGAACCTGGTCAATGGACTGCCAGGTCTGCATAGCCTGTTCCATTGTCATACCGCCTTGGACGGCAGCTTTTCTTACCGCGTTGACCGCCTGCACTTCCTGTAATTTTTTACCCGATAAACCGTACCTTGTCATACAGAACACGGTTACAGCCCAGGCAAGCATCGGAAGCACGCAGAAACAAAGTATGGCGGAAAGCTGCATCCCCTCAACGTAGGGCGAACCCTCTGCGGGAAGCGCGTCTACATTGGGATTTATTATACATATAAACAGCGTTAAAATAACTGTCTGCAACGATGAAATGACTTTATCCACGAGCGAGAATATAGTTCCCATAATACCCGGGACGTAGTTGCCGGAGCGGTACGTTTCGTAGTCGGTACAGTCGGCAACCATAGGTATGGTCAGGTTATCGCAGCAATTGAAAGCCCCATAACCGCATCCGTAGAAAATTATAAAGAATACCGTATAAGCGTTAATAGTAACGTGGAACCCGCTGTCGTCGATTTTAAAAAGCGAAAGATAGGTTGCAGGGTCGTCGTGGTTATAAATGCAAAGCATTATAAGAACGCCTATATAGAAAATCAAGGCAAACACGGTAAACTGTGCAACACCGCGCTTTTGCCCCTTTCTGCCTGCGGTATTTGACCCCCACAGAAAAAATATACCCATAAAAACGAAGCATAAAGCATAAAACGGAATAAAAAGTCCGTTATAGTCGCCCATCAGACAACCGTAAACGAGAAAGGCAACCGTACCCGAGGTTGCAACCGTGGAAGCCAGCTTATTAAGCCCCGATGACAAAACAAGCCAACGTATTTCCTTGTTACCTTTTATTATGCCGATATAGTCCTTAATTTTGGCAGGCGTTTGGGAAACGCCCCAAAACTCCGGTCTGTCCTTCTGCCAGATAGCCGCAACCGCCATTGCCGTATATACTGCGGAAACTATAATTACGAACGGCACCATTATATTATAAAACTGTATGCCGTAGGAAGCACCGTATAGGTAAGTATAATTACTGCCCGTAAGGGACGCAACGTCTATATTGGAATAGTTTATTCCCTTTGCAATCCACTCTTCAACCATCTGCGCCGCGGTCATACCGCCGCCGCCCGTAACCTCGTGAACGATAAGCCCTTTTGGACAAATCGCTTCGTTGGTAAGCACTCCGCCCGCCATTACGTTAACAAGCACGATAGAGCCTATCATACCAATCATATTCCATATAACGAACTGCGACCGCTGCTTCGGGTCGTTTGTCAGACAGGTCTGCCCCGCCTTGGTCACGGCGCATTGGCAGGTATATCCGAGGACGTAAATAATATAGCTCAGTATATACGCAACCCAGCGCAGCCAGGACAAGTTATTCCCCACACCGCGGAATACCACCGTCATAAGCACCAACGAAAGGGCAAGCATAAGATTGCCTATAATCATAAACGGACGGAACTTACCCAAGCGAGTTTTGGTCTTATCCATCAACCCGCCGAGAACGGGGTCGGTTACGCCGTCAAACACCCTCATCAACGGCGCGAACAGCATATTGAAGTTTGTTATAATAAGCACAAGTCCGCCGGACACGATTGCACCCGCCAACGAAGTTGCCGTACTGCCCGTCAGAAACAGCATGGCAAAATAAGTAAAATAAGTATAAAATGCAAAGTAGACGTTAGTTGCCGCATTGTTAAACGGAAACAGCGCGATTTGCCATGGTTTCGCACGGTTTTGACCGAGTGCTTGTGTATTGTCCATTAATCTTCCCCGCTAATTGTTTTTCAGCATTATTGTACATCATATTCTCAATAATATCCATTGCAAATTTTTTGTAAAAATATTGCATTTTTTGTAAGCGTATGATATAATGCAAATATGTTTTACTTTTTACACAAAAATATCGATTTTGCGCATAAAATCGATAACCCGAGTTCGCCAACCGAGGATTACTTTAAACACATTCACGGCTTCAATGAAATTTTATACTTTGTCCGCGGACAAGTCAAGTATACAGTTGAGTCTGAAACGCTTGAACTTCGTGAAGGCGACCTCGTTTTTATCCCTTCGGGTAAATACCACTTTGCAACGGTAGATTTAAGCGTGCCTTACGAAAGGTACGTCTTTAAATTTTCAGACTCGCTCGTTCCTGAATATATGCGCGAAAAGCTTGCGAACAACGGCTCGTTCTATTCCAACTGTAAAAAGTACGAAGTAATTTTCAACCAGTTTGACAACTACTTCAAGCAATATTCCGATAACGAATTATACACCCTGTTCATGTGCGAAACGATTAAACTTTTGGTTTCGCTTATGCACAACCCTTTGCACCCCGCAAAGACACACAACAGCTTTATAGAAAGCGTAATTGCTTACATAGACTCCAATATCCGTAAACCCATAACCATGCAGACGCTTTCCGACGAATTCCACTATTCCAAATCGTTTATAACGGTGGAATTCAAACGGCAAATGAAAATACCTATTATGCAGTACGTCCGTTCCAAAAAGATAATAGCGGCGCACCATATGATTTTAAGCGGCACGAAAAAGCACGAAGCGGCGGAAATGTTCGGTTTTGAAACCTACTCCACGTTTTACCGTGCCTATAAAAAATTCATCGAACTTAACGAAATAGATTCATACGATATATAAGAGGTCAGTAATGAGAGTAATTTTAAATATCAACAGGGATTGGAACTTTATAAAAAGCGACTGCGGCGCAGAAGCGGCGGCAAAAAAGGAAGGAAAAAAACTCGATTTACCCTATACCTGGAATGGTAAGGACGGACAGGACGGCGGCGGGGATTACTTACGCGGGGCATTCTGGTTCGTACACAAATTCAAAAAGCCCGAATTCAGCGACGACGAAACCGCCTATATAGAATTTAAGGGAGTAAACTCCTCTGCCGAGATATGGCTGAACGGGCATTTGGTCTGCACGCACAATGGCGGATACTCCACCTTCCGCGCGGAAATTGCCGATTATTTACAGGACGAAAATTCGCTTTGCGTGCGCGTTGACAATTCAAAAAACGAAAAGGTTTACCCGCAGACTGCGGACTTTACATTTTACGGCGGAATATACCGCGACGTAAACCTTATAATAGTAAATAAAAACCATTTCGATTTGGACTTTTTCGGCTCCTGCGGTATGAAGATATGTCCCGAGCTGAACGGCAAAATAGGCACGGTAACAACCACCGCTTACGTTAAGGGCGAAGGAGAAGTTAAAATAGCTGTAATAGACAGCTCGGGGCAAACCGTTGCCGAGGGCGGAAACGGGGAAAAGCTTACCGTAAATTCCGTACACCGCTGGAACGGCGTAGAAGACCCCTACCTTTACACTGCCTGCGCGGAGCTTGTGGTAGACGGCGAAACGGTTGACTATATAGAGCAGCAATTCGGCTTCCGCACGTTCGCGTTCGACCCGAAAAAGGGATTTATTTTAAACGGCAATCCCTATCCCCTCCACGGCGTTGCGCGACACCAGGACAGACCCAAGATAGGCAACGCACTTTCGCTTGAAGACCACGAAGACGATATGCGCCTTATAAAGGAAATGGGCGCAAACTCGATAAGGCTCGCACACTACCAGCACGACGATTACTTTTACGATTTATGCGATGAAAACGGTATGGTCGTGTGGGCGGAAATTCCCTATATCTCCCGCCATATGCCCGAGGCAAACGAAAACGCCGTATCGCAGATGAAGGAACTTATTTACCAGCAGTACAACCACCCCTGTATAGTTACCTGGGGAATTTCCAACGAAATTACGATGTACGGCAAGCATAAAAGGGATATGCTCAAATTCCATAAAAAACTAAACGCGCTTGTCAAGCAAACCGACCCTTCACGCCCCACAACTCTTGCGTGCTTTGCAATGTGCGGACCGCGCAACAAGACGGCGCATATTACGGATATCGTAGCTTGGAACCTGTACCTCGGCTGGTACGTACCCGGTTTCTTCTTAAATGATTGGTGGATTAACCTTTACCACACCCTTTTCCCGAAGAGCTGTTTAGGCTATTCCGAATACGGTGCCGAGGCGATGCCCAACCTACACTCGAAAAAGCCAAAACGCGGCGACAACTCCGAAGAGTACCAGGCAAAATACCACGAATATATGTTGAGGTGTTTTGAACGGCACCCCTACCTTTGGGGTACTTACGTATGGAATATGTTCGACTTTGCCGCCGACGCAAGAAACCAGGGCGGCGAACCGGGAATGAACCACAAGGGACTTGTAACCTTTGACCGTAAAATTAAAAAGGACAGCTTTTATATCTACAAAGCTTACTGGTCGAAACAGCCATTTATACATATCGCCGGCAAGCGTTTTAAAAATCGCACTGGCAAGAGGACGGAAATTACCGTTTATACAAATACGGGGAAGGCAGACCTCATAGCAAACGGCAAGCTTATTAAGGGAAAATCAAAGGACGGACGTGCCTTTAAATTCAGCATAAGGCTTGAAGAAAAAACCAAGCTGCGCGCCGTAAGCGGCGAGTGCATAGACGAGTGCGAAATTTACCGCGTCAAAAAACCCGACCCTTCGTATAAGCTGCACGTTAAATCCGAAACCCAAAGCTGGCAGAAATAAATGATTGCGCCGCCGTTTAAAAACGGCGGCGCACTTTTTTCGATTACATCTTCGGAATGCTTGCAAAGCCCTTTTCAAGGTCCTTATCCGTAGGGATAATATCCGTCATAGTCCCGTCGTTGTACTGTTTATAGGCGGCAAGGTCGAAATACCCCGTGCCTGTAAGACCGAACAGTATACTCTTCTTTTGCCCGCTTGCCTTGCACTTTAACGCCTCGTCTATCGCAACGCGTATCGCGTGGCTGGATTCGGGTGCGGGAAGAATACCTTCGGTCTTGGCGAAAGTAATTGCCGCTTCAAATACCTTACTCTGTTCAACCGCCTCTACGCGCATATATCCGTCCGCATACAGCTTTGAAACAATGGGACTCATTCCGTGATAGCGAAGTCCGCCCGAATGGTTTGGCGAGGGCATAAAGCCGCAGCCTAACGTGTACATCTTTGCAAGCGGCGTAATTTTTGCCCTGTCGCAGAAATCGTATGCGTACTTTCCGCGCGTCATCGACGGACAGCTTGCGGGTTCTACGCCTATAAACTCGGTACCGTTTCTGCCCTGCAATTTATCCGCCATATACGGTGCGATAAGTCCGCCGAAGTTCGAGCCGCCGCCCACGCAGCCTATAACCGTGTCGGGATAAACGCCCAACCTGTCGAGTACGGCTTTGCTTTCAAGTCCGATAACCGACTGGTACAAAATAACGTGGTCCAAAACGCTGCCTAAAACATACCTGCAACCGGGCGTGGAAACAGCCTTTTCCACCGCTTCGGAAATAGCGCAGCCGAGAGAGCCGCCCGTTTCGGGAAATTCCTTTAAAATCTTTCTGCCCGCTTCGGTGGTATCGGAGGGCGAAGCTATAACGTTTGCACCGTAGGTGCGCATAACCTCCCTTCTGTAAGGTTTCTGCAAGGAAGAAACCTTTACCATAAACACGTCAAGGTTCAGCCCGAAGAAAGCCGCTGCCATCGAAAGCGCGGTACCCCACTGCCCCGCTCCCGTTTCGGTAGTAACAGAAGTCAAGCCCTGCTGTTTTGCGTAATACGCCTGCGCCGCCGCGGAATTAAGCTTGTGCGACCCCGAGGTGTTGTTACCTTCAAACTTGTAGTAAATCTCCGCAGGGGTATCCAACGCTTTTTCAAGGAAGTACGCGCGCACCAGCGGCGACGGGCGGAAAGTCTTATAAAAGCTTCTTATTCCTTCGGGAATTTCAATTTCCTTGTCGGTAAAGTTAAGCTCCTGCTTTACGCACTCCTTGCAGAAAACTGCTTCAAGCTCCTCGGAAGTGCAGGGCTTGCCCGTAGCAGGATTTAAAAACGGGTCGTGTTTGCTTTTCATAAACGCATTTAAATTAAGCCACGTTTTGGGCATTTCCTTTTCAGTTAAGTAGGTTTTGTAAGGGATTTTGTTATCCGACATATCTATGTCCTCCTTAAATTATTTATAATTTCGGTTTCCCGTTAAATACGTTGACGCGTGCGCATATTCGCATAATTATTTCTACGGTTTTTTTGAAGGCGCATATGAAAGTATATAACCGATAAAAAAACGAAGCGCAACAATGTTATGCGAAGTATTCAACTTTCCTTTAAATGCGTAGATACGAGCAGAACGAGGCGCGCAAGGTTTTTTTTGAGGGCGCATACACGGAAGTATGTAACCGATAAAAAAACGAAGCGCAACAATGTTATGCGAAGTATTCAACTTTCCTT
>CAJUKJ010000011.1:0-17131 GCA_910587365.1 uncultured Christensenellaceae bacterium | reverse complement strand
TAAATGCGTAGATACGAGCAGAACGAGGCGCGCAAGGTTTTTTTGAGGGCGCATACACGGAAGTATGTAACCGATAAAAAAATGAAGCGCAACAATGTTATGCGAAGTATATACACATTTAAAAAAATAACACGGATAAATTTCGTATGGGACGAAATCTATCCGTGTTGCCACCCAATTTCACAAATTAAAAACTTGCCTTATTGCAGGTACTTACATACCCTCTTTCTATAACGGGAAAGCCCCGTCAGACGCTACATATTATTTCACGCCCGCCCTCGGTAATCCATTCGCCTGCGCCCTGCCGCCTCCATTCCACCGTCGGAAGCTCTCTATACACAAGGTAATGCAAGTTACTACTTTACGTCATCGGTTTCAATTGAATTTTTGTCAGTATACACCATATCTTGCTCTTTGTCAATAGTATTTTCAAAATTTATCGGTTTATTTTTACAGTTCCATAAAACTTTCGGAGCGTCGGTCTTGCTTGCGCCCAGCCAGTCTTTATCCCACTTACCCATAAAAGGGAACAGCGGTTTTTTCTTTTCGCAACTTATTGTAAGCGAAGCGCAGCCCGTAAACGCGCACATACCTATATGCCTTACGCCTGACGGAATATATACCTCCTCAAGCGACGTACAGCCAGAAAACGCACCTTCCCCCACTTCCTTGACGCCGTCGGGAATATTTACGCTTTTAAGCGCGGTACAGCCCTTGAACGCCCACTTGCCTATGGAGGTTACGCTGTCCGACAAATGCGCAATCGTAATAGACGTGCAACCCGAAAAGACGTCGTCGTTAAGCTCTGTAATGCCGTGCGGGATTATCGCGCTTTCAAGCGCGGTACAGCCGGAGAACGCGCTGTACCCCAAAGACACTACGTTTTCAGGTATGGCAAGCACTTTAAGCGCGGTACAGCCGGAGAACACCCACCTGCCCATAAAAGTCAAGCCCGCAGGCAAAACTATGCTTTCAAGCGCGGTGCAGCCCTTGAAAGCTTCGTCCGCGATAGTATTGACGCTTTCGGGAATTATTACCATTTTAAGGTTAGGGCAAGCCTTAAACGCGCTGTAACCTATCGAGGTTACTCCGTCGGGTATCAATATCTTTTCAACGCAGTTGCAGTTTGCAAACGCGCTGTAACCTATTGAAGTAATGCCGTCGGGAATTATTACGCTCGCGCTTCTGCCGTTGTACTTGTTTAAAGTCGTGCCGTTAATTTCAAAATCATAAATATCGTATGCGACGTCCATACAGCCACCTCTCGTATAATTTAATTATATTATATCAGAAATTTTAAAAAAGTAAATTATTCTGCGTTCTTCTTTTTAAATTTCCTCACTCCGAATACCGTCAAAGTAATAGCCAAGGCAACAAATTCTAAAATAACAAAGAATATCAAGCCGATGAATACGAAAATGAATATCCAACCGACGTTTATTTCCGCCTTGGGCTTTTGCGATTCGCTTAATTCAAACGTAAGCTCCCCTTCGGGAAGTCGGTCTGCCGTAAGCTTATACCCTCCGTCGGTTTTTTCAAAGCCTTTCAGCGAGCTTTCCAAAAGATAATACGGGGTGTTTATTTGGATTTGCAAAGAACCGAACGAAGCCCAACCCTTTGCGGGCGACAAAAGATATTCATATTTAAATATGTTAGGATTATATTGTCCGTTAATTTCGGGAAACAGCGGAGCGGTAACCTCGTTAATAAGCCTGCCGCCCGCAGGCAAGAAAAGCGAATACATATACCAACCCATAAGGCTGTACCCGACAGACAGACTGCTGAGCTGTACGCTTTTATATTCGCCTATCCTGTCGATTACCGCGTTGTACCAGTCGCTTTCGGACACCTCGCCCTCTTTATCGTAATAGATAAGCGCAAGCTCTTTAAAGGTCATATCCTCACTTTGGTCAAGCCTTACCGTCGCCGTCGTTTTCTTATTCTTGTTCATATCGGTAAAGAAATTCCACTTTATGGAGGCTGCGTCAAACCCTTCCCCTGCGACGTAAATTTCAACAGCTTCGCCGTCGCGGATAAAGTGCCTTATGTCATAGTCGCCCATTCGCTCGTTAAACAGGGCGTATTTTTCCGACCTCGGTATTTCAGCAACCATATACGCGTCGTCGTAACCGTTTGCGATTACTAAGTCGCTTACAGTGAAAACGTATTTTGTTACGGGCATTTCCGGATAGTAAAACTCGTTCTCCTTATATCCGTCCGCAAGCTTTGACAAATCGTCCTTTGTATTGAACTCTCCGTCGGCAACAGTAAAGCGAAGCTCCCTTTGCACCTCTTCGCCGTCCGCAGTAATTTTAAAGGTTGCCGAATCGTCCGTAAAATTATTCGCATATTCGGGTAACCGGCCGAAGGGAAACGCAAGGCTTACATCCACGCCGTAGTCTGCGGGGTTATATAAAGCATAATGCGCCGTTACTTTTGCGTCGTAGGTATAAAGCTCTGCCTCGCCGTAATATTGCTGCGGAAACCCGTTTATATCAAAAGTCAGAAGCTCGTTTTCGACCTCTACGGGGCAGTTTTCATCTGCAATAATCGCACCCGAAGAACTTGTACCGTGCCAAATTTTAATAGCAGAGTTCGCGTTTGCGCTGACCCCCGCAGGAACCGTCCCAACCGCCAAAGCGCAGGCAAGCAAAACTCCTATTATAATTTTATGTTTCAACTTTGACATAACATATTGCCTCACGGACATTTTAACATATGTTCAACCGATTTTCAATATTGTTTTTGAAAGATATTGCAACTCTTTTCATATTACCTCTTATTATTAAAAATAATTACTTTTTAGTAATAGTATACACTTTAATTAGTATAAAGTCAAATAATTAGCTGAAACTAATCATTTGAACAATATTAATAAAATTTTAAGTTTTCACTAATCGGGGTAAAGCGACAAATGCTATAAACTGATATATGAGGTGCAAATATGAGCATAAAAGAAATAGCTTTAAGAATTTGGTATTACAGAAATAAATATAATATTTCGGCACGGGAATTAAGTTCCAGAATAGATAAAAGTCCTACTTATATCAACCAAATTGAAAGCGGAAATTTTACTTTATCCTTGCCTGTATTTTTAAAAATTTTAGAACAGCTGAATATTACTTGTGCAGAGTTCTTTGCAGATAACTACAAAAGCTATAATCAAGATAAAGAAATTATAGAAATTCTGAATAAACTACCGACTGACAGAAAAAATTCTTTTATTGATTTAATGAAAAACACAAAATAAGTATTTTGAAAAGTCCTTGGATAAACAATCCAAGGACTTTCATATTTTTATTCTACGGTAACGCTCTTAGCGAGGTTGCGTGGCTTGTCAGGGTCGCGGTCGAGCAAAAGCGCGGTTTTGTATGCAAGCAGCTGAACGGCGATTGCCGATAAAAGAGGAGATAAATTTTCGTCGCAGGCGGGTATTTTTATTACCTGCGCCCTTCCTTCAAAGGTCTTTTCAATCCCATCTATATTGCTTATTATTGCAACTTTACCGCGGCGGGAAAGCACCTGCTCGACCGCGTTTTCGCTTTTGCCCGCAAGATGTTTTGAAGTTATAATGACGACGGCAACCGCCTTAATATCTATAAGTGCCAAAGTTCCGTGTTTAAGCTCTCCCGCAGGGTATCCCTCGCACGGGACGTAAGAAACTTCTTTAAGCTTTAAGCTGCCCTCGGCAGCGACGGCGCAGTCGATATCACGCCCTAAAAAATACACTCCACCCGAACGCGCGCACATATCCGCAAGTGTATCTATGCCCGCACATTCAAGCGTTTTTTTGCACAGGGAAGGCATTACCGCAAGGCGGGCGTAAGCCTCGCCAATGCTTAATCCCGCAATCGTATGCGCCAGCAGATACAGCGCGGTAATCTGCCCCGTATAGCTTTTGGTTGCGGCTACGCATATTTCCGAGCCTGCGGTAACGGGAGCAACCGCGTCGGCATACCGCGTTATACCCGAATATGGCGAATTGGTTACGGCAATTACCTTTGCGCCGAGCGATTTACAAAGCTTAACCCCTTCAACCGTGTCCGCCGTTTCCCCGCTCTGGCTTATGGCTATAACGAGAGTGTCGGCGGTAATTATAGGGTTTTTATACCTGAACTCCCCCGCAATCTCCGCCTCCGCGGGAATACGCGCAAAGCTTTCTATGTACCGTTTGGCGACAAGCCCGCTGTTATAAGCCGTTCCGCAGCCTATTATAATAACACGCTTTACGCCGTTTACAACGCGTTTAAGCTTTGCCTCTGCAGTTCGGTATGATAAAACCGTGCCTTCGACCGACGCAGGGACTTCGCGTATTTCTTTAAGCATATAATGGGGGCAATCGCCAAGTTCAAGACTTGCGGGCGTGGCAAGATTTTCAAGGCGTGGTCTTTCAACCCTGTTCAGTCCCGCGTCGTAAATTTCAACCCCGTCCTTCGTTACAAAAGCAATATCGCCGTCTTCGGGTATGGTAATTTCACTGCATAACCCCGCAAGGGCGGGGCAGTCGCTTGCAATAAAGTTTTCGCCCGAGCCGTAGCCGATTATGGCAGGGTTATTGTACTTTAACACAACCAAACCGTTAAAATCTGTACACATAACCACTATTGCATACGAGCCTTTGAGCAGGCTTCCGACTTTGTTTATGGCAGACAATAAATTCCCCGAATAGAATGCGTCAAGAAGTCTTACTATAATCTCGCTGTCGGTTTGCGAAGTAAAGCTTACGTCCTTGAAAAACCGCTCCTTCAAATAAGCATAATTTTCTATAATGCCGTTATGCACCACGGCAAATTTTCCTGCCGAGTGCGGGTGGGCGTTTATGTCCGAGGGCTTGCCGTGGGTAGCCCAGCGGGTGTGACCTATGCCGGTTGAACCCGATATATCCCCTATGCAATTTTCCAAAGCGTTGACTCTGCCCTGTCTTTTTACAACAGTAATATTGCCGCCCGAAAGGGTTGCGATGCCCGCGGAATCGTAACCGCGGTATTCAAGCTGTTTAAGTCCTTCGTAAATTATTTCCGACGCTCTGCGTCCGCCCGTATAACCTACTATTCCGCACATATTTACACTCCTGCATATCCCATTCAAAGCGTTTCCGCGGCAGCGCGGATTTCGCCGCAAGCCGTAACGCAATTTTCGTAGCTTTCGCCTTCCGCCATTATGCGTATAAGCTGTTCGGTCCCCGAAGGGCGGACGACCATACGCACGCCGAGGCTGTGCCTGACCTTTTCGGTAACATCCGCAAGAGCTGCGGCAACCGCATATTTATCTTTAACGGGAACGTTGACGCTGACCTGCGGAAAGCTTTTGTAACCCTTTAACAGGTCGGAAGCCTTGCACTTGCGCTCGACGAGTGCTTCCATAATCATAATGGCGGTAACAAGCCCGTCGCCGGTGGATTCGTATTTGGAAAACACGACGTGACCGCTACGCTCGCCTCCGAGAACGGCGGACGCCGTGTTCATTCTGTCGCATACGTTTTTGTCGCCGACTTCACATACTTCGCAGCTTATTCCCTTAGCTTCAAGACTTTGTATAAGACCGCCGTTGCTCATAACCGTACATACTATTTTGTCGCCCGAAAGCTCCCCGCGGGATTTAAAATAGTCGGCGCAGATATAAAGCTCTTCGTCGCCCGTCATAACTTCGCCGCGCTCGTCAACTCCGATGCACCTGTCCGCGTCGCCATCGAAAGCAAAGCCGATATCAAGACCGTTTTCCTTGACAAGATTTGCAAGCTTTTCGATATGGGTAGAACCGACGCCGTCGTTTACGTTTGTTCCGTTGGGAGAATCGCCTATAACGAAGGTCTTTGCGCCAAGCGCGTCGAAAACGCTTCTTGCAATCATAAACGCACTGCCGTTTGCAGCGTCAATGCCTACGCGAAGCCCCTTATAGGAGCAGGTGGACAGAGATATTAAATGACCAATGTAGCGGTTTCTTCCCGAAATATAATCGACAGTCCTGCCGATATTTACTCCGCTGGCAAGCGGAATTTCGACAAAATTACCGTCCAAATAGTCCTCAATAACGTTAAGAACGCCGTCTTCAAGCTTTTCCCCCTGACTGTTCATAATCTTTATGCCGTTATCGTAATATGGATTATGGCTGGCGGAAATCATTATTCCGCAGTCGAACCCGTCGCAACGCGTTATATACGACACCGAAGGGGTAGTGGTAACGTGAAGAATGTACGCGTCCGCACCCGAAGCCGTAAGCCCCGCGCAAAGCGCGTCTTCGAGCATATAGGAGGAAAGACGGGTGTCCTTGCCGATTACGGCACGGCATTTGCCTTTACCTCGCCCGAAAAGATACCCCAATACAACGCCGACCTTGTAGGCGTGTCGGGCAGTAATTGTTACACCCGCTTCGCCCCTGAACCCGTCCGTTCCGAAATACTTGCCTATAACCGCACCTCCCCCGCCATACATATCAGCTACGGCGCATTACTTACCATAAAGCATATGCTTTTAAATGCAAAAAAGGTTAAAAGTTTAACACACTCGTAAAACTTGACATTTGTTTTGCAAATACTTATAATTAGGTAGTATTTTGAGGGAACTTATCCCCTTGCACCGCGGCACACGTTTACCGCGGCGCATATAAAAAACATATGGCGCGTCCGTTCATATCTGCGGACGCACACTTGAAACAAAAAGCAAATGAAAGGTAAAAAAAGACTAAAACTTTCCGTCTGGCAAATTCTTGCACTGGCGTATCTTGCGGGAACGGTTATAGGAAGCGTTCTGCTTATCCTGCCGTTTGCAACGAAAAGCGGACAAAGCACCTCCTATCTGGACGCGCTTTTTACCGCGGCTTCGGCAGTCTGCATAACGGGACTTACCCCTTATGACATTGCAACGCATTGGACGCTGTTCGGGCAACTGGTAATACTCATTTTGATACAGGCAAGCGGACTTGGGTTTATGACGCTGGTTTCCGCCGCATTCCTCATATTCAAACGCGGCTTGGGAATGGGTAGTAAAAATGCGTTTATACTTGACTCACGCGGAAAACCAAACGGCATTGGCACGCTTTTGAAGCGTATAGTCATCGGAACGGCAATATGCGAAACGATAGGCGCGCTTGTTTTGATGATTCGCTTTATCCCCGAATTCGGCGCGGCAAACGGTATATATTTTTCAATATGGCACTCGATTTCAGCATTCTGCAACGCGGGCTTCGATTTAATGGGTACGCCCCAGAACGGCGGCTTCGTTTCGCTTACCGCATACATTGCCGACCCGCTTGTATCGCTTACCATTGCCGCACTGATAATTTTGGGCGGTCTGGGCTTTTGCGTATGGGGCGATATGCTTGACTGCAAGCTAAATTTCAAAAAGTATCAGCTTAATACGAAGGTCGTACTCGTTGTAAATTGCGTACTTATAATAACAGGAACGTTTTTATTTCTGCTGTTTGAATGGAACAACCCCTCTTACGAAGGCTTTAATTTCGGGCAAAAGCTGCTTGCGTCATTCTTTAACTCCGTAACGCCACGCACGGCGGGCTTTGCCTCTACCGATTACACTACCGTTTCGGACAGTGGGTATTTACTGACCGTTTTACTTATGTTCATAGGCGGCGGGTCAGGCTCGACCGCAGGCGGCATAAGGGTTGGAACCTTTGCCGTTATTATAATGGGTATGCTTGCGGTATTCCGCGGCCGCAGGGATATAAACATCGGCAAAAGACGTATTGACTATTCGCTGCTTTCACAGGCTCTTGCGATATTGGCTGCGTGCTTTATGATACTTATTGCTTGCACGCTTATAATTTGCGCAATTGAACCCGAAGGACTATTTAAAGAAATTCTGTTTGAATGCGTTTCCGCACTAAGCAACACCGGACTTAGTATGTCGCTTACGCCTACGCTCGGAATTGCGTCTAAAATTTTAATTATACTGTTGATGTACGCGGGCAGGGTAGGAATTTTGACCCTCGCGCTCGCCCTCGGCGAAACAAAGACCGCCGCGGAAATAAGAAAACCCGTCGATTCGCTGCTGATTGGATAAGGTTCACGAAATTCTCGCGCTATTCTGCGCGCGACAATTTCCGCGATTTGAAAGGCTCTGCCTTTCTGTCCGCAATCATACGGGCAAACTTTTTATTTAATTGCGGACATTCAATCCGCTGAGGCGCAAGTATGCGCAAATGCGGTCTGCCTGCCCAAAATGTTATTTTGGGCGGCAACGTTAATTTAATTTTTTTGGAGGTTTTTATGAAGACCGTTTTACTTATAGGTATGGGCAAGTTCGGGCAAACGCTCGGGGAAAAGCTTATAAATATGGGCGACGAAGTGATGATAGTCGACAAGGACGAAGACGTTATAAACTCGCTTGCGCCCAAGTACCGCAACGCTTTAATAGCAAACTGTATGAACGAGGATAATCTTAAAGCAATGGACATCCCCTCGTTCGACGTATGTGTAGTCGCCATAAGCGACGATTTCCAGTCCTCGCTTGAAATTACTTCGATATTAAAAGACTTAGGCGCGAAATATGTCGTTTCCCGCGCGGATACGCAGATACAGCGCAAGTTCCTGTTGCGCGTGGGCGCGGACGAAGTGGTTTACCCCAACCGCGACATCGCCGAAAAGCTTGCCGTAAAGCTGAATATGGAAAACGTTTACGACTATATAGAAGTTGATAACGAATATTCGATATTTGAAATCGCCGTCCCCGAAAGATGGCACGGCAAGACGCTTGTAGACGAAAACCCCCGTGCAAAATACGGGCTTAACGTGCTTTTAATCAAAAAAGGCAAAAATATAGTCCCCTCCCCCGGTCCCAACTACGTTTTCGAGGACGGCGACCATATACTTGCATTCGGTTCTACGGATAAAATACTTGCGTTTACAAACAAAACCAACCAAAAGGGCAACCTTAAAGTCAGAAAAGCAAAACGCTTAAATTAATAAGCGCAAACCGTCCGCGGAAGTTTCCGCGGACGGTTTTTTACTTTTTCCTTTTACCGTATTTACTTGCCTGCTCGTTAGCCTTAAAGTTATACACGGGCGTAATTCTTTTTACTATATTTACAGTGGGAGAAATATTATCTACAATATCCTCAAGCCGTTTATATGCCATAGGACTTTCGTCTAATGTGTTCGGAGTAACTGACGTGGAATATATACCGCGCATCTCTCTTTCAAACTGCTCCATAGTCAAAGTTCCGAACGCCATGCTGCGGCTCATAAGCCTGCCCGCGCCGTGAGGTGCGCTTTGGTTCCAGTCCTTGTTACCCTTACCTGTACAAATAAGCGAACCGTCGCGCATATTGATTGGAATAAGTAACCTTTCTCCCTTCCGCGCAGAAACTGCGCCCTTTCTTAATATCATTTTTTCAATGTCGATATAATTATGAACGGTAGTAAAACCGTCAATTATAGTAAGATTAAGACCATTGACTATTTCGTCAACCATAGCTTGCCTGTTTAACACGGCAAACTGCTGAATAAGCTTCATATCGTGGATATAGTCGTCGAAAAGCCGACCCGAAACGTAAGCCATGTAAAGAGCGTTGCGGAAGGCAACAGCGCGCACGCAAAAAAGTTATTTGTTGACGAGGCGGTATTATTCGGTTATCTGGACGGCG
The DNA here is from genome assembly GCA_910587365.1 of uncultured Christensenellaceae bacterium. GTDB lineage: Bacteria > Bacillota > Clostridia > Christensenellales > Borkfalkiaceae > Coproplasma. The sequence goes on along the minus strand of CAJUKJ010000011.1, from coordinate 7,534 downwards.
AGCTTGAACACGGTTCGATACGGCAGTTTTACCATAACGTTGATACCGTCGGCGGCGACAAGAATTTCAAAGCGCGTATTGACGTTATCGCGTTGGAAGAAACGCTTGCCGTTGTGCGCGTTCTCGAAGAAGGTCGTGGCAACCGCATAGATTTTACCGACTATCTTTTGCTTTTGAAGATAAACGGCGAATGGAAATGCGTTGCAAAAGCGTACAACCAGAATTCAAATACGATTAAAAAAGGTTGATAAAATGGCAAAACGTATCATTATTCTTAACGGCAGTCCGTGAAATAATTTTGTTTTACAACAGTTTTATACTTCACTGTGCCGGATTTTCTTTTTTATACCGACGAAAAAAATTACCGTCAGGGCAGCTGTAATTAAAATAGCTATCGTATCGGCTATAGGTGCGGCAAAAAGTATACCGTCTATGCCGAGGAAAAGCCGCACAGCCGTCGCCGAAATACCACGCAAAGCCCTGGGCAATTATAAATATGGGAAACACAACGCCCGTCGCCGCATTGCCGAGCGTGGATAATTCACTGTTTCCAACAAAAATCTGGTCAACGATATTGTACAGCGCACTGACTAATAGAGAAAGCACACACGGTACGCAAAATTTCAGCATTAGTTTAAAAATTTTCTCTTTTCCTAAAAATTCGCCGTTTTGGTCATTTACCATAAATAAATCTCCGATAAACCTTTTTATTCGTCTTTTCGGCAAAGAGCGTCTGAATCCGATAAAAGAACGCAAAAACGGCGTAGAATTTGTCGAAATTCTACGCCGTTTACTGCTGTCCAACTTCTGTTATTTTATCATTTTTCATCATTTTTGTCAAACAAAACCGCAAATCCGTAATTAGATTTTTTATTTTATATTGCAAACCCTATACCTAACCAAGACGTTCCCCAAAAGCTGTACGACACATAATTCATTTTGAAAGCTAAAAACTATTACTTTCAGATTTATTGTAATTTAATACAACCGCTGAAAGCCCCAATTAATTTGGCAGTTAAGATTTTTTAATAAAATCATATCAAAAACGCTTGTAATTTTCTTATTTATTATATATAATATCTAAGTAAAATTAATTATTGGGGTGTCGCCAAGCGGTAAGGCAACGGACTCTGACTCCGTCATTCGTTGGTTCAAATCCAGCTACCCCAGCCAGATTGTAATAATCCGAACTTCTTCGTTATTCGTAAGACGTTCGGATTATTTGTTTTATTAAACAAATAGAATGTATAAAACGTGACGCGAATTGGCGAATAGCCAATAATCGCTATTCCGTAAGGCTTTACGCCTTCGATACGACGGGGAACTCCCCTCAATATGGATTATTTATATGAAAGATAATCCACATTAAACCACAAACTTTTGTTCCTAAAATACTTTCAACGCCCATAAACGGGCAGTGAAAACACTTTTTATGAAAGTGTTTTCAAAAGCGCATTTGATTTATTTTATTTAAGTTTTTCCGCTAAAATGATATTTATCGTACTTGCTTTTCCATTATATAATTAGTTAAGGCAATGTCGTTTTTTTGTACTTGTTGTTCTTTTACTAATTTATACCCTCTTTGTTCAAAGAAAGGTTTAGCGGTTATTGATGAGTGCGTAGTAATTTTGTCTGTTTTAACCACTCTTTCCAATTCGTCGCATATTGCCGTCGCAAAACCGCGCCGCTGGTATTCCTTATGAACAAATAATTTATCAAGATACCCCAATTTATCAATGTCGCCGAAACCGACTATAATATTATTTTCAACTGCAACAACAGTATAATGCTCGGAAAATGTTTTGTTCCATACTTCTAAATCTATTTTGTCATTAGCCCAAGCTTTTAATTGTTCTTGCGAATAGTCTTTGACATTTACGTTGTGTACCGTATGGTAAAACAAACTTGTCAAAGCTTCACAATCCTTTGGATTATATCGTCTTAAAAGCATCTTGTCCTCTGATTTACTGTTTATCTTAATTTCATTACAACCATATAGCCCAATCGCCGTAATTAAACGTACCTGCGCCGTGATGTAGTTTGCCTTGCGCTTTCAGTTCTCGAAATGCGTCCCTCATTCTTACCGCAATTTCGGGTTGTATATCAAGCGAATGATGTGCAGGAAACAATCTTTTTGACGGTAACTTCGCTATCTTTTCAAGCGATTGTAAATATGCTTCGGGATTTGTTGACGGATAATACGCAAACAAAGTATCTTTGTAAATCAAATCGCCCGTAAATATGTAGCCTCGTTCTTGTTCCCAAAAGCAAAGATGTCCAGGCGAATGTCCTGCGGTATGCAATACTTGTATTTTTCTATCGCCGATGTCAATTATCTCGCCGCCGCTTAACACCTTTGTCGGCGTTCCTTGAAACATCTCGTACTTGCTTACGTCAAAGCCGTCGGGCAAATCGCAACGGTCTTTTACCATATCACGGACGGTTTGAATAGAAAGCGGAAACTTGCCGTTAAGCCACGGAAGCTCGGCTTTGTGTGCGTAAAAATCGGGAAAATATTTGTGTCCGCCTATGTGATCCCAATGGATATGGGTCGCAACGGCAGTAACGGGCTTACCCGTCAGTTTGCGTACCTCGTCATAAATATTGCAAATACCGAGTCCCGTATCAATCAAAAGGCAACGCTCGCTGCCGATTAAAAGATAGCAATGCGTTTCCTCCCAATGGCGATATTCGCTTATGATATAAGTCGTATCATCGATTTTGTCAATCGTAAACCAAGCTTTCATTTTTGTTTTATCCCGCGCATTATCATAACTACCGATACGTTTGTATCCCATTGCTTTTCTTTATTATCATATTGTTTAATACGAACGTCATACTTGTTATTTATTATGCGTTTCATTTCGTTAATTTCTTGATTTGAAAAATATTCCGGCATTGTCTGCTCTACCGATTCGATTGACTCAATAGCAGAATATCTGTCTGCATTAATAATCGCGCGAGCAAATTCGGGCGTAGTTTCGAGATTGTCGGGCGTTAAATCCACAAGAACATAACCTGTTTTAATATGCTTAAATCCGTATTGTTCCATAACCAAAGGTAGTTTTGCTTCGTTCAAATAATATTTACCTATGTTGTACTTTTCAATCGAATTGTCGTATTGTTCCGCTTTTTTCCAAAAGGCTATTTCATAATCGTTCTGCGCATAGCAATCAGGCGCGACGGTAATACCCTTACGAGAAGAAAGTACCAAACAAACACCGTTAGGCTTCAAAACCCGCAGTTGCTCATTGTAAAATAAAGACGGCTCTATATGTTCGCAGACGGTATTGGAAATCACAACATCAAAACTTTCATCCGCAAACGGAAGCGCGGTTATATCGGCTTCAATAAACGATACGCCGTTTTCGTGTTCTTGGGCAAATCGTATAAATTCGCTATCTCGGTCAATGGCGGTAATTTCCGCATTAGGATACCAACGGGCAAGTGCGCCCGCAAAAGCACCCGAACCGCAACCTATTTCAAGAATATTCAATTTGTTTTTTTTGTCCAAATCGAATAACGCTTTATAACGATTTGCAAATCTATCGTCAAAGCGCAGTTTGCGGCTGTAATATAATGTTTTTACACCTTGTATAAATTTAGACCATATAGTGTTCATAATAAGTTATTTTCTTTTATTCATATTGCTAATAAATCAAATAAACTTTTCAAGGTCGAACATTCCGTCGCGGTAAGATAAATCCCCGTTTTTATGTTCGTAACCTAATTTGCGGTAGAATGGTATAGCCGATATTGCAGAATGAATTTCTATTCTGTTTGCTCTTTTAGCATATTCATCGCTTTCCAAATGTTCTATAATTTTCTTGCCGATTCCTTTATGTTGATAGGACGGCTCGACAAAAATCGTGTTTATCCAACTTTCCGTCAAACTATCCCAATACGCGCCGATACAGCCACATCCGATAATTTTGCTGTTTTCTTTCACAACATAAAAATGTCCGTATTCGGCTTTTTGCTTTATTTCGTCATACGGAATCGAAAAGTATTTAGATTGTTGCGGATAGAACTCGGCAAATACCGAATTTTTACACGCGCGAGCTACCATATCGCAAGTTTCTTGTATTTCATTTTCCTTTATTAGTTCTATCGTCATTCGTTACAGTCTCCTACATTTTCGGCATAGCGGCATTATAAAATCCGAGTTTATGGAAGTCATACCAACCGTTAATTTGCTCGTCGCTTGCAACCGACAACGCTTTCAATATTTTCCGTGCAAATTCGAGAGTTGCCGTTCCGTTTGCCGTAATGACATTATTATCCGAAACGGCTTGTCTATATATAAAGCCTTTCTCGTTGGTATAAGCCGAATACTGTTTTAATTCGTTAAAGTCGTTTGCCGTATGCTTTGCTTTGTTCAATGCACCGACAGACCCTAAAAACCTGCAAGCGTCGCAAATTGCGCCTAACACTTTGCCGTTATTTATGCAATCGTTTATAAGCGGTTTAATTTGCATAGCATTTTCGTTATGCCAGGCCATACCTCCTATAAGAATTAAAGCGTCGAAGTCCGATGGTGCGCTTTGTAAATCATAGTCTGGCAGGCACTTGACGCCGCCGATAGAAGTAACGGCATTTTTCGTAAGCGATACAGTCTTGTTTTCAAACTTTCCGCCAGCGAGCATATTGACTGCTGACGAAATATAGGCAAGCTCCCAATCTGCCCATTGTTCCAATATAACGTATAAAATTTTTTTCATTGCATATCTCCTTGTTATATTCCAAATGTTTCAAATGCTCCGTCTATATAAATGGTAGTTTCGTTTGCAACAAAATGCAGTATGCAATATTCGGGGTCGTCTTTGCCGCCGTTCGGGAAATGTCTACCGAGAAAATCACTCCATTTATAGAACAGTTCATCTTTTACGGCTTTATCTGTTACGATTTTCATTTCGCCCGTAAGCGTTACGCTGTCGCCGCCGTTGTAAAACGTAACGCCTGCTTTTTCGTTACTTTTAAAATGTCTGACTTTTGTACCGCTTGTACCCGTTGAAAACCAAAACTCTTTTATGCCGTTTGATTTGAGCGGCATAAGCAGACAAATTCTCGGATAACCTTTTTCTGATACCGACGCGACGGAACAGACGTTGCATTTCGTTAAAAGTTCTTCGGCTTTCTTGATAAGATTTGTATTCATATAACTTGCTGCGTCATTTAATTTAAGATTATTTAATGCTTCGGCGTTATTCGATGTTACCATACCGACAGTCTGACAGCCGCTCATTGCAGAACAGTCGCCGCAGGTTTCAACAGCCTTTCCGAGCGCGCATTGTCTTATGGGACAAAGGCTGTCGCAAAAAGGCGTTTTTACCCCGTCCGTGCGGCAACCGTCGCAGTTTATCATTTCGGGAGTTATTTCCGCGCCGTTCAGTTCCGACCATAGTTTTGCTACTTTTTCACGCAGAGCATTGTCGTCTTCGAGCGTAGCTTTTCTTGCTTCGCACTTTTCGCAATCCAGTCCGCAATATGCAATAAGTTTTTTCATTCGTTATAACCTCCGATTCACGCTTTTGACCAATTCATAAGTAACCCCGACATTTCCTCAAACTTTACGTCTGCACCGTTCTTTAATGCCAATGCCGTATCGAGTACGGCAGACGGCGGATTGATTACATTTTGCAATTCGGCTTTCGATTTGATATATTTGCCTGTTTCGTAAAACCATACCGCTTGCAAGACAAATACAGCCGATTTGTAAAGCGAGCGCAGAATATCGTCGCTTTTTTCGTGAACAAAGTTATGCACGCAAGCGTGATAAATATTACACACCCCTATTTTGATTGCACGCTTTACGGCTTTACGGTCTATCTTATCAAGCAAGCAATCGAGCGTTCCTTTAATAGGTGTAGTATCGTAATAAAATTGAAACAGGTCGCTCGTGTCCCAATGCAAAAGCTCGGCTTTTCCCGATATAAAACCGCAAACAAGCTCTCTGTTCGGTAAAGTATCGAGCATATCCCGATAGGCTTTCAAATCGTCCATACGCAGTTCATCGAGAATGACAACCACATCTATGTCGCTCGTTTCCGTTGCCTCGCCTCTGCCGTAGCTGCCTTGCAATCCGATAAACCAAATACGGTTAGAAAAAGTTTGCCCGACTTTGTATGTAAATTCCTTAATCCAAGTTTTAATGTCTACCATTGTTCTATTTCCTTTTGAAGTACTTTTCCTGTGCGTATTCGTAAGCCTCGTTTATCAACGGTTTTAATTGTTCAAAGGTAGAAACGGACGGATTGAGCGCGCATATCCAACTCATCCAAGAGTAAACGGGATGCGGAAGAATTTTATCCGTTTGCGTAAAGTCAAACGGCATATTCACAACGCCGCCTTTTTGCGGACGCGCGGGAACAGAGCCGAACAAATCTATAAAGGTTTTCTTGCGAACACCTATATTGACGCGATAAATATTTTCTCTGTTCAAGTCCGAACTTTTATCGTTCTCCCCGTCTTTCTCTTTAACAGTCAAAATATAGATACCTCGTTTAAGTGTATTATTCGGGTTATAAAATATTCCGCTTTCGCCCCAACTGTTTACCAATACCGTATCGGGCAGAGTATCAAGGCAATATTTCAAAATTTCGTTTGCTAACATAAACTTTACTTTACCGCTATGTACAAATAGCAATGTGCTTTACCGTCTTTAGTGTATTCGGCGGGTACGGTGCTTTCATAGTCGATAGTAAAAGCACGTTTAAGTTCGCCGCTTGCGGAAAGCTGCCAAACTTTCGACCACGCTTTATTGGCGCATTCGGTAATAGATTCGCCGTTTTCGTCGATTTTGATATACCTTCCTTGCCCAATCAGACTTTCCATTTTTGCAAAGAAATCGGCTGTTACGGTCATAATGGACAAGTTGTATTTACCATTTTCGTCGCTATCGTAGTCGCTGTATGACGAAATAGGCGAAAGACCTTTTACGGGTTCGCCGTTCGCGATAAAATCGAACGGGATTTTACCCGTCATAATATCTGCCCAAAGTTCGTTTATTTTCGCCATTCCGCTCTCGGAATTGTCCGTGCGTATTGTTACACTCTTAAATGAGTAAGCCATTGCATTCCTCCGAAATTTAATAAATCAAATTATAGCACATCAAAAAAAATTTTTCAAGAACTATTTTATTTTTGACCACGGCATATTTTAAATGCGTGGCACAACCGCTTTTTCCGTTATGAGAACGGACAAGCGTTTTTTGGAAGTTAAGCAGGTTTGCCACCCACCATAGTTATACCGAATAAATACCTGTTTATAAAAAAATAATTCCAATTAAATAATTTTTTTAACTAAATAAATAAACTCAACGATGTTTTCGTTGAGTTTATTTATATTTATTTTTATTTGCTGTAAAAAAATTCAAGACATATTTAATTATATCGTATCCCTTGTCGCAAAAGGGCTAAAGCAAATTAAAAATCCAAACCGCCGAAATCGTCGGCGTTGCCTAAGTCTAAGTCGGAGCCAGAGTCGGAGTCAAATCCGGTGGATAAATCCGCATCGGCGTCCAAGCTTGAGTCAT
>CAJUKJ010000010.1:27178-47113 GCA_910587365.1 uncultured Christensenellaceae bacterium | reverse complement strand
AGAAGAAGAGCGAAAACTTGCAGGATGAAGTGGCTAAGCAGGTAGCCGCAATGAAAAAAGCGTAAACAGCGTATATACTTCGCCATACAGTGTCGCGTTTGCGTTTTCCTCGGGTCATTTACGCAAAGTAAACTCCCCGTCGTAAAGCCGCGCGCTCCTTGTCTGGCTTGTATTTCCGCAGTTTATATGAGCTTTTGTTCGTATCTCTGTGTTTTAGATGTGCGTGCCGCAGTTTAGACGGACTTGTATGCTCGTATTTTCAAAGTTTAGAATTTATGTAAATAAAAAAGTGTTCCAATTTCGGAACACTTTTTTTATATAAGCTTTTACTAATTCAAATTGTCAGAAAAAACAAATTCATACGAGTTTCTTCGTGAGCCTATATAACGATAAATCAGTTCTTCATATTGCTGTTGAGTATACGGTAAATAGTCGAAAGTTACGTTTTTATCTTTTAAAAGTGTATGTATTTCTACAAGTTTATCATCGCTTATTTTCATTTCGTTTCCGTCATTGAAACGTATAAAATAATTTAGAACAGGATTTCTACCATTAGGCGAGCGACCTATTGAAATTTCAACTTTATCAATATCTTCATAGCTGTGGGTGGTCGTATGGAAACTACCGTAAGAAGTTTTTATTATTTCATTATCATTAAATTTTTCATAACTTAGAAGCGACAAATCGCCTAAAAAGAAAAATACAAGGCAGACTATTGCACAGCTTCTTAAAATAATGTTTAATCTCTTTGTTACAAATTGAATATTTTTATCTGAAAAATCTGTCGGTGTATTAAAATCCGGAATTTTTAAGGATGGTTCTTTTAAATCTCTGTAAAACACCCAAACAGTAGTATTGTGTTGAAAAATGATTATAAAATAAAAAGCAAACAAGGCTATAAGCATTCCTACACAAACAAACAGAATTAGTATTACAGGCGAGCTATCAGCTATGTATATAAAACTTAAAAATATAATAGAGTCTTTACCGAATAACAATTTTTGGAAATAAGGAAATACTATTAGCATCAGAAGAGCTAATATTCCAATACACAAAAAGATGCCCGCGCACGCAATTGCTCCAACGAAAATATATTTCTTTTTGGTAAGTTCAATAGGGTAGAGCTTGCGCTTTCTGAAAGTTAACGCAATAATTACCGCCGCGAATATTAAATATACAAAAATAATTACCGCCCACATAAAAGACTCCTGCACTAAGCATATCATAAATTAATACATTTGTCTATTTTTGAGTTTAAAAAGGTTATCCTTTGCACCTTTTTCTTTTATCCTTTTATGCCCTCCCCCATAATAAAGGGGGATGGGTAGGGGTGAGGGTTGTGTTATAATACCTTGTATTTAAAAGACTTTTAAACCGAAAAGGAAATCGGCGGAAATGTCGTAAATTTTACAAAGCAAAATTATCTGTTCATAATTAAGCTCGAACACTCCGTTTTCAAATCTGCTGTATTGCTGTTGCGTCATATTCATTTTTTCGGCTATTTGCGCCTGTGTATAGCCCGCCGCCTTTCTGCTTTCTTTAAGCCGCTCGCCGATTTGCTCTTTGACTTTGTTCTTCATATTATATTCATTGTGCATTTTACATCACAAAAATGCTTGACATACATCACTATATGATGTAATATTGATTTATTGAAAATAACTAAGGAAAAAATAAAATGGGTACATGTCGTGATTGTGTTTACGGAAAAAAACAAGAGGGGATATTAGGTAGCTGGTACTGTACTTTTACAACCGATAGGCACGGCTATTTTATCAATGTAAGCGCGTCGCATTCCTGCGACCACTTTGAAGAAAGACCTTCGGTAGGAAAAACAAATTCGGATTGTTTTTTAACTTCCGCTATGGTTGATTATTACGGCAAAGCTGACGATTGTGAAGAGTTAACGGTTTTAAGGTCATTTCGTGACAGTTATATGCGCAAATCGGCGGATGGGGATAAGCTTATTAAGGAGTATTACGAAGTTGCGCCTAAAATAGTTGAATGCATAAATGCTTCGGGTAAGAAAGAAAAATATTATCAATATATCAGCGAAGTTGTTGATAAGTGTGTAAAGCTTATAGCATTGCAAGAAAATGAAAGGGCTTTGACGGAATACAAATTTATGGTTGAAAATTTAAGCAAAGAATTTGAACCGCTTTAATAAAAAATAGATAACGGCGTAACCGCATATAGCGGCTGCGCCTATTTTTTACGGTTTTAAAAATTAATATTATTAAGGGTTGATTTTTGCTTACGTATTTGCTATAATTATCCAAGAGGTGCGTAAATGAAAGCTAAATATAAAAGAATTTTAATAAAACTTTCGGGCGAGGCACTTGCGGGGGAACAGGGTCACGGACTTGACGAAAGCGTTATATCCCGCGTCGTAAGCGAAATAGAGCAAATCCATAATATGGGCGTTGAAATCGCGCTTGTTATCGGCGGCGGCAACTTCTGGCGCGGACGTCAGGGCAAGCAGATGGACAGAACTACTGCCGACCATATGGGTATGCTTGCAACGGTTATGAATTCGCTTGCTATGATGGACGCCCTCGAACAGCGCGGAATTCCTACCCGTGTTCAGACCGCGCTTATTATGACTTCGGTTGCCGAGCCTTATATACTGCGCAAGGCGTTGCACCATTTTGAAAAGGGAAGAATAGTTATTATGGCTTGCGGAACGGGCAACCCGTACTGCTCCACCGATACGGCCGCGGCGCAGCGTGCCTGCGAAATTCAGGCTGACGTTTTAATGATGGCAAAGAACATCGACGGAATTTACGACAGCGACCCCAAGCTTAACCCCAACGCAAAAAAATACGACCATATAAATTATATAGACGTAATTAAAAACGGTATTAAGGCAATGGACGCGACCGCCGCTACTATGTGTATGGAAAATAATATTCCCGTGCTTGCGTTCGGGCTTGACGAAAAGGATTCGCTTATAAAAGCCGTTTGCGGCGAAAGGCTGGGAACTATTATTGATAATAACTAATAACGCACGTGTCTATATTTCACATCGACGCAGCCGATATTTAACATACGAAGTATATTTAAAATTTTAAAAAAAATCAAACGTTTGCGAGTGCAGACAAAGAGGTAAAATTATGATAGAAAACGAACAGGCAGAGGAGATACTCTTAATTCTTGACGATAAACTTTCAAAAACCGTCAGTGTGCTTAAAGAGGAATATACTTCCGTCCGTGCGGGCAGGGCTAACCCGCATATACTCGATAAAGTAACATTCGACTATTACGGCGCGCCTACGCCTGTTACGCAGGCTGCAAGCGTTTCCGTACAGGAAGGCAGATGCCTTGTAATTTCGCCTTGGGACGTTTCCGTTTTAAAAGCAATAGAAAAGGCAATACAGCTTTCAAATATAGGAATTACTCCCACCAATGACGGTAAGGTTATCCGTCTTGTATTCCCCGAACTTACCGAGGAGAGAAGAAGAGAGCTTTCCAAGCAGATTAAAAAGATGGGCGAAGATTCAAAGGTGGCGGCGCGTAATAACCGCCGCGACGCGATGGACGCAATCAAAAAGCTTAAAAACGACAAAACGCTTTCCGAGGACGAGGCTGCGTTGTGCGAAAAGGAAGTAGAAAAAGCCGTAGCCGACGCAATTTCCAAAATAGACGGTGCGGTATCGGCTAAGGAAAAGGAGATTATGACGGTTTAGTACCGTAATTATGGAAGATAAGAATATTCCCCTGCACGTCGGCATAATAATGGACGGTAACGGCAGATGGGCAAAAAAACGGCTTATGCCCCGCAGCTTCGGTCATAAGTCGGGTATGAACGCAATGATAGAGCTTGCCGAACACGCCCAAAAATGCGGTGTTAAGTATTTAACGGTTTATACCCTTTCAACCGAAAACCTTTCCCGTCCGCAGGACGAGCTGGACGGTCTTTTCAACCTGTTCCGCAAATATTTTACCGTCAACGTCAAAAAGCTGTATGAAAATAATGCTCGGGTCAGAATTATAGGCGATTTATCCGCACTTCCCGCAGACGTTGCGGAATTATTAAAAAAGGGCGAAGATAATTCGCCCGCAGACGCGGAATTTACGCTCGTTTTCGCTATTAATTACGGAAGCCGCACCGAGATTGTCAATGCGGTAAACCGTGCCGTGGAACAGGGCAAAAAGCTTGACGAAAAGGGCTTTGCTTCACTGTTATACACGGGGGATATACCCGACCCCGACCTTATCATAAGGACGGGCGGGGAGTTAAGACTTTCAAATTTCCTTATGTATCAGTCGGCTTATGCGGAATTGTATTTTACCGACGTGCTGTTTCCCGATTTTTCGGGTAAGGAATTTGATAAGGCATTAAAAGATTACGCCGCGCGTGAAAGACGCTTCGGCAAAGTATAGATTGGAGTTTTTATGGGCAAAAGAGTAATTACAGGCACAGTTTATGTTTTGGTACTGCTTTGTCTGTTAGCTTTGAAATTGCTTGTACCGGGAGGTTGGGGGTCGTTTGGTTTCGACTTTCTGTTTCTGGCAGTATCGGTAATAGGCTGTATAGAATTTCTCAATGCGGTAAAAAGCGTTTCATATTTGCAAAGGGTAATAACTATTGCGTTCTGCGCGATGATAATACCTCTTTACGTTTTGATTGTCAGCGTTACCGAAGCGGGGATAGGAATGGGCTTTGCCGCAATTGGCATATGCTTTGTTATTTACGCACTTGTATTAACCATAATAGGCGTAAAGCGCGTTTATGAAAGTGACATTAAGGGTTCGCTGTACTGCGTAACAGCTATGATATACTGCGGATTTCTAAGCTGTATGTTTTCCGTTATAAACCATTTGCCCCATAATTCGGGCGCGGCTATTATAATGATGTTCTTTACGGTAATGTTTACCGACAGCTTCGCTTATATAATCGGTTCGCTTTTAAAAAGATGGCTTCCGTATAAGCTTGCCCCTGCCGTAAGTCCCAACAAGACGGTTATCGGCGGAGTGGGCGGTTTAATCGGCGGTATGGCGGGTGCGGTCGTCGCGTACTATATCCACTTCGGACTGAGCAAGGTTCTCGATATAGGACTCGTTTACAGCGGAACGCTTCCCGCAGTAGTCGCGTTCCTTTTAATAGGGCTTGTGACCTCTGTATTCGGTCAGGCGGGCGACTTGTTTGAAAGCGCGATAAAGCGCAAGTGCGGTATCAAGGATATGGGCAAAATTCTGCCGGGACACGGCGGTATTTTGGACCGCTTCGACAGTATGCTGTTCGGCGGGGTGGTCGTTCTTCTCAGCTTCGCACTTCTCATAGTTTAATAAAAAACGTAAAGCACCGCAAGGTGCTTTTATCATAATTAGGCTATTGTTTTGGTAAATAGTCATTATTTAAAAATTTTCGGGTATAATAATAAATGAAAAAAATATCTCTTATCGGCAGTACGGGAAGCATCGGCAAACAGGTAATACAAGTTGTCAGACGTCATCCCGAAGAGTTTAAAATCGTCGCTTTGGTTGCGTCGTCAAACCGCGCTGAGTTTGAAAAGCAGGTTGGGGAATTAAAGCCCGACTTATACGCGCTTTCCTCCGTGGATAAGCAAAAGGCGTTAAGCGCGGCGGACTATCCGCAGGCGGATATAGTTTTCAACGCAGCGGGCGGCTTTGCGGGACTCGAATACAGTTTAAGGGCGGTAAGCGCGGGTAAAACCCTCGCGCTTGCAAATAAGGAAACCCTCGTCTGCGGCGGAGATATAATAATTCCGCTTGCACAAAAAACGGGTTCGGAAATTTTACCCGTGGACAGCGAGCATTCCGCAATCTGGCAGTGCTTGAACTTCGGCAGGGACGCAAAGATAAGGCGGCTTATAATAACCGCAAGCGGCGGGGCGTTCAGGGACTATCCCGACGAGAAACTGAAAACGGTTACCCCCGAACAGGCTCTTGCGCATCCGACCTGGAAGATGGGTAAAAAAATAACCGTTGACAGTGCGACGCTTATGAACAAGGGCTATGAGGTAATAGAGGCGCACGTCCTGTACGGTACGCCGTACACCGCGATAGAAACGGTTATTCAGCCCCAAAGCGTAATTCATTCGCTTGTTGAGTTTACCGACGGCGCGGTTATTGCCCAGCTAAGCTATCCCACGATGGAGCTGCCCATACAGCTTGCGTTAAGTTACCCGCAGCGTTTAGGGTTGGCGGTAGAGGCTATGGACTTTAAGCGGACGTTTTCACTTGATTTCAAGCCGTTGGCGCGTGAAAAATACCCCTGTTTCGACATTGCGTTGGAATGCGGGGAGCAAGGGGGGATAGCACCTTGCGTTTTAAATGCCGCCGACGAGGAGGCTGTTAAAGCGTTTTTGCAAGGGCGCATAGCCTTCACGGATATCTCCCGCGCTGTAAGGGCGGTTATTGACAAATTTCCAAATGAAAAAGTCGAAAGCTTTTCACAGCTCGAGGGTATTGACGGTGCTGCGCGCCGGCTCGCGCAGGAGTATTTGAAAATGAATTGACGGCTTGCGGGAATAATATTTTTGCAAAAAGTTATATAGGGTGTTAATTGATACTTCTTTCTGTTTCTTCGGTGTTCGGCGCGATAGGTGCGGTTTTACTTGCGATACTTATATTGCTAATAATGATAACCGTACACGAGTTCGGGCATTACATTGCCGGCAAGGCTTTAAAATTCAAGATAAACGAATTTGCAATCGGCTTCGGGCCTAAGCTTTTCAGGCGCACTTCCAAAAAAACGGGCGAAGCTTTTTCGATACGCCTGTTGCCGCTTGGCGGGTTCTGCGCGTTCGACGGGGAAGAGGGCGAAGGGGAAAATCTTGACAGCTTCAATAATAAGGCTCCCTGGAAGCGTATAATCGTACTCGTTTCGGGTCCGCTTATGAACTATTTGCTGGCGTTGCTGCTTATAATAGTTTCGCTGTTTTCGTTCGGGCAGCTTTTATTTAAGGTCGTGGCGGTAACTCCCGCGGGCGAAAATTACGCACAGTACAGCTTTTACGAAAACGATTTAATTACGGATATAGACGGTAAGGGCATTTATCTTACCACCGACCTTATGTACGCGCTTAAAGGCAAAAATGAGGGCGACATAGTAAAAGTCAATGTCATCCGCGGCGGGGAAAAGCAGACTGTTGAAATTATGCTGCGCGGCGACTGCGATTTTAAAAATTCAACCGAAACGGATAAGTTATGGACGGCTTTGGGTATTTTAAAAAATTCGAGCGGTCAGTACTATTACGGTGCGGAAAGTCACAGGTTCGGCTTTTTTGAAACACTCGGGCGTTCGTTCGTCTATTCGTTTAAAATAGCGGGGACCATTTTTAAAGTTCTCGGCGAACTGTTGACAGGGCATTTGGGGCTTTCGGCAATGGGCGGACCGGTAACAACCATAAAGCTTACTTCCCAGATAGCCTCGCAAAGCGTGCAGAACTTCTTTGAAATTGCCGCATATATAGGCATAAACCTTGCGGTGTTCAATCTCTTGCCGATACCCGCGCTGGACGGCAGTAAAGTAATTTTCTGCCTCATAGAGTGGATATTCAGAAAACCCGTGCCAAGAAAGGTAGAGGCGGTTATCCACGCTGTCGGCTTCTTTTTAATTCTCGGCTTTGCGGTACTTGTCGATATATTACAGTTTATATAAAAAAACTTCCCCCGCAGGGGAAGTTTTTTTTTTACTTTTCAGCCACGTCTTGCGTTGCGGCAACTTCTTCAATTTGTTTTTTCTGTTTGGGCGTCATTATATTGAACAGCTTGTCAAGCGTTTTGGTCTTGGCAAGGGCGATAAGCACGCCCACGCAGATTACGCAGTCGGCGGGTAGGTATATGCATTGGTAAATAAGCGAGTAAACGAACATATTCGGGGTGGGAATGTTTGCCCAAATCGAATCCTCCGCGAAGTAGATAAATCCCGAAATGAGGTGGAATATAAACCTTGCGACGTAAACGATAACTGTTCCTATTGCTACCTTTGCCGTAAGCGAAAGCTTGCCAAGCTTAGGTGCGAAGCCCATAAGACCTATACTTGCAAAGGCAAGCAGATAGTCGAGTATGAAAGTAAGTGGTGTCAGTATGTACGGGTTTGAAATAAAGTTGAACAATCCGAAAATAAGCCCCGCAATCGTTCCCTTAACGGCTCCGCACTTGTAAGAGTAGATGAGCAGCGGAACGAAGCTTGCAAGGGTTATCGAGCCGCCGTACTGCACGGGCGAAACCTTAATAAACGACAGCGCAAACGACGCGGCGAGGCACACGCCCGCATAGGCAATTTCGGTAGTCGTGTATTTTTTATTGAAAATACAAATAAGCACCAGCGCGATTACAAGCACCGCAATTGCACCCAGCGACACCCAGGTTACGATGTCGGTCGCCTTTCCGGAGACGTCCAAAAGTTGTGATTGAAACATTAATACTCCTTCTACCGCCGAAAAAATAAACGTCCCCCGTAAAAATTTAGGGAACGCAAAAAATATCTCTTTGTTCTATCGCTCAACCATTACGTTGCCGATTCAAAGGGTATAATCTCAGCTCACGCTCCGTTGCATATATACTTCGCATTATTGTGTCGCGTTTGCGTTTTGTTTTGGTCGTGTACTTCTGTGTACACTCCCTGCAACAAATCCGCACGCTCCTTATACTGCTCGTATCTCTGTAACGGGAATTGCTCTCTTTCGCGTCAGCACCCCCGACGGTATATTAAATTTTATTCGCTTTTTTAAAGCGTAGTTAAATTATAGTGTAATTATTATGTAAAGTCAATTGAATTTTAAAAAAATATGTAATATAATGTAATGGTTAAGTTAAGCAATTGCGCGAGGTTTACTATGGGATACGATTTTTACGCCTTTATGGACAGAATGAAATATATCAAAAGGTGGCAGTTAATGCGTTCCATGCGGGAAGAGAATATAATGGAGCATTCCCAGCAGGTTGCAGTGTTCGCGCACGCGCTTGCCGTCATTAACAATAAAGTTTTCGGGGGAAGTGCGGACGCGCAAAAGGCTGTACTGTATGCCGTGTACCACGAGTGCAGCGAGGTTATGACGGGCGATTTGCCTACGCCCATAAAATACTTTAACAGCAGTATTAACGGTGCGTACAAAAGCCTTGAAGAAAGAGCTTGCGACAAGCTTTTGGAAAGTCTGCCCGAAGAGCTTCGCGGGGAAATCGAAAAGAGTATGAAGCCCGATACGCAAAGCTACGAGTACACGCTTATGAAGGCGGCGGACAGGCTTGCGGCATATGTAAAATGCTTGGAAGAGCTGCGTTGCGGCAATAACGAGTTTTTAAAAGCGAAGAAGAGTATAGAGGAGGATTTGCATTCCCGCAAAATACCCGAGGTGGAGTACTTCTTCAAGAAGTTTATAAAAAGCTTTTCACTGTCCCTGGACGAATTGAACGGTATATAAATAAATTTACGGCGCGGAACGCAAATTAACGCAAATTTATGTGAATATAAAATTACTCCCCTGTTCCAATACGTCGGAACAGGGGATAGTTATTTTATTTAATTTTAGTTCGGAGCCGCCTCCGCACGGTGCATAAAGCAAATCGGTTATTAAAACCATACAGCAATAGCTGCCAAATCAAACCGTATCCGGAATCAGGCTACCTGAGCAAATTTGTACATCGGAGTTTACCTTCTTCTCCTTTCTATCGTCTTGGCAAAGTAAAGCATAATCTTTACCCCCTTAACAGTTTTTAAATTTTTCCCTTATCATATAGAAGCGGCATATACCGCTGAAATAAACCGTGTCCCGCTTTCGCGGCTACTTATATTTCATAATAGCTTACCTCGTGGATTAATGTTGGTACCTAACACTTTTTGTAAGTTATTTACTTTGTACCTTTATTATAGCACGCTATTTCTATTTGTCAATACCTTTTTTAAAAATTTTTTTAAAAATTTTGTTTTTATTAAACAATATTATATAATGCAAAAAAATATCGCTTTTTTTAAAACTATGTGATATAATAACTTGCGTATTAAACAGACAGGAGATGAAATATGGGAGTAAGTGGAGTTTTTAACATTGATTCCGGTTTGGGCTTTGTAATAATTCTTGCATTTATCTTGTTATTTACAAAGGTGTTTGGCTTATTATTCAGGCGTATCGGGCTTCCTCAGGTTTTAGGTTACATAATTGCGGGTATCATAATCGGTCCTGCCATATTCGGCGAGCTTTGCGGCTTCTCGCTGATAGGTCTTAACAAAGCGGACAGCGACGTGACGTACAAGGCACTGTTCGTGTTAAACGGACTTAATAAAGAGGGCGAGATTTTCTCGATGGGAACGGACGGTCTTGCGATTTTCTCGAAGATAGGAGTTCTTCTTTTAATGTTCTCCACGGGTCTTGAAACCAACCTCGAAGAGCTTAAAAAGACGGGCCTTGCCGCAACGCTTATCGCGTGTGTGGGCGTGGCAGTTCCTATGGTACTGGGCATACTCATCGCTTTGCCTTTCGCGGGCGAAGATTTGGGTCCCGACAATATCTATAACTGTATATTTATCGGTGCTATCCTTACGGCTACATCGGTTGCAATTACCGTTTCGGTTTTAAAGGAACTCGGTAAAATAAGCACAAAGCTCGGTACGACGATAGTTTCCGCCGCAATCATAGACGACGTAATCGGCATTATCGTCCTGTCGGTTGTAACAGGTGTTGCAAAGGCGGGTGCAAGCGGGGAAGCCTTAACGGGCTTTGCCTGGTTCAAAGCGCAGTGGTGGGGAACGCTTATAATGATAATCGCTTTCTTCATCGTTGCAATAGGACTTGGCTTCGGCATATCCAAGCTGTTCAAATGGATAGACAAAAAGTGGCCCATAACCCACCGTATTCCCGTATTCTCACTCGTCGTATGCTTTGTCTACGCCTGGGTTGCGGAAGAAATTTTCGGTGTTGCCGACATTACGGGCGCGTTCCTTGCGGGTATCATACTTTCAACCGTACACCGTGCAAGCGAATATACCGACAAGAAGATAGAGGTAAACACCTATACGATGTTTGCACCCGTGTTCTTTGCGAATATAGGTATAAGCAATATTACCTTCTTGGGGCTTAACGGAATGCTGTTCCTGTTTGCGTTCCTTGCGGTATTAATGGGACTTATCGGCAAAGTCGTCGGTTGCGGCGCGGTTGCCAAGTGTTTCAAGTACGACATGCGCGAAAGCGCGATTGCGGGCGTCGGTATGATGGCGCGCGGCGAGGTTGCGTTAATCGTAACAGCAACGGCAATAAGCGCGGGCTTGCCCGAAAAGTTTATGATTATGACGGTGCTGTTAATTCTTATATCGTCGATACTCACGCCTATACTTTTAAAGTTGCTTTATAACAAGGAAAAGAAACCTCCGCAGGGCGGCGAACCCGAAGAGGTGCAGACGGAAGCGGTTGCCGTTGAAACTACGGCGGAAGCTTCTACCGTATCGTCAGAAGATAATAAATAAAGTATATTTAAATAACGCATTGCGATAAAATTCGCAATGCGTTATTTTATTTATAAGTTATGTTTTGCTGTCGCAAAATGTTGAGGTGGTATTATAGCTGTTTTGGGAAATCCGTCCTCGTCCCGTAACAAGGGGGGGGAGGCTATAATGCGGTAAAGAAATGCCTTCCCCCTTAACAAAGGGGGAAGGGTAGGGATGAGGGTTGTGCAATCCGACCGATATTAATACACACCCCTCATTTGTCTTTGCCTAACGGCAAATCCACCTTCTACACTTATTAGAGGGGGAAGGCTACAATAATGTACCGAAACGCCCCAAGGTCATTTAACTTTGACCAAGCAATATTTAACGCACGAAGTGCAAATAGCCTTATTTACGTTCGCAGTGGAATATAAGCCCTATCGTACCCGGGCCGCAGTGCGCCCCTATTACAGGACCTACGGGCTGAATATGGATATCAAGTTCGCCGAACTCGTCGGTAAGGCTTTTTGCAAAGTCGTTGGCCGTCTGTTCGTTGTCCGCCTGTAAAATGAATACCTTGTATTTATCAAGCTCGCTTCCCGTATCGCGCATATACGCTCTTAATTCCGCAAGTGCCTTTTTAAAGCCCTTGACCTTGTTTATATTTATAATTCTGCCCTCTTCGTCGAAGTGAAGTATAGGCTTGATGTTCAAAAGGTTGCCTACCACCTTTGAAACGCCCGAAACTCTTCCCCCGCGGTAAAGGTAGGTCAAATCTTCAACCACGAAGTAGGTGCCGACGTGGGGTATAAGCCCGTCAAGGTAAGCGTCCAGCTCGTCCATCGTCGCGCCCTCTTTATATTTAAGCGCGGCATAATAGGTCACAAACCCGCTTCCGAGCGAAATGCTTTTAGAGTCTTTAAAGCGGATTTCCCTTTCGGGATACTTTTGCTTTAACTGTGCTATAACATTCTTCATTGCCTCGAACGTTCCGCTCATCTTGTGCGAAAAGGTAACGTAATAAATATCCTCGCCGCGTGCAAGGACAGGCTCGAAGTATTCGGTATACGCAAACTCGTTCAGTGCGGAAGTCTTGGGGACGGTGCCGCTTCTCATTTTGTCGAAAAAGCCTTTAAAGTCGGTATTTTCGCCCATATCGTAGAAGTATTCTTTATCGTCTACGGTATAGGGCATTTTTATGAGGTTCAGCCCCAATTCTTTAACGGTGGTGTGCCACAGCTCGCAATTGGAATCGCAAAATAATTGATACATAATCGTTCTCCTTTCAATATTTTAATATTTTACGCCGTCAACCAGCGCGAATGAAAATTCTCCGCTTAAACAAAGCTTACCGTCCGTGCGTCCTTCGGCTTTTATGAAGTGGATGGGACCCATCGAACGCATATGCGTGCAGGTAAATTCCACGGTGTCGCCGGGGCGGACGGGGTTTTTGAACTTTACGTTGTTCATACCCGCGTACAGCGTAATTTTCCCTTTCACGCTTTCAGCCATAAGCATACACGACGACTGCGCCGCCATTTCGCACAATATAACTCCCGGGACTACGGGGTTATCGGGGAAATGCCCCTGCAAGAAAAATTCGTCCCCGCGCACGGTATATCTTCCCGTAACCGTGCCGTCTTCGTTTTTAAATGCTTCGTCAACGAGAAGCATAGGTTCTCTGTGCGGTAAAATTTCTTTCAACTGTTCTCTGTTCATTTCAACCTCGTCGCTGCATTTTTAATTACGGTTGCCGCTTCGGCAACTATTTCCTCTATAATTTCTTTACAGGTCTGCTCCCTTTTTACAAGTCCCGCAACCTGACCGCATAGGAACGAGCCTTTTTCCGTATCGCCGTCCACAACCGCCCGTCTAAGCGCGCCCGCTCCGTATTCGTCAAGCTGTCCGTCGGAAACGTCAGGGTTCTTTTCCATTTCCGCATAAGCCCTCGCAAACGGGCTTTTCAGTGCGCGAACGGGGTGTCCGCTGCGCCTGCCGCTTACCATAGTACCCGTATCGTTCGCCTTTAAAACTTTTTGCTTATAATTGTCGTGGATATTGCACTCTTTGGCAACGAGGAAGCGCGTGCCAAGCTGTACGCCCTCAGCACCCAGCATAAACGCCGCCGCCATACCCCTGCCGTCAGCTATGCCGCCCGCCGCAATCACGGGTATGTCTATGCCGTCAACGACCTGCGGAACGAGTGGAAGGGTGTTCGCTTCGCCGATGTGTCCGCCCGACTCTCCGCCCTCTGCAATAACGGCGGAAGCTCCGCGCTTTGCAACCATCTGCGCAAGCGCGACCGAAGCAACGACGGGTATTACCTTAATACCCGCGGCAAGCCACTTTTTCATATAGAGGAGGGGGTTGCCCGCGCCCGTCGTAAGTACGGGTACGTTCTCCTGTATAACCACGTCGGAAACCTGTTCGGCATAAGGACTCATAAGCATCACGTTCACGCCGAAAGGCTTGTCTGTAAGCGTTTTAAGCTTTCTTATTTCGCTGCGCAGCATTTCGCCGTCCATATTCATTGCGGCTATAATACCAAGCCCGCCCGCATTTGAAACTGCGGCGGCAAGCTGTGCGTCCGCAACCCACGCCATACCGCCTTGAAATATCGGGTATTCGATACCCAGCAAATCACAAATTTTACTATTAAACATATTATCCTCTAATCAAGTTTAACCTTTCTCCGTACTATTGTCAAAAAATACTTGCTGAAATTTTTGTGAAATAAATATAACGTCACTGCTCTTTATATTCCGCAATGCAAAGTAATTCCGCAGGGTCTACGTCAAGCACGGCGCAAAGGTTTGCAAAGGTGTCAAGGGCAGGCATAGATTTTCCATGCAGGTATTCTGATACAGTTTGCTGTCCTATTCCGATTTTTTTTGCAATTTCCGTCTGGCTAAGCCCGCTTTGCTTTATTGCCTCTTGCAATTTGGCTCTGATTTGGTTTAAAGTTATCATATTTATTGCACCTCTGATAAAATTTTACAGGAGATACCCGTCGTCATTACTCTTTGTATTCCGCAATGCAAAGAATTTCGGCAGGGTCTACGTCAAGCACGGCGCAAAGATTTGCAAAGGTATCAAGCGATGGCGTTTTCTTTCCGTGTATGTAACAAGATATTTGCGGTCTTTTAACTCCAATTTTTTGCGCTATTTCATTTTGTGTCAATCCGCTTTGCGTTATTGCTTCGGATATATTTTTTTGTATTTGTTCAAGTTTAATCATAAGTCTACCTCGTCTTTTTAAATTATAGTATCCAATAGGTACATTTTGCTTGACTTGTATCCATTAGATACATATAATTTATTATGTACCTATTAGGTACATAAAATACAGCTTGCCCAACGGCTAAACGGGGAAAGGAAAGTAAATGACGGTTAACGAATTAACGGAAGAAGAGGACAACGAAAAAAATTCTACTGCGCAAGAGCAGCCTGAAAAGGAAATTTTCCGCTTTAAGCAATCTTTGAATTTTCATTTTATGAGCATACTTTTAACGCTTATCCACGGTTGCGTGTTGGATAAGCGTTTCAAGGAATTGCTTAAATCTCTTGAAGATTATGTTTACGACTGTCTTTCAATACCCGACGGTTTAGATATTTTGGAGGAATACGTCGTTTGCGAATGCGTCAAGTAAAAATTACATATTGACAAAATTCAAAGCGCGATATATAATTCAGACAGTAGATAATAAGGAGAAAAAATATGGGCAAGTTAAAATTTATCGTTACAGCTTCTTTTGCGGGTATGCTGGCGGTATGCGGCGCGCTTTGCGCGTGCAAGCAGGCTAATCCCCCGAAGGTGCTGCCTGAAATCAAATACGGGATAGAAAGCGAGGTTCCGACCGTTGCCGCAAACGACGCGGTTTATTCGACGGCTAAGGTCGTGGCGGATGAGGACAGCCTTCTTAAAGATAAAACCTTTTACTGGCTGGGTTCTTCCGTGACTTACGGTTCGGCGTCCCAAGGGGAAAGTATGGCGGACTTCCTGTCGGCAATGACGGGATGCACAAGCGTAAAGGAGGCGGTGTCCGGTACAACGCTTTACGACGACGGGGGAAACGGGGATTCGGGCGCGCGTTCGTACACGCGCCGTCTTGTAAACGGTAATAATTTTGATAAAAATGCCAATATAGACGCGTTTATCTGCCAGATATCCACCAACGACGCCCGCAACGACCGTTTAAATAAATGGGGTGCGATGACCGACGCGGAGCAAACCGATATAAGCGCGTTCGATCGTGCAACCACGCTCGGCGGGGTAGAGTATATAATTGCTTACGTTTATGAAAACTGGCAATGTCCCGTTTATTTCTATTCGGGCGGCTGGTTCGGCGACGAGGGAAACAGGAAAAGCACCAACCCTACGGGTACCAATTACGGTAAGCTTGTCGGCGAGGTAAAGAAAATAGCGGAAAAGTGGCGCAATCTCGGTTACGACGTGGGGGTTATCGACCTGTTCAACGACTCCGACTTTAATTCCAAGACCACCGACGATTATTACAAATGGTGTATGTCGGACGCAATCCATCCCAAGCGTGCGGGATACCTGCAATGGTGGACGCCTTATTTTGAAAACTTTTTAACTATCCACGTTGCTATTGGCGAGCCGTTGGAGTAATAAATTAAAACGCAAAGGAGTGCTGCACAAAAAGTGCAACACTCCTTTATTAAGGTGTAAAATCAGTGTGAAAGCATCCAGTTTTTAACTTCTTCGCGCGCGATAGGAAAAATATTTTCCGTAGGATACTTTGAAGCGTATCCGCCGTAGGTGTACACGAAATATCTTCCGTCGCAGGTTATATACAAGGTCTCTTCATATCCGAAAGGGTCGCCGGGCGCACCGTAGGTGAATTTTTTGTCTATCGTTGAAGTAATGGTGTCGTAAAGGACGCCGTCTATTTCTTTACGCATAGATAATATCACTCTCCCCGTTGTGTTATGTGACAACGTATGAATTTTATCATATCGCTACTTTAGTGTCAATTTAAAATCTTTTTATATTTTCCCCGCGCCGAGTTTGTTAAAAAATAAATTTTAATGTTAATACCCCACCCAAAAAAAATAAATCCGACAAGTAAAAATACTTGACAAGGCGGTTTATTTGGTTTAATATAAAAACACGTTATGAATAAATTTTCTTTTATTTCCCTTTGGGATACCTACAACGGGCTTTTAACGCCCACCCAACAGGAAATAACCAATATGTATTTCAATATCGATTTAACTGTTTCGGAAATCGCTACTGAAAAAAATATATCAAGGCAGGCAGTGTCGGATTGTTTAAAGGGCTGTAAAAAGCAGCTTGAAGAATACGAGGAAAAGCTGGGTTTCTGCCACACGCTAAGGAAAATTTGTTTACAGCATTCGTTTATGCTGACGGACGCGGGCAGGTGGGCAGAGGACTTCAAATCCCGTAACCCCCGTCTTGGCGCGGATGCGGATAAATTGATAAACATACTTGAAAAAGATTATTCCGAAGAAGTTGATAATACATTAAAAAATCCCGAAGCTTTGGAGATATTGAATAGCGATTACACCAAAGAGGTGTACGGCAAAGGCAAAACGGGCGAAGAATAATTCGGCGCAAGGGGCGCAAAGTCCCTTAAATTCACGGGCTTTTTGTACTCAATCGGTGCGGAAAGCTTGCGGGGGAGGTAATTATGGGAGCATTTTCCTCATTATCCGAAAGATTAAACCATATTTTTTCCAAGCTTACCAAGCGCGGAAGACTTACGGAGTTGGAAATTAAAACGGCAATGCGCGAGGTGCGCGTCGCTTTGCTCGAAGCGGACGTTAACGTAAAGGTTGCAAAGCAATTCTGCGCGGACGTTTCCGAAAAGGCTGTGGGGCAGGAGATTATAAAAAGTCTTAATCCCGCACAGCAGGTTATTAAAATAGTCAACGACGAGCTTATTGCTTTAATGGGGTCTTCCAACCAGAAGCTTGCGGTTGCGCCCAAGCCCCCCACAGTAATTATGATGTGCGGACTTCAAGGCGCGGGCAAAACGACGCTTTGCGGAAAGCTTGCGGTAAACCTTAAAAAGAACGGCAAAAAGCCCCTTTTGACGGCGTGCGACATCTACCGTCCCGCTGCAATCAACCAGCTTAAAGTGGTAGGTAAAAACGCAGGTGCCGAGGTGTTTGAAAAGGGTACGCAAAACCCCGTCAAAACCGCGCAGCAAGCGGTGGAATACGCTAAGTCTATGGGCTTCGATACCGTTATCATAGACACGGCGGGCAGACTTGAAATCGACGAAGCTTTGATGCAGGAGCTTGAAAATATAAAAAAGGGCGTAGACGTATCCGAAATTCTTTTAACCGTAGACTCTATGATGGGACAGGTAGCCGTAAACGTTGCAAAAACCTTTAACGAAAGGCTTGAAGTCACGGGCGTTATTTTAACCAAGCTCGACGGCGACACCCGCGGCGGCGCGTGCCTTTCGATTAAGGCGGTCACGGGCAAACCCATAAAATTCGTCGGCGTGGGCGAAAAGCTTACCGATTTAGAGCCTTTCTATCCCGACAGAATGGCGTCGAGAATACTCGGTATGGGCGACGTTTTAACGCTTATAGAAAAGGCGCAGGAGGCGGTAACCGAACAGCAGGCAAAGGAAATGCAGAAAAAAATGCTTGAAAACACCTTTACCCTGGAAGATTACCTCGTTCAGTTTGAAAGTATGAAAAAGATGGGCGGCGCGCAGGCAGTGCTTGCAATGATGCCCGGTATGGGCGGCAAGGTCAAAACCGAAGATTTGGACGAAAGCAGGATAGAACGCACCAAGGCGATTATCCTTTCAATGACCAAGCGCGAACGTGTAGACCCCGCAATTATAAACTCATCGCGCAAAAAACGCATAGCGGCGGGTTCGGGTACCAGCGTGCAGGAGATTAACCAGCTTTTAAAGCAGTTTGACCAGACAAAGCAGCTTATGAAGCAGCTTAAAAGCGGCAAACGCAGATTGCCCTTCTAAGTTCACGAAATTTTGTTTCTATTCTGCGAAACAAATTTCCGTGATTTGAAAGGCGTTTCTCCCGCACTGCAATGAAAACAGTGCGTTCGGTCATCGCTTGCGCCTCGTATTATGCGCAAGCTTACCTTGGACAACAAAACAGCACACCGTGCTGTTTTGAGAAATTTGTCCTCGCCCTTTCTTGCCGCAATCATAAGGGCAAACTTAATATATAATTGCGACAATTCAATCCGCTTAGGCGAAAGTATTAGCAAATTGAGTTCGCTTGCACGCGAGTGAAACGACGCTTTGCGAACCTTATTGTAAAATGTTTCAGATATTGTGGCGCAAAAAAGTGTGTTTTTTGTGCGCGACGTAAATAATTTAATAATTAAAAAAATAAAAATATCACGGCAAAGGTTTTAGCTTTGCGTGAACAAAAGGAGTTACATTATGGCAGTTAAAATGAGATTGACGAGAATGGGCGACAAGAAGTCCCCTTTCTACCGCGTAGTTGTTATCGATTCGCGCAAGGCGCAGTCGGGCGAGTATATCGACAAAATCGGTTACGTTGACCCCCTCAAAACCCCCGCTGAAATCAATATCGACGTTGAAAAGGCTAAGGCTTGGCTTGCAAAGGGCGTTCAGCCTACGGAAACGGTAAAAAGCTACCTCGTAAAGGTAGGCGCGATGGAACAGAGCAAAAAGCTGTCCGCACCTAAGACCAACGATAAAAAGAAGAAAAACTAAGTTCACGAAATTTTGTTTCTATTCTGCGAAACAAAATTTCCGTGATTTGAAAGGCGTTTCTCCCGCACTGCAATGAAAACAGTGCGTTCGGTCATCGCTTGCGCCTCGTATTATGCGCAAGCTTACCTTGGACAACAAAACAGCACACCGTGCTGTTTTGAGAAATTTGTCCTCGCCCTTTCTTGTCGCAATCATAAGGGCAAACTTATTATTTAATTGCGACAATTCAATCTACTGAGGCGAAAGTATTCGCAAATTGGGTCTGCCTGCCGAAAAATGCGATTTTCGGCGGCAACGCAAAGTATGTTTTGGCGCAGCAATCCCTATTTTAATGCGCCGAGGGAGTTTTAAGTGTTAGATTTAATTAAGTACGTAGTAGAACAGTTTGCCGAAAAGAAAAGCGAAATCGAGTACAAGGTAGAGGAAAAGGAAACGGAAATCGAAGTTACCGTCATTCTTGCCGAGTCCGATATGGGTAAAGTTATAGGCAAACAGGGTAAAATCGCAAAGGCTTTAAGGACGCTTGTAAAAGCTTCCACCCCGCGCGATAGTAAGAGGTATGTTCTCGAAATAAAAGAAAAAGTTTAAAACAGCGTATAAGCGTCGTAATACAGCGTCGCGCTTGCGTTTTGTTTTCGGTCGCATACGTCATTGTATGCTCCCTCAGCAAATCCGCACGCTCCTTGTCTTACTCGCTTCTCCGCTGTTTTAGCGGGCAGTAGTTTGCGTCGTAGTACAGTGTCGCGCTTGCGTTTTGTTTTCGGTCGCATACGTCGTTGTATGCTCCCTCAGCAAATCCGCACGCTCCTTGTCTTACTCGCTTCTCCGCTG
>CAJUKJ010000010.1:0-27078 GCA_910587365.1 uncultured Christensenellaceae bacterium | reverse complement strand
TTTTAGCGGGCAGTAGTTTGCGTCGTAGTACAGCGTCGCGCTTGCATTCTTTTTTCATTCGCATACGTCGTTGTATGCTTGTGCTTTCCGTGCGGAGCATACTGATACAGTTTCAGAGTTTTATATTATGCAGGAAAAACTTACCGTAGCTTCAATTTTAAAACCGCAGGGTATTTTGGGGGAAATTAAGGTTAAGGCGTTAACCGACTCCTCAGAAGATTTAAAGGGGTTTAAAAAAATATTTATCGACGGAGTTGAGTACTCCGTCCTTTCTGTACGCGCGCAGGGCGATTTTGCGTATTTAGGGCTGAAAGGCATTGCGGACAGAAATGCGGCGGAGCTTCTCCGCGGCAAGGATATAGAGGTTTTCCGTGCCGATATTCCCGCTCTTCCCGAAGGGCGGTATTACATCGTTGATTTAATCGGCTGTTCGGTTATAACCGGACGCGGAGACGTCTTGGGGGAAGTGGTTGACGTGACCCCCGCGAAAACGGATATTTACGTCGTTTCCAACGCCGCAGGTAAACAGATAACCTTTGCAGCGGCTGACGGCGTAATTACGGATATCGACGTTCAGGCGCGGAAAATAACCGTAAATGCAAAACGGTTTAAGGAAGTTTCCTTTTGAAAATAACGATTTTAACGCTGTTCCCCGAAATGTTCACACCCCTTTACGGCAGTGTGATAGGCAGGGCGCAAAAGGCGGGTAAACTCAATATCGAAGTCGTAAATATCCGCGACTATGCCGAAAACAAGCACTTCAAGTGCGACGACTATCCTTTCGGCGGCGGCGCGGGAATGGTTATGATGCCCCAGCCCATAGGCTCGGCAATAAAGGCGGTAGACCCCGAACATAAGGCGCACCGCATATACCTTTCCCCTAAGGGAGCGACTTTTTCGCAGGACAAGGCGTTCGGGCTTTTAGGCTTTGAACACCTTATTTTGCTTTGCGGACATTACGAGGGGATAGACCAGCGCGTAATCGACTTGTATATCGACGAGGAAATTTCCATAGGCGACTACGTTTTAACGGGCGGCGAGCTTCCCGCAATGGTTGTGACTGACTGTATAGCGCGTTACGTTGACGGCGTGCTTTCCGACACCTCGCTCGTGGACGAAACATTCGGCGATAACGGACTTGAATACCCGCAGTACACACGTCCAGCGGTTTACGAAGGCGCGGCGGTACCCGAGGTGCTTTTATCGGGCAATCACGCCGAAATAGATAAGTGGCGCAGGGAACAGAGCGAAAAGCTTACGCGCGAAAAACGCCCCGATTTACTGAGGGATAAATGATTAAAAAGGCAAATAAACGCGCGGTAGTAAAGATATACGATTGAAAAGAGAAATTGAAGTGCTGAAATATTGTAATACCAACGTAATTTCAGACGTGGAAAAATATTTATAAAGTTATGCGTACTATTCAATGGTTTCCCGGTCATATGACCAAGGCAATGCGGATGATGCAGCAGCTTGTTCCGCTTGCAGACGGCATAATATACGTGCTTGACGCGCGCTGTCCCGCGGCTTCGTTCAACCAGAAGCTTGTAGAGATGGCGGGCGCGAAGCCCGTTTTATACATTTTGAATAAGGGCGACCTTGCGGACGAGCGCGCCGATAATTTAATGAAGCTGATGGACGCAAGCGCGATTAAAATAAATGCCGCAAATGCTAACTCCAAGAGGGATATAACGGCCGCCATAAACAGGCTCGTTGCCGAAAAGCGTGAAAAAAACCTTGCAAAGGGTTACAGCAAAATTTTCCGTTTTATGGTGGTAGGCGTCCCCAACACGGGCAAAAGCACGGTTATAAATTTACTTGCAGGCTCCAAGCGCACGGTCACGGGCGACAAGGCGGGCGTTACCCGCGGTAAGCAGTGGATAAGGCTTGACGGCTTCGAGCTGTTGGATACCCCCGGTACGATGCCTCCCGCGTTTGGCAACCAGTCGCTTGCTTTGCATCTTGCGTTCGTCGGAAGCATTAACGACGATATTCTCGATTTGGACGATATCGCGTTGGAGCTTCTCGGCGAGCTGTACGAAAAATACCCCAAGCGGCTTGAAGAGCGGTACGGCGTCACGGGCGGCAGTAAGCTTGAAATGCTCGACTGCGTGTGTGCGCGCAGAGGTTTTGTCTTAAAGGGCGGGGAATACGATTACGAGCGTGCCGAACGCGCTGTTATAGACGATTTCAGAAAGGGCAGGTTGGGCAGGATAACCCTTGATTGCCCCGCTGATATGTCGGGGTTAAAATTCTGATGGATAAATTATTATACGAAAGACAGTTGGCGGAAAAGGGGTTTAAGTACATTTGCGGAGTTGACGAGGTGGGCAGAGGTCCGCTTGCGGGACCTGTGGTCTGCGCCGCAGTCATTATGCCGTTAGACGATATCATAGATGGCGTGGACGACAGCAAAAAGCTTTCGGCAAAAAAAAGGGAAAATCTATCCGAAACTATATTGAAAAAGGCTGTTGCCTGCAACATATGCCGCGTCGAACCCGAAATTATAGATAAAATAAACATTTTGGAAGCTACAAAGCTTTGTATGAAAAATGCCGTGGAGGGGCTTAAAATTAAGCCCGATTTCGTCATTACGGACGGCAATATGACGCTTGATATAGCTTTTCCGCAGCAAAGCATAATAAAGGGCGACAGTTTAAGCTATTCGATAGGATGCGCTTCCATCGTCGCCAAGGTTTACCGTGACGGACTTATGGACGGTTACGACATATTATATCCGCAATATTGCTTCGGGAATAACAAGGGTTACGGCACGGCCGTACATATAAATGCAATTAAAGAGGCGGGGTTATGCCCCGTCCACCGCAGGAGCTTCACGAAAAAATGGCAATAGGAAGCGAAAGGGACAAGGCAAACAAAGCCCTTGGCAAAGCGGGGGAAAACAAAGCTTGCGCCTATCTTAAAAAGTGCGGATATAAAATATTGGAACGCAATTATAAAAGCCCGGTTGGAGAAGTGGATGTAATCGCGCAAAAGGGGGAGGTTTTGGCTTTTATAGAAGTCAAAACAAGACTTTCCGACAGCTACGGCATTCCGTCAGAGGCGGTAAATTTCAAGCGCAGACAAAAATATTTAAACGCCGCAAAATATTATTTTTACGGCAGACCTATTGACTGTACCGTAAGATTTGATATAATAGAGATATATCGCGGAGAAGTTAACCACATAAAAAATGCGTTTTACTAAGCTTACAAAATTTTGTTTGCATAAAATTTTCGTGAAATTGCTTAGGCCGTAAAAACGATTAACGAAGCTAATCCCGTTTTGCGTATTTTCGGCATAATAATTTTAATCTATTTTATAAGGGGTTCTATTATGGAAAAAAGGGCATACGAAATTTATTCGCACGTCAACCGTGAAATTAGCATCAGCGTAATTCCGGGACACTTTGCCACAAAGCATTCGCATGTCAGTCACTGTATCGATATGACTAAGGTCAAGTCGCAGTTAAATTCGGCTAAGGCGGCGGCGAAGCTTCTTGCGGACAGCTTTGCGGGAATACCCGTCGACACTATCATTACCTTAGAGCGAACAAAGATGATAGGCGCGTTTATGGCTAATTACCTTTCGCACGCGGGGATGAACGTCAACCAGAATATCGCGGTAATCACGCCCGAGCTTGTTGGCGACAAAATGATTTTGCGCGATAACTTTCTGCCTTATGTTATGAATTGCCACGTTCTGCTTTTAACGGCTTCCGCTACCACCGGTCAGACTGTGAACAGCGGTATAGAGGGTATAAGGTATTACGGCGGTTCTCCCGCGGGTGCGGCAACCGTATTCGGCGGCAATTTCAAATGCGACGTTCCCGTAGTCAAGTTGCTCGGCGTTGACGATATACCCGATTATTCTTCATACGCCCCTCAGGACTGTC
This sequence comes from uncultured Christensenellaceae bacterium, assembly GCA_910587365.1. GTDB lineage: Bacteria > Bacillota > Clostridia > Christensenellales > Borkfalkiaceae > Coproplasma. The sequence continues at coordinate 23,183 of CAJUKJ010000010.1, read as the reverse complement.
CGCTCTGCAAAAAAGGACTTAAAGTGGATGCGGTGGTTAATTCATACGGTTATTCCAAAATAATGTAAAACAGCGTATAAGCTTTGCAATACTGTGTCGCGCTTACGTTTTGTTATCGGTCACATACTTCTATGTATGCTCCCTCAACAAATCCGCACGCTCCTTGTCTTGCTCGCTTCTCCGCAGTTTGCATATTTTAATTGATTAAAGACGCAAGCAAAACCGCGCTTTTGCTTGCGCCGTTAAATTATTAGACGAAGCAAAGTTAGCACAATGGGTTGCGCGTTAAAACTTTGCGAGGCGTTTTACCTCATCCGACGCCGACTCATTCTTTGTCGTCGCCACCTTCCCCAAGGGGAAGGCTATAATAATGAATAATGCCGAAAAAGCGCAAGGCGGGATTAACTTCCGCCGTTAAGCGTTTTTACGACATAAGCATATCACGGCAAATATTTTGCTTGTAAAAGATTTGCGTGAATAATTTTGTGTGAAAATTGCGATACACCCCCTTAAAAGAGTTGCAAAATAAAAAAAGATTTGTTAATATAATTCTCGACTCGCGGCAGTCCGCTGATATTTTCAAGAATGCCGTAATTAATTCCGGAGGTCGTTTTTATGATAAAAGGTTTAGTAGAAGCTATTGAAAAGGAAGGTATGAAAACGGAAGTTCCCGCATTCAACGTGGGCGATACCGTAAAAGTAGGCTTCAAGGTAATCGAGGGTACAAAGGAAAGAATACAGAACTTTGAAGGCGTTGTAATCGCTAAAAAGCACGGCGGTATAAGAGAAAGCTTTACCGTCCGCAGACTTTCTTTCGGCGTAGGCGTTGAAAGAACGTTCCCTTTACATTCCCCCAAAATCGCTTCGATAACCGTAGTAAGAAAGGGCAAGGTAAGAAGAGCTAAGCTTTACTACCTGCGCGGTCTTACGGGTAAGGCTGCAAAAATTGCAGAAGTTAAATAATTTTAAAAAAGCTCTTGCCCTGTGCAAGGGCTTTAAAAATATCGGCTATTAAATTTATTACGGAAGAAAATATGTTATCAAAAGTTACGGGTTTTGCTTTAATCGGGCTTGAAGGAGTCCCGGTTGAGGTCGAAACCGATATAAATAAAGGTATGGTGTCCTACGACCTTGTGGGACTTCCCGACGCGGCGGTAAAGGAAAGTAAGGAGCGCGTGCGTTCCGCAATAAAAAACAGTGCGTTCAACTTCCCTGTAAACAAAATCACTATAAACCTTGCCCCCGCAGATATAAAAAAGGAAGGCTCGCACTTCGACCTGCCGCTTGCAATAAGCATCTTAAAGGCAAGCGGTCAGCTTACGGGCGGGCAGGACTTCGTCCTCTTGGGCGAGCTTGCCCTTGACGGTGCGTTGCGCCCCGTTACGGGAATACTCCCCGTCCTTATATCCGCAAGGGATAAAGGATTTAAGCGTTTTATCGTTCCTGCTACAAACGCCAACGAGGCGAGCTATATCGAGGGGATAGAAGTATACGCGCTGTCCTCGCTTAAAGATACCGTAAAACTGATTACGGGCGAACAGACCTTTAATCCCGTACAGCCGCGCAGCTTCAACTCGGCTCAGCGTCAGCGTTCGTATAACTGCGATTTATCGTTCGTCAAGGGGCAGAAGGTGGCAAAGCGCGCGCTTGAAATCGCCGTTGCGGGCGGACATAACATTTTGCTCGCAGGCCCTCCGGGAACGGGCAAGACTATGCTTGCAAGGTGCATACCCACTATTATGCCCGATTTAACCTTTGAAGAGGCGTTGGAGGTAACAAAAATCCATTCCGTTTCGGGCGAACTATCAGATGACGGCATCGTGTCTTTAAGACCGTTCCGCACGCCCCATCACACGGCAACCACCGTTTCGCTGTGCGGGGGCGGAAATTCCAAAATCCGCGCGGGCGAAATTTCAAAAGCGCATAAGGGCGTACTGTTTCTTGACGAGCTTCCGGAATATAACAGAAGCACGCTTGAATCCCTCCGCCAGCCGCTGGAAGATAAAATTATTACCGTCACGCGCGCGGGCGGAGCCGTTACGTTCCCTGCCGACTTTATTCTCTGTGCAAGTATGAACCCCTGTCCCTGCGGCAATTACGGGTCTTCTTATTTGCAATGCTCGTGTACGCCCGCACAGATACACAAATACAGAAGCAAGGTTTCGGGACCTTTGCTGGACAGGATAGACTTACAGGTGGAAGTGGACGGAGTCAAATACGACGATTTGTCTTCCGAAGCCGTCGGGGAGAGCAGCGCGCAGGTAAAGGCTCGCGTAGAAAAGGCAAGGGCAATCCAGCGTGAACGGCTTTCCCGCGACAATATGACGGTAAACGCCAATATGGGCGAAAGGCAGATTAAAAGCTATTGCCGTCTTGATACGGAGTGTGAAAGCATTTTAAAAAACGCTTTTGAAGCCTTGCATCTTTCCGCAAGAGCGCGTTCGAGAATTATCAAGGTTGCGCGAACAATTGCCGATTTGGACTTTTCGCAAAATATAAAGCCGCATCACATTCTCGAAGCGGTATCATACCGCAGTTTTGAAATTTAATAAATATGTATACGAAAGAAGAAATCGACATTATAGTTCTTTCAAGCTTTAATGAAATTCCGCTTAATATAAAATATAGCTTGTTTTCTGACGGTAATTACGAATATAAAAAAAATAAACTGATTAAAACGCTGCCCTGCGGCGTATATAATAAAGTAGAAAGTAATTTTTCCGACCGGGCTTACAGGCAAAGCGTTCTGGACGGATTAGAGAAAAAGGGGATTAAATGCGTAACATCTGTTTCCGCGGATTATCCCGAAACGCTTAAAAATATCGACGTGCCGCCACTGCTTTTATATTGCAAGGGGGATACCTCGCTTTTAAAAAGCAACTGCTTTTCAGTAGTCGGCTCGCGCAGAACACCTCCCGACGCGCTTGCGCACTGTAAAAAGCTTGCTGGCGAACTGTCAAGCGTTTTTACCGTTGTGACGGGGCTTGCCGAAGGTGCGGACACGTCCGTCTTGGAGGGCGCGCTTGCTGCGGGCGGCAAAGTAATATCAGTTCTCGCAAACGGTTTCGGCTGTGTATATCCCGCTTGCAATTCATCACTTTTAAAGCGTGTGGAAAATCAAGGGTTGGCAATTACCGAACATCTGCCGCATGTTAAGCCGCAGCCTCGGTTCTTTCCCGTTCGCAACCGTATTATAGCGGGACTTTCGAGGGGAACGCTTGTGGTATGCGCCCCTGAAAAAAGCGGCGCGCTGATTACCGCGGAATATGCCGAGGAATATAACAGGGACGTATTCGCGTTTCCGTATTCGTTAGGCGTCGCAGTCGGTGCGGGCTGCAATTTTCTTATAAAAAAAGGCGCGAAACTTACTGAAAATGTACTTGACATTTTCGCTGCGTATGGTTTAGACTTTAATACGCACGAAAAAATTCAACTTACAGAGCTTGAATACGAGGTTTACGAATATTTAAAAAATTCAGATAAAGCTTTTATTTTTGAAGTGGCGGAAAGCTTGCATAAATTTCCTAACGAGATTATTCCCGCTATGATGTCGCTTCAAATTAAGGGGCTTGCCGTAGGTTTAGGCGGAAACGCTTACAAGGCATTAAACAGGTAGTATTATGGATCTTATAATAGTAGAGTCGCCTTCAAAGGCAAAAACAATTTCAAAATATTTAAAAGGTAAATATAAGGTTGACGCGTCGGGCGGACACGTCAGGGATTTGCCCGAAAAAACCTTGGGCGTTAAAATAACGTCCAACTTCGAGCCAAAGTACGAAATAACCCCCAGCAAGAAAGAGGTTATAAAACGCCTTACCGCGGAGGCTAAAAAGGCAGACCGCGTATATCTTGCAACCGACCCCGACCGCGAGGGCGAGGCGATAAGCTGGCATTTACAGACGGTTTTGGGTCTTGACGAAAACGGCGAAAACCGTATAGAGTTCAACGAAATTTCTCCTACGGCGGTAAAGAGCGCGTTAGGCAAGCCGCGCAAAATAAATTATAATCTCGTGGACGCGCAGCAGGCGCGTCGCGTGCTTGACAGGTTGGTGGGTTACAAGCTTTCCCCGCTTTTGAATAACCGTATACAGAACGGACTTTCGGCGGGCAGGGTTCAGTCCGTCGCGTTGCGCCTTATCGTTGACAGGGAGCGCGAAATACAGGCTTTCATCCCCGACGAATACTGGACGTTCAACGCGTACTTGCAGGACGAAGAGCGGAAGTATTCGCAATTCAAGGCTACTTACCAGTATAAAAAGAACGGCGAAAGCGTCGGTAAAGAGCTTGCCGACCAAGCCGAGGAAATTATAAAGAACTCTGAATTTAAAGTAACCAAGGTCAAAAAGGGCGTTACAAAACAGCACGCCCCAGCACCGTTTACAACCTCGTCGCTCCAACAGGACGCTTCCAACAAATTCGGTATGACCTCGCCCGAAACGATGCTCGTCGCACAGCACCTTTACGAGGGTATGGACGTCGGCGGCGACCATATCGCGCTGATTACTTATATAAGAACGGACTCCGTGCGTATTTCAAAGGACGCGCAGGACAACGCGCTGAAATTTATCGAAACGGAGTACGGTAAAGAATTCGTTCCGGAAACCCCCAACCATTACGCCACGAAAAAGGGTGCGCAGGACGCGCACGAGGCGATAAGACCGATAAATCTTTCGGTTACCCCAGCAAGCATTAAAAGCTCGTTGGATAAAAAGCATTACAACGTCTACAAGCTTATTTACGACAGGTTTGTTGCTTCGCAGATGGCGGAAGCGCAGTACAATTCGATGCAGATAGAGGCCGAAGCGGGCGGATATGTGTTCAAGGCAAGCGGAAAGGCTATGTTGTTCGCAGGCTATACCGCCGCTTACCAGGAAGCGGGAAAAGCAGATGAGGAAGAGGAGTCTGCAAAGCTTCTTCCCCCCGTTGAAGAGGGCGACAGATTAAATTTAAACGAGCTTGTAAAGGAACAGAAATTTACACGCCCGCCCCTGCGCTACACGGACGCTTCGCTTGTTAAGGCAATGGAAGAAAAGGGTATAGGCAGACCCTCTACTTACGCGTCTATTATATCGGTGCTTACAAAACGCCACTATGTGGAAAAGGACGGTAAGCATATGATACCTACGGACGTTGCTTATAAGATAACCGATATGCTTGTAAAGTATTTTACCGACATTATGGACGTTGGCTTTACAGCGCATATGGAGGACGACCTCGACAAGATAGAAGACGGCGGCTGCGACTGGCATAAGATTATAGCGGATTTCTATCCCGGTTTTGCAGATAAGCTTAAAACGGCTTCTACGGACGGCGACGAACCCACCGACATCAAGTGCGAAAAGTGCGGCAATATGATGATAAGAAGAATGGGCAAGTACGGCAAGTACCTCGCCTGCTCGAATTATCCCGCATGCTCTAACATAGTCAGTGAAACCGAGGTAGAGGTTTCCGAAATGCGTTGCCCCAAGTGCGGCGCGAATATGATTGTCAAAAGCGGTAAATTCGGCAAATTCCTTGCTTGTCCGAACTATCCCGAATGCTCGTCCATACTCCCCATAGACGCAAAGATTACAGAGGAAAAGTGCGGGGAATGCGGTTCGTTTATGATGCTTAAAAAGGGCAAGTACGGCAACTTCCTCGAATGTACTAAGTGCGGCGCGAAGAGACCTTATCTTGCAGCCGGCGATAGCGGCGAACAAGTTAAAACCGAGGGCAAGTGTCCCGATTGCGGCAAGCCTATGCGCAGAATGCGCTCCAAGACGGGCAAAATTTATTACGGCTGTACGGGTTATCCCGACTGTAAATTTTTAAGCTGGGATATCCCCACGGGGGATAAATGTCCCCGCTGCGGTAAGTTTCTCATTAAACGCGGCAATAAGATTAAATGCTCGGAAAAGGATTGCGGCTATTCGGTAGACGTTCCCGAAGAAGATGAACAAAATTAAAGTAATCGGCGCGGGACTTGCGGGTGCAGAGGCGGCAATATGCCTTGCCGAACGCGGCGTTAAGGTCGAACTGTACGACATAAAACCCTCGTCGTTCACTCCCGCGCATACGGATACAAACTTCGGCGAACTCGTTTGCTCTAACTCGCTTAAAGGCAAGGACGCGTATTCAAACGCGTGCGGGCTTTTAAAGGAAGAAATGCGGACGTTGGGTTCGCTTATGACGGACGCGGCGGACAAAACCCAAATCCCCGCGGGCGGCGCGTTGGCGGTGGAAAGGGAGGCTTTCTCCGCATATATTACGGGGCGAATTAAAAATAATCCCAATATTACGGTAATTTGCGAAGAGGTTAAGTCCGTTCCCGACGAGTGGAGCATAATTGCCACGGGTCCGCTTACTACGGACGCGCTTTCGCAAAGTATCCAAAACATATGCGGGGGTCAATTGCATTTTTACGATGCTTCCGCGCCCATTGTTGCACGTGACAGCATAGATTTCGGCAAATGCTTTTACGGCGACAGGTACGGCAAGGGCGGCGACGATTACATAAACTGTCCGCTTACGAAAGAGGAGTACGAAAGCTTCGTTGACGGGCTAATATGCGCCGATAAAGTAATTTTACGCGACTTTGAAAAGAGAGAAATTTTTGAGGGCTGTATGCCCGTTGAGGTTTTAGCTTCGAGGGGAAAGGACAGTTTACGCTTTGCAATGCTTAAACCGGTAGGGCTTAAAGATAAGGACGGTAACAAGTTTTACGCGGTGTTGCAGCTGAGAAAAGAAAACGCGGACGGCACGGCGTACAACCTTGTCGGCTGTCAGACGAATTTGAAATTCGGCGAACAGAAAAGGGTGTTTTCCATAATTCCCGCATTGCGCAACGCCGAGTTTTTAAGATACGGGGTTATGCACCGCAATACGTTTATAAATTCTCCCACCTGTCTTAACGCGGACTTTTCGCTTAAAAACAACCCTACGGTATTTTTTGCAGGTCAGATAACGGGCGTAGAGGGCTACGTTGAATCGGCGGCAAGCGGGCTTTTGTCGGCTTTGCATATTTACGAAAAGCTAAATGGCAGACAGCCCGTCATTCCCGATAACACAACCGTTCTCGGCGCACTGTCAAGGCACGTATGCACTCCTTGCGAAAACTTCCAGCCGATGAACGCAAACTTCGGCATACTAAAACCCGCCGACGTTACGATAAGGGATAAAAAACAGCGGTACGCATATCTTGCAACCCGCGCACTTGAAAGTATAGAAAAGTATAAGCAAGCTTTAAATTTAAATTAATCATTAGAAAACTATTTTTGTGAGGATAATTTTAAATTAATCAAAGGCGCAAGCAAAATCGCATTTTTGCTTAGCGCAACCCAATTTGCGAAAACTTTCGCCTCGGCGAGGTGAATTCGCGCGTTTATATAACTGTTTGCACTTAAAAACGCGCGAAGAGGGCGAGAAGCCCTTAAATCACGAAAAATAGTTTTCGCATAATAGAAAACTATTTTTGTGAGGATAAATATTTATGACAGAGTTTCATGCGACGACTATTTGCGGCGTAAAAAGAAACGGTAAAACCGCAATCGCTGGCGACGGACAGGTCACAATGGGCGAAAGCGTAATTTTCAAAAACAGCGCGACAAAGGTAAGAAGAATTTACGGCGGAAAAGTTATTTTAGGATTTGCGGGTTCCGTTTCGGACGCGTTCTCGTTAAGCGAAAAGTTCGAGGGGATGTTGAACAAGTTTTCCGGCAACCTTATGAGGTCTGCCGTGGAGCTTGCAGAGCTTTGGCGTTCGGACAAGGCGGTAAGAAAGCTTGAAGCCCTGATGATAGTCGCAGATAGCGAAACGATGCTTATAGTTTCAGGCACGGGCGAGGTTATCGAACCCGACGACGGCATTGCGGCAATCGGCAGCGGCGGCAATTACGCTTTGGCGGCGGCGCGCGCACTCTGCCAGAATACTAAGTATTCCGCAGAACAGATTGCGCAAAAATCGCTTAAAATCGCAAGCGAAATTTGCGTTTATACTAACGATAATATAAAATGTGAAGTAATTTAAAAAAGCATATATACGTCGAGATACTGCGTTAAGCTTGAGTTTTGTTATTTTTAAAATAATTTACGGCGCGCGCAAAAATCACACTTTTTGCAAGCGCACCCAATTTGCGCATACTTGCGCCTCAGCGGGATGAATGCCCGCAATTAAATAATAAGTTTGCCCCTAAGATTGCGGGCAGAGGGCGAGAAGCCCTTAAATCACGGAAATTGTCGCGCGCAGAATAGTGCGAGAATTTCGTGAAAAGGAGATTTGATGGACTTAACACCTAAACAGATTGTTCACGAATTAAATAAATACATCATCGGTCAGAACGAGGCGAAGAAAGCGGTTGCAATCGCACTTCGCAACCGTTACCGCCGCAGTCGGCTTTCGCCCGAATTGCAGGACGAAATTACCCCTAAAAACATAATTATGAGGGGTCCTACGGGCGTAGGTAAAACCGAAATTGCAAGAAGGCTTGCAAAGCTTGTAAAAGCACCTTTTTTAAAGGTGGAGGCTACAAAGTACACCGAGGTCGGTTACGTCGGCCGCGACGTTGAATCTATGGTACGCGACTTGGCTGAATGCGCAATAAGGCTTGTTAAAGAGGAAAAGACAGCGGAAGTAAGGTTTAAAGCGACTGCCGTTGCAGAGCGCAAAATTGCAAAAGTGCTTGCGGAAGTAAAGAAGAACGAGCGCGGCGAAACCGCCAAAGAGGTTTTCGAGCAAAACCTCGTTGACGATATCCACGCCGGCAAGTACGACAAAACCGTTATCGAGATAGAGGTGGAAGACGTACCCAAGCCGTTAGAGCTTTCTCCCGGTATGGGCGCGGCTATCGATATCGGGTCTATTCTCGGCGGAATGGGAATGCACAAAAAAAAGAAACGCAAAGTTACCGTTAAAGAGGCAATTAATTTACTTCTTGCAGAAGAGGCGGATAAGCTTATAGACAACGACGCGGTAAACGCCGAAGCTATCAGGCGCGCTGAGAACGACGGTATTATATTTATCGACGAGATAGACAAAATCGCGGGCAAGGGCAACCACGGCGCGGACGTTTCGCGCGAGGGCGTACAGCGCGATATTCTTCCCATTGTAGAAGGCTGTACGGTAATGACGAAATACGGTCCCATTAAAACCGACTATATACTGTTTATTGCCGCAGGAGCGTTCCACGTATCCAAGGTAGAAGACTTAATTCCCGAGCTTCAAGGCAGGTTCCCTATACAGGTAGATTTACAAAGCCTTACCAAGCAGGATTTTATAAACATTTTAACCCAGCCGCAAAACGCAATAACTACACAGTACGCCGCGCTTTTGGCGGTTGACAATATCGATTTGCACTTCACGTCCGACGCTATTGAAAAAATTGCCGAAATTTCCGAGGACGTAAACTCAACTTCCGAAGATATCGGAGCGCGCCGCCTGCACACCGTAATGGAACGGCTTTTGGAGGATATTTCCTACAACGCGGGAGGTAACGATTATCCGGTAATCCAGGTTGACGTCAACGCGAAATACGTTGAAGAGCATTTGGAGAATATAATTAAAAACCGCGATCTCAAAAAGTACGTTTTATAAACGCATATATACTTCGCAAGACGGCGTTAAACTCCGCTTTGTCTTGCCCGTATCTCTGTGTTTATTTTGATAAGGTTTAAAAATATGATTAACATACCCAAAGGCACAAAGGACGTTTTACCCAACCAGTCCTATAAATGGCAATACGTCGAAAACACAGCGCGCGAGGTTGCGCGGGCTTTCAACCTGTCCGAAATACGTACCCCGACTTTTGAATATACCGAATTGTTCCAACGCGGAGTGGGCGAAACTACCGACGTTGTAAATAAGGAAATGTACACATTCGAGGACAAGGGCGGAAGAAGTATTACGCTTAAACCCGAAGGCACCGCGGGTGCGGCAAGGCTGTTTATTGAAAACGGTCTGGCAAGCAGCCCGATGCCTGTAAAGACATTTTATATAACGCCTGCATTCCGCTACGAACGCCCCCAGGCGGGCAGACTGCGCGAGTTCCACCAGTTCGGTATAGAGGTGTTCGGCTCGTCCGCGTTTCAGACGGATGCGGAAGTAATTTTTGCCGCTTCGGCTTTTTTGGACAAGCTTGGCGTAAAGACAAAGCTTGAAATCAATTCGATTGGATGCAAGGTATGCCGTGCCGAGTACAACAAGGCACTTAAAGAATACTTTAAACCGCACCTTGCGGATATGTGCGAAACCTGCCGCACGCGTTTCGATAAAAACCCTTTAAGAATGCTCGACTGCAAGGAAGAGGGCTGTAAAAAAATCAATGCGGGCGCACCCGATATTACGGACTATCTGTGTGGGGAATGTTCGCAGCACTTTGAAGGGGTTAAAAGCCTTTTAAGTGCGCAGGGGCTTGAATTTACAATTAACCCCCGCATAGTAAGGGGTTTAGACTACTATTCAAAGACGGTGTTCGAGTTTGTGTCCGACGCGATAGGCGCGCAGGGTACGGTGTGCGGCGGCGGAAGGTACGACGGACTTGTCGAACAGTTGGGCGGTCAAACCGTTCCCGCAATAGGTTTTGCGGCAGGAATCGAAAGGCTGCTGCTTTTAATGGAAAATACGGGGGCAAAATTTCCCGAAGAGCAAAAGCCCCGCATATATATTGCAGGTATGGACGTGGAAACCCGCGCTAAGGCGTTTGAAATTGCAACCGCGCTAAGGCTTAAAGGAATATCCGCGGAAATAGACCATTTAAACCGTTCTGTTAAAGCGCAATTCAAGTATGCCGACAAATTGGGCGCACAGTATGTTGCGGTTATAGGCGGAAACGAGCTTGCAAACGGAGAAGTAAATATAAAAAATATGACCGACGGTACACAAACCGCGGTTAAATTCAATGAAATCGAAACATACTTAAATAAACAATAAAATAGGCTTTCCGTCTTGGAAAACCTTGATTTAGGAGGAAATTATATGGTAGAAAAAATTGACGCAAAACAATTCGACGAACTTTTAAAAGGGGACAAGCCTGTCGTGTGCGACTTTTTCGCTAACTGGTGCGGACCTTGCAAAATGCTTGCGCCCGTAATGGATGACGTCAGCGAAACGTTTAAGGACAAGGCAGTGTTCGTCAAGGTCGATATCGACGAAAATATGGAACTCGCCGCCCGTTACGGTATAATGTCTATACCCCTCGTTTCCGTGTTTGAAAACGGAACCGAAAAGGCAAAGACGTTGGGCTATATGTCCAAATCCGAAGCAAACGAATTTTTAAAGGAAAATCTTTAATAGTTATTTTCCGACTCATAATTGAATAAACAAAATAGCAGACAGCCATCGGCTGTCTGCTATTTTGTTTAATCCATAAATTTTAAATCTTTAAATCGGTATGTTGCGTAGTAATAGCTTTCAATAAAATTTTCATCCCTTTTAATAACTAACAAATGTAATTCATAGCAGGTTTCTTGATTATAAAGTTCGATATGTTTAACAATAGAATTTTTAATATCAGTTTCTTCTTCTATAATTTCGGTACCGCTTAAAACAACAGTTTCATAATCGTCCAAAGTTAAAAATAATTCATTATTTATATACTCTGCTTTTGTAATTTCCACGTCGTCAAACATAAGCGGCACGGAACTGTATAAGTGCTGTTCTAATTGTTTGCGGATGGTAAGTCCCTTTTCGGCTTTAACGCTATCTTCACAGCATTTATCATATAAGTCAATAGCTTTATTATACTTTATTTTAATATAATCGAGAATTTCTTTCTTTGTTTGAGTGTCGGCGTAGCCGAGTGCAAGCAACCGTTTGTCTTTAATATGCTTTAAAATATTTTCGGGAAGATAAGATATCGAACGCAACCTGTTTAAGTACTGTAACAGAAAATCGTTTTTGCACGTTTCTTCATTAATTTTATTGTTGATGTCTAAAAAGTTAAGCTCCAAATCAATAGTATTTGGAAGCATAACAAATTTAATTTCATTTTCTTTATCCGTTACGTTCAAATTTGTTTTTACCGTATATAAATCTTCTTTTGCAACACATTCAGTTCCGCCGTTTATAAATATGAACGGTATTCTTATACCTGTATTTTTTTCTAACATCAATATCAAATCGTGAAATTCAATATCTTTAACCCATTCCTTAGTAAATATCTTCATAGGGTTCTCCTTTTGTTTTTATAAATATTTTTCCTAAAAGTGCGCACAATTTAGTGTAAATCCATTATACCCCACAGCCTGACAAAAATCAACTTAAATTTGTCAGTGTGTGGGATAATCTTTTGTCGAAAGGAAACTAATTTATGGATATTTTGTCGAAACTTTCGGAAAGGCTAAACGACTTAATGGATGAGGCGGAAATAAATATTTCCACACTCGCGCAATGCACAGGGCTAAATGTATCAGTAATTTCAAGAATTTTATCTCGTGAACGAATGCCGTCATATAAAACACTAATTAAAATCGCAGACTTTTTCAATTGCACTACCGATTATTTAGTAGGTCTTACAGATAGTTGGAATGAAACAAATTTTAAAAAATGTCCGCCGTTTAATGAACAACTTGATTTTCTTTTAAATTACTTTAATGTTTCAAAATACAAACTTGAAAAAGATGCAAAGTTACAAGAAGAAACGGTCAACCGTTGGCATAAAGGGAAATACGAGCCTACTATTGAAAATATTATAAAACTTGCTAATAATTTCAAATGTTCTGTGGATTTTATTTTAGGCAGAGAAAACTAAATAACGTTTTTAAAAATTGTTGAATAGATTATTTTAATAAAGGAACAACCCGCCGTTGGCGGGTTGTTCCTTTATTGTATGTATGTAATCAAACATTTTAGAATAGAAAAATTTATTAACTTTCCCTGCTTAATAATAAGCAAAATATCTGCCCGAAAAAATAGTCGTTTTATTTAAGCTTCTCTACCCAACAGGAAGTCTAATGAGCAATCAAAGTAGTCCAGCAATTTTTTTACATTATATAAATTGGGTTCGGTTTTACCGTTTCTCCAATCGTAAAAGCTTGCTTGCGGAATGTTTGCATCAGTGCAAAGTCTATAACTTGAACACGGTTTTTTGTCCATTAAAATTTTTAACTGCGTTGAAAACGGCGGACAGGGTAAAAATATTTTTTCTTCGCTTTCGTCTTTTTTACCCGTAATATAATCGGTAGTACATTTAAAATAGTCTGCTATTGCGACCAACACTTTTAAAGACGGTTCGCTTTTTCCGCTTATATAATTACTTACGGAAGTTTCGGTAATTCCTATTGCGCAAGCAATTTGTTTTTGTGATAAACCGCTTTCGGAAATTAAATCCTTAAAACGTTCGGCAAAGTCTGGAAATGTATTCATAATATTCTCTATAAAAAATATTAATTGCCTCAGGAAAAATAGCTTTTACCGATTATAAAATCTTGGGTGCTTTTGCAACAAAAATTATTTATATTTCACGACCGAGAACGCAATCAATAGAGCAGTCCAAAAATCTTGCTATCTTTATTATGTTATCAAGTGTGGGGACGCGTTTACCGTTTTTCCACGCATAAACACGGCTTTGGTGTATTTCGGCAGCTTTGGAAAAACTTAAACAATTGTATCCGTATTCTTTCAATAAGCTTTCAAACCTTTCTGCAAAAGGAGGGCATTTTTTGAACTTTGAAATATTGCTTTCGCATTTTTCGCCAATTAAAAAATCCGCAGTGCATTTAAAAAAGTCAGCCAACAGAATTACGTTTTTAACGGACGGAGTTCGTGTACCGTTTAAATAGCGGGTAATAGTCGTAGCGTTCAATCCTATTATTTTTGCAAAATCTTTTGCGCCCGATTTTTGATAATTATTGTATTCAAGAATAAGTTCGTATAAAATTTCCGAAAAATTAGCCATTTGAAAATATTATAATGCACAAAATAAGGGAGTTTTAACTTTCCCTGCCCACTAAATAATCGATTGAACAACCGAAATGTTTTTTGATTTTAATCAATTTATCGATTGAAGGATTAAATCTGCCAAAATACCAATCGTCAAGTCTGTTAATTGAAATACCTGTTTCTTTATTTAATTTATACCTTGTAATGCCTTTTTGATTGAGAAAATTTTTAAACGCCTGTGAAAACGGCGGGGTAGGCTTAAAAACTGCTTTTTCAGGGAAAGGAATAAAGCCTAACAAATAATCTATGGAATAGTTATAACAATCCGCAATTTTTATTATATTGGTTAAATTGGGAATACATTCTTTGCGTATATACCTGTATATTTCCGACATATCAATATTTACGGATTCAGCAAATTGTTCAATAGTGATTTTTTCTTCATTAATAAGTTCAATTAAATTATCACTAAATTCGTTAAGCATAATTAATAATCCCTTTTTCTACGATTATTCCCTATAAGTTCCAAAATTACTTGCTTTTGGAAGTAATAGGGTATAAAATAGAAACAAAAAAATTGATTAGAGATAAATTATGTTCAGAATTTTTAACGGAAGATTTATAGGAGAAAATATTTCATTCGACCCGCCCGAAAATTATTCATTAATAGTAAGGCGTTCGGAATTTCCCTACGACGGGGTTATGTTTATTTCAAGCGACGGCTCTGTAAAAATTACAGTTTGCTTTGAAAGGGACGCGGTTGAAGAAGAACAATCGCTACACGATTTTATTGAAGAAAACGATTTGTATTTGTACGGCGACGTTTTTACTGTAAAGCGCGGAGCGCGAACGGCTTGGGCTGCGTATTACGGCTTCGAGCTTGGCGGCGCGGGCGCATATAAAGAGGTTTTCAACTTTTACAAAAACACAAACCTTGAAAATCAGGTTACCGTAACTGTCGAGCTTTTGCGTTGGCGGCGCACGCGTACAGGCAACATATACGAGGTTATGGATTTACCGCAGGTCAAAAATTTTTTTGAAAGCATAGCATATCACGGCTATAAATAAATTGGCGAAGCTTCTTTTATTGCCACAATAATTTTTCTGGTTCTGGCGATAGCGGTAAATATTTTTGCAAGCACACCGCAAGATAACAGATATAAAAAATGGTGTGCGGAATTTGAAAATTAAAATTAATTAATACCTGATTTTTTAAACAACCCGCCAAACGGCGGGTTGTTCCTTTATTGTATGTGAAATTTTATAAAGAACTATTGACATTAATATTAAAAGTGAGTATAATAGTAGTAGGAAAGTATGAAATTCCAACTAACTACGGAGGTGTAATATGTTAGCGGAGCTTAGAACAAAATCACAGATAACCATACCAAAAGAAATAGTTGCAAGTCTTGGGTTGGCAGAAGGCGACAAGCTTGAAATATATGAAAAAGACGGAGTAATTTGTCTTATGCCGGTTACTGTATATCCAAAAAAATACGTAGACGAATTGCATAAGGAAATTTTAGGAATAAAATCCGACATAAGAGATGGAAAGAGACCCGTGTTCGACAGCATAGATTCGTTATTTGATAAGTTGGAGAGCAACTGATGGCTTTTAAAATTACGTTTACCGACAGATTTCAAAAACACTTTAAAGACTTAAACGAAATTGAAAAAAAGCAGCTTAGAAATAAATTAACTATACTTTCGGAAAATCCGCTTCATCCCTCGCTAAGAACAAAGAGGATACAGGGTACGGAAGATTTGTTTGAATGTAGCGTTAATATGGATATTCGTATTATCTGGTACTATGAGGGCGATACAATTATAATTCTTGTAGACGTGGGGCATCACGATATCTTAAAAAAGTATTAAATGAGTTCTCTACCTTATAAATATAAAAATTTCTTTCAAAAAAATATAAAAAGAGTTGACACGCATTATTTAATGTGTTAAACTTACCGTACATCCCGAATGGGGGATGTAATTTTTTTGTACGGAGTTTTCCATAATGAAAGCATCAACAAGGGCTAAAATAACGTTTGAATGTACCGAATGCAAGCGCAGAAATTACGACAGCTATAAGAATAAGCGTAACGACCCCGACAGGCTTACCATATCCAAATACTGTCCTTTCTGCAAAAAGCATACCGAGCATAAGGAAACGAAATAATGGCTAAGAACGAAAATAACGTAGTAAAAAAGCCGAACATATTCGTTCGTTTCGGCAAAAAATTAAAGGAAACCTTTTCTGAACTGAAAAGGGTAACCTGGCCCTCTTTCCCCAAGGTGGTCAAGGCAACCTGCGTGGTTTTGGTTGTCGTTATTACCTTTACGGTTATTATTACCGCAATCAATTTCGGCTTGGATAAGCTGTTGGAAGTTATTACCAACATCAAGGGCATCGGAGAATAAAACAGATGGTAGACGTTACTACAACGCCGTGCTGGTATATTCTTCACACCTACGCCGGATACGAGTCGATGGTAAAGGACAACTTAGAGCGGCTTATTGAAAACAATAATTTACAGGCAATGATTTTCGACGTCAAAATTCCTATGGAACAGACTATCGAAGAAAAGAACGGCAAGCGCAAGATTGTAGAGCGTAAGCTGTTGCCTTGCTATGTTTTCATTAAAATGATTTATTCAAACCAGCTTTGGTACTGGGTAACCAATACAAGGGGCGTAACGGGCTTTGTCGGTCCGCAGGGCAGACCTATTCCTTTAAAGGAAGCGGAAATCCGTAAAATGCGTCTTGAAGAAAGGGTTGTCGAAGGCGAGTTTGCCGTCGGCGACAAGGTAAGCGTTGACGCGGGACCCTTAGAAGGCTTTGAAGGCATTATTACCGAACTTAACGATATTTCCCAGAAAGCTAAAATCAACATTCAGATGTTCGGCAGAAATACCGACGTTGAGGTTGAGTATATACAGATAAAGAAAATAGAAGGCTAAAACGCATATATGCGGCGTCATACTGTGTCGAATTGCGCTTTACTTAGGTCACGTACGTCAGTGTACGCTCCCTTGCGTAAATGCTCGTTCTCCTTGTCTGACTTGCATCTCTGCGCTTTATAACTAAGTAACGCCGAAAAACGGCAATGTCGGATTGATTTCGTCCGTAAAAGCCGTTTTACGACATTATATTTCACGGCATTTGTTTTTCAACGAAAAAGAAATGCGTGAGAAATTTTTGTGGGAGAGCGTGTTAAATTTTTAAGCACTGGCGCGTTCGTCAATACCACACGGAGGAATATTTTTTATGGCAAAGAAGATTACCGCTGTTGTAAAATTACAGCTTCCTGCCGGTAAAGCAACCCCCGCACCCCCCGTAGGTTCTACGCTGGGTCCCCACGGTATCAATATACCCGGGTTTACCAAGGAATTTAACGCAAAGACTGCAAGCCAGGCAGGACTTATCATACCTTGCGTTGTAACAATTTATCAGGACAGAAGCTTTACTTTCATCCTTAAAACGCCCCCTACGCCCGTTCTTATCAAAAAGGCGTTGGGTCTTGAAACCGCAAGCGCACGTCCCAACAGGGATAAAGTGGGCAAGCTTACCAAGGCGCAGGTTGAAGAGATTGCTAAAACTAAGATGCCCGACCTTAACTGCACCGATTTGGACGCAGCTAAGAGTATGGTAAAGGGAACAGCCCGTTCTATGGGCGTTACGGTGGAGGAGTAAGTTATGAAATTGGCGAAGAAATACGCGGAAAGCTTAAAGTCCTACGACCGTTCCAAATCATACGATTTAGGCGAAGCCGTTAAAATCGTTCTCGATACGGCGAAAGCAAAGTTCGACGAAACTATAGAATTACACGTTCGTCTGGGCGTTGACCCCAGACAGGCAGACCAGCAGGTGCGCGGCGTTCTTGTACTTCCCAACGGTACGGGTAAGCAGAAGAAAGTGCTTGTTATCGCAAAGGGCGATAAGGCTGACGCGGCAACCGCTGCCGGCGCAGACTACGTAGGCGCAGAAGAAACCATTCAGAGAATTCAAAAGGATAACTGGTTCGATTTTGACGTTATGATTACCACCCCCGATATGATGGGCGTTGTAGGACGTATCGGCCGTATCCTCGGACCTAAGGGCTTAATGCCCAACCCCAAGTCGGGTACCGTTACTATGGACGTTGCAAGGGCTGTGCAGGAGGTTAAGGCAGGTAAAGTTGAATACCGTCTTGACAAAACCGCTATCATTCACTGCCCCATCGGTAAAAAGTCTTTCGGCGATGTAAAGCTTGTTGAAAACTTCAACGCACTTATGGAAGCAATCGTTAAGGCTAAGCCCGCAACTTCAAAGGGTCAGTACATCAAGAGCGTTACTTTGACCGCGACTATGGGTCCCGGAGTTAAGGTTACCTATAACAAAGGTTAAATAGTTCACGAAAATCTGCTTGCGCACATTTTCCGTGAGGGTTTTTGGCGAGTTAAATTGAATTTTGCAAAAAATCGTTTGACTTTTAGCAATATAAACCATATAATAACAATGTAAATATATTTTGTTGCCCAAGACGGCGAGTGCTTTAGGCTTAATTTCTCGCTCAGGTTACAAGCTTTGAATTTAAATAATGCTATTTAAAATTCCTTGTATCCTTTTGGGTGCAAGGATTTTTTAATCACTGCGAAAGCGGGAAGGAGGTAAACATTGTCAGAAGAAAGGAAATCGGCTAATTTTGAAGCTAAAAAAGTAGTTGTTGAAGAAATTACAAATAAAATCAAGTCTGCAAAGTCGGTAGTGTTAGTTGACTATAACAAGCTTACCGTTGCGGAAGTATCGGAACTTCGTAACAACTGTAAAAAAGCAAATTGCGAATACAAAGTTTACAAAAATACTCTTGTAAGAAAAGCTTTCAACGATTTGGGCTTTAAAGACTTCGACGCAGACCTCAACGGCCCTACGGCTGTGGCGTTCAGTTCGGACGAAACGACGGCGGCAAAGCTTATGACCAAGGCGGCAAAGGACTATGAGGGTAAAATCGTAGTCAAGAGTGCGTTCGTCGATAACGCTTATGTGGACAAGGCAGGCGCGAAAGCCCTTGCTTCCATGCCTTCAAAAGAGGAATTGGTTGCAAAAATGCTTGGTTCTATGCAGGCACCTTTGGCAAACTTTGCAGGTGTGCTTAACAACCTTATGTCGGGCATTGTCAGGGTACTTGACGGCATTGCAAAGCAGAAAGCTTAAAACGCATATATACTTCGCAATACTTCGTTAAGTTTGCGTTTTGTTTTGGTCACGTACTTCTATGTACGCTCCCTGCAACAAATCCGCACTTTCCTTGTCTTGCTCGTATCTCTGCGTTTTACAACTAAAACAAAATTTAAAGGGCGGGCGTTGCCTTAACAAAAAGCGCGAATAAAAATATAAAACATCATTAGGAGAATTAAAAAAATGGCAGATGTAGCTAAGTTTATTGAAGAAATCAAATCTATGACCGTGTTAGAGCTTAACGAGCTTGTAAAGGCACTTGAAGAGGAGTTCGGCGTATCCGCAGCAGCTCCCGTAGCAGTAGCGGCAGCTCCCGCAGCAGGCGCAGCTCCCGCAGCAGCAGCTGAGGAAAAGACTGAATTCAACGTAGTTCTTAAAGATTGCGGCGCGAAGAAAATCGACGTAATCAAGGTTGTCCGCGCATTCACGGGTCTTGGACTTGTTGAAGCTAAGGCAGCAGTTGAAAAGGGTGGCGTTCTTAAAGAGAACGTTGCTAAGGAAGAAGCTGACAAAATCGTTGCTGACCTTAAAGCAGCAGGCGCAACCGCAGTTTTGGAATAATTTAAAAATTTCAATAAAAAACCGTATCCTCGCAGGATACGGTTTTTTTTATATTAAGTTGCTTTTATAGTCCTGCCCCCAATCCGCCATAGCGTCAAGTATGGGTTTCAACGTTTTACCAAGCGGAGATAAGCAATATTCAACGCGTGGCGGAACCTCTGCAAACACTTCTCTTTCGATAATTCCGTCGCCTTCCAACGCCCGCAGGTTGTCGGTTAAAACTCTTTTGCTTATACCTGGAACGGACTTTAAAAAATCGGTAAACCGTTGTTTTCCGTTATAAAATAGGTTGCGTAATATAAGCAGCTTCCATTTATTGCCTATAAGCTGTACCGTTGTAGCAACGGGGCATTCGGGTAATTCTTCTCTTGTCAGCATTGCTTTTCTCCATAAAAAAATTTACAAATATTATACAACCCGCACGGCAAAGTGTCAATAGTTTAAAAATGAAACCAAGTAACAAAATTTTTATCTGATAATAAAACCGTAACCGTCTTGCATAACGGTAATACGCTTGCTATACTGCTTTCACAATCAATTCGGAGGTTTATTTATGAACAATTTTGACAAAGTAAGCGCAGGTACACAGGCGCGCGTAGAGCTTCACGATTTACTTAATCTTACGGGAGCAGAGGTAAGTATTAATTTGTTGCCTGCGGGGGCAAGCGTTCCCTTCGTACATTCACACAGGCTTAACGAGGAAATTTACGCGATATTGGACGGAGAAGGCAAGGCGATAATAGACGGGTCAAGCGTCGTCTTAAAGGCGGGCGACTGGCTTCGTATCTCTCCGTCGGCAAAAAGACAGTTTTTCGCATCGGAAAAACATTCGGTTAAATATATCTGCATTCAGGTCAAAGCAAACTCTTTGGAAGGCTATACGATGACCGACGCAGTAGTTTAAACGGAAAAAGCGTAACCGTTTACCGTAAATCCATTAGTCGCAAGCCGCAGAAAAAGGCGTGATATAAAGCGTACTTGCCATAGAGCTAAGACATACGATTATAAAAAGCTCTCAAACAATTTGTTCGAGAGCTTTTTAAATACACATTATTTACGAAGATAAATTGAAATTCAACTGCTATACCCTGCGTATAGGGTGTCTTACAACGGTTTTTAATTTTTCTACGGCACATTTGCGCGGATCGCTTAAATATATCTCGTGATGATAACGAACGTTCGTAATATCTAACTCATAGCCGTTTGCTTTCATATACTCGTGCATAAGCGCAACCGTTTTCGGCTCGTCGTCGTAAGAGCCAACGTGCATACATTGAACGCAAACACCCTCGTCATAGGTTAAGAACTCCACTTTTGAAAAGTCGGCTTTTTTCTTACTTGTCGCTTCTTGTACCGCCCAATCAAAATCGGCTTTGGTTACGAAATCGGGCAAGCGTATAAGTGAAATAAAATTAAACCCGTTCTTGTTCGTATAATCTATCCTATCAAAGCCTTCCTGCCACCAAAAGCCTTCAAGCGGCGGAACAACGTATTCAAAATACCCGTCGATTATGTGCAAGCCTTTATAACTCATTTTGATAGTAAACGCTATTGCATACAAAAGCCTTATCGAATCTTTATACTCGCCGTTTTCATCGTTGGGATTACCTTTACCGCGTACCGCTATATAATTCATTTTCGGAACGGTTACGATAGACGGCTTGTTTGCCGGCATATAAAATACTTTGTATTCTTTCTTATAATCGAATGCCATTTTTATTCTCCGCTAAATTACTGTTTATCGTACAATTATTATATCACGAAAAATTAAAGAACGCAACCGCTTGAATTTTGCGGGAAATATAAAACATATCTATATCTCACTATGCTACGAGTAGCATAGTTCTTCAACGAAAAAAGTATAGAAAAGGCACAGCTTAACGCTATGCCTAAATCTTTTTATTTGCATTATATTAAATTCCCTGTGGGAATTACGGTAAAGCGACGCCTCTTTTTTTACAAATCTTTAACAAATAACTTACAAAACAATTACTTAGTGCTTACAAAGATTTAGCAAAACGTAAACAAGTGCGGTTTATACTGTAAGTACAAAATTCAATCAGGAGGTTTTTTATGGAAAAGCAAAACAAGTATATTGAGAAAGTAAGGGACAGTTATACCCCGCATGAACGCACGAAGTTGGACGAACTGAAAGAGCTTGACAAAAAGGTAAAAACTCCCGCAATTGTTTTTGCATACGTCTTCGGCTCGGTTGCCGCGCTTATTTTCGGCGTCGGTATGTGCCTTGCAATGCAGGTCATAGGCGCGCAACTTATGTCGCCTGCGGTGTTAATGGCAATGGGCGTAATAACCGGCTGCGTCGGTATCGCGCTTTGTATCGCCAACTATTTTATATACAACGCGCTATTGAACTCCCGCAAGAAAAAGTACGGGAACAAAATCGTTGCCCTCAGTAACGAGCTTTTGGATAATTAATGTTTAAAAATAATTGCACGCAAATTGTTTTGCGTGCATATTTTTACTTTATAAATATATCGGAGTAACAATATGCAAAAGCTTAATATTTTTTCCTATTTCAAACAAAGAATAAAATGCGTCGGCTTTACCGCCGTACTTGCGGTATTTGTGGCTTTCTGTCTGTGTACGGGAATATACTTTGCGGCAACGGGACACGCGGCAAGCTGTGTTAAATCGTTTTTATTTATTCTTATAGTTCCCGCGCTTTACATAATCGAATATCTTCTCGGCGTTAAATTAACGCCGTCTATTTGCGCGCTGCTTTTAATAATTCCCGTAGGCAGTATACTCGGTGCGGGGTTTAATTTATATACGGTTATACCTTATCTTGACACGATAATGCACACCCTGTCTGGGTTTGTATTCGCTTGCTTCGGCTTTTCCGTTATGAAAATATTTATCGGCGAACCCAAAAGCAACAGGGCTTTTTTTGCCTATCTTCTGTTCGGCGTAGCGTTCAGTCTGCTAATCGCGGTTTTATGGGAGCTGTACGAGTTTACCTGCGACGCCCTGTTCGGCGGCGACTTGCAGGAGGATACGGTTATAAAAGGCTTTTATTCGTTTAAAATTTCTGGCGACCACGGCGCGGCTTTTGACGCAAGCGGAATTGATAAAACCGTCATTCATTTTGCCGACGGGCGTGAAGCTTTTGAATTCGACGGATATCTGGATATCGGTCTTATTGACACTATTATAGATATGGCGGTATGCTTTCTTGGCTCTCTAATATATTTCGTGCTGTTTGCTTTGGATTGGTTCAAGTTTAATAAGACCCTGAATAAAGTGTTTATTCCCGGGCTTACGACGCAAACGGTCGGGCAAACGGCAGAGGAGGAACAGTTAAGCCTATTCGACAAATAAGCCGCAAATTGTTAAAATCGCTTATTGAATTCGCAATTACCGTAGGTAACAAAGCGGACAATAATAGAAAACCCCCGAACAAAATTGTTCGGGAGCTTTTTGCTGTAAGTAATTAATTAAAGTAAATTGAAATTTAGCATTGTCTTATTCCTTTAACTTTTTACATTGCATTAAAAATAAAAGAATTGCTATACCTGCAAAAACACTAAAACAAATTAAA
>CAJUKJ010000009.1:14209-53632 GCA_910587365.1 uncultured Christensenellaceae bacterium | reverse complement strand
CAATTAACTGTGCCTCTTCCTCGGTTTCGGGAACGTCTGTGTCCGGCGTGTCAGGGACGTCAGGTGCATCGGGCGTATCGGGGGTGTCAGGTACATCAGGTGTATCGGGCGTATCAGGGGCGTCCGGCGTGTTACCGGGCGTTACCGCCCAGACTACGTTAGGGTTCGCTCCCGTATTGATGCCCGTCAATATCCTGATTGTAAATTTGTACGCCCCGGCTCCTTTCGCAAGATACTTCTCGCTGCCCGTTATTTCTCCATCGCCGTTTATATCGTAGCCGTTATATTCTTCGTACAATCCGTTATAACTGTTGTCGTAAGAAATTGTTATGCCGTAATAATTACACCAATCGCCGTCTTCCGATAAACCGAGTATTTCCGTTAACAGATTGTGTACTTCGTTGTTGAAGATAATCCAGGTTGACTGGTTTGCTACGGGTACGTCAAGCACGCGCTTTTCTATATACCAGGTTACCGATTTTTCAAGCTCGTCGGGAATTGTAACTTCCGCAAAGTTATTGTTTACGTTTACAAATTCAAACGAGGTTACGTACTTACCTGCGTTCTGTCCCGCATACGCGCCGACCTTGCCGTTTGTTGTATATCTTATATACTGCTGTAAATATTCGGGTAAGTCTAAGCGCACGCTGTATATCTTTGCTTCGCCGTTTTCGCGCGTGTATACGAAGGGTCCCTCTTCCGAGAACTTCCACTGCGCGCCCGTTAAATCAAGCGTTGCCTGCTTGATATACCAGGTAAGCGATATCGTATCGCCTTCGACGCCGTCCCAGAAATGGTTTTCGTCAACCTTTATGACTACGGTATATTCGCCTGCATTGACGCCCGAGCCGCCCTCGACTATTTCCATCGAATTTTCATCGAAGCCTTTAAGGTAACCCTCGTAATCGACAAGGTTAATCGTTGAACCCGTGTATACGGGAACAGGGCTGTACTCACTGTCGATATAGGGAAGTGAAATACCTACGGTAACAATCTTCCATTCGACTTCATAGGGGTCAAAGCTTAAATCGCGTTTGGTTACAGATACGGTGCTGAGCGTCTGGTCAACCACAGGGTTGCCGTTTTCGTCGAGCAGGTAGCCTGCGAATATCTTGTTGCCGTCCTCGTCTTTTGCATATACGCCGATATATTCGCCGTTACCGTCCTCAACGTATTCGCCTTCGTCAAGTTTGTAAGTAGGCACAACGCCGTCCACCGTTACAAACTCGCTGTTTTCAACGACGGTAAATACATATTCGCCGCTTTCATCCAGAACGAATTTTCCGTTTTCGTCCAATTCGTATTCTCTTAAAACGTATTCTCCGTCTACTAACGAAGCGTAAATTTTAATATAGTTTCCGTCAATGTCTGTTGCGGCAATCTTGTTTCCGTCTTCGTCTGCCGTAAGCGTATCGAAGAGCTGTACGTACTCCACTTCATACGTTGATACGTATTTAACGTCTAAGGTGTAATCTCCGCCGTTATAATCAACAAAATTTCCGTTTTCTTCAACTATTTCGCCGTTTTCGTCAACCTGGACAAACCTGTAAACCTTGCGTCCGTCAACATAAACCTGTTTTATTGCATAGCCCTTGATATCGAACGCGAAATCAACAGTCGTGGTATACGTTTCCATATCCCAATAGCTGCTGCTCGGGTCGGTAAGCTCGATATGCAGAGTGTAAACACCTGCTTCGGTTTCCGCATATTCGCCGCCGAACGTAATCAAATCGCCGTACATTGCCCTCAGTGTATCGAATATACTGAACGACGTAGTGACGTTTTGTTTTGTACCCGTATATTCAAGTTCCAACAATAAATCTTCAAATAAACTGTCGTCTATCTTTTTCAGGCTTGCTTTATTTACGGTAAAGTCAAGCGACTGGGCTTTGCGGTTTATAAGCTCCTCTTCTTCGGCTTCGCTAAGCTGTGCGCCCGTAGAAATTAATACGAGGTGTCCGTTTTCTACCCTGTACTTCGACTTGTCGTACCAGGAAAGGTTGACGCCTGATATGAAGCGCAGTGCAAGCCTGTAATCGCCTGCGGCGAATACTTTCATTGCGCCGGTACTTACGTCGAAGTCGTTGCCCATCGAATACAGGTAGTAATCCTTATTTGAAAGGTCTACGCCCAAACCTGCATAATAGTCCTTGACATCGTCGGGAATTGCATAGATGCTATCCCAGTTTGCCACTTTAAATTCAATATCGTGACCCGCAAATGTTTTTGAAGTCGTTTCAAGTTCGGGTAACGGTACCCAAATTACAGGACCTGAGAAATTGAAGTTACCAAACTCATATAAGTTATTGGATAAGCTTATGCCTGTTTCGATTGCATACTGATAATCTGCAATGGGCTTAATTCTGAATTCTATGAAATAACGGTAACCTTCGCCCCTTTCAAATACTTCGTCAACCGTTTCGTCAACGGTAAAGTATTCGTAAGTGCCGTAAGTTTCGTAAATGTCCGCGTCGTAAATGACGTATTCAAACATTTCCTTTACGGAATCGGGCAAGCCGTCGAATATGGAAGAGCTTACCGTAGAGTGCTGATCCTGTTCATTCCATACAAAGTCGTCTATAACAAGCTGGTCGCACGTTATGGTAACCGTAATTTCCGTATCCCAGTCTGCATCAGCCCAGGTAACGAACACGGTGCCGTCCGCATTTATTTCTTCCTTTATTTTAAGGGTAATACGGTACGAACCGATCTTAAACGCCATATAGGGGTCGCCGTCGATACCTTCGTAATCCTTAAATCCTTTTCCGTCGCCGTCGTATTCGACTTTAACGGTAAGATATTCGTCCCAGCCCTCTTCAAAGCCGAGAAGCTTCATAAGGTCGTGGATATCCCCGTCGAAGTATGACCAATCGCCTTGATTGTCTACGGGAATGGTAAACTGTCTTTGTGTAATAGACCAGGTAATTTCCGCGAAGCCTTCTTCCGAATGGTATTTATTTCTGAATTCCGTCGCGTCGCCAAGCTCGAAGTTGTTGAAATCAACCTCGTCCTGCATAAAGTACACTACCGTCCTGTAAGAGCCTATTTCAGAGGCCTTATTGGTCAATTCACTGCTTCCGTCTTCAAAATAAGTCAGATAATAAACATATTCCTGAAGCTCGATGGGAAGATTTACAAGCTCGATGCCGACTTTCTGAACTTCGCCGTTTACCAGCGTGTACTCAAACTTGGCGGAAGGATTATTCCAGTCAAGCTTGCTGAAATCGAGCCTTTGTCTTGCGATAGCCCAGCCCAAGGAAATGCTTTCTCCGTCGGAAGTGGGAACGTCGTATTCGTCCACCCAGATGAAGTTGCTGTTTATAAGCGTAAACGTTGCAAGGTAAGTATCGCTTGCGTTTATTCCTCGGCTGCCCTCGGAAGAAATTCTGACGTACTGCATAAGCTTTGCAAGCTCAGGCGAAAGTCCCGTTTCCGAATATCCGTCGAGAAGCTCGAATATGCTGTGTTCTTTACCGTCATAGGTTATGGTAACGCCTGCCGCAAGCTGGGGTCTGCGTATTCTTATTGGATTGATTTTCCAGGTTAGTTCATACGTTCCGGGCTGTCCGAAGGACGTTCCGTTATCCCATCTTACCGTATTAAGGTATTCATCCTTAATGGTCAGGTAAAGCGTGTAAGTGCCCGCGTCGGTTGCGGTGTTGCCGGTAATATCGACGTACTCGCCGTAAGATTCGATAAGAGCGTCGTAATCTTCGCCGAGCGAAGCCTGTAAAATATCAACCTCTTCGCCGTCGTACTCTACCTCTTCAAGCTCGGGTAAATCGAGCATACGGTACTTAATTTCAAATGTCAGCGTTACCGACGAACGGTCGTAGGTATATGTTCCGTCTGCATTTTCCGTGCGCGACCAATACAGGGGATGCTCGGTATCCTTTTTAAGCATCAAGGTTATGGTGTACAGCCCCGCCTCGCTCTGGGTAAGGCTGTCGCCGCCCCATACTTCGAGGTAGTTTTCGTAATACTCTTCCCACATATCTATTACGAACCTTACTTCCGAACCGCTGTAAATTACAAACACGTGGTCGCCTTCAGGCACGTCTTCAAAGGGAATGAACACGTCTTCAAGGTTTTCGTCTTTAAGCATATAACCCGAAATATGGGGCTTTTTAGCGACCTGAATCTGTGCGTCGGGGTCTGTATTTATTAAAAGAGTGGTAAACGAATAGTACTGCTGTCCGGGAGCGTAGGTAAGAACTATGTTGCTGCCGTACTCGCTCTTGACGTAAGGTACGATTAAGAAGTTTTCCCCGCCGTTTGAAGAGAGGACGGTATCAAGCGTTACCTTGTTTGCCGCTACTATTCCCGAACCGGTATCGCGGTAGAAGTCGTAGCTGACAGCCTTTTCAAGGATATAATTGCCCGTGAAGTGCGCCTTTGCAAGCTCGTTCTCGCCGTACCAGGAATCGACGTACATTTCCGCTTTTGCAACGTTTAACGTTACGGTCTGGTCGCCGGTTACGACGTCATCGCCAGAAGCCCAGCCGACGTTTACTACGTTGTTGCCGTTTATGCCCGAATTGAGCTTTAACGTAAAGGTGTAAGCACCTGCGTTCTGTGCGGTAAACTCATAGCCGTATGCCGAAGTACCGTTGTACGCCGCATTGTTGAATTTTACGGTAATAGAGAAGTATTCCTTCCATTCCGTGATAAGGCTTATCGCGGTAAGCAGGTTGTGCTGTCTTCCGTCGTAAGCTTCCCACGTTCCGCTGCTTTCGGGGATTGAAATAACCTTGGGTGCGATTTTCCAGGTAAGCGACTGCGGTACGGAAGCGGGCCATTCGCCTACTTCGTAATTTGCATTTTCAAACTCAGCAATCGTGCAGGTGGTAACGTACTCTCCCGCCTGGCTGTTGGCGTTTTCCACAGCCGCGTCGCCGCGGGTTGTGGAGTAAGAAACGTAATCGGTCAAAAGCTCGGGGATATTGTTAAGCGTTACGCTGTAGTCCTTTGCCTTTCCGCCCGTCTGCTCATACTCGAATTCGCCCGTATATGTCCACTCGATTTGCGAAAGACTTAAAACCGCCTTTCTTATGCTCCAACTAATGGAGTTGAGCGAGCTGTCGGGTACGTTCCACTTAGTGGAGTCGTAACTGAATACAACCGTTGTAGTGTACGAACCTGCGTCCTGCTTGCTGGCGTTTTTATAAGTAGCTTTAATAACGTCTTCGCCGTAAGAGCTTACAAGCGTCAACGTATAAGCCGCACCGTCGTAAACGAGGTCAACCGCCGTATTGTCGGCGTCGTTAAGCCAGACGTCGTTGTCCGCGTCGTAGGTTGCGGTAATTTCTTCCGTCCCGCCGAGAGGCGTGTGCGTGAGCTTCCAGGTAAATTCGGAAACGTCGAAGGTACCCTTAATTATCGAGAAGTAGAACGTGTCGAATATAAGGTTGTATTCGATGGGGTCGTTGGGGTCAATTACGTTTTCCATATTGACAAGCGACAATTTAATTACGTAATTGCCTACTTCGGTAGGTGCGCCCGGAAGAGCCTTGTAAAGATTATTTGCGTTATAATAAGTAATTTTTACGTTATCGGCGGTAACAAGACCCGTTACACAGGTAATTCCTATGAAGTCTGCTTCAAAAGGCTTACCGTTGTACATAAATTCATAGCCGTTAGTGTTGCCGATTATCTGCGTTCCGTTAACTTCGCCGTCGTCGTCCCTGTTTCCGACTTTGAGAACAACGTTTATACCGCCGCCCGCAGATTCGGTGTCGATATTGAACTGTTCGTCGGGGTCGGTGCGTTCGTCGCCGTTTTCGTCGACGAATTTAAGCGTATAGCTGCGCGCATAGTCGTATGCGGGATGCTCGGGGTCGGAAATGAGCGTAGCGGAAACCTTCCACAGACCCGTTACGAAAACGTCGCTTTCCTCGAAATCCGTACCGTTATGCAGATAGTATGTGTAAGTAACTTTATCCGAATGGCTTGTAAGCACGGGGATATAAGAAATAGTAGCCCCGTTTACCGTTGCCGATTTCGACCAGCTTACCTCTAATTCGGCTTTTTCGATTGTCCAGTTGCAGAACCAGTCGAACGTGCCTTCGTAGGTGTCGGGGTCGTTAGCGTCGGGAATTAAGTAGTTCTTATTCGCGCTTGTGAAAATTACCGATGTATTATAGCTTCCGCCGTAGGTCTGCGAGTTGAAGTCGCATCCGTCTACAAGATAGGAATAAACGGTAAGTCCTGCGGGGAAATTACCCGTTACTTTGACGTATTTCGCGGTATTGTCGAATACGAAAGGATTGTCGGAATCATAATCCCATTCAAGACCCGATAAATCGTATTTAACAGGGTCTATAACGTATTTCAATGAATACGTCGTTGTGGGGAAGAAGAACAAATTCTGGTCAAGCGCGGTAATGCGTATAGAGAATGTGTACGAACCCGCGTAAGCGTTGCTTGCGCCCTGGGGCGTGCCTTCAACCCTTACTTCCCAGTCGGCAAGCGCGGCTTCAAACGTTTCCCTCGGCGTTCCCGTACCGAATCTGTCCATACCCTCAGCCGTAAGCGTTACACTGAAAAAGTACGTGCCGCCGTCGGTAAGATAGGGAAGATGCAGCGCACCGTCCTCCTGCAAGTCGGCCGTTAAATCCACCGTTACAAGGCTTCCGTCGTCAATCCTGTACTGCCATACCAGCATATCGGGGTCAAACGGTGCCGCGTCCGCAGCTATCCTGAATTGTTGCGTGCTTTGGTTTACAATATAGTTGCCCGCAGAACCGTTCTGCACTACGTAAATAGTGTAAGCACCCTGCGACATTTCGTCCTCGCCGTAAGGAAGGGCAAAATCATATGAAAGATGATACGTTCCGTCAGCCTGTAACTCCTGTACGAAATCCGCAGAGGTTACTATAACTGAATTTCTGTGTACGGACGTATTGCTGTTGGATACGAAGAATATTTCAATAGCAACGTTCTTGTCTATAACGCCCGTTTCCCTTGCGCGCACGTCGGTAAGCGTTATTGTAGCCGTGACGGGAGTACTCATCGCCCAGGTAGGCGTACTGCCGTTATAGGTTATAGACTCAGACGGTTCAAACGAATACTCGACGCCGACCGTGCGCTTGTCTACGGTAAACGTAAACGTCCTTTCCGTATCCGTCGTGTTAGTCCACACCGTGGTATCGGTGTTCCTTATTTTAATAGTTATGGAGTAAGTACCGACTTCCACTGCGCGGAGCGTCATAACTCCGCCGTACCAGCTTACAACCTCCCAGACGGGGTTCTGTACGGAAGTTATCGGTCTGCCTAAGGTATACTGGTTATATTCATAACCGACTACGGGGCCGCCCTCCACTTCTACGCCGTTGTAAACGTCGTTGATTGTGAAATAGACGTATCCGCCCTCGTACTGCTTGGTTTGGGTAAGTCCCGAAGCTCCCTGTATGGAAGGCGCGGGCTTAGCCATTTTGTTTATTACGATTGTAATGACTTGGTCGGAAATATTTCCGCCCTGCCAGCACATATTCGCGTTGTCCGTAAGCGTTACGGTAAGCGAATAGCTTCCGGGCTGGGTTACGCGCATTAATATATAATCGAACTTATCTTCGACCTCGGTCGTATAGTCTACGCCGTTCTGCAAATAGTCGGTGCTGCCGAAGCCGTAAATGTCTGCAACGGTAAGATAGCCCGCCGTGTTGTCAACGCCGTTTACATAAGTATTTGCCGTAGGCGTGCGGTCGTAATCGAGCCTATCCTTGTAAGAGTCGTTATAAGGGCTGGTATCCCTGAACGTCATATACTCGCGCGTCAGAATGTTTTCAACCAGTGCGGTATGAAGCCTGCTGTCAAACACTGACGAAAGGGTATTTCCGTCGGTTACGCTTTCAAGTTCGAGAAGGTACTGGTCCGCAATTACGGGATTTGCAAGCTCAAGCTTATCTATCTGGAAAATAAACGTTATTTCTTCTACGTCGTCGAAATCCCAGCGAGTGTTTTCAAAATCTTTAATCCTGAACCTGATTGTTACCGTACTTGCAAGCGTAGCGTTTACTACGTAATAACCCGTTGCAAGGTCAACGCCGTGCCTGCTGGGGTCGGCTATACCCTGTTCGTTTACCGAAGAAACCAAGCCCGAAAGCGACATAATCTGGTCGTCGTAGTTACCTATTGAAATGGACTGCGAAACGCCCGCGCCGTTTACGAATTTATATACGGTGGATTTGGTGTTTCCGTTTATTTGGGTAACGGCATCATCGGGGTCGATGTCGTTAACGATGAAAGGCGTATCGAACTGTAATTTTTCAATCAGCAGTATTAAATCGATGGGGTCGGAACCTCCGTAATTGCCCGTTCCGTCATCCCACTCGGCATTGCCCGTAAGCGTAAACCTTACGACGTACCTGCCCGCCTTTTTCGCGGTATAGAAAAGCTTACCCGCGGCTGCGTCTTCCACCGAGGACTCGAACAGAGCCGCAATGACGGAAACGCTCATAAGCTGGGTATCGCTTAAATAATTTTCGATTTTAAAGCCGTAATAGTCGTAATTAAAGGTTACCGTCATCGAGGTGTCGGTATAAACCGCCGACGGATAAATTGAACTTTCGTCTATTACCAAAGGCTTATTTACAAGCTTGGGTTTGATTACAAAGCTTACGTTAAGGTCGCTTGAATCGCCGTTGAGTCCCGCCCACATAAGGTTTCCGGGGTCGGCAAGACTTACCACCACGGTATAGTAACCCGCTTCGGCAGATAAAGTGCTTATTGTGTAGGTTTCGCCAAGCGCAACGCCGTAGGTTGTTGCGGGTGTTGCAAGCTTGTAGGAAATATAGCGCGAATCAAGTCCGCTTAAAGTCATAGCGGGCGACCACTTTTCCCCGTTGTAGACAACCGAAACCTGCAAATTGCTTTGGTCGACTGTTGCAACGTCGGGCGAAAGCGTAGTTGAAATTGTAGGAATATCTACGGGAGCTTTTTCGATTACGATATAGAAATACTTCGTATCGAAGTCCAATTCGTCGGTATCGGTACGCCACCTTGCATTTTTCTCGTCAACCGAAATCGAAAGCCAGTACACGCCCGCAACGATAGCCTCGCGCGCGCCGCCGTCGCCTTGGTTCGTGGTAAGCGTAACGGTTGAACCGCTTGACGAATATTTTGCCATATCCGATTTATCGACTTTAACGAAAGGATGGCTTGTTGTACCGAAATTGATACCGATAACGTCTATCGACTGGTGCGTACCTGCCGCATAAGTGAAATATGCGTACTGCGTGTTGTTTTCAACCGTCTGCGCCCAACCGTCTATCGTGGGAACGTCTACCACCACTTTATCGATAGTGAAGGTAAACACACGGTCTGCCGACAACTCTGAATCGGCAACGCCCGCCCAGATATAGTTGGTTGTATTGTTGTACGCGTTAACCTTTAATTTAACGGTAATCGTGTAAGTATTTGCCCTGACGGGGATAAACCGATACGAAGTTGTAACCTGCGCGCCGTTCTGTTCCGTCTTATGGTATAAGCCGGGATCAAATACTCCGTCGTAGTTGTTTGTTTCGGGTTCGACGGTTATATCAAGCTCTTCGTTGCGGATAGTGTTACCGGACGCCCCGTCTAAAACGTAAACGTAGTACTGCGAGCCGATATAAGCCAAGTTAAGACTGTAATGAATGTCGCTGCTTATCTGCTTGCTGTCCGCGTCGCCCTTTACCGTGCTGTAATCGATTGAAGCCTTACTTGTTACCCATACTTCGGGAAGGTCAATCTGCTGCTGCGTAATTCTCAGCGTGAAGGTCATATGGTCGCCCATATTCCACACGTAGTTAGGAGTGCTGAACTGGTTTGCAAGCTGCACGTACAGATGATAAGTACCGGCGTTTATTGCCGTGTATGCAAATACGTGATGAAGCTTACCGTCCGAGTCAACGTAGGAAGCATAGTTGCCTTCCAACTGTGTAAGGTTAGGGTCGGTATCTTTAACGAGCGCGTCGCCCGCAACACCGTTGTATCCCGTAATACTACTGTATTCTGAAAGGCAGAAAGCCTCAAAATCGTCGCCAAGCTCAATCATAATCTGACGCTTGGTGTCAAATTTATATTCAACAAGCCTTTCCGCACCGCTGGCGTTTGTTGTGACGTTGCCTTCATTATAGTTGTCAAACATCTTAGGAAGGTCAACAACCTTTGCCGACATACTGAGAGTAAACTGATAGGGCGTTCTTTTGCCGTTTGACCAGCTGTAGTTGTCGGTAAGACCTATCTGTATAATGTACTGTCCCGCATTTACTACGGGGATTTTGAAATAATCCTTTTCGATAATTACTTCGCTATGGTCGTAACCGTCGGCATTGATGATATTAAAGGTAAACTGACCGATATTTTTACCTGTACCGTCAAGCTCGTAGAAAGGAGTGTCCTTGAACTCGTCTGCGGCACGCCTTACAATTACGTACTGCGTAACGTTGGTTTCAAACGTGGCATCACTGTATGAAGAATTGTTTCCGCCAATCTTCTTTTCGCCGTTTGTTAAGGAGTTTTCCCCCTTATTGTCGTCATAATAGAAGTCTACGCCGTTTACGCGTGCATAGTCGATAATCAGCTCGAAGTCGTAAAACTCTTTGGTTTCATCTGCCCAACGGTAGTTTTTATCTGTAATTTGAAGCCTTACCGTATGAGTACCTACGTTTCTTGCATGGACGAAAAGTCTGTCTACTTCAAGCTTATCGTCGAAATTCCATTCGCCTTGCCAGATATTTCCGAGATTGTCGTCATAGGGGAAGGTTGCGGTTATAAAGCTGGCAGCCTTTACGGCGATTGCCATAGTAAACGCATTGCCGTCGAACCTGCCGTACATATAAGTACCGTAGACGTTACCTTGAGTATCGTTACCTCCGCACTCCTCCGCCACAAGTCTTGGCGTATCGATAGGCATCGCAGTGACGGTAAACGTATAATAAACGTTTACCGTAGACCCGTCGCGCCATGCGTAGTTCGAGTCTTTGAGCTGAAGCCTGATTATATAAGTTCCTGCATTTACGGCATAAAATTCAAGTATGCCGTTAGAACCGTCGTTGGTGCTTGACAGTCCGAACCCTTCGGGATGGGAAATAAGCTGACCCGCATCGTTAACGAGATCCCAGGTCATAGCCTCGCTGTCAAAGTAAGTGTATACGTCGTCTTCCTTCTGGTCGCCTATACGGAAATATTTTTCATGGGTATCGTACTGTACGGTAGTCCTTTTACTGCTTTCATAAGTCCAGTGTCCGGACGTATCCTGTTTGTACATAGGGATAGAGTCCCTTAAAATAGCCGAAATAACCAGCTTGAAGTCTTTAAGGGCAGTATCCTGCATACCGTCCGCATCGTCAACCCACTTGTAGTTGCTTGTAGGCGTAATTTGTATAAGGTAGTTACTTGCCTCGGTACCCGAAAGGGTAAGCGTTTTCGCCTCGGTATCCCATACCGCGTTGAGTCCCGCCGTTACCAGGTAGAACTGGTCGGCTAAGCCGCCCACGTAAATTGTTATGTACTTTTGTGAGGGGTTGCGGTAGTCGACGGTTTTTGTATTGCCTACTATCGAAATTTTATTTGTATTTTCTACCTCTTTGCCGTTTTCGTCAGGGACGGTAGCAGGAAGCTTGGTAGCGGCGTCCTCCTCGTCGCTTATGACGATGTGGGGCTTCGCCGTACCGAGAGTGTACCTTTCGATTATAAGTACGAACGTAGGAGCTTTGACTCCGGGAGCCCATTCGTAGTTGGTGTTGGGCAAAAAGTCGATAAGATAAGTTTCCGCATTCTGCGCACCGAGGGTAATCGTACCGATTGAGCTGCCTTCCGAGTTTGCATTCCAATCAAGCTCGGTCAGCGAAGAAATTATCGATAAACCGTCCCTGTCGAGGTTGCCGATATTAATTTCGCCATAACTGCCGTCGGGGTCGTACACGACGGTTTTTGTGTTGCCGTTTACGTTAGAACCCGTATCTTTAAGCACGGGAGCGGTCAATCTGACCGCGTTAATGGTAAATTTAAACTGTATTTCGTTTGTGGAAAGGTCGCTCCAACAATAGCCGGGCGCGGGGGAAATCGTTACCGTAAAGTTCGCGGCGTTGGTGGTGGTAAACACCGCGGTATTATCGTCGCCGTAGTCGAAAGGCAGACCCGGCGCACGGATAGTCAACGTACCTTGTTCAATATTCTCAAGCACCATATTCTGTGCCGAGCCGTTATACGTTACTGTTTTCGTATTATTTGTAGGTTGCCCCTGTATGTAAGGCTTTTCGATTGCCATAGGTCCTATGGTAAACGTAAAAGTCTGGTCGGTTGTTGTGTTGTTAGTCCAGGTACAAGCCGACGGCACAAGCAAGTACAAGCTTATGGAGAAAGTACCCTGCTGGTCCTGCCATAGCGTAAGCGTGTTATTTTCCCAGGAGTCCAAATATAGACCGTTACCCGTCCACCCGACGTATGTCGGGTCGCAGTTTAAGAATGTAATAGTCTGCTTCTGACCGGTATCGTTTACGTACTTCGACAGTCCGTTAGAGGCGACGCCCGCGTCCCTCTGCATAGTAGGAATCATCGTAGTCTGCGTGCCAACCACTAATTTGAACGTCAATCGCGTCGAAGTTCCGTCCGCCCATTTACCTCCTGATGATGACAGATTAGGCACTGTACCCCAAGTCACTTTCGCTCTGATTTCCGAATCTGATAAATAAGTCTCAGGATATAGCGTTATAACGTGCGTTCCTGCAGAAGAACTGCCGAGCGTAAGATGTGTGACAGACTGGCAGTCTGTACGCGAAATCATAGTAACAGACGAGTCCGAAGACCAGCCGAGCGTGCCTATACCGTAGTCGGGTGTAAAGCTTATAGGTGCGGGGGTACCGTCGTAAGTTACGTACTTGGTATCGCCCACAACGTTTCCATCGTTAACTAATTCGGGTTTTTCTTGGGGCAACCTGACAACTATAATCGTCCACTCCCAATCGCGTGCAGTCAGGTTCATATTGGTACCCGTATGAAACATTCTGTTAAAGTAAAAAGGTACCCAGTCATTAGCGTCAAAACTACCAAAAACTGCATTATATACAGTGCCGGTAGGGGCGTCGGCGTCAATTGTAAACCAACATGTCTGCACCTCGACTCGGTTTTCACTATAAAACTGATCGAGAACGTGTTCGCCGCATCTTACTAACCAGTTGCCGTGGCTGTTTGCGCGCTTATCCCGATAGTACATTGTCCAGGTCTCGCCCGGATTAAGATATACATAAGCAGTCTGTCCATGAGTGTAATGTATATTCCAGTTATAATCGTAGTTACCCCATCCCCATGGACCGCCATTAGCCTGCGGAGCATAACACGTCCAGTCTCCCAATTTTGACGGGTCTGAATAATATACGTAGCCGAAACCGTAATCCAACATGGTAGGGTTAGGAGTAGCAACGGGATAATCAGAAATATTATCGGGCGGCACAAGATAATCCACCTCGTGCATACCGCAATCGTCTTCGTTTTTTACGAGATATTTACCCATATTGCTCTCGTGCGTCACTTCTGCTTCGTCCTGTGCATAGGCGGCGTGCGTATACGAGGCGGTGTTCACGCTGAACGCCACCCCGACGCCGACTGCAAATGCGCATATAAGCGTCAAAAATATTAATAATAATTTTTTAGTACCTGTAATTCTCATACCGTACCTCTCTTACGTTTTTGAGTAGAATTATTAGTGAAATTAATACCGTTTTCGCATTAGCGTATAGTATTACATCTTAATATTCCATTCTACCATTAAAAATTATATCACTGTTTGTCAACTATGTCAACAATAAAATTATAGTAAAAAATAACCATATATTGTTACAATATTAAAAATACCCGCCAAAAGGCGGGTATTTTA
Source organism: uncultured Christensenellaceae bacterium (assembly GCA_910587365.1). Lineage (GTDB taxonomy): Bacteria > Bacillota > Clostridia > Christensenellales > Borkfalkiaceae > Coproplasma. The sequence continues at coordinate 39,774 of CAJUKJ010000009.1, read as the reverse complement.
CTCTTTTTCAATTTGTTTTACTTGTTGCCGTTATAATCATCGTAAAAACCGTCGATATCGTAGAAGTCGTTGTCATCCGATTCGTGTACTACTTCCTTAATTATCGTCTGGGTTTTGGGTTCGGGTTTTTTAGCCTTAGGCATTGTATTATTTATAATTATGGGCTGAACCTGGGGGGGAGGCAACTGCTGCGCCTGCTGCTGAACGGGAGGCTGTGCGTAAGGCTGTTGAGGATAGCCGTAGGGTTGCTGGGGGTAACCGTAGGGCTGCTGAGGGTAACCGTAAGGCTGCTGCCCGTAAGGCTGGTTATACATATTGTGCTGATTGTTATTATCAGAACGCATACGCATAAACTCGTTCGCCATCTTCATTGCGTTAGCTTCCTGCTGCGCCTGCATCTTAACCGCGTTTATTTCCTGCTGCGCACGGCTTGCTTCCTGTGCTATGCGCTGGTTAGCCGCAGCTATTTCCGCCTGAGCGCGCGTTGCTTCCTGCGCGGCGCGCTGGTCGGCACGCATTTTTTCAAGCTCTACTTCCATCTTCATCATTGCAAGCTGGCTGTTATCCTGCTGCTGGGGCTGTTGCTGAGGATAGCCGTAAGGCATTCCATAAGGATTCATACCGTAAGGCATTCCATAAGGATTCATACCGTAAGGCTGCTGCGCATTCTGATGTGCGGCAATTTCCGCCTTCATACGCGCCAGCTCCGCCTCTGCACGCACCTTTTCGATTTCCTGCTGCGCCTGCATTCTCATACGCTCCGCTTCAAGCTCTGCACGCGCTTTTGCAAGTTCTATTTCAACCTTAGCTTTGATAAGCTCGTTGTTGTCGGACTGAATTTGCGAACTTGCAGGCGTTGACGCAATCTGCGCTTTAAGACGCTGTATTTCAGCTTCCGCACGCGCCTTTTCTATTTCCTGCTGTGCCTGCGCCCTTGCGCGCTCGGCTTCCATTTCCGCCCTTACGCGCGCAAGTTCCACTTCCACCTGCGCCCTTATAAGGTCGTTATTGTCTTTACTTTGTGACTGGGGTTGAGTTCCGAATAAATCTGCTCTCATTTTTGCTAACTCCGCTTCTGCTTTTACTTTATCTATTTCTTGCTGTGCCTGTGCCTTAACACGCTCCGCTTCCATCTGTGCGCGGGCGGTCGCAAGCTCGGCTTCTACTTTTGCTTTTACAAGCTCCGCGCTGTCGTGCTTGGTTTCAGCGGGCTTAGAAGCAAGTGCCTCCGCCTTTAATCTGGCAATTTCAGCTTCGGATTTCATCTTATCGATTTCTGCCTGTGCCTGCGATTTAGCGCGTTCGGCTTCCATTTCCGCCCTTGCCCTTGCAAGTTCCGCCTCGACCTTTGCTTTTATTATTTCGCTATTGTCAACGGCTGCCTGCTGCGCGGGCTGTTGTGCCGCGCTTTGCGCCGCCGCAATCTCGGCTTTAAGCCGCTGGATTTCGGCATCTGCCTTTGCACGCTCTACGTCGTTCTTTGCCTGCGTCCTGGCAAGTTCCGCTTCCATCTGCGCCTTTACAAGCGCGCTATTGTCAAACTGTTGCATCATAGGCTGTTGCTGTCTGTTTACCTGTGCCGCCGCAATCTCGGCTTTAAGACGCTGTATCTCCGCGTCCGCTTTTGCGCGTTCTACGTCGTTCTTTGCCTGCGTTTTTGCAAGCTCTGCTTCGACCTTTGCCTTAATAAGCTCGCTATTGTCGGGCGTCTGCTGTGCGGGCTGTTGTGCCGCGCTCTGCGCCGCCGCAATTTCGGATTTAAGACGCTGGATTTCGGCATCTGCCTTCGCTCGCTCTACGTCGTTCTTTGCCTGCGTTCTTGCAAGCTCGGCTTCCATCTGCGCCTTTACAAGCGCGCTGTTGTCTACCTGCTGGACGACGGGCTGCTGAACGTTCTGCTTGCTGTCGCGCGCTGCCGCGATTTCCGCTTTCAGCTTGGCAATTTCCGCTTCTGCGGTAACCCTGCTTATTTCCGCCTGTGCCGCCGCCTTTGAACGCTCGGCTTCCATTTCCGCCTTTGCCTTTGCAAGCTCGGCTTCCACTTTTGATTTTATAAGTTCGCTGTTGTCGGTCTGGACTGACTGTACAGGTGCGGGGTTAGCCGCAATCTGCGCTTTAAGCTTTGCAATTTCCGCGTCCGCCTGCGCCTTTTCGGCTTGGGCAACCGCATTTGCCCTTTCGCGTTCAGCCTGCATTTCCGCACGGGCAAGCGCGACTTCCTTTTCTATACGCGACTTTATCTCGTCTGAATTTACGCCCTGCTGCCCTTCGGGTGCAACAGCGATTATCTGCTGGGCTTTAAGCTTTGCTATTTCGGCTTCGGCTTTGACCCTTTCGATTTCCTGTTTATACTCTGCCTTAGCGCGTTCCGCCTCCATTTGGGCGCGGGCGCGGGCAAGCTCTGCTTCAACCTGGGCTTTCACAAGCTCGCTATGGTCGACTTTTGCAGGCTGCGCTGCCATTGCCTGGGCGCGGAGCTGCGCAATTTCCGCTTCTGCGCGGGCTTTGTCTATTTCTTGCTGGGCTTTTGCCTTTGCGCGTTCCGCTTCCATTTCGGCGCGGGCGCGGGCAAGCTCTGCTTCAACCTGTGCTTTTACAAGGTCGCCGCTTCCTGCACCCGTCTGTTGAACGGTCTGGTGCGCACGGCGTTCCATTTCGTCTTTAAGCCGCTGGATTTCCGCTTCTGCTTTGGCTCTTTCGATTTCGTTTTTAGCCTGTGCTTTGGCAAGCTCGGCTTCCATTTGCGCTTTTACAAGCGCGCTGTTGTCTACCTGCTGGACGACGGGCTGCTGTTGGCGAGCCGAAAGCTCTGCCCTTATCCTTGCAAGCTCGGCGTCCGCCTTAGCGCGTTCTACGGCGTTTTTAGCCTGTGCCTTGGCAAGCTCCGCTTCCATCTGCGCTTTAATAAGCGCGCTGTTGTCTGTACTCTGTGCCGTCTGCTGTACCGTCTGGGGTTCCTTTGCACGGCGTTCAAGTTCGTTTTTAAGTCTTTCTATCTCGAAATCCGCTCTCGCGCGTTCGATGTCGTTCTTAGCCTGCGCCTTGGCAAGCTCTGCCTCCATCTGCGCTTTTACGAGCGCGCTGTTGTCTACCTGCGCATACTGACGCTGCGTCCGCATTGACATTTCTGCGCGTATTCTTGCAAGCTCTGCTTCCGCTTTTGCGCGTTCAACGTCGTTTTTAGCGCGCTGTCTTGCAAATTCCGCGTCCATCTGCGCTTTAATAAGCGCACTGTTGTCTATCGGCTGGTAGGCAGGCTGGTACTGGGGCTGGGGGTCCTTCGCACGGCGTTCGAGTTCGTTTTTAAGTCTTTCTATCTCGAAGTCCGCTCTCGCGCGTTCGATATCGTTCTTAGCTTGCGCCTTGGCAAGCTCTGCCTCCATCTGCGCCTTTACAAGCGCGCTGTTGTCCACCTGCGCGTATTGACGCTGGGTACGCATCGACATTTCGGAACGGATTCGCGAAAGCTCCGCCTCCGCCTTTGCGCGTTCAACGTCGTTTTTAGCCTGCTGTCTTGCAAGCTCCGCTTCCATCTGCGCTTTAATAAGCGCGCTGTTGTCTATCGGCTGGACAACGGGAACCTGTTGTGCATAGTGCGAACGCTCGGCAAGCAATGCGTTGAGCCTTGCAATTTCCGCTTCTGCCTTAGCACGCTGTTTGTCGTTTTTAGCCTGTGCGGCAGCCATTTCCGCGCGGTGGCGTTCTTCGAGAATACGCTGACGTTCGGCTTCCTCTTTTCTTCTTGCAGCCTCTTCCTTCTTGGAGAGCTTTCCATCCTGCGGGGGAACAAGCGGTTCTGCCGCGCCTTTCTTCTTTCGGTTAGCCTTTTCCGCCCTTGCGGCTTCTTCCCTCAAACGACGAATCTCCGCTTCGGCGCGCGCCCTGTCACGTTCGTTACGGGCATTTGCCTTGGCAAGCTCTGCCTCCATCTGGGCGCGGACAAGCGCGCTGTTGTCGTTATTGATACCGTAAGGCACGTATTGCGTAGTGTTTTTGCCGTTTGCGTCGGCGCGGGCTTTGGCAATTTCGGCTTCGGCACGCGCGCGTTCCACTTCGGCTTGCGACTGCGACCTGATGCGCTCGGTTTCGGCTTGCGCTTCCGCACGGGCGCGGGCAATTTCGGCGTCCGCTTTCGCGCGGACTAAGTCGCTGTTGTCCTGTTTGGAATTAACGACGATATTCGTCTTGTTCTTGCCCCTGCTGCTTTTGGGTTGCTTTTTCCTGGAAGCAGGGTGAATCCTTTTTTTGACCTTTTTCTTTTGTGTGGTTGCCGCAATTATAAGGACGATAAACATTAATACAGCAAGAACTGCCGCAACAATGATTATGACCGAATACGGCATATTATCTTTAATAAAATCCGCCATAGTGTTTTTCCTCCTTAATAATCGCCTTCTTCATAGTCGACGTAAACGACGTCTTCTTCTTCAAACTGCCGTCTTTTTATTGCGAGAACTACAATAGTAGCAATTACAAGTAAAATCAGAACGCCGCATACTGCTATGGTAACAATAAGCATCGTAGACAAACCGCCCTTCTTCGACTTGGTAAAGGCTACGCCCTTACCGCCGTTCTGGTTGTTGACCTTATCGTCTACAGTCTGCTTGAAGCCGTCCGTCCCGTTTGTGAAGTTTTTGTTGAAATCCTCTTCCTTGCCGGGCTTCAATTCAACGGAAACGTAGTAGTTCTTACCTTCTTCAAGCTGGTCGCCGGGAACGATATTTCCGTCCTCGTCACGGTAGACGTAATCGAGGTAATCGTCAATTTCTACCCTGTTTCCGTCGCCGTTTGTTATGATAAGCTTACCGTCTTCGTCGACAATGTTGCCGTTGCCATCGCCCAATGTGAGGGTGGCTTTGGTTATGCGGAACTTCAATGATATCGGTGCTATCGAACCGCCTACCCAGGTTGCTTTGTTGGGATTTTTAATTTCAACGGAAATCGTGTACTCGCCCACTTCCGTTTTTAAAAGGCTGAGATAATCCGCACCGCCGTCAATGGTTACGTAATCGCGGAGATACTCCCAGTTGTTCAAATCAAACTGAATTTCTTTGCCCGTAAATTCTTTTACGTCTACGACTATAAACACGTCGTCGGGGTTGATACGGACGGGTTCGTCATCGCCGGGGTTGGTTTCTTCCAATACGTAGAATTTAAGGACAATATCCTCACGCCCGTTTGTTTCTGCCCAATATGCCTTGGAAGACGCCTTAAACGAAATCGTTATGCTGTATTCGCCTGACGCAGTCTGCGTGAGGGAATCGCCTGAAATTTCAAGATATGCTTCGTATACGCTTGCCCAGTCTGCTAATTCAAAAAGAATTGCCGAGCCTGTATACGGCTTTGAAGCGTCAACGAAATGAGGCTTTTCAAGGGAAACCGGCGCGTCGGGGTCGGATGAAACTATCGTATAGCTGATTGTATAGGTATCTTTTCCGTTAGAAAATACTGCGTCAACACCTGTTTTAACAGCCAAAGTTACGGTATAAGTACCGGGATTGGTTGCTGTAAGGCTACCGACAACTTCCACGTACTGTGCATAATAGCTGTCCCAGTCAACGATGGAGAAAGTAATTTCCCCGCCTGTATACTTTGCCGTATTCGTTACGGTATTATTATATTGAAGCTTAGGGTCAAGCAATGTTTTGGTGGTTGAGTTGGGGTCGGTTATTTCAAACTGGACTACGTATTCCTTCTTGGGATTTGTCGGGTCGGCATTCCAGAAGCCTATCGAATCTTCATAGAAGTTAAAAGTTACCGTGTAAATACCCGCGTTTACCTGTGTAAGATTAGTTCCGCGATCCTGTCCGTTCCATGTTACTTTATAATAAATATAATCTTTAAGAACTATCCAGTTGGTTATTTCAAATACGATTTCATTGCCCGTGTACACTGCGCTATACATATTGAACTTGGGATATTCCAAAGGAACGCTGGTACGGGGAACAATTTCAAATTCAAGTTCAATCGAATTACGTTCGCCGTCTGTGCCAAGCCAATATGCGTCGCCCGCGCCTGTCTGGCTGTCGTATTTAATAAAGCTTATTACGATATGGTAAACACCGACATCCGTTTGGGTTAACGAGTCGCCTTCGTAATACAGATAAGGCGCAAACTCGCTTTCCCACCATAAAAGCTCGAAAGTTATGGGTTCGCCCGTGTATTCCGCAGTTGCCCTTGCAAACTCGATTGCGGATTTGTCGATTGGCGTTGAACTATCCGTCTTTTTGAACTGTTCGTAACGGAAGAATACCTCTGCCTTCTGACCGAAAGCCATTTCAAAGTCAAGGTTTTTTGCATACTTTTCGGTTACGAAAGGCATTGCGATAAATTCCTGTTCGCCGTTGGTGGACTGGATAAAGGCAACCGTAACGTCGCCGTAAGAGGTGTTGGTGTAACGCGTTCCTATCATATCGGAAACGTATACGCCCGTGACCCTTGCAACGGGAATGGAACCTTTAAGGTCCCAGGTTACTTCCAACTTGTGCCTGCCGACTTCGATTTCAACGGAATCCCAGAAGATGGGTTCGGCTTCGTCGCCGACAAGTTCGTAGAATCTTACGGTATAAGTACCTGCATAAAAACCTGTATAAGGTACGCCTTCATAACCCTCGTAATAGTTGTAAACCCCGTTTGCCGTGTCAAGGAAGGTTATTTCAACCTGATAATAGCAAAGCTCTTCGCGGGGAATTCCGCTGAGTTCTATGAGGTCGTGCGTCCTGTTGTCGAAATCCGTCCAGGAATAGTCGTAAGAGGTTTTTGTAAGCTGTCTTCTTGAAATTTCCCATTCAAGGAAAGTGGGAATAGACGCAGGCAAGTTTTCCGCCCTGAAAGTTTCATAGTTGGGATCGGTAAACGTTCCCATCATCGTCATCGTCGTCTTGTACTGACCGACAGCCGAGAACGAGTTTCCGTCCACCTCTACGCTGTTGGGCTGTGTAAGGCAAATTGACTTGTAGGTTATAAGCTCCTTTACTCCGTCTGGAATATTTATAAGCCCTACGGTAAATTTAACGGGACCGTTTTCAAAGCTGTTTTCGTCGCGGGTAAACACGAACGAATCGTTGACAAAGTCGAACTCATGCTCGTTGCCTTCTGCGTCGATGTACCCCCACTTGACATCGTCAAAGTGAATGGTAGCCTTGGTAATTGACCAGTGCAGCGATGCAGGGAACGCAGGCTCGTTGTAGTTATCGCCCCAGCTAAACGAAACGACTGCGTCGTATTCGCCTACGTTGGTAGCCGTGTTCCCCGTGGTGTTGCCTATCGTCAAGCCGTCGGCAAGACCGACAAGCGCGAACGAGTACGGCGTACCGTCGTATTCAAACGAGAACGTTACTTCCTTACCGTTGGAGTCAACCCATTTCTGGGTATCGGCGTCATAGGTTGCGGTTACCACGTCATTGCCGTGTGTACACTCCCATTGCAGCTCCGACGTGTCTATATCGGCTTTTACTATTTTAAAGGATACTTCCGTCTGGCTTTCGTCGGTAAGATAAGAGTCGGACGAGAAAGATACGGAAACAACGGCAATATAGCTGCCTATGTCTATGGGTGCGCCGTCAAGCTTGCTTCCTCTTGTTCCGTCTGCATTTAGCGTGTAATACTCAACCGTACTTGTAACCTGTGCGCCTGAGTCTGAAACAACAGTTACGTGAAATTCACGCCCCGTATACGCAAACTCGTCGCCGTCTTCACATCTGACGTTGTTGACTTCAAAATGTATTGTTACAGGCAGTTTGCCCGACTGGACTTCAAACTCGTAGGGGTCGGTTGAACCCGTAAGCTCGTAGTTGTTTTCATAAACGCTTTTAAGCGTTGCCGACACGCGGTATTTTTCCGTTACGGTCTGGGCAGGCTGCACGCTGTCGCAAGCAACCCAACTGCCGTTAACGAGATGCTCGAAAGTGTAATCGACAAGGCTTCCGCCGTTGCGCAAAGTGGGTATGACAAGTAAATCGGACGATGAATTGTCTGTTTCCCAGACAATCGCTATCTCCTGCTTGTTTATCTGCCAGTCGCAGTTAAAGTTGAAGTTGCCCGCATAGGTAGTATCGTCGTTAGGGTCGGGTACTATATAATTTGCAGCGTACTCTTCCGAAACGAGGAACCTTACCGATGAGGTATAGTTACCCGCATTGGTTGCCGTGTTTGCTATATACGAAGGGGTAAGTCCCGTAGGAAGGGTATCCGCTTTTAAAAGCACCTTCTGCTCGCTACCCGTATAGGTGTAGGGCGAGCTGTAATCCCACTGTACTCCCGTCAAATCGAAAGTGGCCTGTTCGATTTTGAAATAAAGATTATATTCCTGGGGCGTGAATATTACGTTTTTATCCAAAGCCGTAATATTCACTTTTATGAGATACGACCCTGCGTTTTTGACATACTTTGCCCCGTCGAAGGGCTTATAGGTATTGTCCGTTTCCGACAATTTATAACCCGTATAGATAGCCCTTACGTAGTAAGTTGCAAGTCTTGCTTCGTCAATCGTAAGCATTACCTGGTAATAATCGCCCGTATACCTTAAACTTACGGGGTCGTTTTGGGTGTTGCCCGTTCCCAAATTACTGAGCGAGGTATTTCTTCCGCCCACCGAATACTGCCATCTTACAAGGCTTTCGTTAAAGGTTGAAACCGTTCGGACAATCTCGAATTTCTGCGTCTTTGCAGATGTCATCTGATAGTTGCCTTCATACTGACCTGTTCCCGCAAGGGTTGCAACAAGCGTATAAATACCTACTGAAAGTCCGCTTTTTATCACATACTGTCCTGTGGACTCGTCTTTGTTTAAGGTAACCATCGAACCCGTAGGGGAAAGATAGTAAACCCTCATTTCCACGCTGCTGTCTTCGCCAGCCTGGACGCCCGAAATGACGAGGTTGAAGTTCATCTGGCGGTTAGTTTCCCAGCTACTGGGAAGCCCGTCGAAGGATACGGTAATTTCGGCTTCGACAATGTCGAGATGAAGCGTTCGCGGCGCAACGTCGGGATTGTTTTCGGTGCCGCCAGTCCACATTATATTTACGGTATCTTTGATTTTTACGGTAAAAGTATAGTTTGCAACCGCCTCTACACGGTAAACCATTACGCCTTCGTCCGTAAGTCCTATTTCAACCAGCGAATCGAGCGCGCCCGCCCTGTCGGCGGTTACATCTATTTCGAGATACGAAGAAATGTTGGCAATTTCGATATACTGTCTGCCCTTATAGCTACGCTCCAAAGTGGTAGCACCTTCGCCCAATTCCTTGAAATAGGGTTCGTCGATAGGTTTTTGCTTTACGTAGAACTGGTTAGACTTTATTTTATTGCCGTTCAGTTCGGCAAGCTCGTAGTTGTAGTTGCGTTTATCCTCGTCAACGATATAGGCGTATGCCTCGTAATAGCCCTTTTCGTCGGGGAATTCGTAAAAGGTTTTGCCCGTACCGCCGGTTTTTCGGTAGTACATACTTACTTCCGGAACCATTCCGTTGGCAACGTCGTCCGGATAATACTCGCCGACTACGTTTTTAATTGAAGGAATAGATTCGTCGTCATACTGCCACTCTATGCCTATTTTGGCTTTTTCGATTATGAACTTGGCTTTCTTTAACCTTACGGACTCGTCCTCGCCGAGGAAGTGCTGGTTGTTGCCCCTTAGCTGGACGAGCATAATATAGGTGCCGGCATTTTTAGCCGTTACGGCACCGTTTGCACACTCTTCGTCGTCTTCCGCATAGAAGTTGACTATCATAGAGCCGTCCGCAACGAACCAGGGAATCTGTTCGGGGGTAAGCGTACAGAAGTCAGACCTTATAACCTGCTCCTCGCCGTTGTAAACCGTACTGACGAACTGTCCTTTGTCCATATCGGGAAGGTTTACGGGGGGAGTAGTCTTGGTCTTTATCTTGCTTAAATTCAGATGGATTGCGGGACGGATTGCCAGACCCTGGAAACCGTGTCCGTAAGGGCTGTCGTTCAGATCGTGCGTGGTTATACCGCCGTCCTCGGTAGTACAGAACATAGTGTAAGTGCTGTACCCGTTGGTCTTATTTACGTTGTTTGCCGCACTTCTCAGCCAGGCGTCCTGCGTGTTGCTTCTTTGGTTTTTATTAAGTTCCCAAATACCGTTAAGCGTGCCGACTCCGTTACCGTCCCTGTCGCCGTTACCTACTTCGGTAACGCTGGGAAGCCAAACTTTATCGTCTTTCCATACGGTGTAATTGGTTTTATTTGAATAATTGAAGTAGTCGGGATAGTAGTACGAACCGCTTGAAGGCTCTTCATAAGCGTCGTTCGGCCAGCAATAGCTGTTTTCGTCTACGTACTCGGTATAGCTTTCATTCGCCTGCCAGGCAATGCTCGAAGGAGTAACTATATCGTCGTATAAAAGCCCTTTAAAGTCGGAACCCTGTACAAAATCGCTGTACTTGTTATATCTCGATTCGTAGATATCCGCTTTACTCATAGTTGCCGAGCTTGCATTAGTTCCCGAATAGTAAGCGTACTCGCCCCCGTTACCTAAGGAAAATGCACGTATATAGCTTGTTCCGTAGGAGTTGCTGGGCGGGTTAGCCGCGTAATTTGTGCTGTACGACTGGATATTCGAGAAGAAACCCGTTTCCTGCTGCGATGTAGCAAGCAACGTAGAAGTTGCCGACAGATATAGCGTAAGTATAGCGTCGCCCGAGATATCGTTCGTTCTGGAAACGTATACGGGCATCCATACTAACGAATTGTAGCTGTTTTGCGCCGAATAACGATACCTGCCGTATTGAAGAGTAATATCCTTGTTAGATATTGGTTTGCCTGCCGTACCCGCTTCGTTTTTAGCGTATGTTATAAGGGTATCGATTGTCGCGCTGTTGTTTCCGAGAACCTGCTTTGCCAGCATGTCCAGAGCTTCGGTATCATAACAATACGAATCGAAGCTGTATATAGGGTTTGTAACTGTTGTAGTTTCCGGTACGTCGCTAAGCGCATTTGCCGATTTATCGTTTATAAAACTGTAACCCAAAATCGCGCAACCCATTAAGAAAATTAATAGTGCAATAAAAACAGTTTTAATTTTAATTTTATAATTATTCATCCTCATAATCTACCACTCCCTCCACCTAAAAAGTAAAAACGTGTAGCATATATAAGTTATACTGTATTACGCAGAGCCGATGAAGGACTAAAAGAGCATAATAATTCACTATGCCTATTTTAGTTATATCATTATATCAAATCATATTTATATTTTCAAGCCTTTTTGACAAAATTTTTAAAATAGTGTCAACGACCCCCTCTATATACAATATATTGTGTTTTTTGGGGGTTTTGACAGCATAAAAGCGCGAAAAATGAATATTTTAACGATATTTTATTCAATTTTTTGGAAAGCTTTTCCTCCCCGCCATTATTTGGAAATGCAAAAAACAGACCCGAGCTTTCGCACGGGTCTGCCTTTATTAATTGATATAATCCTGCTTACGTAAAACAATTACGAGGTTACTTCTGCCCCTTCTCTTCGGGTTTAACCTCTTTCTGTTCCGCGGTATTTGCGGCAGCATTTTCAACAGGTTTTGCAGAAACGTTTGCGGCAGGTTTTGCCGCAGGCTTTTTAGGAGCAGCTTTTTTAGCTGTATTTGCCGCAGGCTTTTTAGCCTTGTTGGGGGCAGGCTTTTCCTCTTCGGGACTAAGCTCGCTGACAAGCTTTTCCGCCGACTGGACTTCGCGAAGCTGGCTGATAAGCTGTTCGGTAGTTTTCTGATCCTTCTGGTTGCTTATAAGCTGTCTTGTAAGCTCTGCCTCGCGCCTTTTAAGCTTAGCCGCGGTAGAGTCCTCTAATTCGTCGCTTTTAATGGGTCTTAGCGCGATGAACATTATAAGCCCGAAAAGCGCGCAAACCAAAATCATTATGACTAAAAGCCCTGCGAACCAGCCGTATGCGGCCGATAATAATATAGCCTTTTCCATATTTACCTCCTATGTAATTCCGACTTGATTAACTTACGGAACTCGTCTTCGACTTTCTTATTCCTGCGGATAAGGAGAACTGCGCTGCCGACAGCAAGACCGATTGCTATTACCGCAAATACCATTGAAGCCGCGATAAGCCCGGTTAAGCCTACGGAATCTTCGAGAACGGCAAAGTATGCAGCCGTATCAAGTCCTTCGTGGTCGTAAGTTTTTTCAACGTGCGCAATAAGCTTATACGAACCTACGCTTAAAGCTTTAAGGGTGTTGACGTTTATTTCGTCTATTTTTTGATTTTCGATTATAACGTCGCCGTCTTCGCCGTTAACAAGCCTGACTACCGAAATATAGACCGTGCTACCGTACATATCTGACGCCGTGAAAGCGTTTTTATCAGCTTTCCATCTTCCCTCGCTCCAACTGACTACGCCGGGGATATCAACCCAACTGTTCTGAGCCCTGGACACTGTAAAGTTCATTACAAATTCCATACTTTCATAGTTGCCTGTTGCCGCCATTTCGGCTTTGAGCGCGTAATTGCCTACGGGAAGATTGTTTTTAGCGTCAAGCCCGAGTTCTGCAAGAGTAGACTTCCAGCCGCTTGCTTCCTCAAGATTTTCGTCAAGCATACAGTAAGTAATCTTGACCGACGAAGCGTCGCCTACGTGAGGTTTATAATCGGGTTTATAGGTACTGTAATCGATATTTGCGTCGCCGTAGTACCAGCCCGTTACCGTGGGCGTAATGTCCCAATAATTGTCCGCTTTGAGTACGGAGAAGTAAACGGGATATACCCACTTTTCATAGTTAGTAGTTTCATCGAGTACGTACACAAGTGCATAGCTTCCCGCGGGAATTTCCCCGTTCTGTACAAGTGAAGTTATGGAATCGTAATGCTTTGAAGTATCTGTTGAAGTAACGTCGTCTTCAAGGCAATAGTAGACGTTCATAAGGTCTTTAAGATTGCCGTATGAAGCGTTGAGTACGCCCTCGTTAACCGAGAACATAGTTTTATAGTCGCCGTATTTCCAGCTTAATATGTAAGGAGCAGTATCCCACGATATCGTTGCGGGAAGAATTGCCACGGTAATTTCCGAAGAACACTCGTACCAGTTGTAACCCGTGACCTGTGTATTTTTTACCGTGTTGCCCTCTGCATACGCCCTGAGCGTATACGTACCTGCGTCCGCCTTGTCGAAACCGTTGTTTTCATCGCCGTAGGTGTAAACCTTGCCCGTGGAAGACGTAAGGGTAAAAGTGAATCCGCCGTAGCCGACATACTTGGTTGACCATACGGGACGGTTAACCGTGGAGTCGAACTTGCCCCAGTTCCAGCTTGTGAAGTATAACGTGCCAGCCTCGTTTTCCGCAGGAGTAATCCTGAACGAAGCAAGAGCGTAATAAACAGTTTTGTTTTCGTTGGGAAGCGGGTTGACGTCATTGTCCCATACCAATAAACCTACGTTTGCATACGCGCTCTTTATAGTAAGCGCGACGTTGTGCGTACCCGCCTCAACGTATTTATCCTCGCCTACTACTCCGACCGCAGCAGATGAAGAGCCGCGTAACGACAAGTCGAGGTAATGAACGTCGAACCAGCCGTTTCTGTCGTTGACGTAAGGCGTTACGGACGAACCCGTGTAATCTACGGAAGAAATTTCGGGTAAGTTATCGCGTGTGACCAATCCGTAAACCTTTATAGTGAAGAAATAATTTTCCCTTGAAGACTGATTGGTAACGTTCGGAATCAATCCCGAGTAGCTGGGAGCGCATACGTTATAGTAAACCCTGTATACACCAATATCGCAGGGAACGACCACCCGGTCATCTTCCGCAAACATTGCCTTGTATTCGTCCGCAGTGTAATATCTGCCGTTGGATGCAGGATAGGTAAAGCCGCCGTTGCTTGCCGCCTGCGCCCTTACGATATCGTAAGTGATACCGAAGCCTTCGTACATATATGCGTTGTCCGGTTCAGCCCAGAAACCTGTTCTGGTAGGATGCAGAGAAGCTGCGTCGATATCCAACGCCGTAACGCTTGAAACGTCGCCGAAGTAAGGCTTTCCGTCATAAGCATAAGTCTGCGCAAGCGTTAAAGACTGGTTATTCTGTAAAGTACCCGAAAGACCGACGCCTTCCCTAAACGCATAGCCGACGTTTAATTCATATTCGTATGTTCCGCCCGACATCGACTCGCCGCTGTCGCTGATATATTCTTCAACGTTTATAGTAAGAGTATATCTGCCTGCGGGCATCGAATTGTTGACATAATAGCCGAAACGGGAATATCTTGCGTTATCTACAATTATACCGCTTAATACGTCCGACGACCTCGTCGTGTCGGGATATCTGTACAGACTGAAAGTAATAAGCTCGTCTTCTTTTCCGCTTACAAGGCTGGGTGCCACGGGAGCATTACCTTTGTTGTATGTCCAACTCTGATCTCTGTATTCCGAATTGCCGAGTAAGGGTGCATTGCTTTTATCAACCGCAATATACCAAACCTTGGTTATAGTATACCTGTTGGTACCTGCAATATTTGTAACCCTAAGTCCTCTTTCTTCTATTGTTTCGTTATTGAAACGGTAATTGTTGTTTGCAGCTATCGTTACCGTTGCAGTGTATACGCCGTTTGCCCTTTCAGAGTTATCGGTATAACTGCTAACGACCGTATAATAATCAGAAGCGGTAAAGTACTGCCCGTCGTGGCTGAGAACAATAGTAACATAATTGCCCGTATAAGATACGTGTGAAGCTTTAACCGATACCGTTCTCTTAGGTTCTACTTCCTCTTCGTCCTTTACTTGCTTTGAAAGATAGGGAACTTCCTTACCTCCCTCATCGTAAATATAAAGCGTGGTAGCTACCATATCATCGCCGACATAATTACCAAGCTGTGCGCCCGAAGGATGCTGTACCCATTCAAGGTATATACTTGCTTCCCTATCCACAGGCTCGACGCAAACGGTTATGGAACAGGACGTTGACCATATGCCGTAACCTTCTGCCAGGGTAATGGTTACAGTGTAATAACCTGCTTCCAATTTTTCGGGAACGGCTTTGTTTTCGCGGTTATAGTAAGTTTGATAACCGGTAATTTCAACACTGTAATAATCAGTGTCTATTTCCTCTTTAACAAGATCCTGCCAGTTGGGTCTTTTGTCCGAACTGTATTCAAGATTTTCCTTCGCGGTAACGGTAGGGGTTTCAACCGATTGCGCGTAAATATTAATCTCTTTAACTCCGATCTGCAACTGTCTGTTGAGCCAATCGTCATTTAAAACGTTGTTTACATACGTATTTTCCTGATACCAGACAGATTGTTCATAGCCGTGCTGGACAGGCAGTCCGCCGTTGGGCAACCAGGAGCCGTCCGCCTGCTCTACCCAATTATAATTACGGAAGAACAGTCTGTACTCGGTATGATGTCCCTCTCCCGTTTCACTATGTTCAATGCAATCGTAAACGAGATTTATAGCAATTTTATATGTAAGGTTGTTTCTGTAAGAACGAAGCTCGCTGACTTCGATATAAGTATCGTATGCCTCTTTACTGGGTGCAATAAGCGTAAGTCCGCTTGACGCAGGAAAAACAGCCGTACCGATATTTGTAAGTGTTTCAGGAAGATAAACCGTCAAAAGGTTGGTACAACCGGCGAAAGCCGAGCTTTGGATTGCCGTAACCTTTTCAGGTATTTTTATTACCGAAAGTCTGCTGCAACCTGCAAACGCGCTGCCGTCAATGCGGCTAAGCTTACTGTCTTCGGCAAATGTCACTTCCGTAAGCGAAGTACAGTTTTCAAACGCGTTAGGATAAATCGCACCTACGTTTGAAGGAATTTTTATTGCGGAAATGCTTGCGCAACCGCTGAAAGTATACATACTGATATTTGTAAGGTTTGCGGGAAGCTTAACCTGCGAAAGTGCGGTACAGTTCTGGAAAACGTAATCGCCCATAGTCGAAGGTCCGCCCGTCAAATCAACCGAGGTAAGCGTAGTACAGCCAAGGAAAGCATAGCTGTCGATTTTGCTTA
Organism: uncultured Christensenellaceae bacterium; assembly: GCA_910587365.1. Lineage (GTDB taxonomy): Bacteria > Bacillota > Clostridia > Christensenellales > Borkfalkiaceae > Coproplasma. Next base: position 23,804 of record CAJUKJ010000009.1, on the reverse strand, counting down.
TTTGTGAACCCGAAGCAAGCGCAACGCTTGTAATTTCGGCATTGTTCATAAATGCCCTGTTATAAACTTCATAAGCGTTGCCATTATAGTTTGCAGGTAAAGTCAGTCGGGTTGCATCCCCAACGTATGTTATAAGATATACTTTTGCGCCGTCATCGTAGAACACGTAACCGTTTGCGTCGGGAGCCTGTATATTGCCGTCGCCCGTTTTATAAACGTTTAAAGCATATTGTGAAACTCCGCCGTGTTCAGTTTGCGCAACATTGTTGTTTTCTGCTTTTGTTTTTATATCAAGACCAGATTGATTTTCGACCTCGATAAGTCTGATACAACCCGTAAAGGCGTTATCGCCTATCGAAGTAACGTTTGAGGGAACGGTAAACTTATATATTGCCGAGCAGTTTTCAAATGCTTGCCCCTCGATTTCCGTCAACGTAGAAGGTAATTTAACGTCGGTAAGCGAAGTACAGCCGTAGAATGCCTGCTCTGAAATTTTGCTTACGCCCGTATCCGATAAATCTATCGAGGTAAGCGAAGTACAGCCGTAGAATGCGGCGTAATCAATGGCAGTTAATTGACAGTTTTCAAACTTGACCGTTTTAAGTGAAGTACACGAAGTAAAAATATTGTTTGCCACTTTGGCGTCGCTGGTAATTTTAACGTTATTGAGTATAACCGTCGAAACGTTAGTAGAACGGAATAAATGCGAAGAAAGTCCGTTTACCACGTTTGAGCTGTTGCCTATATTTAACGTTACGTTATTGGCACCGTTCGCAAAGGGGCTTGTCGTATCTGCAAATTCTGCGTTCTTTGCATAATAATTTATTGTTTTTGCCGAAGAACAACCGTAGAATGCGTTTTCGCCAAGACTTTTCACACCCGTAGGTACGGTAATTACGGTAAATGCTTTACAGTTCTGGAAAGCACTGTTACCGATTTCGTTAACGCTTGTAGGTATAGTAACGTTGCCGAGCGAAGTACAGCCGTTGAACGCACTGTTGCCAATCGTTTTAAGACCTTCATTGAAAGTTACTGCTTTAAGGGTTGTATTGCCCTGGAACGCCCTTTCGCCGATTTTTTCAACGCCCGACGGTATGGTAGCTGTTTCTATTGCAGTACCGTTAAAAGCACCGTTGCCGATTTCTTTAAACGTGCTGCTTGCAAAATTGACGATTGTAAGCTGTCTGCAACCGTTGAACGCGTCAACGCCGAACTTGCCTTCTGCAATATTTGCATTGACAAAGTTTACGACAGCAATCCCGTTTGACCTTTGGCTGTCGTTTTTGAACATATTTGCGGGAATTTGTAAAACCTGTGCTGAATTACTGCCGATATTTACCGCGACCGCCACGTTTGCGGAATAGCCCGCCTTATAAAAAGGATTTTCAGCTGCGTTTGCCGAGAAATCCGCACAGTTTGTCGCATAGAAATTAATTTCGGTAAGTCCCGTGCGGTTAGCAAAGGCGTTATTACCGATAGCCGTTACGCTTTCGGGAACGGTAATTGATTTAAGCGATACGGAATAAGCCGAACCCGTCGCGCCGCTGTCGAATGAATGTTCGCCTATCGTTTTAAGCGCGGTTGCATTTGACGTATCAAGCGTTGCAAGGTTAGAACTGCCGTAGAAAGCGTAATTACCTATTTCAACCACGCTTGAAGGAATAACCAATTCTACAAGCGCGCTTGAATAGTTTTCAAGTATTCCGATATGCGTGCCTGTACTTGTATCCTCCGCAATTTTAGTTACGCCGTCGGGAATTTTAACGATAATATTATTCTCTCCCGCATACGCTTTACCCGCGTCGGAAAGACCCGCAAACGTCTTATTCTCGTCGACTAAATTAAAATATTTTGCGTCGTCGAGATTCACGGTCTGTTTTTCATCTTCTGCAAACGCAGGCGTCTTCTGCACGGTAAACAAAATCCCCGTTGCCAGACATAAGGCAGCGGTTACCGCAAGAAACACCGTAGTAAGTTTTTTAAATAAACTTGCCATAAACATCTCCTTTCGTAAATAAAGACACTAATCCAGTATAATTATTCTCTACTATCCGCAATTATACTATAAATTATAAAATATGTAAAGTATTTAATTTGGAAAATTTATGCAAAAATTTGAAAAAACGGCGCGCACGCGCCGTTTTTTTGCGTATTTATTAAATTTGAAAACGCTTATTCTTTCTTTGCAAGCCCCTTTGCGACGAGTGCGTCGTCATCCTGATAGGGTAGGGCATAGATGGAATGATTTGTCCTGACGTACATTACTCCGTAATCGGACATCATAAGCGAAATAAGCTCCTTTGCCTGCTGCACGTTTTTATAGTTCTTTATGCGGAACAGGCAAGGCGTAGCCGCGTTATACATATCGGAGGTGGAAGCCTTGACGGGATATTTGTCCGCATAGTCCTCCGCCTTGACCGCAAGATACAGGCAAAGCTGCTTTCCGCGCATAGTCAGTGCGGCAACGTTGCTTCTGCCGATGTAGAACTTTTCATTGTTCCAACGCATAATTTCTTTGGTCTTTTCATAGCAAAGTATGCAGTTTTTAAGCTCGAAATACCAAACCTTGATATCGTCGCCCGCCTGCATAAGCTTTGCGGTAAAGCTCTTTTTAAGTCCGTCGCCTTCGGGTTCGGCAGAATTGAAGGTCTGCTCTATCGAAACCTTCTCCCCGTTTTCAAGGGCTTTCGCCTCTTCTTCGGTAAGCGAGGAATCGACCCCGAAATCGGGCGAAGCCGCGACATCAACGTCGGAAATAATGTCTTTGACTACAAGCTTTGCCGTAGCGACCTCGCGGAGCTTATATTCAAGCTCCATTTTGTCCGCACCGTCCGCGTTTAAAAGCTTTACGGCAAGCTCGGCCTCCTTTTCGTTAAGAAGCCTCTGCATTTCCGCCGCGCCGTCGTACTCTTCGCCTTCGAGCTTGTAGGGTTTAAGCGCGAACAACGCTATTACCACAAATAAAACCGCCATGACCAGCATAATTACGAGCAATCCGATAAACCAACTGTAAGCTGCGGATAACAACAACGTCTTAACCATACTTTACCTCCTGTGCAGTTCCTTTCTTATCATATTGCGCAGTTTCTCTTCAACCTTTCTTCTTCTTATGATTAAAAGAGCAATACACGCGCCTGCGGCAGCAATATCGAGTATGGCAAACGTAATTACCGCAACGATTATGCCCGTAAGACCTACGGAATCCTCAAACACCGCAAACTGCGCGTTACAGGTAAGTCCCGTATAGTTATCGTCGCCGTCAACCACCGCCAGCAATTCATAAGAACCGACGGAAAGCGAATTTAAGTCGGAAACCTTTGCCGCTTCGCCGTTGCCCCTTTGCACGCTGTTGATTCTTCCGTTCTGGGTACGGATAATAAATACCGTATTACCCTTTTCGTCGAAAATGGTAAACCTTACGTCGCCCTTTGCCGCTATACCGCTGAGGTTATCGTCTATATCGAACGCACTGAAATGCCCTTCGCTCCAACCGATAAGCCCGGGGGCTTCCGTCCAATAATTTTCAAGCGCGGTTACCTCGAAGGGAACAGGCTCTCTGTCCCCGCCGTCGTTTACCCCGTAATAATTAGCCGTTCCTTCAACCGAGGCAACCAGATAATAAGTTCCCTTGCCGAGTTCCGCAAGCTTTTCTGAAACATATGCGGGAACAAGCCCCTCTTCGTCAAGTACGAATACGGTATTGCTGCCGTTGTATTCCTGCGCAAACTCAACCGCGACAGTGCATTTTTCATCGGTATAAACCGAGAAACTGCAAACCGCGTCGTATCTTGCCTCGCCTTTAATAACGTTGAAATTTCTGTTATACTGCCCGTACTGCCATGAAATTACGTAGGGGGAAACTATCCAACCGTTACGTGCTTTTTGCACCGTAAAAGGCACAACCCCATCGCAATTATTGTAATTGACGCTGTTATCTGCCGTCCAGCCTTTAAGGTAATATGTACCCGCTCCAAGATTTTTAAGGGTTTTTGCGACCTCTTCCGTGACGTAGCCGTCACTGCCGAGCGTAAACGAATCAATTATCGCATCCGCCGTCATACAGGTCGCTCTTGTGAATACGCCGTAGTTTACAACCGCGCTATCGTTAAACCTTGCCGCACCGCTTATAACGTTTACCTTAGGGTCGTATTCGCCCCACGTCCACTGCAAAACGGAAGGCGTTGCCGTCCAGTAATTTGAATGCTTTGCAACGGAAAACTGAATCTGCATAGTTGCGTCGGCATAGTTTTTATCTTTGTCGTTTGTTTGGGCAACAAGCCAATATTTACCCGCGTTCAGGGCTTTAAGGGCTTCCCTTGCCTCAACGCCCACAACCCTGCCGTCGGAAACGTTTACTTTAAAATTCCTGAGGGTTTCGTTGACTATTATGCCGTAAGTTCCGTTATCGTCATAATATACGGAATAAGTTATATTTTTTAATGTGTCGTACTTGTCTGTATCGTAAACGGTATTTTCCGCATCTACCGCATAGCGTCCGTGGGCAACGTCCGCATTTATTACATTATTTATATAATTGTACTCTCTCCACGTCCACTGCTCTATGGTAAGGTTGGTAAAAGCGTTTTCCGCCTTAATTACGTTGAAGGGGGAAGTGTCGCTTAACGCACTGTAATTACCGTCGGCAGAGCCTTTTACGTCAGACACGAGGTAGTAAGTTCCGACGTCAAGCTTTTTAAGCGTATCCTTGACGTACTGCGGCATAACCCCGCCCGTAAGCTTAAACTCTTTGGAACCGTCTGCAAACTTAATCCATTGCTGAGCGTCCCCTGACGCCACTCCGTCCGAAGCGGTGTTTTTTAAATAAAAAATCCTGAAATACATATCCGCATTGCCGATTTCAGCCTGTGCGGTAATTACGTTTATGCTTTCATCGAAGCTTCCCCATTTCCAGCTTACAAGACTGGGGGAAACCACCCATTTATTTTCAACGGGGGAAACCTTGAAAGGTATTTTGGCAGATTCGGAAACCACGTTGCCGTAGCTATTATCAAGCGTAACCGTTGCTATAACGTAATAATCGCCTGCGGAAAGACCGTTCAAATCAACGTCCGAAACCTTACCGTCCGCGTCTGTTCTGAACGTATACAGCAATTCATCCCCATCCGTTTTCGATTTATAAAGTGCAAACTGGACGTCCTTTTCCTGGTTGCCGTATCTGGGTACGGCTATAAAAACGTTTTTGTCCGCGTCAAACGAATTGTATTCCCAACCCGTCACGCCGGTATACAACCATTCGTTTTTTGTTACGGTCGGTTCGGTTTGCTCATCGCCGTCCGCATGCACGGTGCGCGGCACGGTCATCCACAAACCAAAACCAAGACATAAGGAAAGTAATATTAAAAGCAACGCCGCAATAAAGCCGCTTGCCGTTAAAAATTTCCTTTTCATAGGCTGTTTCTCCTTAAAGTATTAGTTTAAATCCCGTTAAAGGACACTATTTCAAATTGTATTCTATCACTAATATATTAAAAATGTCAAGTATTTGCGTAAATAAAAAGAGAACGGCAATCGTCCTCTTTTTGGTAATTTTTTTAATTATTTTCAAACGGATAGACAAGCTTCATCTGTTTTCTGCACTCGTCCATTATCTCCATTACGGCAATAGTCGCCTCGTGCGGGACGAATTTACTTTCAGTAAGCCCCGCGCGTATTTCAAAAGCGACAACGTCAAACTCGTTAAGATAGCTTCCGTCGCCCGAAAAAGACGTGCTTTTTCCGTTTTTGCGCACAAGCTTTACCCTGTTTGCGTTATGGAAAAAGCCGAGTTTTATTTTTGCCTTATCCCCTTCTATTACAAGCTTTTCACTGCCGAATTTATTTATGGAAACACAAGCGGTATAGCTTTCGCCCGACGGGAAATGCATACGTACCGATTCCTCCCAGTCGATTCCCTTTGAAACCTTGCCGTTGCAAATAATGTCATCGGGCTTACCGAACAGGCGGTATAAATACGTTAAAGGATAAACGCCCATATCCAAAAGCGCGCCGCCCGCCGCTGCGGGGTCTGTAACCCTTTTTGCATAAAGGAATAGCGGCAACCGGCTTTTTATTGCGACCTTGTTTATTTTGCCGAACACGCCGCCGTCAAGCCAGTTTTTTACTTGGTTTGCAACTGGGGCAAACCACGTCCACATAGCTTCCGCAATATAGACCTGTTTGCTTTTTGCAAATTCTATTAACTCCTTCGCCTGTCCCGCGTCGGTAGTGAACGACTTTTCGCAAAGCACGGGCTTGTTCAACCCTATTGCCAACATAGAATATTTAAAATGGCTGTTGTGGGGAGTTACTACGTACACCCCGTCAACGCCGTCGGCTTTAACAGCCTCTTCCGCACTGCGGTAAGCGGTTGCGCCGTACTTTTTTGCAAAAACGGCACACTTGTCTAAGCTGCGCGAATACACGGAAACTATTTTGTGCCTGCCGGATTTTATTATGCGGCGGGCAACCTTTTTTGCGAGCGTACCGCAACCTATAAAACACCAACCGAAAGGCTTAACCATAAACCACCTTATCGGCAGGGACTCAGATTTTTAAGCGATAAATCGAGTATAGGCGCGGAATGGGTAAGCGCGCCGCTTGAAACGAAGTCCACGCCCGTGCTTATAATGCTTTGGATATTTTCCTTTGTTATATTTCCGCTGCACTCGGTCAACGCCCTGCCGTCTATAAGCTTTACCGCCTTTGCCATCTCTTCGGGGGACATATTGTCAAGCATAATTATGTCCGCGCCCGCCTCGACCGCCTCGCGGCACATTTCGAGATTTTCAACCTCTACTTCGACCTTCCTGACAAAGGGCGAGTAGCTTTTTGCAAGCTGTACCGCCTTTTTAACGCTTCCTGCCGCACCGATATGGTTGTCTTTAAGCAGTATCCCGTCCGAAAGATTGTAACGGTGGTTTACACCGCCGCCGACCTTTACGGCGTACTTTTCAAATATGCGCATATTGGGGGTCGTCTTTCTCGTATCGAGAAGTTTAGTCTTGCTCCCTTCCAAAAGCTTTACAAGCTGCGAGGTATAAGTTGCAATGCCGCTCATTCGCTGCAAATAGTTCAAAGCCGTCCGCTCCCCGGATAAGAGAACGCGTATATCCCCCTTTACTTCGGCAAGAAGCTGACCCTTTGCAACCTTGTCCCCGTCGTTTACGCAAAAACCGATTTGCGTAGAAGCGTCTAAAATTTTAAAAACCCGTTCAAATACGGGCAGTCCGCAAATTATTCCGTCCTGCTTGCAGATAAGCTGTACCCGACCTTCAACCCTTTCGCCCATAACGGCGTTGGTTGAAACGTCCTCGCTGGTTATATCCTCTTTTAAGGCAAGTTTAATGAGTTCGTCCGCGTTAACCGCGAGCGTTACGGGGTTTAACATTTTCCGCCTCCTTTATAGCGTTTTGCAATAACCTTTTATTTTCCGAAACCAATTTTTCATAGTCCGCATATTCTTTTAAATCGAGCTTGGCGCAAAGCTGCCCGCCTTGCCCTTCGTCCGCAGGCGCGTAATTCCTGCCTATATATAATGCGGCGCGTTCGGCAAACAGCAGACTTTCCAAAAGCGAGTTCGAGGCAAGCCTGTTCGCGCCGTGGACGCCGTTACAGCACGTTTCCCCGACGGCGTAAAGCCTGCAAAGCGAGGTTTCGCCGTTCAGTCCGCTTCTTACCCCGCCCATAAAATAGTGCTGTGCGGGAACGACGGGTATACAGTCCTTGAATACGTCTATACCCTCTTCCGCACACCTTTTGACTATCGTGGGGAAGTGGGTGCGAACCTCCTCTTTGGGAACCTTACGCATATCCAGCCAGACGAAGTCGGTACCGTCCTTTTCCATCTGCTTTAATATTTCCGCCGTTACCACGTCGCGCGGTTGAAGCTCGTCGGTAAAGCGGTTAAAATTTTTATCGAGCAGGTAAGCCCCCTCGCCGCGTACCGATTCGGAAATAAGAAAGCTTCTGCCGGATTTTTTTGAATAAAGCGTCGTGGGGTGTATCTGTATATAATTAACGTTATCAACGGCAACGCCGTGTTTTAAACATACGGCAACCCCGTCGCCCGTCAGAATACGGAAATTGGTGGATTTTTCAAAAATGCCGCCTATACCGCCGGTTGCAAGCACGGTGTAGTCGGAAAGTATACTTGTTACCGCGCCCGAAGAATTGTCGCGCGCCACAATCCCGTAACAGCACACTCCGTCCGTTATAATGTCGAGCAAAGTAGTTTCGGGAACTATTTCAACGTTTTTTAAAAGGCCGACCTGCTGCATAAGACGGGTCGTAATTTCCTTGCCCGTGCAGTCCTCGTGAAAGCAGATGCGGTTTTTTGAATGACCGCCCTCACGCGTGGCGGCAAGCGTACCGTCGGCGTTACGGGCAAATTGAACACCTATTGCAATAAGCCCGTCGATAACCGCCTTCGAGCCGCGTATCATACACTTGACGGCAGCGGGGTTATTCTCCCAATGTCCTGCGCGCATAGTGTCCTCGTAAAAAGCCGAAAAATCGCTTTCGCCCTGTAAACGGCAAATTCCGCCCTGTGCAAGATAGCTGTCGCTTTTGTCGGGCGTGCCTTTACATATTACGAGTACGCTTTTGCTTTTAGGCAAATGAAGCGCGCAGTTAAGACCTGCGACGCCCGCACCCGCGATTATTACGTCATACCTTTTTTTCATAATTAATAAAAGTTTACACCTATTCGCCCAAACTGTCAAGTTTAAAATAACGGGGCGGAATAAATGTTATAATCGACAAAATCGTACAATTTAATTTGTACTTTAACACTTACTTAATAAATATTATAGACCGTGAGGTGATGATATGAAAATTTCGCAACTATTCGGTAAAAAAGTTTTAAGCACGGCAGGAAAGCGCGGATACGTGGTTTCCGCAACCGTTGAAGACACAAAGCTTGCAAGCCTTGTCTGTGCGGACGAGGACGAAAAAGAGTTTGTCATCGACGCGGCAAACGTAAAAAGCATAAAGGACAAGGTTATTTTCAAGGACGAAAAGAGCAAAATAAGAGGCGAGCATTTGCGCCTTGGCAAACCCGTTTACGACTGCACGGGGAACTTTTTGGGGATTTTAACCGACTTTACCGCAGAAAGGAACGAGCTTGTATACGCACACGTCGGAAAAAAGAAATTCTCCGCAAGCGATTTGGTCTGCGGAGATGCGGTTATTGTCAAAAGCAGTGCGCGCGTATTAAAGAGTGACGTTAAAAAGAACGGAAGGGTAATTATAAGGAAAGGCACTCCCCTTACGCCCGAAGTCGCCGAAAAGGCACAAAAGCACGGCGAACTTATTCAGACGAATTTAAAAACTATATAAAGTATATTTTTTAAAATGCGGTAATACAAGCAAGACAAGGCGCGCGAAGTTTTACGACGGGGAGTTTACTGTGCGTAAACGACCCGAGGAAAACCGAACGCAACAAAGTATTGCGAAGTATATACGCCGTTTAAACTATATAAAGTAAATTTATAAACTGCGGAGATACAAGCAAGACAAGGCGCGCAAAGTTTTACGACGGGAAGTTTACTGTGCGTAAACGACCCGAGGAAAACCGAACGCAACAAAGTATTGCGAA